>JAEUKE010000280.1 GCA_016794345.1 Myxococcales bacterium
CGTCATAGGACCACTCGAAGCGTTCGCCCGCGGCGTTCTCTTCGGCGATCTTCCACGCGTGGTCGTTCCAGGCGTACTTCGTGGTGCGCCCGGTCGCGTCGATCTCCTTCTCGACCAGATCGAGCGCGTTGCCTTCGAAGTAGGTGATGCCGCCCCGCCCGTCGTGGACCATCGTGCGGCGACGATGTTTGTCGTAGGTGAGCCGGCGATCGTAGATCGCCTTCGGTGCTCGCCCGCCAGGCGCGAGGTCCATACACGAGCCGTCGCTGTCGCCCGCATCCCCCCACGTTCGGGTGCACCAACCCTCCGGGTGCTCCCAATCCCACTCGAAGTGGAAGGTGAGCCCACCCTTGTGCACCTCGCGGACGAGGACGCCGCCTGCGTAGGCGTAGCGCATGGCGTGACCCAACGGGTCGGTGACCTGCGCGAGCTGATCATCGGCGCCGTACGCGTAGCGGACCAGCAGGTGCTCGTCTTTCCCGTCGACGAGCAGCAATCGCTCGAGCTTGCCCTCGCGGGTGTAGCGGCAAGCGATCTCCCGACCGGCCGTGTCGCTGATTGTCGAGAGGTACTGGCCCTTCCAGCTCAGCTTGATCACATTGCGAGCCCGATCCCGGATCTCGACGAGGCGGTATCGCTCGTCTCCCCCTCTGCGCCCCGCGGAGGCGGGGCCCGGGGCTGAGGTCAGCCGGAAGAAGTAGGCCAGGCCCCCCGGCATGGCGAGGCGGAACCCATCTGGGTCGCGGCTCAGTGTGTAGCGGTCCGGGGCGTGAAAGTAGGCGTCGCCCACCTTCAGCTCCTCATGCTCGGCCGGGCGCCCGTCGGGCAGCCGAAGCTTCGTGGTCTTTCCCGCGTCCACGTACGCGTCGAAGAAGTGGTACCAGCCCGGCCCGAGCAGGAGCGACTCCGTCTCGCGGCTGCGGTAGTTGCGCTCGAAGACGAGCGGGATCGTCCCAGGCAGCTCGGCGTCGATCGCCTCGGCGATGAGCTCGCCGGTCATCACGTCGACGGGGTGGCCCGTCAGGAAGCAGATGACCTTGCTGCGCTTGGAGCCCTTCGTGCCCTTCACGAGCGCGTTGAGCTTGCCGCTCGCCCACTTGGTGCGGATCCCTTGCGTCGCCGCCGCCGCGAAGTCCATCGCCTCGGGCCCCCCGATGAGGACGGGCGCGCCCACAGGCACGGGCTCGCAAATGCTCGTCGGCAGGTTGAGCGGGAAGTTGCAGCTCGTCACCATGCTCAGCGAGCGGCTCTGGCTGGAGCCGCCGAAGTCCACCGTCTTCGAGCCGGTGACCAGCGTGCCCTCGTTTCCCGGCGGCGCGTCGTTGGGTGCAGGAGAGACACCCGGCGGGGTCGGGATGTGCGGGATGTTCTTCACCTCGGTCCCGGTGTTGCCGGTGGGCATCCCGTTGACGATGACGGCGCCTCCACCACCGAAGACCGCACCAATCGCGGCGCCCATCGCAGCGCCAAGCGGATCGAAGACCACGCCGACGAATGGATGAGGGAGGGGCGTTGGAACGGGGCCAGCAGGGCTCGGCACCATGACCATGTGGCAGTCGATCCCGACGACGGGATCGCCGAACTTCGCCGCGATCACGACGGGACCTCCTTCAAGCCGTACGCAAAGTCGCCGCGCTTCGCTGCCTCGATCAACCGCAGCGCCTCCTGCTTGAGCGGCGAGTCATCCGGCACGCTGGACGCGATGGCCTGGTAGACCGCACCAGCGTCGCGGTACCGCTTCTCGAGCATGTAGACGAAGC
>JAEUKE010000294.1 GCA_016794345.1 Myxococcales bacterium
GGGTTCCTCGCTGCTCTGCCGATGCTCGCCGCGGTGTTCATGCCCTGGATCGCGGGTCGCGTCCGAAAGAAGGTCGCGAGCTGGGTCGTGCCGGCTCCGAAGACACGCCTGCACGGCGCGCGCTCGCAGGTCGACGAGTCCGCCAGCATCGCCGTCGGCTTCACGACCGACGAGAAGGTGGAGCGCGTCGCCAGCCTGCTCGAGAACGTGGGGCTCACCGGAGGCTTCGCGCGTGTCATCGTCCTTCTGGGGCATGACTCGTCGAGCGCAAACAATCCGCATTTCGCTGCGTATTCGTGCGGTGCGTGCGGCGGCCGCAGCGGCGGGCCGAACGCGCGGCTCTTCGCGCAGATGGCGAACCGACCCGAGGTCCGAGCCGCCTTGAAGAGCCGCGGGATCGTCGTGCCCGACGGGACCTGGTTCGTGGGCGGGGAGCACGACACCGCCGCCGACACGATCCGCCTGTTCGATCTCGAGGAGGCTCCGATCGATCTGGTCCCGGAGCTCGAGGCCCTCCAGGGCTTGCTCGATCAAGCGCTCGCGCGGAACGCCCACGAGCGCTGCCGGAAGTTCGCCTCGGCGCCGCAGCCGCTTTCGCTCGACGCCGCGCGCCGGCACGTGGAGGCGCGCTCGTACGATCTCAGCCAGGCGAGGCCCGAGCTCGGCCACGCGACAAACGCCTCGTGCATCGTCGGTCGCCGGTCGGCGACCCGCGGGCTCTTCCTGGATCGCCGCGCCTTCCTCGTCTCGTACGACCCGCGGCCGGACGAGAGCGGGCAGATCCTCGAGCGGATCTTGCTCGCCGTGGTCCCGGTCTGCGCCGGCATCAACCTCGAGTACCTCTTCTCGTCCACCGACAACCCCAGGCTCGGCGCGGGAACCAAGCTCCCCCACAACGTGACCGGGCTGTTCGGCGTCATGAACGGCGCATCGAGCGACCTCAGGACCGGGCTCCCCGTACAGATGGTCGAGGTCCACGAGCCGCTGCGCCTCGTGCTCGTGGTGGAGGCAGCGCCCGAGGTCGTTCGAGCCGTCGTCGAACGGCAACCGAGCCTCCGCGAGCTCGTCGAGAACGCATGGTTGCACCTGGTCTCGCTCCACCCCCAGACGGGCGAGCTCGCGACCTTCTCGCCTGGGCGCGGCTTCGAGCCGTGGTCCCCCACGCACACGCGGCTGCCCGAGGTCGACCGATCCGTCGACTGGTACCGCGGACACGCGGGGCTGCTCACGCCGGCGCTCGTCGCCCCCGACAAGGCTCCGCTCGAGGAGGTCGGCCCCAGTGTTTGACGTGGTCATCGCCCTCGCCCCGGCGTGGCCGGCCCTCGGCGCGATCCTGCTCGCGCTCCTCTTGGGCCTCGGGCGCGCGCCGTCCGAGCGCTTCGTCGTCCGGCTCGCGACCGTCTCGCTGTTCCTTTCCCTCGGGTCGGTCCTGGCCGGCGCATTGAAATGGGCAGGCGCGTTGTTCGGCCCGGTCGAGATCTCCGTGGGGCATTGGTACAAGGCCGGAGAGTCGAGCTACGAGCTCGTCTTCCTCTTCGATCGCCTGTCGGTCCCGGTCTCCTTGACCGCGGCTGTGTTGCTCCTGGCCACGAGCCGGTTCTCCGCCAACTACCTGCACCGGGAGCCGGGCTTCGTCCGGTTCTTCAGCCTCGTCCTGGTGTTCGCCTCGGGCATCCAGCTCCTCTTGCTCGGGGGCAGCGTGGAGCTGCTCTTCGCCGGTTGGGAGCTCGTCGGGATGAGCTCCGTCCTCCTCGTCGGCTTCTTCCACTACCGGCGTGCGCCCGTCCGTGCCGCCATTCGCGTGCTCGTGACGTACCGGATCTGTGACGTGGGCATCGTCCTCGGGGCGCTCATGCTGCACCAGCACGTCCATTCGACGATCTGGTCGAAGGTGCTGGCCAGGCCCGGCGAGGCCGGCGTGCTCGTGGTCCTCGGGCTCGTGCTCGCCGCGATGGGCAAGTCGGCGCAGTTCCCGGTCGGCGGTTGGCTGCCGCGCGCGATGGAGGGGCCGACCGCGTCGAGCGCCGTCTTCTACGGCGGTCTCTCCGTACACGCGGGCGTGTACCTCATGGCGCGGGCCGAGCCGCTCTACGAGTCGTCTCCGGTGTTGCGCCTGATGTTGATCTCGATCGGCCTCGGCACCGCGCTGGTCGCGACCCTCAGCGCGCAGGTGAGCCCCGACGCCAAGAGCGCGCTCGCCTACGCCACCATCACGCAGGTCGGGATCATGTTCGTCGAGTGTGGGCTCGGCTTCCCCACGCTCGCCATCGTCCACCTCATCGCACACGCGACGCTTCGCTATTACCAGTTCCTCCGCACCCCCTCCATCCTGCAGGACGCGCTCAAGCGCCGGGTGGCTCTCGGCGCCACACAAGCAGACGAGAGCGCGGCCCGATGGGAGCTGCTCGGCCTGCCGCTGCGCCGATTCCTCTATCGCCTGGCCATCGAGCGCTTCGAGGTCGAGGCCGCGCTCGAGCGCTGGATCGCGCGACCGGCGCTGCTCGTCTCGCGACGGCTCGACGCCCTCGAGCGATCCCTCCTGGACAAGGAGAAAGAGAAGTGATCGAAGGCGTCGGCGCCGCGCTCTGGGGCCCGCTCCTGCTCGCTGCCGGGCTCATGCTCCGCATGCGGAGCGCCCGCGTCGCGCGGCTGCTCGCCGTGGCGCTCTTGGCGATCGTCCTCGCGGCTTCGACTTCGCTCTTGTTGCTCCTCGCGTTTGGCAGCGACGAGGCGCGCCAGGCTCTCTTTCCGGTCCGCGCCTCCTACGCGGACTCGCTGGCCGCCGCGATCCTGCCCATTCTCGTGGGCGGCCCGCTGGCCACGATCCTCTCCGCGCCGCGCGCCGTCGTGACCGTCGAGGCGAGCTCGGACGCGGTGCTCCTCGCGGGGTGCGCGCTCGGCGCGATGCTCTCGGAGGGGCTCGTGAGCCTCGCGGCCTTTGCGTTGCTTTCTTCCTTGCCGCTCGTGCGCGAGGCGAAGCGGCGCGCCCATCGAGGTCTGCGCCGCGCGACCGCCCTCTTCGTCCTCACGAGCGGCGTCCCGCTTGTCGCCGGTGTCGTCGCCGCCGTCGGCCTCGGCGTCTCCGCCGGCTTCACCTGGCCGTTCGACGCGCGCCAGATCGCCGAGTCGGGCGCCCTGGCCCCTCACGGCTGGTGGGTCGGCGGCCTGCTCTGGATTGCCGTGATGGCGCGGCTCGGTGTCTTTCCGCTGCATGCCTGGGTCCCGGCCGTGGCCGAGCACGTGCGAGGCCCGGTGGGCTCGCTCACTGTCGTGTCGCCGATCGGTGCGCTCGTCGCATTGCGCGCGTGCCTCGAGCTGTTCCCCGAAGGGGTTCCAGGCCTCGTCCCTGTCCTCCTGCCGCTCGCCGCGCTGTCGAGCGCTTATGGTGCGCTCCTCGCGTTGGGCCAGGATCATGCGGGGCGCCAGCTCGGCTATGTCTGGGTATCGGCGAGCGGCACCGTGCTCGCGGGGCTCTGCTCGCTCGACGCGCGCGCGGTCTCGGGCGCGCTCTTGCAGCACCTCGCGCTGCTCCTGTCCATGACGGGCCTCTGGCTGCACCTGCGCGCCGTGGCCTGCCGCACGACGACGGAGGACATGCGCCGCCTGGGCGGGCTCATCGCCACGGCCCCGGGCCTCGCGACGGGCTTCCTCCTCCTCGGCCTCGCGACGGTCTCGTTCCCGGGCACCGCCACCTTCTTCTCCGAGGACCTGCTCGTGCAAGGCCTGCTCGCGGATCATCCGTTCGTCGGCAGTGTCTTGCTCGTCGCCACCGCCATCAACGGCATCTCGCTCGTTCGCGCCTTCAAGCGGATCTTCCTGGGAGAGGTCTCCCCGCACGCCGCCGCGCCGCTGGTCGAGGACATCCTTCCGCGCGAACGCGTCGCCTCCCTCGCCATCGTCCTTGCGCTCCTCGTCGGCGGCCTCGCGCCCACTCCGCTGTTGCTGCTGCGGGAAGGCGTGCGCGGAACGCTGACGGCGCAGGGACCGTAGGTCTCGGCGAGCGAGGTCCAAGCCGAGACGACAGATCGTGCTACGAATGGGTCAGGTGGCGCGCCGTTCGCGACAATCTGACGTGGTGTTCGAGCCCATCATCGCCTCTGCGCCGATGAAGCGGCTGAGCGCCGTCCTCACGAAGGTGGCCGAGAAGGACGTCACGGTCACGCTCATCGGCGAGAGCGGCGTGGGCAAGGAGATCCTCGCGCGCCGCGTGCACGAGCTCTCGAAGCGCCGCAGCGCGCCCTTCATCCCGATCAACTGCGCCGCCATTCCGGATGCGCTCTTCGAGAGCGAGCTCTTCGGTCACGAGCGCGGCGCCTTCACCGGGGCCAGCGAACAGGCGAAGGGAAAGGTCGAGGCCGCGGAGGGAGGCACGCTCTTTCTGGACGAGGTCGGGGAGATGCCGCTTGTCATGCAGGCCAAGCTCCTCCGCTTCCTCGAGAACCGGCGCTTCATGCGCGTCGGCGGAACCCGGAAGATCCAGGCGGACATCCGCCTCGTGTTCGCGACGCTGCGACCGCTCGAGGACGAGGTGCGCGCGGGCCGCTTCCGGGCCGACCTCTTCTACCGCATTCAAGGAATCACGCTGAACGTGCCGCCCCTGCGGGAGCGCCGCGCCGACATCCCGCTCTTGGTGGACCATTTCACCAGCGAGCTCTCGGCGCGCCACGGCACCGAGCCGCCGCGGCTCACGCGGCAGGTGCGGCACGCGCTCGCCACCTACGATTGGCCGGGCAACGTGCGGGAGCTGCGCAACGTGCTCGAGGCGCTCTGCCTCTTGCGGGCAGGCAAACAGGTGCGGCTGCGCGATCTGCCAGCCGCGCTGCGCGACGAGTCAGAGCCGGAGAGCCGCGTCGTGACGGTCTCTCTGGACAGCCCGCTCGACGAGATCGTCGGGAAGGTCATCGACGCGGCGCTCGATCTCGAGGGCGGCAACCGCGTGCGGGCGGCCGCTCGGCTCGGCGTCAGCGTCCGAACGGTGCAGCGGCATCTGCACGCGAGCGCCGGTCGGCGAGGAACGGCGACGTAGTCACCGCTTGGTGATTCCGTCCGTCCCCACGTACTTGGGCAGCGCCTCGGGAACGATGACGGAATCCCTCTGCTGGTTCTTGCTCGAGGATCGCGACGAGCGCGCGACCGGCCGCGAGCCCCGCGCCGTTCAGCGTGTGGACCAGGCGCGTCTTGCCCTTCGGCTCGCTGCGGTAGCGGATCTGCGCGTTGGCCTGACAGAATCGTTAGGATGGCTGTGTTGGCAACCCGGGGGGGCATGCTACCGAAATTCAGGCGCTCCATTGGGGCACATTGACATGGGTGCGCGCGGATCCAGAATGCCTGAGGAGCGGAACTTGTATGAGCAGTGGTTCCCTGCGTAGAGCCTGCGGATTTTTCGTGCTCGCGGGCTTGGCGATCGGCTGCTCCGACGAGACCGTGGCGGCGACGTCGACGGGCGCTGGTCCGACGCCGGTCTGTGAGCTACCTCAGGGGAACCCTCATGTGGTCGCAATCGAGGGAGCGCTGGGGCTCCACATGGCGCTGTGGAGTGACGGCCGTCTGCGGTGCTGGGGTGACGACGACTTCAACCTGTGCGCCCGAGGCGCGGACTACAGCCCGTACAACATCGGAACGTTCGAGGCCGGTGGGGTGAGCTGCCTGAGCGCTGTCCAGTTCGAGGGCGGAAACGTCGTGGGTGTCGAGGACTGGTCTCCGCCGCGGTCGGGGAGCAGCTCGGTGGTGCTGTGGGGAGCGGCGCCGGAGCTGTTCGTGACGACGGACGCGTTCGGCGTCGGGCGGATCGAGACCGCCGAGCCGCCGGCGCTCGTCTCGGCAGACGGTCCGCTCCTCGTCTACGGCCCAGAAAGCGGTCTCTTCTGGAAAGGGACGATCGTCATCGACGATGAAGTGCCACCGAATTTCATTCGGGCTGATGAGCTCACACCGGTTGCCTTGCCTGGCCCGGTCGTCGATCTCAGCACGGATGGTGCTGTCTGCGCCGTGCTCGCGGACGGGCGCCTCTATTGTTGGGGGTACGGCCCAAACGGTGAGCTTGGCTTGGGCGATTCGAGCGTTTCAATCGAGCCCGCGCTCGTTGCCTCGCCGGAGCCTCTTTGCGAAGTCGACCAAGGCGTCGATTGGATGTGCGCGCGCGCCTGCTCGGGGGCCGTCTACTGCACCGGTACGAACACCTTTGGGCAGATCGATCCGTCCGGCCCCGAGCGCGTCCGATCTTTGAGCCGCATCGAGGGGCTGCCACCGCTCGACGCGATATCCCTTGAGGGCTTTACGGGCTGCGGCATCGGCGCCGGCGAGCTGTGGTGTTGGGGAGAGAGGGAACTCTTGACCGGCGAGGCCGGATCCGCGCCGCCGTCGCGCGTTGCGGACTTCATCGGCGTGGCGGATCTGTCGTTGGCAGATGGGAGTAGCTTGTGCGCACTTCGGCAAGATGGAACCGTTTGGTGCGATGGTGAACCGTCAGCTCATGCTCGTTGTGGCAATGGAGCTGATGGCTGGCAACAGCTCGACTTTTCCTGTGGAGCACCATGAGCATCGTCCGAATGGGTCGTGAGCTCAGTAGCTTGGAGGTGTGCGTGCACCCGCCCAAGATCCACGGGCCGGAGGTGGAGCCCGCCGACGAGCACGAGATCGCCATCGCACGTCGGCTCGATCTCGCGTTCGACGGGCGCGCGTCGGGAAGTCAGCAGATGCTGCCGCTCGCGGTGGGCGTCGACTCGTCGAAGTGGGTGCGCGCGACCTTGATCATGTTGCCGCATTCGCGCGGACCTTGGCTCACGGCGGGTGGCGCGGCCACGACGGCACAGGTTCGCTTCACGGTCGACAATGTGATGCTCGAGCCGGAGGACCCGAGCGTGGTGGTGGTTGACGGGAGCCGAACGCTGGCGACATCCACCGTCATCACGTCGAGCACGAGCGCACCGCTCTACAGCGCGGATGCGCTGCAGACACCCATCGGGCCTCAGGTGCGCGTGCGGGCGCTGTTCACGCAAGGCGCGACGGCGGCCGGCGGCGCACAGAGGCTTTCGGTGTCGTTGTTCTTGGTCGGCAGGCGCAGGTAGAGAGGGCAGCCATGGAGGAAGAGGAGCAGCAGGTCGTCGGAGAGCTCGTCGACCCGGAGGATGTGCCGCTGGGCGAGACGGTGTGGATTGCGCGCCAACTGGAGGTCGGCTTCGACGGGCGGCTCGGCAGTGCGCAGACGATACCGCTCGCGAGCGGCATCGATACGAGTGAAGCCGTCTCGGCGGTGGTGCTCTTCACGCTCCACGGGCAGAACTCGTGGCCCGCGGGCACCACGTTGACGGTGCGCGCGCTCGCGGTGGAGCTGGACCCGGTCGAGCCCGAGGCGACTTTCTTGGGAGTCGAGCTGGCGTCGCTCGTGGCGACCAAGGGCGACGCGCCGGCCCTGTGGGTCACGGGGCTGTCGGTGGTGCCTTCAAAGACCTTGGTCGAGCTGGAGTGGAGCCAAGTGGTCGAGGAGGGCAGCGGGGCGCAGACGGCGACCATCTCCGCAGCGCTCGTGCTCCGACGTCATGTTCGACCGACCTATCGCGTGCGGTGATCGAGACGCTCCACGCCCGGCGTGCGCGACGAGCTCGTGGCCCGCAGCGCCGCGAGCCGACGCTGATCCGAGGGGTCACCGCGCAGCGGTTCGCGTCGTGAGGACGCTCCGCGCGTGCGGCGGTACCGCGACACCGGCATGGTCGAGCTTCTCGAGCGACCACGCCACGGCCTCGTCCAGGGTGGTGAACCATTTCTGCTCGATGGGGTGCTGGTGCAGCCACCCGATGGCGGTCATGGCGCCCCGTATCAATGCGTTCTGGACCACGCGTGCATCGCCCACGGAGAGCGCGACCATCTTGGGCTCGATCTTGGAGGTCCAGTCGGCGATGCGCTTGCGGACGACCGGAGAGGGGCGAGACGAGACTGCGGTGGCGTCCGAGATGGTGATGAACCGCTGGCCGCGCGCGATGACCGCCTCATAGCTCTCGAAGAAGGCCTCGAGCGTGCGCTCGTCCGGGTCGGCGGGGATGCGGATCAGGATGATGGGGAAGGCGACCGTATCGACGTACATGGGAGCCCCGGTCGAATTTAGCGCCTCGTGATGACGTCCGTCCCCATGTATTTGCGAAGCGCCTCCGGAACGATGACGGAGCCGTCCTTCTGCTGGTACTGCTCGAGGATCGCGACGAGCGTGCGGCCGACCGCGAGGCCCGAGCCGTTCAGCGTGTGGACGAGGCGCGTCTTGCCCTTGGGCTCGCTGCGGTAGCGGATCTGCGCGCGGCGTGCCTGGAAGTCGCCGAAGTTCGAGCAGCTCGAGATCTCGCGGTACGTCTCCTGGCCGGGAAGCCAGACCTCGATGTCGTAGGTCTTGCGCGAGTTCGAGCCGAGATCGCCGGCGCAGAGGACGGTGGTCCGGAAATGCAGCCCGAGGCGCCGCAGGACCTCCTCCGCGTTGGAGGTGAGCTTCTCGAGCTCCGCGTCGCTCTCCTCCGGCTTTGTGAACTTCACGAGCTCCACCTTCTGGAACTGGTGCTGCCGGATGAGGCCGCGCACGTCCCGCCCGTGGCTGCCGGCCTCCGCGCGGAAACACGGGGTGTAGGCGCAGTAGGAGCGCGGCAGGTCCGCGCCTTCGAGGATCTCGTTCGCGTGGTAGTTCGTGACCGGGACCTCCGCCGTGGGGATGAGGAAGAGGTCGTAGCCGCGCTCCGGATCAGCCTTGTAGGTCTTGAACAGGTCGTCGGCGAACTTGGGCAGCTGCCCCGTACCGAGCAGCGCCGTGTCCTTCACGAGGAAGGGCGGCAGGAGCTCCGTGTAGCCGTGCTCGGTCGTGTGCAGGTCGAGCATGAAGCTGATGAGCGCGCGCTCGAGCCGCGCCGCCGCGCCGACGAGCACCGTGAAGCGAGGCCCCGAGAGCTTCGCCGCGCGCTCGAAGTCGAGGATGCCTAGCCCCTCACCCACCTCCCAGTGGGGCTTGGGCGTGAAGTCGAAGCTCGGCTTCTCGCCCCAGATGCGGACGACGGCGTTCTGCTCCTCCGACGTGCCGTCGGGGATCGACGGGTCCGGCATGTTCGGGATCATGAGGAGTCGTTGCTCGAGCTCGGCCTCGATCTCCGCGACGCTCTTCTCGAGGGCCTTCACCTCGTCCGAGAGCGCCTTCAGCTCCTCGCGGCGCTTCTGGAACTCGGGCGACTTCTTGTCGGCCTTGGCCATCTCGGTCGAGGCGACGTTGCGCTCCGCGGCCTTCTTTTCGCTCTCCCCGAGCGCTTCCCGGCGGCGCTTCACCAGCTCCGCCACCGGTTCCAGCTCCTTCGACCACACGGGGCTCCGGCGGGCGAGCGCGGCACGGACTTCCTCGAAGTTGTCGGCGACTTGGCGGGGATCGAGCATGGCCCTATTTCCTAGCGGGGGCTCGCCGGGTCAAGCCGGTTGCGCGGTCGACGGGCGGCGGCTCCCACGGTACGTTTGCCGGCAAGATGAAGCTCTACGGGTTTCCGATGTCCCCGAACTCGCGACGGGTCCAGCTCACGCTCGAGGAGATCGAAGAACCTTACGAATACGTGACGGTCGACCTGACGAAGGGGGAGCACAAGCAGGCCGAGTACCTGGCGCTCAACCCCTTCGGCCGCGTGCCCACCCTCGTGGATGGGGGGTACGTGCTCTGGGAGTCACACGCGATCTTGCAGTATCTCGCGGCGAAGTACCCCGAGAAGGGCCTCGACGGCGGAAACCCGCACGAGAAGGGGGAGATCGCCAAGTGGCTCTTCGCCAACGCGGCGCATTTCGGGCCCGCGGCCGCGCGCGTGTTCGCGCACACGATCCGCCTGCCGGAGGAGCAACGCATGCCGCGGGTCGCGGAGGAGGGGCGGGCCGAGGTGACGAAGGTCCTCGGTGTGCTCGAGGAGGCGCTCAAGGGCAAGGAGTGGCTCGTCTCGGCGCGGCTCACGCTCGCGGACATCGCCTTCACGCCCACGCTGGCGTTCGCGCCCATGCTCGGCTTCGATCTCTCGCAGTATCCGCACCTCTCGGCGTGGCTCGATCGCATCCGCGATCGGCCGTCGTACAAGAAGATCTACGGCTGACGCGTATCATCGACCCGTGCAAGCGCGCGCGGCGTCCGGCGAGCCCTGCCCCGACGAGGGGTTGCTCGACGCGTTCGCGTCGGGGCAGATCGCGCCGGGCGCTCGGCTCGCCGTCGAGCGGCACATCGACGGCTGCGCGTCGTGCAGCCGGATCGTGGCGGAGCTCGCGCGGTTGTACGGCTCCTCCGCGCCTTCGGTCACCGTCTCGGATCTCCCCACTGTCGCGTCGGCCAGGAGCGCGCCACCACCTCCGGCCGTCCGTACCGCACCGCTCCTCGCCAGCGTCGGGCGCTATCGGCTGATCGAGCGGCTCGGCGAGGGCGGGATGGGCGTCGTCTACGTCGCCCACGATCCGGAGCTCGACAGGCGCGTCGCGCTCAAGCTCCTGCGCCCGGAGCCGAACGCCGCCACCGAGCAGCGTCGCGCGCGCCTCGTCCTCGAGGCGCAGGCGATGGCCAAGCTCTCGCACCCGAACGTGGTCGCGGTCCACGACGTCGGTCGGGTGGGCGAGCAGCTGTTCCTGGCCATGGAGCTCGTCGATGGCGTGACGCTCACGGCGTGGCTCGCCGGTGATCACCGAGGCGAGCGCGCCGTCCTTCCGGTGTTGCTCGCGGCGGGTCGCGGGCTCGCCGCCGCGCACGGCGCTGGGCTCGTGCACCGCGACTTCAAGCCCGACAACGTCCTGGTCGGAAAAGACGGCCGCGTGCGCGTGACGGATTTCGGTCTGGCTCGAGCGTCGGGACCTGTCGCCTTCGACGATCAGCCGCTCGACGTGACGGGGCCGACGAGACCCATCGCGATGACGAACACCGGCATGCTCATCGGCACGCCCGCGTACATGGCGCCCGAGCAATGGCGCGGAGAGGCGGCGGACGCGAAGAGCGACCAGTTTGCCTTCGCGATCACGCTGTACGAGGCGCTCTTCGGCGTGCGCCCCTTCGAGGGCAAGACCGTCCGCGAGCTCGCGACCAACGTGCTCGCCGGTCGGCTGCGACCGTTCCCGTCCGCGCCCCGTTGGCTCCGCGCCCTCCTCGAACGTGCGCTGTCGCTCTCGCCCGCTGCACGGTTCCCCTCGATGGACGCGCTGCTCGAGGAGCTCGGCCGCGATCGAGGCCGGCCCAAGCGAATCGCGATGTCGATCGGCGGAATGGTGGCGGGCGCCGCCGCCCTCGTGACGCTCTTCCATTTTGCGACCTCCGGCGCGTCCGCTCCAGGGACGCCGCTGTCACGAACGGCGACCTCGGCGGATGCTGACGATTCCGTCGCCAGCCCTCCCTCGGCGTGTGAGGAGGCACGTGTCACGGCCATGGCGGTCTGGAGCAGCGAGCGCAAGGAGCGGCTCCTCGCGAAGGCGCCGTCCACCGCGAAGGAGGTCGTCCGCCGGCTCGACGAGCGCCTCGGCGCGGCCGCCGCGCTGCTCGGCGACGCGTCGGCGCGCGCGTGCGCCAAGCGAAATGAGCCGCTCGACACGGCACGCGCGACTTGCTTGGCGGAGCAGCGCCGCGCGCTCGAGGCGCTCGCCGTGGTGCTCGACGGCGTCGACTATCCGGGTCCACAGCCCTACGACGCGCTGCTGTCGTTCACCGTCGGGCTGGCCAAGCCCGAGCTCTGCCTCGGCGAGCCGTACCTGCGCGCGCGTGGCTCCGCCTTCGTCATCGGAGACCGCGCCAAGACCGATCTCGAGCTCGACGACGCGGCACGGCTCCGCGTCCTGGCGGCGCTCCGGCGCTGGGAGGAGATCGAGCCCATCGAGAAGCGCCTGGTCGAGCACGCCGGCGCGACGAGCCTGCAGATCCAGGGCCCCGGCATCGTCGCGCAGATGCTCTTCGCGGCGGGTGAGTACCGCGCCGGGCGACATCACGCGGAGGAGGCGTCCGCGTACCTGGAGAAGGCCGTGCTCTCGGCGCGGACGGCGAAGGACGCGGAGCTCGAGGCGAGGGCAGCTGCGCTCCTCGCCCGCGTGCACGTGGAGGATACCTTCGATCTGGACGAGGCGGAGCGCTGGCTCGCGATCGCCGAGTCGCGAACGACCGCGCCCTCCGAGCTCGGCCGCGTGGCGGCCGACGCCGCGGAGGTGCGGGGCGAGCTCGAGGCGGCTCGGCTCGAAATGGTGAAGGCGGGCAAGGCGTACGAGCGCGCAATCGACCTGCGGCGCGTCGCGCTCGGGGACGAGCACCCCGAGGTGGCCATGACCCGCTCGCGCGCCGTTCCGGCGATGGTGTTCCTGGGGCAAGCCGCGCGCGCCGAGGAGCTCTCCGCGCGAGACGTGCGCATCGTCGACGCCGCGCTTGGCAAGGAGACGCTCTTCGCGGCCGCGGTGCGCCGCGCCTGGGGCGAGGCGCTCATCGGCGCAGGGAAGACGACGCAAGCGGTGGAGGTGCTCGAGGACGTGCGAGAGGTGCAGCGCGATCTCTCGCCCATCTTCACGCCGGACACCGCGCTCACCTACGATCTCCTCGCGCGCGCGGATCTGGCGGCGCTCGATTTCCCCGGCGCCGAGACGCGGGTGGTGCTCGGCGAGAAGCAGCGCGAGAACGCCCCGCGCCGAGAGGAGAAGGAGCTCGCGATTTCCCGCGGCCTGCTGGCCGATGTCCTCCGAGCGAGCGGAGACCCCAAGGGCGCCGTCGCCAAGCGGCGCGAGGTGCTCTCGCTGCTCGAGACCCAGCTCGGTCCGGAGGACGGCCGCCTCGCCCTCGCGCGCCTGCCGCTCGCGCGCGATCTGATCGCCGCGGGCGACGAAGCCAATGCGGCGAAAGAGCTGGAGCTCGGCGCGAAGCGTGTCGCCGAGGTGTTCGGTGAGAAGTCGGCGCGACACGCGACCTTCCTCTTCGAGCAGGGCTCGCTCCTCTCGAAGAAGCCCGGCAAGGTGAAGGAGGCCGCGACGTTGCTCGACGACGGCTGGTTCGCCCTCAGTACGGCCTGGGGGAGCGAGCACGCGAGCATGGGGCCGATGATCCGCGTGCGCGCCGAGACCGCCGACCGAATGGGCGACGAGGAGACGGCGAAGCGATTGGCCGGCGCCGCGTTGTCTCAATGCGAGTCGACGCTGGGCGCAGAGCATGCCGAGACCAAACGCGCTCGCGCGCTCGTGGACCGGCTCGGCCGTTGAGCCTCTTTGATCGCGGCCGGCCCTGCGTTCGGCTACCGTGCGCCCATGCTTCGCACCTACATCGTCGGCGTCGGCTTTGGGCTCGTCTTGCTCTCGGTCGCAGCCGGCTGTGGCGGCATCACCATCCTCGAAGAGGGCTCGGGTGGCTCCGGAGGCGCGAGCTCGACGACCGGCACGAGCGGCTCGACCGTCGTCACGAGCACGGTATCCAAGTCCTCGTCCTCGACGGGTTTCACCGATCTCTGCCAGGCACCCGTCGGTGCGCCCTGTACTCCGACTACCTTCCCGACCTGCGACCTCGTCTCGGTCTCGGGCATTCCCTGCTGTTCCATCAGCAAGACGTGCACGCCCGCGGGGGTGGACTGGCAACTGGAGTGGTGCACGGACGACTGCGCGCAGTCGTGTGAGCTCATCACGAATCCCGAGCATTGCGAGGCGCTCGGGTGGTGCACGCTCGGGCCGGAAGGGTGCACCTCCGCGCCGCCGCCGCCGTGAGCGGTGGTCAGTTCTTCGTGGAGCGCGGCGCAAGAGCTGCGGGCGCGTTCGGGAGCCAGCGCTCGCCCGTCTCGCAGTCGACGTGGCGAACGTCCACCCGATCGCGTGAGACGTCGATGATCCCGAACACGATGGGCAGCTGGAACCGACGCGGGCCGATCGAGCCCGGGTTGAACACCGTGAGCTCCTTGTCGCGCGCCGCGAACGGCACGTGGGAGTGGCCACAGACGACGAGGCTTGCGCTCTCTCGATGCGCCAGCTTCGCGGCGTCCGCGCGGAGCTTCGGCCCGTAGACGGCGATGTGGAGCAGGAGCACCTTGAAGAAGGCGCCTCGCTCGTCGGCGATGTCGATCGTCATCGTGTCCGGCAAGCCGGGGGCGCCGGCGTCGATGTTGCCGCGCACCGCGAGCACCGGCGCGATCCGGCGCAGATCCTCGAGCACGCGCAGATCCCCGATGTCTCCAGCGTGGAGGATCGCCCGAGGAGCCAGCGCAGCGATGCGCTCGGCGCTCCGCTCGTGCGGGCGGGAGTGGGTGTCCGCCACGGCGACGATGCGTAGCGATCGATCTCGGGACTCGAGGGTCTCGGCTGCGTGAACCAGGCGCTGCACCATCGTGCTCTAATTCTTGTCCAGCCTCGCCTCCAGTGCGACAAAGTAGAAAGATGAGCAAGGCCAGCGACTTCTCCGAACGTGCGCTGGCAGCCTGTCTCGGCAGCGCGCCCGCGGTGCTTCGCTCACCGTGGTGGGAGTCGCTGCCGGTCGACTTCGCGAGCTCGCCCGATCCGTTTGTCCTCCGGCGGCTCGAGGGCATGAAGGTCGGGGCGACCGCGGCGACCGACGTGGTGCTTCGCACGCTGGGGGCGGCGCTCGTCGGCTCGCTCGCGCTGCCGCTCGGCTACAACCCGCTCGGGCTCTACCGGGCGCTGCGCGACCGGAGCTTCTACGCGGACCTCGTCCGCGGGGGCGATCCGGATCGGTTCTACGAGAAACCGCCGCGAGGCGTGCGCATGCTTCGCCGTCGGGCGCGCATGCCACTCTTCTCCCCTGACGACGGCGCCTGCGAGGACGTGCGCTTCGAGAGCCCGTTTGTCCCGGTGAACCCACGCGAGCGAAAGCGATACCTGCGCCACGCGCGAAACCGCTTCGCCCACGCTCGTCATTGGCGCCATCACGCGGGGCCGCGGTCGACCATCGTCGCGTTTCACGGCTTCTCCGCCGACCTCTACCACTTCAACGAGTGGTTCTTCTCGATCCCCTGGCTCTACGAGCTGGGCTTCGACATCCTCCTGGTGACGCTGCCCTTTCACGGCCGACGCCAGACCGCCTTCTCGCCGTTCTCGGGTCACGGCTTCTTCGCCGGGGGCACGAGCCGCATCAACGAGGCCTTTGCGCAGGCCATCTACGACATCCGCGTCTTCATCGACTCGCTCTTCGACGAGGGCGCGCCGCAGGTCGGGGCCACCGGCATGAGCCTGGGCGGGCTCACGACCTCGCTCCTCGCCAGCGTCGAGAAGCGGCTCGCGTTCGCCATCCCGAACGTCCCCGTCGTCAGCATCGCGGACCTGGTGCTCGAGTGGGAGCCCATCGCCAGCGTGGTGAAGACGTCGCTCGCCGCCGTCGGAAAAGACGTGCGCACCGCACGCGAGATGCTCGCGCCGTCGTCGCCGCTCAGCTTCCCGCCGCGCCTCCCGAAAGAAAGGCTGATGGTCATCGGCGGCGTCGGCGATCGGCTCGCACCGCCTCGACACGCGCGCTTGCTCTGGGACCACTGGGGGCGGCCCGCGCTGCATTGGTTCCCGGGCAGCCACGTGTTGCACCTCGACCGCGGCAACTACTTCCGGGCGATGAAGCGGTTCCTGTCGGACCTCGAGTTTCGGCCGTGACGAGACCGTCCGTGTTGCGAGCCGGCGCTGTCGTCGCGCTGACGACCTGCGCGTCGTTTGGGGGCTGCTTCATGCGCGATCCGACGCCGCGCCACCCTCAGCTCGGCCCGGCCGGCGGCTACGCCCCGCTCGACTTCGACGCATCCATTGCCTGCGGCAGCTGGGACTGGGCGACCACCGACCTCGAGGCGAAGAAACACGTGACGTTCCCCGAGCCAGCGGAGCAGGGCTGCTTCGCACGTGTCGGCTACGCCTCGGGTCCGGAGCGTGTGGTCGCCGTCAGCCCGCCCGCGGAAGGCTGCGCCTATCCGCGCGAGACGACGGATGCGCGCCTCCTCGCGCGCGCGGCCGTGTACGAGGCCGTCGCGAGCGGTGTGACGCCGCGCGGTGCCCCCGTGCCGCTCGAGCTCGCGTGTGAGCTGCCCGAATCGGTCAGGCGCGCCGCCGCCGCCGCCAACGCGCGCACCCTCCGGAGCCTGGCGACGGCGCTGGCCGAAGCCGAGGAGAGGCCGGCCTACCCCTACGCGCTCGTGGGCACCTTCGGCTTCGGCGCCGGGAGCCACGGCGCGAGCAAGCTCGTGGGCTGGAGGCCCGGCGACGCGTGCCGCTCGATCGACGCGGGCGAGCGAGCTCTCCTGGAGCAAAACGTGCAGCGCGCCGAGCGCGCCGCTGCCGCCTACCACGCGGGCGCGGCGCCGCTCGTCTCGGTGAGCGGAGGCGCCGTCCACTCCCCGCTCGTGGAGGCCTTCATGCTTGCGCACCTCGTGAGCTGCGACGGGGGCGTCCCCGTCGATCGCATCCTCGTGGATCCGTGCGCCGACCATACGCACACAAACGTGCGCAACACGGGCGCGCTGGTCGTCGGCGTGGACGGTCGGTTCGCCTACCTGGTGACCGACGACGGGATCCAGTCCGACTACTTGCAGGAGTGGACCGCGTTCGAGCTGATCGGCGGCAGCATCGACCAGCGCGCCCGGCGCGACTGGGGGCACCTCGTCGGCAGCTGGCGGCAAGCGAGCCGCGGAATGGACGCGGGGTTCTGGTTCACGCCGTACCGCTTCTGGGCCGATCCCGAGCAAGGCCTCGGGAGCTTCCATTGCGTCGGCGACAAGCCGATCGATGGCCCGAGCTGACCCGCGCTCAGAACAAAAACGAGAACGTTACCGTCGCGGGCATCGTGGCCATCGGGCTCCGCGCCTTGCCCGCGTCGCGGGTGACCGCGACCGGAGGGTGCGCCAGCGCGACGAGCACGCCGGACGCATGGCCGATCAGCCCGCCGACGAGCACGTCCTCCCAGCTGTGCGCGCCCGCCATCACACGCAGGACCGCGGTCGTGAATGTTCCGACCTCGGCGGCCGCGTACCCGATCGCGCGGAAGGCGAGGCCGTCTCCCTCCGTCTCCACGAGGCGGACCAGGCGCGAGCCAGCGAAAGGCGAGATCGCCGCGGTGTGACCCGAAGGAAAGGCATCGAACTGGCTGCAGGAGCCATTGCGATACGACCGGGGTCGACACCGCCCCGAGAGCCGTTTGATCAAGAAGGTCGTCCCGCTCGACAGGAAGAGGGCCTCCGTTTCGACGAGGCTGCCATAGAGCGAGAGCGTGCTCGGGTCCGTCGCGCCGACCTCGGCCAGGTAGGCGGACTCGGTCACGTAGCCGACGCCGAGCTGGATCGCGGCGCCGCCCAGCGCACCGACGAGATCGCTCCACTCCGACACGACCGGATCGAACGGCCGGACATGGCTGGGGGCCCACCTGCTCGACTGCTGGTCGAGGAAAAATGTCGCGTTCGAGCCCACCGCGAGCGCGGCGATCGCGACCTCCCCGCCCGGGTGCCCAAACGCCCAGTCGGGACGCGTGCCGTCTGCGAGCGCGGGGATGGCCACCGCCGACGCGGCGACGCAGGCGAGCACGGCGGCGGCGAGGCGTTGCACGCGCTCGGAGCGTAGGCTCTGGGCTCACCCGTGTCGATGATTGACGGGCGAAGCGCGCTCCCCGAGGATGCCGCGATGCCCAGCACGCGGGGCACGCCTCGAAGCGGCGTCCCCATCCTTGCCGTGGCCTCGTTGTTCGTCCTCTCCGGCGCAGCGGGCCTCGTCGATCAGGTCTGTTTCTCGAAGTACCTCTCGTACGTCGTCGGCTCGACCGCACACGCGGTGAGCGCGGTCCTGGCGGCGTTCATGGGCGGTATGGCCCTCGGCGCGCAGCTCGGAGGTCGGTTCGCGGCCCGGGTCAAGCGGCCGCTCGTCGCCTACGGTGTGCTCGAGCTCGCGGTGGCTGTGGCGGTCGCGTTCACGCCGCTCGCGTTCGGCGTGGTGACCGACGTCTACGTCGCGCTCGTCCGCGGCAGCGAGGGCAGCCTCGCGTTCGTCTCGGCCGCGCGCTGGCTCGCGGCCGTGCTGGTCGTGGTGCTGCCGACCACGGCGATGGGCGCCACGCTCCCGCTCCTCGCGCGCCTCACCGAGCACCAGGAGGACCCGCGCAAGCGCGAGCGCGTGCTCGGGCTGCTCTACGCGTCGAACACGCTGGGCGGCGCGCTCGGATCCATCGGCTGCGCGTACGTCGTCCTCCCGGCGCTCGGGCTGCGATCTGCCACGCTGGCGGCCGCCGCAGGCAGCGCCTTCGTGGGGCTCATGGCGATCGCCCTCGGTCGCGGCGCGATCTCGGAGGGACACCAGGCCGCGGAGGCCGCCGCGCCCAAAGAGGCGGGCGGCGCGCCGACGTGGGTGCTGGACCTCACCGCGTTCGCGTCGGGCGCGCTCGTCTTCTCGTGTGAGGTGCTCTTCGTCCACCTCCTCGTCCTCGTCGTCGGGACGAGCGCCTACGCGTTCGGCGTGATCCTCTCCATCTTTCTCGTGTGCCTCTTCTTCGGCGCCGGTCTCGCGCCGCTCACGCATCGGTTGCTCGGGCGCGCGTCGCTCCCCGTGGCGCTCGCGCTCGCAGCGCTCGCGCTCACGGCCACGCTGGGCGTGTGGCAAGGCCTGCCGGATCTGTTCCGCGGGGCCGCCGGGAGCAAGGCCACGTTCGAGGAGCGCGAGCTCGTCCGCGGCCTTGCGGCGTTCACCGCGCTCGCCATTCCGACGACCTTGATGGGGCTCACGTTCCCGCTCCTCTTGCAGATCCTCGCGCGCCGCGCGGACGTCGGGCGCATCGTCGGTCGGGTGACAGCCGTGAACACCCTCGGCTCGGTCACGGGCGCGCTCTTCGCCGGCTACGTGTTGCTGCCTGCGCTCGGGTCGCAGCGATCGCTCGTGGCGGTCGCGGCCATGTTCGCCGCGGTGGCGCTCGTGGTCGCTGCGTACGAGCCGGCACGTGGGGCACTCGGCCAGCTCGCGCGGCTGGGCGCTGCCGCGCTCGCGCTCGCCAGCGTCGTCTTCGGCGTCCGCGCGCCCGAGTGGAACCTCTCCGCCCTGACCGGGGGGTATCACGTGTATTTCGATTGGGGACGCGGCGAGGAGGAAATCGTCTTCGTCGCCGAAGACACGCAAGGCGGCGTGACGACGGTCACCGAAAAGGACGGCGTGCGCACCCTCCTCACGAACGGGAAGTTCCAGGGCAACGACGGGGGCGAGGTGCACGCGCAGCGCTTCTTCGCCCATTACCCGGCGATGTTCGTCCCCCGCTTCGATCGCGCGCTCATCATCGGGCTCGGCACGGGCAGCACGCTCGGCACGCTCGCCGCCTACCCATTCGAGAAGATCGACGTCGCCGAGATCTCCCCCTCCATCGTCCGCGCGGCCACGACCTATTTCGGGCCCATCGGCGCGGATGGGCTGCGTGATCCGCGCGTGACCCTCTTCCTCGCCGACGGCCGCAATCACCTGCTCGTCTCGGATGCTCGGTACGATCTCATCGGTCTCGAGCTCACCAGCGTTTGGTTCGCCGGCGCCGGCAGCCTCTACAGCCGCGAGTTCTACGCCCTCGTGAAGCAGCGCCTCGCGCCCGGAGGCATCCTCCAGCAGTGGATCCAGATGCACCATCTGTATCCGCGCGATCTCGCGACCGTGATCCACACGCTGCGCCTCGAGCTCCCGCACGTCGCGCTCTTCTACGGCGGCGGGCAGGGGATCCTCGTCGCGTCGGCCGAGCCGCTTCGGACCTCTCGCGCGCGCCTCGACGAGCTCGAGGCCACGCTCGGCCCCATGCGGCCCTCGCGACCGCTCCGCAGCCTGGACGTCGACGTGCTCGCGGCTGGTGGCGGGCTCGACGCCTTCGTCGCGGACGTCGCCGCCGAGGTCGGCGCCCCGCCGTCGAAGCTCGTCTCGACGGACGACAACCTGTACCTGGAGTACGCGACCCCGCGAGGCAATGTGTTGCCCTGGAGCTCGCGGGAGGAGCTCGTCTCTCGGGTGCGGGCCCACCGTGACCCCGGGCAGATAGCCGAGCTCTTCGGGCCCTGAGGGTTGGCGGGAACAATCGAGGAGCGCGGCTGTCTGTGCCGCCATGCCCCGTGGACACCGCTCCATGATCGGGCTGTTCGCTCTCGTGCTCGGCCTCTCGTGCGGCGGCCTCCCCCCGACCCCGGGAAAGACCTCCCCGCCGGCGATCGTCCAGGCCGTCTTGCTCCCGGATCCGGGGCTCGCGCTCGAGCGTCCAGCCGCACCTCCGTTCTCGCTCACCTCCTCGGACGGGGTGGGGCTCAAGATCGCCGCGGTCGACGCGACCACGGTGATCGAGGACCCCGTCGCCGTCACCGAGCTCAAGCTGGTCTTCGAGAACCCCGAGGCGCGCACGATCGAAGGGCGGTTCACCTTCACGGTGCCGCAGGGCGCCTCCCTGAGCCGCCTCGCCATGCGAATCAACGGCTCTCTCATGGAGGGTGAGGTCGTCGAGAAGCAGCGGGCGCGCATCACCTACGAGGAGTTCTTGCACAAGCGGCGCGACCCGGCGCTGCTCGAGCAGGGCGCGGGCAACGAGATCGCCGTTCGTGTGTTCCCCATCGCGGCGCACGAGAAGAAGGAGATCGTCGTCACCTACGCCGAGACGCTCTCTCGCAAGCGGCCATTCAAGCTGCGGTTCGCGGGCCTCCCCACGGTCGAGAAGCTCGACGTGCGGATCTACTCCGGCGGCGTCGCCGTCGCCGAGCGGCACGCGGCCGAGACGACGAAGCCGAGCGATCTCCTGCTCGCGCCCGGGCATTGGTCGAAGAGCGACGACGCGGGTATCCGCACCGATGGCGCCGCGCTCGTCCGCGTTCGCGTCCCCGACACCGCGGCCACCTCCGATCCGGTCTCGAGCGCGGTCGTGCTCGTCGACACCAGCGCGTCGCGCGCGCTCGATCTCGGCCAGGAGCTCGAGGCCCTTCGCCAGGTCGTCGCGAGCATGCGGCCGGACGCCGGCCTCACCGTCGCCTGCTTCGATCAGCAGGTCGTCCCCATCTTCTCCGGCGCGGCGAAGGACTTCGGCGCCGCGCAGCTCTCCCGGATCGAGAAGCGCGGCGCGCTCGGCGCATCGGATCTGGCCGCCGCGCTCGCCTGGGCGCGAGAGGCCGGCAAGAGCCTCTCGGCTCCACGTCTGGTCCTGGTCACTGACGGTGTCGTCACGGTCGGAGCCAAGGACCAGGCCGAGCTCCGGCGCCTCGCGAGCACGCTCCAGGACGTGGGCTTCGCTCGGGCGGACGCCGTCGTCGTCGGGGGAATCCGGGAGGAGGAGACCCTCGCCGCCATCACGAAGGGCGCCCTCCCACGCGCCGGCGTGCTGATCGCCGCGGAAGACGGCGCCGACGAGATTTCCCGAAGGCTGTCCTCGAACACCCTGGCGGTCTTGCCGGTCCGCGTCGACGGCGCGGACTGGGTCTACCCGAGCGTCGTCCAGGGGGCGCAGCCCGGAGACGAGATCACGATCGCGGTCGAGGCGAAGAAGCTCCCCGAGACCATCGACTTCGGAGCGTTCTCCGCGAAGCCGGTGTACCGCGACGGCTCGGGGCCGCTCGTGGCTCGCTCGGTCGCGCTCGCCAAGATCGCGAGCATCGAGGCGGGCGAGGGAACCGCCGACGAGAAGCGCGCCAAGATCGTCCCGATCAGCGTGCGCCATCGCATCGTGAGCGACCACACGGCGATGATCGTTCTCGAGACCGAGCAGGACTACGATCGATTCTCTATCGATCGGAAGGCAAACGTGGACGTCCTCGGGATCGTGGACGGACGAATCGCGTTGCAATCGGTCCCGCGCGGCCGCCCGATCGGAACGGCCGGAGCGAACGAGGCGCTGGCCGCGAGCGGGGCCGGACCGGGCGTCGTGGACCGCGGCGATGTCGACGGGATCGGCCTCACCTCGATCGGTGCGATCGGGCACGGCGCAGGAACCGGCACGGGGCAGGGCTTCGGCAGCGGGAGCGGCCGCCTCGGCGGCTCCCATCGGTCCCGGGCGCCCGCCGTTCGAATGGGCGCCACGAGCGTCAGCGGCCGCCTCCCGCCGGAGATCGTCCAGCGCATCGTCCGCCAGAACTTCGGCAGGTTCCGACTGTGTTACGAGGCGGCGCTCGGCCCGAGCTCGAGCCTGAGCGGGCGCGTGACCATTCGGTTCGTGATCGGCAGGGACGGCGCCGTCGGCGCGGCGCACGACGCCGGGTCCACCCTCGGCAACCCGCGCGCCATTCGATGCATCGAAAACGCATTCAAGGCGCTGAGCTTCCCGGTGCCGGAGGGCGGGCCCGTCACCGTCGTGTACCCCATCGTGTTCGGAAGCGAGGTGGACGAGGTCAGCGCGGCGCCCCTCGGGATGGGGTCGCGGCCCTCCCGCATCCCCACGCAGCCGCCCCCCGTCGATCCATTGCCTCAACCCAACAACGAATACGAGGGCCGCTTCGCCCAGGTGATGGCCTTTGTCGAGAAGAAGGACACACGCGGCGCTCTGATGCAGGCGATAGCCTGGCGCGCCGAAGCCCCGGGGGAGGTGCTCGCCTACCTCGCGCTCGGAGAGGCCGCGGAGCTGGCGAACGACAAGGATCTCGCCGCGCGGGCGTACGGTTCGGTGCTCGAGCTCTGGTCGTATCGCGTGGACATGGTCCGCCTCGCCGGGGAGCGGCTCGAGCGTGTGGGCGATTCGAAGAGCCTCGAGCTCGCGGCGGACGCGTACGCGGCGGCCGTCGCGGACAGGCCCGACCATCCGACCAGCCACCGGCAGCGCGCGATGGCGCTCCTCAAGCTCGACCGGCCCGCGGAGGCCTTCGGCGTGCTCGCCGCGGCGCTCGATCGCAGCTACGCAAACGGCAGATTTGCAGGGGTCGAGACCATCCTGCGTGACGATCTCGCCCTGGCGGGCCTCGCCTGGGCCGCGGCGGAGCCCACCAAGCGCGAGGCTATCGAGGAGAAGCTCCGCCGGCACGAGCGGAGCCTCGAACGCGCCCCCAGTCTGCGGTTCATCCTCTCGTGGGAGACCGACGCGAGCGACGTGGACCTCCACGTGGGCGACGCGCGGGGCGGTCACGCTTACTTCGGGAACCGATCGCTCGCCTCGGGCGGCCGCCTGGAGGCCGACGTCACGAACGGCTACGGCCCCGAGGCGTTTACGGTCGAAGAGCCCCCGACGGCTTATCCCTATCGCCTGCGAGTCACCTACTTCTCACGCGGCGCGATGGGATTCGGTATGGGCAAGGTGCAGATCATCCGCCACGAGGGCGGCGGCAAGCTGAGCTTCGACGAGCGGCCCTTCGTGCTCATGAAGGACCACGCGGTCGTCGATCTGGGCGAGGTGCGGGGCCCGACGAAGGGATGAGGGCAGGGCCCGAGCGCCTGCTCGGGCCCCGCTGCTCGGCTCAAGGCTGGTTCTTGATGTTGTGAACGAGGACGCCACCGGCGAAGTAGTCGTGGTACTCGGCCACCTCGAAGTTGTACGTCCTGACGCGCCCCTCGAGCGAGCCGATGGCGTCGACGACCACGGGCTTCGTGGAGGCCGTCTCCGACGGCTCGCCGACCTGCGCGAGTGAGAGGAGCCCGCTGCCGACGTTCAGGTCTTCCGCTGCGACCCACCGACCGTCGCTCCAGAAGCGGTGCATCGTGGTCGTGACCAGGCCGTTGCCGATCTCGACGAGGTGATCCGCGTCGTCGTGCACGAACGTCTGGGTCACCGTGCCGACCACCACGACGCCTCGTTCGGTGTCGTAGGAGAGCACTTCGTCCCCGACCGCGACGTCCTCGATCGCCTTCTCCGAGCCGTCCGCCATGGCGATGGGCGTGCCGGCGACGAAGCAGGTCCCCTCGCTGCCACAGTCGTCCGGACAGTTGGCGGCCGTCTCGCCGCTGGTGCAGAAGCCATCCCCGCAGCCACCGCAGGCACCGCAGTCGGCCGAGCAGGACGCGCAGGTCTCGCTCCCGCTGCAGACGCCGTTCCCGCAGCAGGAGCCGCAGTCCGCCGCGCAGGTGGAGCAGCTCTCGCCCGCGTTGCAGGTCCCGTTGCCACAGACGACCACGGGGATGGCGGTAGCCAGGACGCCGTTGCTCTCGTTGCTCTCGGGGAACCGATCGAGCGGGTCGACGTAGACGAAGAAGAACTGCGTCCCTTGCTGCAGCGAGGTCGGCACGGTGACCGTCCGCGAGACGGTCTTCGAGCCGGTGAAGGTGGGGGTCGTGAACGACGCGAGGGTGATCTCGTTGCCGCCCGACGGCCACACGGTCATTCGAACGGCGAGCTGCTCGTCGGCGTAGGCGACGCCACCGGAGTTGAGGAGGGTCGCCGACAGCGTGAGCGAGGCACCCGTGACCGCGTTGCCCGATGGCGAGCGAGTAATGGTCGAGACCGAGTAGTCCGAGAGCGCGTGCGGGAATACCCCATGAGCCGCGTAGATGCGGTCGAGATCGGCATGGGAGCCCGAATAGAGGTTCCGGTTCACCCAGTGATTGTGAAAGGACGGCAGCCCGGTGGTCGGATCGACGCAGTACTGATACGGAGACGAGTAACAGTACACATCGTCCTGCTCGACGTCGAAGATGCCGAAGAGCGCGTCTCGAATGGTCTTCCCGCCGACGAGGTTGGCGCCGTTCACACGATCGAAAGCCTCGTTTCCGCCGCCGTCGAAGAGGTCCCACATCACCGATCGTGTGATCGCCTCGGTCCCTGGCGTCGGGCAGGTGGGGGTCTGCTCCAGTTCGCTGAAGCCTTCGGTCACCCCGGCCGGATTCGTGAACCGAACTGCGTAAGCGAAGAAGGTCGCCCAGCCCTCGGACCAGGCGAAGCCGTAGCCGTTGTCGGTGCAGTCGGAGTGGCTCCCGCCGTCCGAGTCCGTGTCGCTGATTCGTTTCTCGAGGTGGTGACCATACTCGTGAAGCACGACCTGGTCGTTCCAGCCATGCTCGCCGTCGCCCCCGTAGCCGTAGGCGGGGTGGCCGGAGAGGGTGATCTCTTCCCAATAGCTGGAGTAATTGCTCCAGTCTGCGTCGGGATACTGGACGTCGACGCAGCCGATGTCGTCGCCTCCTTCGCGCCGAGCGTTCGCGTACTCACGCCCGAGCTGAATCGCGTCGAGGATGCTGAAGTGCTGGGCCATGTCCCATCCGGCCACCGTCTTGCCGACCGTGATGGCGTTGCTCCCGGACGGGATGATCACGCTGCTGCCCCAGCTGCGCCGGTCGTTCTCCCAGTCGAGATCGAGGTAGACGTCCGAAGCGAAGTTCTTCGATTGAAACGAGAGCTGGAGTGTTTGACCGGCAGGCAGCTTCGTTTGGTCGATCCAGACGGAGTAGCCGCCGTTCGAGCCGGTGACGGCCGTTCCGACCGTCGTCGAGCCGACCTTGAGCGTCACCGTGACGTTCCGGATCGGTCGCACGGCGGCGAGCGAGGTGTTCTGACCGTCGAAGGTCATGTCCTCGAACTGCAGGGTGCCGACGACCTGTCGGGTGGCCGCGAGGGCAGGTAGGGTCGTGGTCGCGCCGGCGAGGGCGATTGCGGAAAACAGAACCGTTCTCATGTCTTGCTCCTGCGTCTTTCAGCGATCACGAACGACGGGCTCGGGCTGCGCTTCGAATCGACCGCCGCGCTCGTCGACGATCACGCGAACGGCCCGGACGATTTCGTCGGACTCGAGCTCCTCGGGGTAGTCGGCGAACAGGCGAACACGTGCCCCCGACTGGACTGGTGTGGTGGGCGCGACGGCCCGAAACACCACCTCCTGCGGCTCTCCTGCCTCGAGCGCGCCCCGAAAGGCGAGCTGCTCGTCGTCCAGAGCTTCGAATCCGGCGGGGAGGCGCAGCGTCAGGATCACCTTGGGCGCCGAAGCCGCTCCGTCGAATCGCGCGCGCACCTCGAAGGCCTCGCCCGGCACGAAGGTGTCGGGGAACTCGACGTTCAAAGTGGCTCGAGGCGGTATCGCGAGCGCTTCACGGACCGCGCCGAGGCTGGCCAGCGCCGAGGACGCAACGGCGGGCTCGGGATCACCGAGGGCGACGTCCTTCAGGAGAGGGATCGCGTCGGCTCCGGCCAGCTGCGCGTAGTCGATCACCGCGCGCTCGCGCACCGTCGCGTCCGGGTCCTCGACGATGAGCCGCTCGAGGATCCGGAGGCCATCTTTCCCGGGCGAGCCGGCGATCTGGTCGACCGCGGCCGCGCGAAGATCGACGTCCTCCGACTCGATCTGGGCGCGCCAGCCATCGGGTTCCCCCGCATCGTCGGTCGAGGTCTCGTCCGAGCAGGCCGCGAGGAGCGAGAGCAAGCACGCGAGCGAAAGGACCGTTCTGTCATGAGCGGAGCGCCAGGCTCCGCGGCTCTGTGAGTGGGGTCGCATGGCGCCGCGCCTACGCAATGACCGTTCCGCTCCGTTTCCTGCGAGAGTCGCGCGCAAGATCGTCGCCGAGCAAAGCGTTGCGCGTCGCTCGTTGCCCTGTGGGCGACGCCTTGCTCACACGGCGATATTCGCCAGGGTGGAGCTGCGCGCGGGTGCGAGGTGGCGGCGCGGACGAGTCGGCGCTAAGCCCCCGGACGATGCGTCGTCATCTCCTCGTCTGGGCCAGCCTCATCCTCACCGCCGCCGCCTGTTCGCCGCCTTCGACGTCGAGCGGTCCGCCGGTCGCCCCGACGACGACGACCGAGCCGAGCGCGAAGGTCGCCCCGGAGGACGCGCCGCTGCCGCTCGACGCTCGGGTCAAGAAGGGCAAGCTGGCCAATGGCCTCACCTACTACGTGCTCCCTCACCAGAAGCCGGAGAAGCGCGCGCAGATCTGGCTCGCGGTGAACACGGGCTCGGTCCTCGAGGACGACGATCAGCGCGGTCTCGCGCACTTCGTCGAGCACATGGGCTTCAATGGCACCAAGCGCTTCCCCAAGCAGGAGCTGGTGGCGTTCCTGGAGAAGAGCGGCGTGCGGTTCGGCGCCGACCTCAACGCGTACACCTCCTTCGACGAGACGGTCTACAAGCTCCAGGTCCCGACCGACAAGCCGGAGATCGTCGGTCGCGCGGTCAGCGTCCTGCGTGATTGGGCCGATGGCGTCACGTTCGATCCGAACGAGGTGGAGAAGGAGCGCGGCGTCATCCTGGAGGAGTGGAGGCTCGGTCGCGGCGCCTCGCGCCGCCTCTTCGACAAGCAGGCGCCCACGGTCTTCCACGGCTCGAAATACGCGGAGCGCCTACCGATCGGCTTGCCGGAGGTGATCAAGGGCGCTTCTCGCGACAAGCTGGTCCGCTTCTATCAGGACTGGTACCGGCCCGACCTCATGGCGGTCGTCGCCGTCGGCGACTTCGACGCCGCGGAGATGGAGAAGCGCATCAAAGACGAGTTCGGCTCGCTCCCGGCGCCGGCCAAGCCGCGCCCGCGCGCCGCGGTCGTCTTGCCGCCGCACGCCGAGCCCCTCGTGACGATCGAGACCGATCCGGAGATGCCGACGACGGCCGTCTCGATCATCAGCAAGCTGCCGCATCGGCCGGAGGCGAGCGAGCGCGACTACCGGCGATCCATCGGCGAGCAGCTCTACGCCAGCATGTTCAACGCCCGCCTCGACGAGATCCGTCGCGACCCGGCCGCGCCGTTCCTCTCCGCATCCGCTGGAACGAGCGGCTTCGTTCGCACCGCCGATGCCAGCCGCGCCTCGGCCGTGGTCAAGGAAGACGGCATCGAGCGCGGCTTCGCCGCCCTCCTGGAGGAGGTGCTCCGGGTCGAGCGCCACGGCTTCACCGAGTCCGAGCTCGAGCGCGCGAAGAAGCGCCTCCTCAAGAGCTTCGAGCGCGCCGCGATCGAGCGGGACAAGACCGACGCGAGCGACTTCGCTGCGGAGATCGTCCGCAACTTCCTGGAGGAGGAGGCGATGCCCGGGCGCGAAGCGGAGCTCGCGCTCGCGAAGAAGCTCGTGCCCACGTTCAGCCTCCCCGAGCTCAACGGCCTCGCCAAGCAGCTCGGCTCCGGCAGCCGGGTCATCACGGTCACCGGGCCGCCCACGATCGTGAAGCCCACGAAGGCGTCGCTCCTCGCCCTCGAGAAGGACGTCTCGGCGCGCACCATCGCCGCGTACACGGACGAGCAACCCACCGAGGCGCTCCTCAAGGACGCTCCCACGCCGGGCAAGGTCACCAGCGAGAAGAGCATCCCCGAGATCGGCGTCACGGAGTGGACGCTCTCCAATGGTGTCCGCGTGATCGCCAAGCCGACGGACTTCAACAACGACGACGTGCGAATGACTGCCTTTTCGCCCGGCGGGACGTCGCTCGCGAAGGACGCCGACTACATCGCGGCTGCCGAGTTCGCGGACGAGGTCACGAACCTCGGCGGCCTCGGTCCATTCGACGCGGTCAAGCTGCGAAAGGCGCTCTCCGGAAAGATCGCCGCCGTCCAGCCGCGCATCTCGGAGCTCGACGAGGGCCTGACCGGCTCCGCGTCGGCCGCCGACGTGGAGACGTTGCTCCAGCTCGCGCACCTGGCGTTCATCGCGCCACGCAAAGACGAGAAGGCCTTCGCGTCGTGGCGGCAGCGCCAGACTGAAGAGGTGAAGAACCGCCGTCTCTCCCCGGACACGCTCTTTCGACAGGAGCTGTCGGTCTTCTCGAGCCAGGGGCACCTGCGTCGGCAGCCCACGACGCCCGAGATCCTCAGCAAGGTGGATCTGGATCGCTCCGTCGCCTTCTACCGCGACCGCTTCGCGGACGCGGGCGACTTCACCTTCGTCTTCGTCGGCAACTTCGAGCTCGGCGCGATGAAGAAGCTGGCCGAGACCTACCTCGGCAGCCTGCCGACCAAGAAGCGCAAGGAGACCTGGCGGGACGTCAAGGCGAGCTTCCCCAGCGGCCAGAAGACCCTGACCGTGAAGAAGGGCGCCGAGCCGAAGAGCACCGTCAACCTGACGCTCCACGGCAAAGAGACCTGGTCACGCGACACCGACAACGACATGAAGATGCTCGTCGAAGTGCTCCGCTACAAGCTGCGGCAGACGCTCCGGGAGGACATGGGAGGCGTGTACGGCGTACAGGTAGCCGGCAGCATCGTCCGGCGGCCGCGCCCGGAGTACCGCCTGACGATCAACTTCGGCTGCGATCCGGCGAACGTCGAGAAGCTCAAGCAGGCCGTATTCGCGGAGATCAAGGCGATCGAGGAAAAGGGCGTCGACACCGAGACGCTCGACAAGATCAAGGAGACGCGGCGTCGCTCGCACGAGATCGATCTGAAGAGCAACGCCTTCTGGGGGCGCGAGCTCGAGCGCGCGTACACCTTCGGCGACGACCCCAAGCTCATCCTGGACGTCGGCTCGATGATCGAGAAGGTCACCTCGGCGCGTGTCCAGGCGGCGGCCAAGAAATACGGCAAGCCGACGGACTACGTCCTCGGCGTGCTCGAGCCGGAGAGCAAATGAGCCGCGGTGCTCGCCCGAGCCGGTCGGGCGAGCACGCGACTCACGCTCACTTCTGCGCCGAGGCGCGCTCGGGCTCCGTGTCGACTCGCGAAACGGCAGCCTCGTTGTAGGCAGAGAGCCAGGACCGGACCATCGCCAGGTGCTCGGTCTCCTCG
>JAEUKE010000079.1 GCA_016794345.1 Myxococcales bacterium
GCGCACGACCGCACCGCGCTCGCCGAGAAGAAGGACGGTGTCGTCATCGACGAACGCGACGGCGCCGAAGAAGCGGTCGAGCCCCGTCGCCAGCGTGGACCACGAGACCCCGCCGTCGCGCGTGTAGACCACTTGCCCGCCGATGCCGGCGGCGACGGCCGCTTGTCCGTCGGGCCCGAACGAGATCGCGTAGAGCGCCGTGCTCGCAGGAACGCTCGTGGAGAACCAGGTGAGCCCGTCGTCGTCGGAGCGGTTGATCGCGCCGGTGTCGCCGGCGGCGAGCCACAGGCCGCCGGGCGCAGCGGACACGTCGTTCCACCAGTCGGCCACCGCTTGATGGGCCACCGCCGCGAGGTCGGCCCCGCCCGTGCTGCGACCGTAGTAGTCGTAATAGCCCACCGCGACGCTGGTCCCGCTCGGGCCCGCCGCGACGGTCGAGGCTTGCGCCTGGTAGCCCGGTCCGGCCGGCATGTCCCACGCCACGAAGGTCTGCCCCGCGTCGGTCGAGCGCAGGGCGGCCCAGTACCCGGCGAGATCGAGCGAGCCGTCCGCGGCGCACGCGACGCCGTTCATGTAGCCGAGCCCGAAGGTCGGAGGCCCGAGCTCGGGGAGGACCTCGGGCGCGCTCCAGCTCCCGCCGACGTGGCGCAGGATCCGACCCTCGCCCACGGCAAACGCGTCCGAGCCGCTCGCCGTCGCGCAGATCCCGGTGAGCGCGATCGGGGTCGGCGTCGTCGTCTCGAGCGTCCAGGCGCCGGCGGTGGAGCGGCGCAGCACCTCGCCGTTCGAGGTGGACGCGAGGATCTCCCCCGAAGCCGTCCGTGCGGCCGCGACGAAGCTGGCCGTCGTCGGCGCGACCTCCGCGACCCAAGGCGCGATCAGCGTCCCCTCGGCGGGGCGCTCGCCGCGGTCGAGCCACGCGAAGAGCTCGGGGAAGTGCCAGGCGTAGAGATCGTGACCGGTGTCGGTCTCGCGGAAGAACAGCCGATCTTCGGGGAGGCCGCTGGCGTCGAGCGCATCGAGGAGATCTCGTGCCGTGCCGAGGAGGTAGTCACGGTAACCGGTCGCCACGTACACGCGGGCCGCGACTCCGGGGTCGAACGGAGCGATGTCGGGATCGCTCCAGTAGCCGCCGGCTATCGGCGCGACGCCGCGGAAGAGCCCCGGCGCCGCGCTGCCGAGGAACTGCGAGGCCATGTTTGCCCCGGAAGAGAAGCCGGATGCGTAGGTGCGCGCAGGGTCGATGTCGTATTGCTCGTGGAGCGCGGTGACGAGGTTCTGCGTGAACGTGATGTTCCGCTGCAGATCACCGGGGTTCTGATCCCAGCGAAAGACCTCGAAGCCGGCGCGGCTGCTCGAGCGCGATCGCGGCCTCACCACGATGGCGCCCTCGCTCTCGGCGAGCGAGACCAGCGCGTCGGTCTGGTAAGCCTCTTCGGGGCGAGGACCGCCGGCCGTGCCGTGGAAGTCGACGAGCAAGGGAGTCGGGCCGCACGTGTACCGGCTCGGGACGTGCACGAAGTACGTGCGGTCCTCCACCCCGTCGCCGAGCGTGAGCACGACGTCGTGCCGCGTCCCGATCGGCGCGTCACACGGGTGGCACGTCCCGTCCCAGCAGAACGAGCCCGCGCCGCACTCGATCGCGTCACACGACGGGGAGCCCCCCGCGCCGCCCGCGCCCGCCGCCGAGCTCGACGCCGAGGAGCTGGTGGTCTTCCCGCCGCCCGCGCCCCCGCCGGTGCCCGCGTCGTCTCCGCAGCCGACGAGCGCGGCGAGCGCGAACAGCGAAGCCCGAACGTTCCTCGACACGCCTGTCTTCTTACCGGAGCCTCTCTGGCGGGCGTGCTCAGACGTCCTCAATGTGTCTTCTTGAGCGCCTCGCGGAGCTCGTTGCACTCGCGCTCGGCGCTCGGCCGCGTGCAGTCGTCGAGGTGGGGGCGGTCGCCGCCCGCGAAGGACTCGCCGAACGCGGCCATCCGGGCCTCGTGGGCGTTGTTCCCCGCGCCCTCCCTCGTGGCCCAGAGCATGCCCAGCCGAACGCAGGGCCCATGATCGATCTCGTAGCTCGGGAAGCGGCAAGCCGAGATCGCGTAGTGTTTGGCGGTGTGCCGGTCGTTGCCGGGGTACGCGCCGCCGATCGCGATCTCGGCGAGCCTGTCGCAGGCGCGCGGCGAGTAGTCGGTGGTCGGTCCGCCCTGCCAGAAGGTCGGGCGGAGCGGCGGGCACGCGACCTCGTAGAGCGCGCGCGCCCGCGCCTCGTCCTTGGAGACGCCGGCGCCCACCTCGAGCGCGCGCGCGAGCGCGTAACAGCCCTCGGCCTCGCCGTTCTCGCAGCCGAGGATCGCGAGGTCGACGAACCGCGGATCCGTTTCGGGCAGATATCGAGCCGCGTCCCCGCAGGTGCAGTCGCCTTCCAGGCACGCCGACGCGAGCGTCTCGGCGAACGCCTCGCGCACAGGCGCGAGCTCGGCCGGTGTGTACCCGGACTTGTCGAGCGCCATGTAGATGTCCGGACAGTCGTGAGTCGTCTCGCACGCCTCCGTGGCTCGAGCGCGGATCTCGGCGGCCAGCTTGCCGTCTTTGCCGGGCTTCTCCTTGGCGAAGAGGGTGAGCTTCGGCGCTTCACACGGCGCGGGCGTCTCGGCCGCCAGACAGCTCGCGCGCTCGTCGTCGAGGATCTTGCTCCACCTGGGCTTCTCCGACGCTCGGAAGCGCCGGATGCCGACGCTCTGCGGGTCACCCAACACGCCGGCCCAGAGCGCGTGGCGGGGGACCATGGGAACGACCCGGTGGGCCACCTTCAAGATCGCACACGCGTCCGCGTCGCCCGCGGCACAGGCTCGTCCCATCGCCCGCTCGTAGGCGACGCGGTCACCCTCCGCGTCCGCGGGTGTGTACTTCAATGACGGAGCGGTCCTGTTTCGCGGGACCCCGCAGCTCGCGCGCGGGCCTGCCACGGCGTAGCGCTCCGCGAGCGCGCGACAGCCGGCGCGGTCGCCGGCGTCACACGAGGCCTTGTCCGCGTCATGCCTCGCGCGTGGCGTCTGCTTGCGCGCCAGCGTCTTGGTCGTGAGCGCAGCGCTGGGCGGCTCGGCCGGTGCAGCGCTCGCGCTGGGCGCCGCGCTCTCTTGGGGTGGCGACGACGAAGCGGCCGGCGCGGGCACGTCGGCGCGCCCGCAAGCAACGACCGAGAGCGCGAGCAAGACGTACCTCATCGCAACACCACCGACGGGGCCTCGCGGGTGTCGGGCCAGGTCACGTCGACGAGGACGCCTTCCGTGATGCCGAAGCCGTCGTACCCTTCGACGATCTCGAAGAACTGGAAAAAGAGGCTCGACCCCTTTCTCAGAGGGAAGACGATCTCGCCTCCGTGCGGAGGCTGGAAGATGTTGCCGTCGGCGGGGCGCGGCGTGACGAAGAGCTCGACGTCTTTGGTGTCGCCCACGAACTGGCGGACGCCGGCCGTCATGTAAGGACAGCGGACCTTCACGTACTCGCGGAGCTTCACGGCCGTGCAGCCGCGCGCCTTTGTCGTCCGCTTCTTCACCTCGAGCGGCTTTGCGTCCGACCACTCGTCCCGCTTGGGCGGCTCGGACCGGCTCGTCGGGATTGTCGCTGCGACGAGCGGCTCCGGCTCACGCCACGCGGGCTTCGGCTGCGCCCAGACGAAGCCGGCGGCCGAGACGGCGAGCGAGATGCAAGCCGCGGAGAGGATTATCTTCGTTCGTCTCATAGGCGCCTCAAAAACGCGACGAGCGCCTTCTTCTCGTCGGCGGAGAGGTGGCTCGTCTTGCCCATGACGTCGCTGTTATTGTTCACGATCTCCTCGAGCGTCGCGTACCGCCCGTCGTGGAAGTAGGGCGCGCTCCCCCCCACGAAGCGGAGCGACGGCGTCTTGTACGCGGCCCCCTTCTCCTCGGCGTACCCGCGCCGCAGGGGGCTCGGGAACGCCGCGATCGAGCGGTTCGTGTAGTCCGTCTCGGGTGTGTGGCAGCTCGAGCAAGCGCTGCGCTCGCTCTCGAAGATCTGCTTTCCGAGCTCTTCCTCCTTGGTCAGCGGCGAGGTGTCCGTCGGGGGCGGGACGAGACCGCCACGAACGAAGGGGATGAGCTGCCTGGCGCGGGCCGTCGCAAACGCGCTCTTCTCGCCGCTGTTCCAGCGGTGGAGCCCGAAGCTCGCGACGATGCGTTCCTCGAGGGTGGCGCTCTCGGCGAGCCAGCCGTACGGGCCTTTCGCCTTCAGCCGCTCGACGATCATCGGCGTCTGCCGCGCGTAGCCCACGCCGGCTTCGGTTGCGTTGGCGATCGCCGGCACCGAGTCCTTCCACGTCGCGGCCATCTGGCGCGCGGCGCTGGCGCTCCCGAAGAAATTGGTGAACGCCGCCCTCGTGCCCGGTTTCTCGGGCTCGGAGAACACCACCTCGTGCCAGACGTAGCCGTCGTCCCGACCCTCGGGGTGGCAGCCCGCGCACGCGAGGCCGCCGCTCACGTAGCTGTCGGAGGCGTCGTAGAAGAGCCGTCTGCCGGCCGCGAAATCCGCGTCTGTCGTCGGATCGGCGATCTTCACGACCACACGCGGCGGTGCCGTGTACTCGCCGCTGTCGTCCGCCAGAAGGACGCTCGTCACGCTGTCCGAGGTGCGGCAATACACGTACGCCGCTCGTTCGTCGGCGGAGAGCGCGATCCCGCTCGGCGCGGTGCACGCGCCGCTCCCATCGGTCTTGCTCTCGTCTCCGAGCCCGTAGCTGCGGACCAGACCCAGGGCCGGATCGCCGAGCAGCGCGTCGACCTCGGCGACGACGCTCGTGCCCTCGCTCGCGACGAGGATGGTGTCCGTGGCGGGCCGGTACACCGCGGCCCGCGGCTGGGCGAAGACGGTCATTCGCAGATCGACGAAGTCCGTCACGCCGCCGCCCCACCACGCCGCGCTCTCGGCGATCTGCTTCGCAAAAGGCTCGGCGAAGCTCTTCCGGACTTGCCAGGTCCGCGCGGCGGCGACCGGCTTGCCCGAGCCGACATCGAGCGCGTCCACCGCCGCGGCGCCGAACCAGACCGACGTGCCCAGCGTGCCGAGCGCGTGGCGCGGCGCGAACACGCGGTCCTTCGACGGGTTGGCGACCAGCGTGTAACCCAGCGAGGCGCTCAGCTTGTCGGCGGCGGGCGCGCGCATGGGCGCGGCCGGGAGCTCCACTGCGTCGACGACCGCCTCGTCGCCGACGTCGCGGATCCGCGTCAGGCTCGACCCGACGAGGTGGGACACGAACGCGGTTCCCTCGGCCGTGAAGAGCGCGCCGCGCGGCTCGCGCGGCACGTCGCGCGTCCAGAGGACGGTCCTCGACACGAGATCCACCGCCGTGACCTTCGCGGTCCACGCGCTCGTCACGATCGCGCGGCGACCTCCCGGAGCGGTGGCGATCCCCCAAGCGTCGGGTGGCAGCGCGACTCGACCGGTCTCGGTCAGAGCGCCATCCGGTCCGCGCTCGAAGAAGAGCAGCGCGCCTTTGTTGTCGTCGGTTGCGCGGATCGTGACGAGGAGCGTCGAGCCGAGCACGACGATCTGAGCGGGAGCGCCCGGTAGGGCGATCTTCGTCGGCTTGCTCGCGGCGT
>JAEUKE010000087.1 GCA_016794345.1 Myxococcales bacterium
CTGCATGCCGCTCCGCCGCCACGCCCTCGCCGCGCTCCTCCTCGTCCTGCTCTCGTCCTGCGCAGACGATGCAGCCGAGCCCCCGCCTCCTCGGTTCGGCAGGTCTTCGGTCGCGGAGCTCGTCGCGGCGATGACGCTCGACGAGAAGGTCGAGCAGATGGCCGGCGCGTCCATCGCTACGGTGAACGACCTCTACCTGACGCCGGCCAACGAGCGCCTCGACATCCCGGGGCTCCGAATGGTGGACGGGCCACGCGGCGTTCGCGCGGGCAAGGCGACGGCGTTCCCGGTCCCAGCGGCGCGCGGCGCGACCTGGGACCCGGAGCTCGAGCGCGAGGTGGGCCGAGCCATCGGCTGGGAGGCGAACGCGCGAGGCGCGACGGTGCTGCTCGCGCCCACGATCAACCTCCTCCGCCACCCGGCGTGGGGTCGCGCACAGGAGACCTACGGGGAGGACACGACGCTCCTCGGCGCGATGGGCACCGCGTTCGTTCAGGGCGCGCAGGAGAACGTGCTCGCGTGCGTGAAACACTTCGCGGCGAACAGCATCGAGGACACGCGAATGGAAGTCGACGTGACGATCGACGAGCGCACGCTGCGCGAGGTCTACCTGCCGCATTTCAAGCGCGTCGTGCAGGACGGGCGGGTCGCGTGCGTGATGAGCGCGTACAACAAGGTCAATGGCGCCTACGCGAGCGAGAATGCTCACCTCCTCCGTGAGGTGCTGAAGACCGAGTGGGCGTTCCCCGGCTTCGTGATCTCGGATTGGGTGTTCGGCACACACAGCACGGTCCAGGCCGCGCAGGCGGGGCTCGATATCGAGATGCCCTTCGCGAACCACTATGGCCCGGCTCTGGCGGACGCAGTGCGCGCGGGTGAGGTGCCAGAAGCCGTCGTGGACGACGCAGTCACGCGCATCCTCTCGGGGCAAATGGAGGGCTCGGCCAAGCCCAGGGCTCACCCCGGCGACGTCGAGAGCGCGGCGCATCGAGAGCTCGCGCGGACCGTGGCCGTCCGCTCGATGGTGCTGCTCGAGAACGACGGCGCCTTGCCGCTCGATCCGGCATCCGCGGGAAAGATCGCCGTCGTGGGCTCCCTCGCCGCCGTCGCTCGGCTCGGCGACGAGGGATCGAGCGCGGTCACGCCGACCATGGCCGTCACGCCGCTCGACGGTATCGCGGCGCGCGCGGGTGCCAGCCGCACCGTGCACGTGCCAGGCCCCACCCTCACCGCAGCGGACGAGGCGCTCCTCGCGTCCGCCGAGACGGCGGTGGTCGTCGTCGGGCTGAGCCCGGAGGACGAAGGCGAGGCGATCGGCATGAACGGCGGCGACCGCGACTCGCTCCGCCTCTCCGCGGAGGACGAGGCGCTCATCGCCGACGTAGCCGCCATCGCGCCCCGCACCGTCGTCGTGCTCGAGGCGGGGAGCGCGATCGTGGTGCGGCCCTGGGTCGACGGAGTGAACGCGCTCGTCATGGCCTGGTACCCGGGCTCGGAGGGTGGGCACGCCATCGCCGACGTCCTCTTCGGCGTGACGGAGCCCGGAGGTCGGTTGCCCGTCTCTTTCCCCCGGGACGAAGCCGATCTGCCCGCGTTCGATCACACGAGCCCGGCCGTCACGTACGGCTTCTTGCACGGCTACCGCCACCTCGACGCCAGCGGCGCAGAGCCCGAATACCCGTTCGGCTTCGGCCTCTCCTACACGACCTTCACCCTGACGAATCTGCAGGTGTCGGGCTTTTCACCGGCGGACCGCGACATCATCGTGACGGTCGACGTCACCAACACCGGCACCAGGGCAGGCGCGGTGGTCGTGCAGGCTTATGTTCACCCCGCCGCGAGCGCGGTCCAGCGCGCGCCGCGCGACCTCCGCGGCTTCACTCGCGTGGAGCTCGCCCCCGGCGAGACCGCGACCGTGACGCTCCCCATCCCCGCCCCGTCCCTCGCGTACTTCGAAGTCGCCACCGGCGAGCTCGTCGTCGAGCCGGGCACCTACGTCATCGAGGTGGGCTCGTCGTCTCGGGACCTCCCCCTCACCGCCACGGTCGACGTCGGGGGGTGAGATCAGGCGCGCGGTCGTGCGATAAAGAGCGTGGCCCCACGCGCCCATCGAGATGAACGACTCGGCCTCCCGCGTTACTCCCTCCGATCACGGCATCTCCGCGTCCCGTCGCGAAGTGCTCGGCGCATTGATCGACGAGGTCGACGAGACCGAGCGCGCCGCAGTCGCATCCCTCGCCCGCTCCATCATCGGCCTCTTCCACCTCGAGCTTCACCACAAGCTCGAGGGGCTGAAGGCCGCGTATGCGCGCGAGCACGGTCAAGGGGGCGACGGACGCGCAGATCCGCCATCCCATCGGCTCGACCTCGCGGAAGCCCTCACGCAGGTGCTCGAGCGCGCGAACTACCGGCGCCTCAGCCAGGAGGAGCTCGACCATGCCCTCTCCGAGCGCGGCCTGTTGCCGCTCAGCGTGAGCATCGACTTCGGCGCCTACGAGGATCGGCTCGTCTTCGTGCGCGGCGAGACCACGCGCACGAACACGGTCAGACAGCTGTGGGGGCTCCGCACGCGAACCTCACAGGTTTGCTCGTTCGACCGCGTGTGCCTCTACCTCCGCTTCCGCGCCGGACACCCGGACGCGGCCGGCCGCGGCCAGCTCACCGCGCTCAAGCTGTTCCGCGACATCCCCAAGGCGGACCTCGAGATGCTCTTCCCGAACACCCGCCTCCGGATGCGGGGGCTCGACAAGGCGCTGCTCGGCGTACCGGCCATCGTCGGGGGCGTCCCCGTCATGATCAAGCTCCTGCCTGCCTTCCTGGCGCTCGCCATGCTCGTCGGCCTCATCGAGGGCGAGGTGAACGAGGCGTCGATCCTGGCTGGCCTCAGCGGGCTCGTGGGCCTCGTCCTCTTCGCCGGGAGGCAGTGGACGAAGTTCCAGAGCCGCAAGCTCCTCTTCATGAAGATGCTCTCCGAGCACCTCTACTTCCGCAACACGGACAATGACGAAGGTGTCCTCTCTCGCATCGTCGACGAAGCGGGAGAGGAAGAGTCGAAGGAGGTCCTGCTCGCCTACGTGATGCTCCGGAGCCACCCCGGCGCCACCGCGCGCGAGCTCGACGCCGCCGTCGAGACCTGGCTCATGCTCCGCTTCGGCGCCCGCGTCGACTTCGAGATCGACGACGCGCTCCGCAAGCTCGTGCGCCTCGGCCTCGTCACCGAAGAAGGTGGCCGCTATCGAGCGCTCCCCATCGAGGACACCCGGGCCGCCGTGCGCGTGCGCTGGGATGAGCTCAGTCCGTGAGCATCACGCCACACCATTCCGGCACCAAAGGGTGCTACGTCAAACCCGGCCCATGGCTGAACCGCTCAAGACGTTTTTCTCGCCTGCGCTGGTGCGCCGCATCGCGGCGGACGTCGCGCGAGCCTCGCCGTCGTTCCCCTCACCGGCCTTCGTCGCGCGGGCGACGCGGGGGCTCGACGCGCTCGAGCTGCTGGATCGCGCCAAGCAGATCGCGCGTGCCCTCGCCGACCACTTGCCCGCCGACTTCCCCGCAGCGATTCGTGTGCTGCTCGCGTCGCTCGGCCCCGAGCACGCGACCGACGAGCTGGTCGGCGCCGGGATGGCGCCCTTCTACTACCTCCCGCACACCATCTTCGTCGCGGAGCGCGGGCTCGACCATTTTGCGCTCTCGTTCCAGGCCCAATACGAGCTCACCAAGCGGTTCACGGCGGAGTGGAGCGTTCGCGCCTTCATCGCGAGGGATCCAGAGCGCACCTTCGCCCAGCTCCGGGCGTGGGCGACGGATGAAAACGCCCACGTCCGCCGCCTGGTATCCGAAGGGACTCGATTGCGACTGCCCTGGGCGAGCCGCGTGGCCTGGCTCGACGAGAACCCGCATCGTATCCTCGAGCTGCTCGAGCTCCTGAAGCACGACTCGGCCAGCCTAGTGCGCAGGAGTGTCGCCAACAGCCTGAACGACCTGAGCAAGGTCGACGCCGACCTGACGGTGGAGACGTGCCGTCAGTGGCTGAGCTCCGCCTCCCCCGAGACCGAGGCGCTCGTGCGGCACGCGCTCCGGTCCCTGGTCAAGAAGGGCCACCGCGGCGCGCTCTCGCTGCTGGGCGCGGGGGCGCGCCCACGTGTCGAGCTCGGCGCCTCGCGTCTCTCGTCGCGGTCGGTGCGGCTCGGGGGCGAGATCCGCTTCTCGTTCGACCTCGCGAGCACGGCGCGTCGTCCACAGGACCTCGTCGTCGACTATGCCGTGCACTTCATCAAGGCGAACGGCTCCCCGCGGCCCAAGGTCTTCAAGCTCAAGCGGATCAAGCTCGGCCCGAACGAGATCGCGAGCTTCGAAGGCAAGGTCTCGTTCACCGATCTGACGACACGTCGCCACTACCCCGGCCCGCACAGGATCGAGGCGCTCGTGAACGGCGTCGCGTTCCCCGTCGGGGAGCTCCACGTTCGCGCGTGAGGGAGTGGCCCTTCTACGGGGCCACGTACCCACGCGCGAACATGCGGCTGTCGAAGACCGTGTACCCATCCGCATCGACGTACACGTCCTCGTAGGTCACGCCATCGGTCGAGCGTCGGATCCGGCCGGGCCAGCCCGCGGCGAGCCATGTGCCCGAATGCCAGCTCGATCCGTAATCATCGGGCCCGCAGTCGACGGCTTCCTTCCACTCGCCGGCGCAGAAGGTGGGCACAGTGAGATCGAGCGCCGTCCACTCGGTCCCGTCGTTGGTCTGCAGCGTCGTGCCGGAGTTGTCGTGCGCGACGAGCTTCCCGCCACCGGCGAGCAAATGAACGCGATAGAGGAACTCCTGTCCGAGCGAGACGCCCTCCCCCCAGCTCGCTCCGTCTGCCGAGCGGAACACCCAGCCTTCTTCGGAGAGCGTGCACCCCAGCCAGAACTCGCCCTGAAAGAACGCGACCCCGGCGCAGGAATGGAACGGCATCGAGTCGCTCGCGTCGCTCCACGCGACGCCGTCGGTCGAGATCAGCAAGCGTGAGCCGCCGGCGATGACCCATCGGCCGGCGCCCCAGGCCACCGACCACAGATTGGTCCCGATGTCGTCGACGGCGCCGTCCGTAACCCGGTCGGTCCAGGTGAGTCCGTCGTCTCGAGACACGATGCGCAGCCCGCCATAACCGACGGCGACGATCCCCGGCACCTGGCCCGGAGGTCCACCGCCTTCTTCACCGCCCCCCGCGCTGGCTCCGCCGCTTGCATCGCCACCTTCACCGCCCCCACCCGAGGCGCCGCCTCCCGTGGTCGTGCTCCCGACGCTCGTCACCGTCGCGGCGCCGGTCGAGACCGCGCTCGTCGTCTCCTCCTCTTCCGGAACGACCCGCACGTCCGTGCACGCGGTGATCACGAGAGCGAGCAGCGCCAACCTTCCACGAGCCGCCGTCATCGCGCTCGCCAAGGCAACGCGCATGCCCGCGAGATCCACGAGGTTCCAGCGACACTCACGACGCGCCGTGCGACAGCAGCGGGGCAGTCGACACGCCGACCGCCCCCTCGACGTCGCACGTGCGGGGCTCGACCCGCGGCATCGCGCCGAGCACAGCCCGGGCGCAAAGACGCCGGCCATCGCTGTGCGAACCTCCTGCGGCGCGAACGCAAGGTTCGCGCGTCCGCGTTGTCCGCGCTCGGCGACGAGCATGCACGGCACGCGATTTTCGCGGCAAAATCGCTTCTCTTACCGAACGTCTCGGCCGGCGCACGAGCTGCAAGGCGACGCGACGTGACTGCCTCGCTTCCTACGCTCGACGTCGCGATCATCGGAGGAGGGGTCGCGGGCCTCGCGACCGCGCACTATTTGCTCGCGCGAAGCCCGGGTACGCGGCTCGCGGTCATCGAGGGCAGCGGGCGTGTCGGCGGCAATGTTCGTACGCTCCGCCACGACGATTGCCTCGTCGACGTCGGCCCCGACACGCTCGTCACCCAAGACGGCGCGAGCTCGGCGTGTGACGACCTCGGGGTCGTCGCGGAGTCGCCGTCGAGCGCCGCGGCGCGCGTCCACGTGGCGCACGACGGCCGGATCGATCCCATGCCGGAAGGCCTGGTCTTCGGTGTGCCGCGCAGCTTCGCCGCGATCGCGAGGACACGCCTGCTCTCGCTCCCGGCCAAGCTCCGCGCAGCCTGCGACCTCGTGCTCCCCAACCGGGAGGGCGACGGCTCACTTTCGGTCGTGGAGAGCCGTCTCGGCCGCGAGGCCAAGGAGAACCTGGTCGAGCCCCTCGTATCCGGAATCTACGGCGGGGAGCTCGAACGGCTGGACGCGGGCGTGGTGATGCCGCAGCTCGCGGGCACACGCGGTAGCCTGATCCGCGCGTTGGCCCGCGCGCCGCGCCGCATACCGAAGATGGTGGGCCCCGCTCGTGGAATGGAGACGCTCGTCGAGGCGCTCGCGTGCTCGGTCTCCGCCGAGCGCATCTTTCGGGCAAGACGCGTCGTCGCGATCGAGCGGGGCCGCTCCGGCGAGCGGCTGCGGTTCGGCGACGGCTCCGCCCTCGACGCGACGCAGGTCGTCCTGGCGACGCCGCCGCACGCTGCCTTGCCCTTGCTTCGTCCCCATGTCCCCGAGCTGGAGGGCACCCTCAAGGCGCGAATGCGCTCCGCGATCGTCGTCGTGCTCGCCTACGACGCGAGCACCACGAAGCTGCCCGACGGGAGCGGCATCCTCGTCGCGCGCAAAGAGGCCCATGCCTTCGTCGGGGTCACGTTCGTCCACGCGAAATGGCCGACACGAGTCCGGGAAGGGCGCGCCGTCATACGAGCTGTCATCGACCTCGATCGGCGCCCGGATCTCGCCCAGGCGAGCGATGACGAAATCGTCCGCGCCGTGCACGCCGATCTGTCGCGCCACGCTCGCGTCGACGTGCCTCTCTGGGCCCACGTCGAGCACTACCCGGAGGCGACACCCATCCCCGAGCTCGGCCACCGCGCGCGCATGAACGAAGCGAGAGCTCAGGCGCGGAACGCCGGCTTCTCGCTCGTCGGTGCGGCCTACGACGGCGCCGGACTCGCGGGTTGTCTGCGTGGCGCTCGGGAGCTAGCAGAGGCGCTGGCCGGAGGGTGAGGGCCGGCCCGACGCCGGCCTACTCCACGTAGCCGACGTCGCAGCCATAGCGGACATCGAGCTTCGCCATGGCGTCTCCCTGGACCGCGGCGCACGCCTCGGGGCAGAGGCTGATCGTCTCCTCCTCGATGTAGAAGGCGTCCGGCTCACACGCGGCGAGATCGGGGACCTGATGGAACGAGACCGGGTCGCTCGTCGTGCTCGGCGTGAAGTCGACCTGGACGGTGTCGGGATCGATCGTCTCGCCCTGCGGCGCCTCGGGCAGCGGGATGTCACACGCCAGGACGGACTGCTCCACCACGCTCTCGGCGATCGTCTGGAAGACGACGTCGTACGCCCCGTATTGGCAGACCGGAAACCGGAGCCCGCCCGACAAGATCGCGGCTTGCTGGACCGCCATCCCGGACCCCAGATCGTCGCCCATTCCCGAGCACACGCCGGAGACGAGCGGGTCGCTCGGCAGCCACGGCGCGGTCGCGGGGGTGTTCTGCTTCAGCCCGATGATCGCGTGGAGCGCGTATCTTCTCGCGTCGGGCGTACCGAACGCTTCGGGGTCGAGCGCGAGCAGGTCCGCGTCGAAGGCGTCCCCCACGCTCGTCGCGTTCGAGGTGCTCTCGGTGTCCGAGAAGAGGAGGAAGACCTTCTGCGAATCCGCGCGCAGCCACTGGGAGAACCCGTTCGGCGCCGCGCCGCTGTCGTCGGGCATGGAGTAGAAGGCGATGAGCGCTTGCAGGATGCTGCCGCTGCCGCTCGCCTTCACGTAGTGGAAGAAGCGTTCGGTGTTGGCCGGCACCGCAGGTGGGCTCGAGCAATCCGCTCCGCCGAGCGGCGGGCCAACGCAGAGCTGCGCGCCGGCCCCATAGCCCGCGAGGGCGATCACGCGGTAGTCGAGACCGCTCTGCTCGAGGACACCCGCGAGGTTGTCGTTGATGTTCTGCTCGACCGCGTTGCTCGCGGGCGACATCGAGCCCGACGTGTCGACCATCACGATGAGGTCGATCGGCTTCTTGGCGAGCTGCGCGTCGACGGTCGTCGCAGCGCAAGCCGCGCCGCCGCCGCCCCCGTCTCCCGGCGCATCGAAGCCGCTTCCCGTCGTGCTGCTCGGGCCACCTCCCTCCCCCACTCCGCCCTCCGCGGGCGGGCCGTCACCGCGGATCCCCTCGGAGCTCGGAGCACAGGCGAACACCACACCGCCGAGCCCGAGCGTCGACAGCCACCCGAAGAGGGCACGAATCCTTGCCATGCCCTCCTCTTCGACGTCGGCGCAGCGTCCTTAGGGGGCTCTCGAAAAAAAAAGGAATCTAACCGGCGCTGCGCGCTCGCCGTCGGACCTCGGCGTGCTCGGGGATGGCCCAGAAGCTCGCCCGGAGATCCGGGCGCCGGATACGCGCGGCCCGGGCGTCGACGCGACGGAACACCTCGGCGAGGGCCTGTCGGGCTGGCTCGCCGCCCCCGGATGCCTCTCGTGCATCCAGTAGCGCGAGCCACGTGAGGGCCTCGGCACCGTCGATGGTCGGGACGCGACCGAGCAACGCGTCGAGCTCATCCGCAAGACCGGCTGCGCCGCGAGGGTCACCACGGACCAGCGCGGCGCGAACGGCCGCGCCGAGGGAACGCGCGCGCTCCATCTCGCCTGGCGCCCGCGCCATCGACTCCAGGGCGAATGAGGTCGCGCGCTCGGCGACGCCGATCCGAGCCGCGGCGTGCGAGGCGACGGCGTAGGCGACCGAGGCCAAGCGTGGGTTGTCCGTGGCGCGGCTCGCGGCGTCCGCGGCCAGCGCTTCGGCGCGCTCGAAGCGCCCCGACTGGAGGCACACCATGGCGAGGTTCTTCGTCGCGAGCGAATGAACGAAGGGCATTTTCGAGGCAGACACATCGCGGAGCACGCTCTCCAGCAGCGGCTCGGCCTCCACCAGTCTCCCCAGCTCCACGAGCGCGAAGCCGAGGTTCGTTCGATCGTGGAGCAGCGATCGCGTATCCCCGGCGCGCTCGACCAGGCTCGCCGATCGCTCGAGCTCCGCCGCGTGTGTCTCGAGATCGCCGTCGAACAGCGCGACCACGGACCGCGCCAGCGCGACGCGGCTCGCTACGAACGGATCTCCCGCCGACGCGCCGTCCGACACGTCGTCGAGCCGGGCACAGAGAGCGCGCGACGCCTCCTGTCTGCCAGCGGCCCCGAGCGCGGTCACGAGCCGGGCCGTGCAGGCTACGACCCAACGCGGCGCCCCCGGTCCCATTGCGCGCGCCAAGAGCTCCCCGAACTGCTCGATGCGCTCTCCATCCCCGAGACGGGCCGCCGCGACGCCGACCTCGGTCGCGGCGCGCAGGAACGAGACGGAGCCCGGCCCCAAGTGGCGCATGGCCTCCTCGCCGTGACGCAGGGCCTCGCGCGGTCGGTTCGTCCACGCGTTTGCTTGCGCCTGCAACAGATGGAGACCACCGAGCTCCGCGTGGGTCGCGCCGCACCGAATCGCGGACTCCACGTCGGCGAACAGCGCCGCGAAGTCGCTGGCCTCGAGCGACTGCCTCGCCGCGCGTCGGTACCAGACCGCCGCTCGCTTCGGGATCCCCGAACGCTCCAGGCGCTCGGCCAGATCCCGTGTATCGAAGAGACCCGCGGCGTTCATCCATCGCTCGGCCAGGTGCAGCGCAGCTGCCTGCTGGCGGTCAGTCGTGCTGCGCAGCAACGCTGCCTCGAGGACGGACCAATCGGGGACCTCCTCCGCCGACGCGCGCGCATTGGTCGCGGCGAGCGTGAGCCCGAGGGCATCCGCAGCGCGCTCCAGCGCACGCGCGACCGCGGAGGCGTCTCGCGGGCGCTGACTCGGATCGGCCGCCACCATCGAGACGACGACCGACGCGAGCTCCGACGGCATCGCTTCCGCTCCGCCCGCGCACGCGATCAGGACCTGCCCGAGCGCAAAGACGTCCACGCGCGGGTCCGCGGCGCTCCCGGACGCGAGCTCCGGCGCCATGTAGCCGGGTGTTCCGAGCGTCGCCCCCGCAAACGTCAGCTCTTCGTCGTCCTCGAGCGCCTTGGCGAGCCCGAAGTCGAGCAAGACGAGACAGTCGACCTCGCCGCCCGGAAGAAAGACGTTGCTCGGCTTGATGTCACGGTGAACGACGCCCCGCGCGTGCACCATCGCGAGCGGCTCGCAGACGTGGAGCGCCAGCCGGATCACGTCGGCCGGCGCGAGCGGACCGCGCCCGATCCGGTCTGCGAGCGTCTCGCCTTCGTAGAGCTCGGTCACGAAAAACGGCGTCGGCACGCCGGACAGTCCATGGTCGAGGATGCGAACGACGCGCGGATGCGCCAGCTCGTCGAGCAGCGCGGCCTCGCGAGCCAGGCGCGCTCGAGCCGCCGCATCCCAGGCCGCGAGCAGCTTGATCGCCACCCTCCCGAGCTCACCGTCTTCGGCCTCGAACACCCGCCCCATCCCACCTTCGCCGAGCAGGCGCACGAGACGGTAACGTCCTCCGATCACGTCTCCCTCGCCGGGCTCGGGCGCTTCCCCGGCGCCTTCGATGGCCTTCTCCAGGCGACCGACCAACGAATCCGTCAGCTTCATGGGCGCGAGGGCCCGAGGCCGAGCGCCGTGGCCTCGGTCTCGTATTCTTCTTCCGAGATCGTCAGCTCGCGGAGGCGCTCCTGCACGTGGCGTCGAAACGCGCTTCGCGCGAAATGCAGCGAATACGTGACGTCGGTCACCTTCACACCGAGCACCTTCGCCAGCTCATCGTAGGACGGCCGCTCCTCCTCCCCGGCGAGATCGTAGCGCTCGAATGCCTCGAGATGACGGAGCTGCCCCCGAGCCGTCAGCTCGGCGCGCAAGCTGATCAACGCCAGCTTGAACAGCGCCTTCTTGAGCTCGCGCTCGAAGACCGCGTCGGGGTCGGCGTCGGGCGCCACGAGCGAGAGCTCGGCCTCCGCGGCCTCCGCGTCGAACGAGACCGGCTTCCATCCACCGCCTCGCTTCAGTCGGCGCTCCGCCTTCTGGTCGTCGGCCACGAAACGGTCCACACACACCCTGACGAACGTGCGAAACCTGCCTTTCTGCGGGTCGTAGCTGGCGAAGAAGCTCCGCTCGATCGCGGCCGCGAAAAACCCCTGCGTCAGCTCCTCCGCCTCCGCCTCGCTCTTTCGCCAGCGCAGTCGGACGTGTTTGTAGACCGGACCCCAATAGCCCTGCGCCAGGATCTCGAGCGAGCGCGCCCGGACCGCGGGGTCGCTGTCACGCGCGTCGATCAGCACGCTGAGGCGCGTGGCCGGGAAGCGCGGCGCGCTCGAGGACATACCCGAGAAGGTACCCCGGCGGCCCGGGGACGGACAGGGCCCCCCCCGGCGGTCTGCGGTAAGTGGGCGCCGCGCTCGCGCTAGCCGCCGCTCCGCCGCGGGCGTACCCTGCTTCACCGAGCATCGTGACGAACAAACTCACCTTGGGCTCTTGGCTCGGCCTCTTCGTTCTCCTCGGCTGCGCGGAGGAGCGTCGCGGGTGGGAGACGGAAGCCGGTGGCGTGCGCGCGAGGCTCGACGAGGCGGGGCTCCGGCTCTCGACGGAAGCGGCGACCATCCAGCTGTCGCTGGCCAGCGTCGGCCGTCCGGCCCAAGAACTCTCGCTCACTTCCCCACGGTTCGCGACGGACCCAGCGGGCGCAAGCCTCGACAGGGGCGCCGGCGTCACCGAGTGGGTTACGTCGAAGGGCGGCACGCTCGAGCACGGCGTCACGCTCGACACCCCTCCCCCAGGGGGGGGCCCTATCGCCGTCACCCTTCGAATCGAGGGAGCGCGGCCCGTCGTCGACGCCGACGGCCGTGGCGCGGATTTCGTCGTCCCGAGCGGCGCCGTTCGATACGGCGAGCTCGCCGTGATCGACGCCGCCGGCCGCCGCCTTCCGTCGCGCATGTCCGCGAGTGGCTCGGAGCTGTTCGTCGAGCTCGACGACGCCGGCGCAACCTACCCGGTCGTGATCGACCCGACAATCTGGGCAGCGAAGGAGCCCCTCAGCGGCACCGAGACCTTCGGGTACTCCGTCGCGGTCGCGAACGGCATGGTCATCGTGGGCAACCCTGACGCCGACGTCTTCAAAGGCGCCGTTCACGTCTTCGCGCTTTCTGGCGATGCATTCGTGGAGGTCGCAAAGCTCACCTCCCCCAACGAGGCCCTCGATGGCTTCGGATTCAGACTCGCGGCAAGCGCAGGCGTCCTCGCGGTCTCCTCCTTCGATTCCACGCTCGGGTCCTCGAACGCCGACGTGTTCGAGCACGACGGACAAGCGTGGTCCCACGTCGCGCAATTCGCTTCGCTCGGCTACATCGAGAGCATGGCAACGGACGGCACGACCGTCCTCGTCGGCGCATTGGGACAGGTGGCGGTCCTCGAGTTGCAAGCGGGCACGTGGATCGTGGCTCAGACCCTCTCCGGACCTGAGCTCTCCCAATTCGGCAGCTCGGTCGCGGTCAGAGGAGATTGGGCATTCATAGGGGCGCCCGCCGACCCCGACGCGCTGGGGACCGCTGTCGGTTCCGTCTGGGTCTACCACCGCGTCACCGGCGCCTGGGAGCTGTCGCAAGTGCTCACCGCTGCAGAGCCGCTCGAGTTCGGCACCTTCGGGACATCTGTGGCGGTCCACGGCTCGCGCGCGATCGTTGGATCCGTGATCACCTCCCACGGCCTCAACGACGGCTCGGCCTACGTATTCGACCTCGTCGGGGATACCTGGACGGAGACCGCCCAACTCTTCACCCCCGGGCCCGAGGCATCTGGCAACAGCTTCGGAGCCGCCGTGGCCGTAGCGGAGGGACACGCGTTCGTTGGCGGCCCGGACAGCTCCAGCCCTCTGACGCTCTCCGGAGCAGTCCACGTGTTTTCGTTCGAGGAAGACAACCTGGAAGACCTGCAGACCGTTTCCGGCCAGTCTCGGGCTGGGAGGTTCGGCCGAGCTATCGCCGTCGAGAATCGGTTTGCCGCCGCCGGGAGCAAGGCAGGCACCGTCATTCCCCTCGTGCTGGTCGGTCAGCCGTGTCAGGGCGGCGGCAAATGCGCCACGGGACATTGCTTCGACGGACATTGCTGTGACAAGGCCTGCGATGGCCAATGCGAGGCCTGCGACGTTCCAGGCAACGAGGGCCTCTGCACGACGATCGACGGTGCTCCCCACCCGGGTCACCCCCCATGCGACGGGTCGTGCGTCGACGGCGTGGCCACCCCTGCCGGGACCTGCAATGGCGGGCGCGTCTGCACCGTGCCGGGTCCAGTCACGTGCTCGCCATTCGCATGCGGACAGACCGAGTGTCTCACCTCCTGCCAATCTTCTGCGGAGTGCGCGCCCGGTTACGGCTGCGACCTCGCGACGCGGAGCTGCCTCCCCGACTCGACCACCTGCGATGGCGAGCACACGCTCTCCCGGCTCGACGGAACGACCGAGAGCTGTGCGCCCTACCGCTGCGCGGCAGAGGGGGCGTGCCTGTCGCGCTGCACGCAGACCGGGGACTGCGTCGCGGGGTTCGTCTGCAACGCGAACGGCTCCTGCACGGACATCGACGAACAGGCGTCCGGCGGGTGTGCCCTCGACGCAGACGGCTCGACCGGCGCATCCGGCCTGGCATTGGGCTTCGGCATCCTCGCATGGACGCTCGTGCGCTGCCGCCGAGCGAGGCGGTGCTGATGCGGGCTGGCACCGGCATTGCCGTTCTCGCCGCGAGCCTCGTGTGCGCAACTCCGACGATCGCCCGTGCGGTGACCTGGGTACCTGTCCAGACACTGCAGGGGGTTCCTCGAGGCAGCATGAGCGGCACCCGAGCGATGTTCAGCTACCTCGCGGGGACGAGCGCCTACGACCTGATCGGCAACCAATGGATCCCCGTTGCCACGCCGTCTCTGCCTGACGTCCTCGAGTTCAGATTGAGCGGCGACTTTGCCTTTCCGTCGACAGCGACCGACATCCTGGCGCTCCGCTATGCCTCGGATGGCTGGCAATACGAGTCGGTCCTCGCCAGCCGATGTTCCAGCTGCGAACCGATCGTGGAAGCCACCAGCTCCGTCGCCGTCGTCGGGCAACCGCTGGCGAGCGAGGTCCAGATCTTCGACCGGGTCGACGACGCCTGGGCCCTCTCGCAGACGTTGCTCGGTAGCGCAGGCGACTTCTTCGGCTATCGAGTCTCGATCGACGGCAACAGGTTGGCCGTCTGCGCGAGCGACGAGCTCAACGGGCTCGGCCCCGACCTCGTCGGAATGGTCCATGTCTTCGAGAAGCTCGGGCAAGTGTGGGCCGAAACGGGGGCCTTCCCTGCACCCTACTCGTGTGGGAGCCCATGCTCGGGAATGGTCATCCGAGCAGGTCGGATATCGGTCATCGGCGCGTGCCACATCTCGAGCTTCGAGCTCGTGAACGATGCGTGGACCCAGATCGGACCCGCCACGAGCTACTTCGACGCAGCCCAGTCGGTCGCCATCTGGGGCGACACCCTCGTCATCGGCCAGGGCGGCGCGGAGTACATGGGCCAGCTGAGCGCTGGACGAGTCGAATTCTTTCGCTCCGTGCCCACGGGCTGGGAGCTCGAGAGCACGATTCTCCCCTTGGGAGCCCTACATGGTGTCGGCTCTTACGTCGGAGCTGGTGACGGCTGGGCGTTGGTCGGGAACGCCGCGAACCAGGCTCAGTTCTTTGCGCGCGTGGGCACGGCATGTGTAACGGACGAGCAATGCCCGACCGGACACTGCGTCGATGGCTTCTGCTGTGACAGCGCTTGCGCCAGCAACTGTATGGCCTGTGACGCGGCGGGGAGCGAGGGCGTGTGCACGCTCGTCACGGGGGTACCACACGGGAATCGACCTGCCTGCGAAGCGCCTTCGTGCAGCGGTGACACCCTCGACCAAGGAGCGAGCTGCAATGGCCTCGTACCCGAGTGCACGCTGCTCCCGCCGGTCTCTTGCGCGCCGTTCGTCTGCTCCGAGGGGGCCTGCAGGTCGCCCTGCACGACGAAAGACGATTGCGTCGTCCAGCATGTGTGCGCGAACGGGGCGTGTATCCCCGACTCGACGAGCTGTGCGACGGAGACCATCTTGGTCCACGCCGACGGTTCGACGGACGATTGCACGCCCTATCGGTGCGGGAGTACGGGAGCCTGCGTCACCCACTGCGCCTCCACCGAGGAGTGCGCGCCCGGGACGGTGTGCACGGCGGACGGCGCGTGCCTCCCGACCGATACGATCGAAGGCAGCGGCAGCTCGTGCGCGGCCGAGCGCACGGCTCCGCGTTCGACCGACGGGACGTTCTGGCTCGGCGCGCTCGCGTCGCTGACGGCGCTGCGGCGGCTCAGCGCCAGGTGTTTGCAGGCGCCGGGCTCGAGGAGGCCGGCGCGCCGCTCTCGTTCGGCTTCGCTCCGGTCGTCGTCGGCCGACCGGTAGGTGTTGTCTTCGGCGTGCTCGGCCGAGCCGAAGACGACGCCGTCGTGGAAGGCACGCTCGTCGGCGGCTCGGCCGCTTGCGCGGAGCGGGCGGCCGAGACCTCGAGCGGGGCGCCGCTGGATACGGCGACCGGGCTCGACTCGACGGGAGGAGCAGTCCCGCTCTCCCGGGCCGAGGATCCGCCGGACGAGCCGAGCGCGAGCGCGCCCGCACCGACGGCGACGGCCGCCGCCACACCGATCCAGGGCCACACGGACCGCTTCGGGCGCTCGTTGGACGCGGGGGGCTTGTCGCTGTCGACCGACACGGCGCTTCGCGTGAGGGTGGGCGCCGAGTCCTTGACGGGCGCGGACTTGGCCGTCGTCGACTTGTCTTTCTCGCGGCCTCGAGAGCGCTCGGCGTCGCTGAGCGGGCGCAGGTCCATCGGGCTGAGCTCGGTCGAGCCACCGATGAACGCCGCGAGCGCCTCGGACATCTCGTCCACGCTGGCGTATCGATCGGCCGCCTCGCGGCTCATCGCTTTGTGCACGATATCGGCAAGCGCAGGTGGCACCCACGGCGCGTGGGTCCGAACTGCGACGAGCTCTTGCGAGCAGATGGCGAGCACCAGCTGCCCGACCCCCTCGCGCCCGCTCCAGGGGGGCAAGCCCGTGAGGGCTTCGTAGAGCGTCGCGCCGAGGCTCCAGATGTCGGTGCGCGCGTCGATGTCCTTCGCGTTCACCGCTTGCTCGGGCGACATGTACATCGGGGATCCGATGAGGTTGCCCGTCTTCGTGGCGCCAGCCGTGGAGTCGGTGTCCCCGTCGAGCTGCTTGGCGATCCCGAAGTCACAGACCTTCACGACGACCTTCGTAGCGCCCTTGCGCGCGAGGACGATGTTGCTGGGCTTCACGTCACGGTGGATGAAGCCCTTGGCGTGCGCCGCCGAGAGCCCGCGACAGGCCTGGACGAAGAGGCGCGCGGCCGTCTTGGGTGGCAGCGCTCCCTGGCTCTTCACGACGCGCTCGAGATCGTGGCCGTCGAGGAGCTCCATCGCGATGTACGGCAGGCCCAGCTCCGGGTCCGTCTCGGTCTCGATCACCTGGACGACGTGCTCGTCGTCGATGCTCTGGATGACCCGCGCCTCGCGCACGAAGCGCCGGCGCGCGGTCATGCTGAAGCCGGCGACGTCGGGCCGGATGAGCTTCAGCACCAGACGGGTGCCGTCGGGCTGCGCGGCCTCATAGACGGCACCCATCCCGCCCATCCCGATCGCGCGGAGGACCTTGAATCGTCCGCCGATCGTGCGCCCGATGATCGGATCCACACGTGCCGGCAGGAGCTCGAGCGTCGGCGCGAAAGGCTCGACGGGGGACCAGGCATCCGGGATCCGCACGCGCGCCGAGCGATGGTCACGGACCGAGCTCTCGAGCGGGGTGAGCATGCTCGCGTCGATCTCGTCGGTGCCGCCCGTGTAGGGCAGCAGCGCCGCGCTCAGATCGAGGGCGGAGGGGCAGCGACGGTCGCGGTCGCGGATCAGGGTACCGTGTACGATCGCGGCCAGGCCTGGGTCGACCCAGGGGGCGAGCTCCTGCACGTGTTTCGGATCCGACGTGGTGATGGCGAGGGCGAGCTTCGCGAAGCCGATGTCCCGGTCGAACGGAAAATCCCCGGTGAGGGCCTGGTACAGCGTAACGCCGAGGCTCCACACGTCGGCCCGTTGGTCGACGCGCTTGGCGTCGGTGACCTGCTCGGGGGACATGTAGAGGGGCGTGCCGAGCAAGGAGCCGGTGGTCGTCACCTCCGTGCCGGAGAGGAACTTCGCGACGCCGAAGTCGAGGACGCGCACGGTGATGCGGCCGCTCTCGTCCTGATCCAGGAAGAGATTGGCCGACTTGATGTCGCGGTGGACGAGGTCCGTCCGGTGGGCGGCAGCGACCCCGAGACAGGCCTGACGCACGACCCGCGCGGCCACGGTCGGGTGGAGCGGTCCGATCTGCCGGATCACCTCGTCGAGGCTCGTCCCCACGAGGAGCGGCATGACGAGGAACGGGAAGGACGTGGGCGGATCGATCCCCGACTCGAGCACCTTCACCACGTGCTCGTCGTCGATGGCACCACCGGCGACGGCCTCGCGTGAGAACCGGACCCTCTCCGTGCTCCGGGCGCCGCCCCGTTGCTGGACCGACAGGATGAGCTTCACCGCGACCGGTGGCTCGTTGTCGACGCGCGCCTCGTAGACCGCCCCCATCCCGCCGCTCCCGAGGAACCGGGTGAGCACGTAGCGGCCGGCGATCGTCGTCCCGAGATCGGGGGGTCGCTGCGCGCTCGGCGGGCTCATAAGAGGAGACGCTTCAAAGGCCGAAAGCGTAGCCGACCGAGAGCGTCGGCGTGAAGAGCGCGAACGCGCGAAACGTCTCCTCTCCTTCGATGGCGTCGCTCCCCGGGGCGCACTCGACGCTGCTCGAAGCGCACGCTTCCGGGTGGCTCGGGTAAACCTGGCCGATGGCGCCCGCGCCCCCTTGGAGCGTGAAGACGTGGGCTGCGAGCCCGAGGCCAGTCGTGAAGCCGCCGAAGCGCAGACCGACATCGGCCTCCGGCGCGACGAAAAGATCCGGCGCGCTCGTGGACTCTCCCGCGCGCTCGACGATCACCGGGACGGTTCGGCCTCCGGAGGTCACCGTGCCCGTCACGTCGTCCCACGTCCGGGTGAACAGGGCGCCCACGAGCAAGTGGAAGCGGAGCTCCAGCGGCCCGGCCAGCGGCGCGCGGTAGCCGAGGCCGAGGGCAGCGAACGGTCCGGTGAACACGAGCCCGTCCGTGACCTCGTAGTGGGCGGCAGTGGACTGACCGAACGTGGTGTCCCAGCTCCGGTCGAGATCCTTTGTCGCGTGGGCGTACCCGCCAGCGGCCTCGAGGGAGAGACGGAAGGGGAACTCGTAACCGAAGCGCGCGCCAGCGAGCGGCCCCCAAGCGATTGATTGGTTCGCGCACGAGAGGGTCGGTCGACCGGCTCGTGGGTTGTCGCAGCTGCGCTCGGCGCCGCTCCCCAGCGTGTTCGACAGCGCGACGCCGCCGAACGCGTCCAGCCAGACGCTGCCTGCGCTCTGGGCTCGTTTGCCCCACCGCGGGTGTGACTCGTCGATCGCGAGCTTCAGCGGCTTCGTCGGCTGCATGGCCGGACGGACCTCGAGGCTCTGCTCCAGCACGAAGTAGCCCTCGTCGGCCGCGCGCACGGTGTGGACACCGATCGGGAGCCTGCCGCGCCACCGTCCGAGCCCGACGAAGACGTCGTCGAGGACGAGGCGAGCGGTCTCGGGAACGATGGTGAGCGTGAGCTCCGGTCCGAGCGAGACGAGGGTCGGCGACGCCAGCGCGGTCTGCCCCTTCACGATGGTGATCGGCGCCGGAGCCGTCCCGAGATCGCCCTTCACGAGCCAGAAGGTGTGCTCGCCCGGCGCGAGCGAGCCTTGCCACGGCACCGTCCCGAGCGGAGCACCGTCGACGTAGAGCTGCGCGCCCTCGAGCCCCTCGCCCTCGACGCGGAGCTTGCCCGCGAGACGCAGAGGCTCGAGCTTCGCGCGGACGCGCGCCGTCTGCCCGGCGACGATCTCGACCTCGGCCTCGAACGAAACGAAGCCGTCCTTCTGGACGATGACCTCGTGTTTGCCCGGCAGCACGCGCAGCGGAGCCACGAGGGGGAGCTGCCCGCGAGGACGCCCGTCCACCACGACACGACCGTCGGTGTCGGCGCTCACGTCGAGATCGCCCACGAGGGCGCGGAGCCGCTTCGTCTCCGGGCCGATCGTCGCGCGGTCCTCATCGGTCAGCCGTTCGCGCAGCTTCGTCAGGAGCTCCTCGTACATCTCGAGCGCCTCGTCCGCGCGCCCCATCTGCGCGAGGCAGACCGCGGCGTTCAGCGTGTTGGCGACGGACGGAACCAGCGAGCGCGACTCGAGGAAATACTTGAGCGCGCCCTGACAGTCCCCTGCTCGTCGGAGCTCGTTGCCCTGGAAGAAGAGCTGCTTGGCCTTCTCGAGCGCCTCGGGGCTGGGTCCGTCGGAGGATGGCTCGGCCGGCGGGGTCGGACCGCCTTCGGGCGGCGGCGCTGGCTGTGCCGCGACGGCGCCCGGGATCGACCAGAACGCAGCCGAGAGGAGCAGGACCTTGTCGAGACGCACGAAGGGGTCAGCCTACATCGTGCGCTGCCGCCGGGCACGAGGGATAGGCTCGGGCGCCGGGTCAAACCCGGTCGCTGATCCGCTTCCCGATCGCCCGCAGCTTGCCCGCGTCCGCCGCGCGGAAGCTCCGCTCGCTTCGACCGAGCTCGAGCATCGCCACGACGTTGGCGCCGGCCAAGATCGGCACCATCGCGACGCCGCGGACTTCCGCCGCGCGCCCGCCGAGGCGCGACGCTGCGACTCGGAACGCATGGTGCGCGTCCACGTCACCGACCGCCATCGCGTGGGCCCGCGCAACGTGCGAGAGGATGTCGGCCTCGAGGAGCGGGCAGCCGACGCGGCCGCGCGCGCCCGGCCCGAACGCGTGACGCGTCACCGCGCGCCCGTTCGGATCGAACACGTGGACGAACCCGAGCTCCGCGCTCAGCTCCAGCGCCGCCGCGCGCAGCCCCGCCTCGAGCGTCTCCTCGCCCGACGAGATCGCCAGGAGCGCCTGCGAGGAGTCGAGCGCGAGGTTCCTCGGGCGGTGCCGACGGAAGAGGGAGTCTCGTACGGCGCGGACCTCACGGATCCGATCGAGCGCGCGCCACTTGGCGGACATCGACGGGCGGGCCCCGCAGGTTTCCGGGACGCGCCCGGCCTTCACCCCGTCGACCAGCACCGTCGTGGAGAGCGGGCCCACCACGCGCCGTCCGTCCGTGAGCATCCAGAGCGGAGGCGGGGTGACCCGCCGCGGGCCAAAGGACCAGGTGGCGACGTCCATCCGCGAATTGTGCTCAGCGCCCGATCTGGAGGGCCAACAAACGCGGCGGCTGGGGCGCCGCCAGGCTCACGCGAGCCGAGCGACGATCTCTTCCGTCACGGTCCACAGCCGATCGCCAAGCGCTTCGTCGCGCGAATAGCGGGACGAACGCGCGACGTTGCAGTCGGCGAAGTACTCACCCGTGACCACGTCGAGCGACGGGTGGACCGACACGTAACACTGGGTGGCCGCGCCCTGGGGGATGGTCTTGAGCGCGATGGCCTCGGCGACCGGTGCGATCGCGCGCATGACCGGGCTCATGTGGCGGCCAAGGTTGGTGTTGATGACGCCGGGGTGGACGGCGTTGGCCGTCTTCTTCGTGCCGGCGAGCCGGCGGGCGAGCGAACGCGCGAAGAGCAGGTTCGCGAGCTTGGACTGGCCGTACGCGCGGTTCGGTGAGTAGTCGCGCGAGAAGCTCAGGTCCTCGAGCTGGATGCCGCCGGGCGGTGCCCACATGTGCGCGCCGCTCGACAGCATGACCACGCGTCCGCGCTCCGTGAGCTGGTCGATCAGGCCGGTCACGAGGATGAAGTGCCCGATGTGATTGGTCAGGAACTGCAGCTCCTGCCCATGGACGATGGTGCGCTCGGGCAAGGCCATGATCCCTGCGTTGCAGAGGAGCACGTCGAGCTCGATGCCCTTGTCCTTCACCTCTTTCACGCAAGCGCGCACGCTCGCCGGCTCGGAGAGCTCACACGCGACGGGGATCGCCGCCTCACCGAAGGCCCGGCACGCCTCCGCCGCCTTGTCGCGTGTCCTCGCGGCGCCGACGATGCGCGCCCCGCGCTTCGCGAGCACGCGGGCGCTCTCGAGGCCGAGCCCGGAGTTGATCCCGGTGATGAGGACGGTCTTGCCCGAGAGGTCGAGCCCTTCGGTCACCTCTTCCGCGGTCGAGGCGTAGCCGAAACCGCTCGGACCGCGCTTGCCTTTGATGAGTGCGAGGAGCGACACGGCCCACATGGTGCCTCGGGAGCCGCGGGCTACCAAGTGAAGAAATGTTGCTCGCCCGCGGAGCGCCCGTTCGCTTCGCGTGTTGTAAGCTCCTCGGGTGTCATTTTCCGTGCGGTGGGCGCTGCCCGTCACACTGACGGTTTTGTTCTCTTGCGGCGCGAAGGAGGTCGCGTTCGAGGCGCCGCCCGCCGTCGTCGTCGAGAGCTCGCGGCCCGCGCCTGACGCGGAGCCCGGAGCGTCTCCGGCTGCCCATGCCGACCCCGCGCCCGGCGAGCCCGGCGCCTGCCCGGCCGACATGAAGCTCGTCGACACGAACCATTGCACCGAGGTGCAGCGGACCTGTCTGCGCGACGAGTACACGAAGTCGAACAAGATCACGATCTGCCATCAGTTCGCCGAGAAGCCTCCGCGCTGCATCGGCACCGAGCGGCGCGAGCGCTTCTGCATCGACGAATACGAGTACCCGAACAAGAAGGGGGCGCGCGCGCCCGTCATGGTCGACTTCCACGACGCGGCAGCCCTCTGCGCGGCCGAAGGCAAGCGCCTCTGCTGGGAGAGCGAATGGACGGCCGCCTGCGAAGGGCCGGAGAAGCTCCCTTTCCCCTACGGGTACTCGCGGAGCCCCGAGGCGTGCAACATCGAGAACCCCTGGATCAAGCCGAGCCTGACCAAGCTCTATGATCCGAGCCCGGCCGTCGCGGGCGCCGAGCTGACGAGGCTCGACCAGGGAGTGGCGTCCGGCTCGAAGCCGGGATGCGTGAGCGGCTTCGGCGTCCGCGATCAGACCGGCAACGTCGACGAGTGGGTCCTCTTGGAGCGAAAACGCGGCAAGGGCGGGTGGGCCGGGTTGAAGGGCGGCGCGTGGGGCCATGTGCGCAACGCGTGCCGTCCCGTCACGACCAGCCACGCCGCCGAGTTCACCTATTACTTCGTCTCGTTCCGCTGCTGCGCCGACGCGGCGCCGCCGGAGCCCGGCGGGGCGCCGATCTGGAAGCCGCCGCCGCTGCCCGCCCCGAAGAAAGACGCGACGAACGCCAATCGCGGATGGACGCCGGGCCGCGCCGGGTCGGATTGAGCAGGCTCACCTTCAGATCGGCAGCCGCGTGCCGTTCGTACCGCCATGGTCGCAAGCCATCAGGCGGGTTTCATGCGTGGGTCGTCGCCGGGGACCGGCGTCGCCGAGTCGCTCCTCGAGGCGCTCTGGTTCGGGGAGGACGACGAGGAGAAGCCCCGCGATCAGGCGGCTCGCGGCCTCGCGCTCGAGATCGCACGCATCCAGGCGCTGCGCCCGTTCCCGGCGGCCGCCCAGAAGCTCCTCCGCCTCCTCTCCGACCCGGGCTTCGAGCGCAAGGAAGTGAACGCGGTCATCGAACACGACCCGTCTCTGGCCGCGCGGACGCTCGCGGTCGCGAACTCGCCGCTCTTCCGCTCGCGGCTCCAGTGCCGAACCATCGACGAAGCCACGCGCCGCCTCGGCTCCAAGAACCTGCGCGACGTGGCCGTGGGCGTCGCCGCGATGTCGATGTTCCGCGAGGCGCCCGGCGTGGGCACCCGCATCCGTGACCACTCCGTCGGGGTGGCGGCCGTGGTGCGCATGCTGGCCGAGCTGGTGATCCCCGCCGAGGCCTCCCCGCTCTTCTTGACCGGGCTGCTCCACGACGTCGGGCAGCTCCTCCTGCTGCAGACCGAGGAGCTCCGCTACGACGACGACGAGACCTTCGATGACAGTACCGTTTTGAAGGAGCGCGAGGCCCTCGGCTACGACCACGCGGTCCTCGGCGGCCTCGTGATGAACCTGTGGCGCATCCCCGACCCGGCCGCCAAGATCGTCGGCTGGCACCACCAGCACGCCCACGCCCTCGCCGAGGGCGGCCAGGTCGCGCTGATGGTGGCCCTGCTCCGGGCGGCCGATCGCATCGAGCCGCTCTTGGCCGCGCGCCGCGAGCTCGACGAAGAGCTGGTGCGCCAGCTCGGGCAAGACGCCGCCTGGTCCTACGCCGAGCTGAGCCTGGGCGACCTGAGACAGCTCTGGCCCGTCATGGTCGACGCGCGCGCCGAGATGCTCTCCGCGCTCACGTGAGCCGATAGGTAGGATAACCACCCCGTTACTTTCGGGCGTCGCCGCGCGCCGCTTGATCGTTGGTGTAGGCTCGAACGAGGCCTCAACCGGCGGAGCGGCTTCATGAGATTTCGTGCTCTCTTTCTCTTCCTCGCGCTCCTCGTCGCGACTGCGCTCGGCGTCAGCTGCAGCGCCAGCTCGGGTGACGAGAGCGGCACCGGTGCATCCTCGTCGACCGGCGGCAACAACAGCGGAACCGGGTCGGAGACGACAGGTACGGGGTTCAACACGGGAGGGGGCAACAACGGCCAGATGCTCGTCATCGAGCCGGCGACGTTCGATCTGACCGTTCAAGACGGCGCGATCGTGACACAACCGCTGGTCGCCAAGCTGAACGGCCAGGACGTCACGGCCCAGGTGCAGTGGGCCTTCGAGAAGCCGCTCGTCGGCGACGTGGTCGGCGGGGTCTTCACCCCGTCGGGCTCGGCGGGCGGATCGGGCGTCGTGACGGCGACGCTCGGCAACACACAAGGTCAGGCGATCGCAAACGTCTACGTCAAAAAGACGCTGGGCGTGGCCAACGTCACCCCCGACCAGAAGACCTCGCTGGACAACCCGATGGGTGGCGCCGACCCGTCGATGCAGATGCTCTACCCCTACGACCAGACGGTCTTCCCGCTCGACGTGCTCGCGCCGGAGATCATGTGGAACGGCGGGCAGGGCGCGGACGTGTACAAGCTGACCATCGTCGAGAAGTACTACGAGTACACCGAGTACTTCGCCTCCGCGCCGCCGAGCCGCCACCTCATCGCGGAGGACGACTGGAAGGCGATCGCCGAGTCGGGCAGCGGCGCGCAGAGCGACCCGGTGACCGTCAACGTCACCCGCTGGAGCGGCGGCACCGCCTATTCACCGAACACGCGGACCTGGCGCATCGCCCAGGGACGACTGAAGGGCGTCGTCTACTACTGGGAGCTGCCGGACGCCTGCCCGAGCGGCAACGGCAACGGCCGCATCTTGCGGGTCAAGCCGAGCTCGCCCACGCCGGAGGAGTTCTATCAGCCTGGTGGTTGCTGGGGCTGCCACACGGTGAGCCGCGACGGCGGGAAGATGATGGCGACGCTCGACTCGGGCAGCCCGTTCCCGCAGGTCACGATCGACCTCACGACCGATCCTGCGACGCCCGGATCGATCACCGCGGGCTCCGGCCTCGGCGGCACGTTCAGCGCGTACAACCACGACGGGACGAAGGTCCTCGTCAGCAACGACGGCGCCGGTATCGATCAGCTGCGTATCGCCGACACCGTCACCGGGCAGATCCTCAACGGCAACGCCCTCGGCGACAACTGCGCCGAGCCCGCGTGGTCTCCGGACGGCAAACACATCGCAGCGATCTGCGGCGTGAGCTCGGGCGGCTGGGCGTTCGACTCGAGCATCGGCAACCTGACCTTGGCCGACGTGGGGCCCGACGGCTTCAGCATCTCCAACCAGCAGGCCATCGTGCCTCAGGGCTCACCTGGGCGCCCCGCCTACCCGAGCTTCACGCCCGGCTCGGAGTGGATCGCGTTCGGAAGGCCGACGGCGGGCTCTCGCTCGACCGGTCAAGGCACCCTCTGGCTGACCAACCTCGCCGGGACCGAGGTGAAGCAGCTCACGAACCTCGGCAGCGACAACAGCGGCCTCGACAACCGGAGCTTCAACCCGGTCTTCGCGCCACTCCGCGCGGGCGGCTACTACTGGCTCGTCTTCATCTCACGACGCGACTACGGCAACCGGCTCGTCGGCTCGAATCGCCAGCAGCTCTGGGTCGGCGCCATCACCGATCCGCCGACGGACGCCGACCCGTCCCAGAAGGCTTTCTACCTGCGCGGCCAGGAGGACTGCGGCAAGAGCGAGAACGCGTACTTCGCGCTCGAACCCTGCAAGCAGATCGGCGACTCGTGCACCTCCGGCGTGGACTGCTGCGAGGGCACCTGCGTCAAGGACCCGAACACGATGGAATACGTCTGCGGTGTGCCGGGCGACTGCGCGGCCGACGGCAACGCGTGCACGACGGACGGGGACTGCTGCGACGCGCCGCTCTCGACCTGCGTCGACGGCTTCTGCCAGAAGCCGCCTCCGCAGTGAGGCAGTAGCGCGTCAGTTCTGTCCTTTGGGGGGCGCCGTGACGGGAATGAAGGTCCCGCTCGACGCCCTCTCTTTTCCTTTGGGCACGTCGTTCGGGTACACGACCACCTTGGCCTGGCCGACCGTCTGACCGCGATCGGCGACCCACTCCATTCGCTCCGCGACCCAGGCCTTCACCGCTTCGATGGCCTCGGCCGTGATGGGTCGATCGTCGAACTTGTCGGTCTTGAGGAGCTCCTCACGATCGTAGCGGTACTCGAGCTCCATGGGCCGGTTCGGGTCGGCCCCCTTCGCCGCGTCGCGCTGCGCCTTCTCCGACGCCTCCGCCTCCTTGCGCCGCTCCTCCGCACGCTTGGCCTTCGCTTCGGCCTCGGCGGCGTCCAGACGGTTCATGCTCGCGCGCTCCTCGTCGTCGAGAGGACGCATCGCGGCGCGCATCCGGTCGTTGTCCTCCCGCGTGAGCCCCTCGAAGACCACGCCGAGGCATTCGTTGAACCGAGGTCGGTCGGCGAGCCAGGTCGTCGCGGCGTCCACGTCGGGGAACTCTCGCGTGAACCCGTCGCCCGTCTGGAGGTCGCGGAGCCGGAGCATGACTTTCGACATACCGGGCATGCTACCCGCCGGCCGAGAGCTCTGCCTAGGATCGACCCGGTAGGAGGATATCCAACGATGTCCAGCAAGATCCGGGACGCGGGAGCGTAGGAAGCCGCCGAAGCTCCTTCGGAGGTTTTCTCATGTTTCGATCTTCGCCGCGCCTTTCTCTCCTCGTCTCCCTCGCCGCCGCGCTCTTCGCCTGCTCCGACGCGGAGACCGAAGGCGATGACGGCGGGGGTGGGGGCAAGAAGAAGAAGAAGGGCGGAGAAGGGGGAGAAGGCGGCAGCGCGCTCCCCGAGGAGCCCACGACCCACTTCGAGGCGGAGGCCGCCACGTTCAGCCTCCCGGTCGGGGGCAAGCACCTCGCCGGCTTCAACGACCTCTCGGGCGAGCCGGGCGACGCCAACGACGTCGAGTACGGCGCCCAGCGCTGGCGGCTGATCGACCTCGACGGCGACGGCGACCAGGACCTCGTCATCACCGCGAGCGCGGTGCCGCGCGAGGGCTACTACTACTGGAGCGAGGTCCCGGGCTACAACGAGGGCGCGCCCACCTGGTACGTCTTCAAGAACAACGGCAGCGGCTTCGACGCCGAGCCCACCGCGTGGTCCGTCCCCGTCGGCGGACAACACCTGGCAGGCTTCAACGATCTCTCGGGTGAAGCCGGCAACGCCAGCGACGTCACCTACGGCGCCCAGCGCTGGCGAACCACCGACATCGACGGCGACGGCCTCCCCGACATCGTCGTGACCTCCAGCGCCGTCCCGCGCGAGGGCTACTACTACTGGGACGAGGTCCCTGGTTACAACGAGGGCGCGCCCACCTGGTACGTCTTCAAGAACAACGGCAGCGGCTTCGACGCCGAGCCCACCGCCTGGTCCGTTCCGGTCGGAGGCAAGCACCTCGCCGGCTTCAACGATCTCTCAGGAGAAGCAGGCAGCGCCAGCGACGTCACCTATGGCGCGCAGCGCTGGCGCATGCTCGACGTCGACGGCGACGCGCGGCAGGACATCGTGGTGACGGCCAGCGCCGTTCCGCGCGAGGGCTACTACTACTGGGACGAGGTCCCCGGCTACAACGACGGCGCGCCCACCTGGTACGTCTTCAAGAACAACGGCAGCGGTTTCGACGCCGACCCCACGGCGTGGTCGGTTCCTGTCGGCGGCCAGCACAAGGCCGGCTTCAACGACGTCGGCGGCGAGCCCGGGAACGCGGACGATGTGTCCATGGGCGCCCAGCGCTGGAGCGTGATGGACATCAACACCGACGGCCGCCCCGACCTCCTCGTGACGGGCGAGGCCACGCCGCGCGAGGGCTACTACTATTGGGTCCAAGTCTTCGGCTTCGACGTCGCCCCCCAATGGTGGGTCTACCTCGGCCAGGAGGAGGGCTTCGCGGCGGAGCCGCAGCCCTGGTCCCTGCCTTTCGGCGGCAAGCACCTCGCAGGCTTCAACGCGCCCGCCGGCGAGCCCGGTGACGCCAACGACGTCGCAATGGGCGACGACCGCTGGCGTCTGACCGACCTCGACGGCGACAAGCGCCTCGACCTCGTCATCACCGGCGAAGCGACGCCGCGCGAGGGCTACTACTACTGGGTCGAGGTGCTCGGGCTCCACGAATCGAGCCCCTATTGGCAGATCTACCGCGGCGCGCCCTGAGCCGATTCGAATCGGGTGGCCGGCGACGCCCCGAGGGGATACGGTCCCCCTCGGTGGAAGAGGAAAGTCGACGTTCCTGGCTCCTCGGTCTCGCAAGCATGGCCTTGGCCAGCTGCACGGGACACGGAGCTACCCTGGAGCCGTGCGCGCCAGTCAAGCGTTCCAAGCAGCTCACGCTCGACTCTCATTGCAAGGGGGGAGCGCCGTATCGCACCGACGTCGGGTGCGCGCTCGACCCGAACGGAACCGAGAGGGTCGTCTTCGAGAACCGCCTCACGGGCTTGCTGGAGATCCGGAGCATCCTCCTGGTCGTCGACGACGTGGTCGTCTTCGAATCCTACGACCCGCTGGTGCTGGAGCGCGAGACGTTCACGCTCGCGACGCTACCGCGCCGCGACTACTCGCTCCGCGTCTACGTCGACACCGTAGGCAGAAGCGCTCCGCTTTGCGGCTACAGACACGCCGTTCGCTCATGGCATGAGCGAAGCGCCAAGGAGGGCCCTCTGTTCATCAGGCTTCATGCAAAAAATGGGAAGCCGCTGCACGAGGGTATCACGATCCGCTACTTGCTCCCCTCCGGCGAGGTCGACAAGGAGGAGCGCGGCGGCTAGCGTCGCCGCGTGAATTCGCTTCGCGCCGCGCGGCTCTTGCCGCTCTGCCTCACGCTCGCCTGCTCCGCGTCGCCGCCGCCGACGACGCCACATCACCCAGAGCCGTCCGAGCCGCACCCCCAAGCGGCTCTCCGCGCCCCGCGGGTCGCGCCCGACGCCATCGAGGCGAGGTTCACCGACCCGGAACGCCGCGCCAAGCTCGCTGCCGCCTTTCCGCGCATCGACGCGATGTTCGCCGAGGAGCACACCTCGAGCGGGGCGCCGGCGCTTGCGGTCGGGATCGTCGTCGACGGCGAGCTCGCCTTCGCCAAGGGCTACGGCAAGCGCGACGTGGAGCGAGGCGGCGTGGTCGACGAGCACACCGTTTTTCGCATCGGGTCGATCACGAAGGTCGTCACCGCGCTCGCGGCGCTGAAGCTGGTCGAGGACGGCGTCATCGCGCTCGACGCTCCGGCCGAGCGCTACCTGCCCGAGCTCGGGGAGCTGGTGTACCCCACGAGCGACGCCCCGCGGATCACGGTGCGCCACCTGATGACGTATTCATCGGGGCTGCCCTACGCCGGCACGTTCGACGACTCGAGCACCGTGCGCGAGCCCACCGAGGCGGAGGTCCTCGCGTCGCTCGACGGCTTGCCGCTGCAGCAAGCGCCCGGGACCAGCGTCCGCTACTCCAACCTGGAGTACGCGGTCCTGGGGCTGCTCGTGGCGCGCCAATCCAAGCTCTCTTTCCGGCGGTACGTCGACCAGGCGCTCCTGGAGCCGCTCGGGATGAAGGCGACGAAATGGCGGCGGCCCGACGTTCCGGCGGACCAGCTGGCAACCGCGTACGCAAAGACGGACGGCAAACCGAAGCCGGTCGACCATTGGCTCCTCGGCGCCGGGGAGGGCTCGGCCGGCCTCTATTCATCGGTGGCCGATATGGCGAAGCTCGCCTCGTTCGAGCTCGCGGCCTGGCCGGCGCGAACGGCGGCCGAGGTCGGTCCGATCTCCCGCGCGCGCGTCCGCGAGTCGCAGACCGTTGCTTCGTTCTACTCGGCGCTGCTCCGGCGAGACGGCAGAGGAAACCGCACCGTCTTTTCCTCGGGCGCCGGCTATGGCTGGTGGGTCCACCGGGATTGTCAGCTCGACAACGTGGTCGTGAAAGACGGCGGCATGGAGGGGTATCGCTCAGCCATGCTCCTCCTGCCCGACCGGGGTGTCGGGGTGGTCGCGCTCGCCAACTTCCCGATGGACCTGACGAGCCTCACGAAACGTGCAGCCGGCGTGCTCCTGGAGACTGGCGGTCTCAAGCCGCGCGAGGTGGCGCCGTCCGCGGCCTTGATCGAACGAGCGAAGATCGTGACCGAGCTCTTGGGCACGTTCGACCCGGAGCGGTTCCGCCAGACCTTCACGAAGGAGTTCTTGGACCAGGTCTCCGAGGCCGAGTTTCGCTCCTGGATGAAGTGGCAAGCCGACCGGCACGGCTCGTGTCGCTTCGAGCGCTTCGAGCCGAGCCAGTCCCCGCTCGCTGCGCCGTGGCTCGCCACGTGTGACCGCGGCAAGCGTCGCTTCACGATGCCCTTGGCCGGCCCACATACGCCGCAGTTCGACGCGGTCACGGCGGAGTCGATCTTCGCGCCGCCGCCGGCCCTGCTCGAACGCCTGTCCGGCGCGATCGCCGGGTACCCGCGCTGGGACGACAAGAAATGCGAGGCCATCGCGAAGGGGAGCTTCGCCTGCAAGGACCTCGTGGCCGCGCTGCGTGGCGCGGCGCCCAAGGACGCCACCTGCGCGCTCGGCGGTCCGATCCGCGGCGACGGCAGCATGAGCAGCGCCCTCGAGCTGCGCTGCGGTGATCGCGAGCTCGTGCTGCTGCTGGATCTCGCGGACGGCCGAGTCACGAGCGCGCGCGTCCGCTCCGCGGACGCGCCGACCCGATGTGATTGATCAGAGCTGGGCCGCGGCGCTGACGCTCGCGCTGCTCACGACCTTCGTGAGCCAGCCGCGCGTGTCGGGCCTGGCGCCGCGCTGGATGCCGGTGATCTCGTTGTAGAACCGGAGCGCGATCTCGCCGGGCTGGCCATTGCCGATGACGATTTTGTCAGTGCCGGTCGAGAGCTCCCCGACGGGGCTGATGACGGCGGCGGTGCCGGAGCCGAAGACCTCCTTCAGCGTGCCGTTCTTCTGACCCTCGATGAGCTCCCTCACCGAGACGCGCCGCTCCTCCGCCTTGATGCCGAGGGCGGGCGCGAGCGCGAGGATGGAGTCGCGCGTGATGCCAGCGAGGATGCTGTCCGAGAGGGGCGGGGTGACGAGCGTGTCGCCGAACACGGCGAAGAGGTTCATCGTCCCCACCTCCTCCACGTAGGCGTGCTCCTTCGCGTCGAGCCAGAGCACCTGGTCGAAGCCGGCCTTCTTGGCGCGCACGGAGGCCTGTAGGCTCGCTGCGTAGTTGGCGGCCGCCTTGACGGCGCCGAGCCCACCACGAGGCGCGCGGCTCTGCTCGGTCTCGATCCAGATGCGCACGGGCTTGAGCGCGTCGCCTCCGTAGTAGGACCCGACCGGCGACCCGATCAGGAAGAACTTGTACCGAGACGACGGTCGCACCCCGAGGAAGGGCTCGTCTGCGATGAGCGTGGGCCGAAGGTAGAGCGCGGTGCCCTGCGCCGCCGGTACCCAGCTCTGCTCGACGTTGACGAAGGCCTTCGCGGCCGCGATGAAGTCGGGCGTCTCGAGCGCCGGCATGCAGAGCCGAGGCGCCCCCTTCCCCATACGTTCGCCGTGGGCGTGGACGCGGAAGAGCTGGATGTCGCCGGCGTCCGTGCGGAAGGCCTTGAGACCTTCGAACAGCGCCTGGCCGTAGTGCAGGACGCTCGCCGCCGGATCGAGCGTGAAGCCGTGGTACGGCTCGATGCGGGCGTCGTGCCAGCCCTGTTTCTCCGACCAGTCCACCACCAACACGTGGTCGCTGAAATGCTTGCCGAAGCCGAGCTCGGCGGGAGCGGGGAGAGCCTTCGGGTGGGTGGTTCGGGTCGTGCGGATCTCGAGGGCCATGGCGTCCTCCGATTCGTACCTTGATGCTTACGCTTAGCTTCGAAAAGGCTCAGCCCCAAGCCTTTTCGGCAGGCACAGCGCGAGGCCGTCCGAAGCGGAAACTTTGACGTCAAAATATTGCGGTTGTGCCCGGAAATTTCAGCGAAGAAACGTGGGCCCACGCGCCCCGCCGCGCCGCGTCAGCGACCGCGGCGGCGCCGGATCCAGCCCGCGGCGAGCAGGCCGAGCGCGATCCATCCGGTCGTGGTGTCGCTCTTCGATGTGGCTCGCGCGGTGGAGCGGCAGTCACAGCCGCTCGAGGAGCCATCGGTGGCGTCGCCTCCGGCCCCACCCTGTCCGCCCGAGCCCGTCTGAGAGCCGGACGACCCGCCCGTACCACCCGTCGTTCCGGCGCCCGTCCCGAAGCTCCCGGTAGAGCCACCGCCCGCACCCCCTTCACCGGTGGTGTCCTCGACACACTCCCCCGCCTGGCAAACCTGGCCGAGCGGGCAGCTCGCGCCGAGGCAGTCGTCCACGCACTGGCCGGAGGCAGGGTCGCAGTGCTCTCCCGGCGAGCAGGTCACGCCGTCGCAGGCCGCGGCGAGGCATGTCCCGTCGGGCTGGCAGACCTCGCCCTGCGCGCAGTCGCGGCAAGGGCATTTGTCCAGACAGACGCCCGCGACACACACCTGCTCGGCGTCGCAGACGATCGGCGCGCACGGATTCACGCAGACGTCGAGCTGGCAGACCTGGCCGTAGGGACAGACGACGTTCTCACACGGGCCGAGGCACTCCCCATCGACGCACTTTTCCCCGGGTGGGCACTCCGTCATCACACACTCGGCGTCGACGCAGAGCCCGTCTTCGTTGCAGACCGAGCCCGGCGGGCACTGGAACTCGCCTCCGCTGCACGCCGGTACGCAGTTGCCCTGGTCGCACACGAAGCCGGGCTGGCAGAGGTCGCCCTCGTCGATCAGGTCGTTGCAGTCGTTGTCGAAGCCGTCGCACGACTCGGTCTGCGGCTGCACGCTCGGCACGCAGGCGAGCACGCCGCTCTGACACTGGAGGATGCCCGCGGCGCAGACGCCGAGCAGCCCGGTGTCGCAGGGAACACCCCCCCCCGAGCAGGTGATGCCCGTGACGAACATCGTCAGATCGTCGAAGTCGTTGTCCCCCCCGGCGAGCAGGTCCTCCCAGGCGAAATAGAAGGCCTTCGCGGTCGCCGTGCTGTTGTAGGTGATGAGGTGGACGGTGGGGTTTTGCTGGCTGGAGTCGGGGTTGTAGGCCTTCTGGCTGAAGAAGACGTTTTCGTTGGAGGCGGGCGTCGGGCAACCCGAGCCGGTGGCCTCGTAGAAGGCGACCTCGCCACCCGTCCAGGCGGGATCGTTCTTGATGTCGAGCACCTTGATGGTGCCGACGGGGTCGTTGCACGCGATGAACTCGTGCAGGTCCGCCGCGGTGGGCTTGGTCCCGGTGACGTTGTACCAGCCAAAGGAGTTCTGGTAGCCCGCGTTGCGCTGGAGGACCTCGAAGGTCAGCTGGCAGCTCGGCGTGAACGTCTCGGGGGTCGTCGCGGCGTCGTTCAGCGCGCTGATCGCCTCGCCGCGCGAATCGAACAGCGCCTGCAGGCTGGGCCCGACCGGGATGACCGTGCCGTCCGGCTGCTGGAGGGCGAGCGCGACGGCGGGGGTGACGACGAGGAGCACGCCGAAGAAAGCCGACGAGAGCCGCATGGCCGCATCGTAGCGCTCCGGTGAGCGGAATCTACGGCCAGAGCTTCAGCCCGCCGAGCATGCCGGCCGCGTTGTCGACGATCACGACGTTCGCGCGGAAGTCGTTCTTGTCGAGCCGGGCCGCGTTCCCTCCGCCCAGGTAGAGCTTGCGGAAGTTGAAGATCGGCTCGAGCTTGTCGACGACCGAGCGGACGCGCTTGCGCCACTTCTTGCTGCCGATCTCCTTCCGCGCCGCGTCCGAGACGCGGTCCTCGTAGGTCGCCTCGCCGTTGTAGGTGTGGTGGCCCAGCTCGAGGTTCCAGGCGCACGCCCCGTCCACGTAGAGGCCGCTGCCCATTCCCGTGCCGAGCGTGAGCACCAGCTCCACGCCCCGGCCCTCGATCACGGCGAGCCCGTGAACATCCGCGTCGTTCGCGACCTTGGCGGGCCTCCCGAGCCGCTTGGAGATCTCGAACTCGGCTTCGAACCCGCCCCACAGGCCGTCGAGGTTGGGCGCGGTCTTGACGAGGCCGTCCTGGACGACCCCAGGAAAACCGCACGAAACCCGGTCGAACTCGGTGACGTTCGAGGCAATCTCGAAGATCACCCCCATCACGGGCTCGGGGGTCGCCGGTCGGGGGGTGTCGATCCGGTAACGTTCCGAGAGCGGCGCGCCGTTTGCGTCGAAGACCGCGCCTTTGATCCCGGTTCCACCCACGTCGATGCAGAGCGTGCGCATGCCGGTTCGCACGGTATCACAGCCTTGTCTTTCCGAACGCGCGTGGACTAAGGTCCGCCCCCGGAGCGGACCCATGGCAGCAGGAATGAATGACGTCCCCCGGGAGATTCTTCACGAGGCTTACCGGCGAAACCACCTGTACCTCCTGAAGATCCCCTTCCACTTCGGGCTCTGGGCCGCGGCTGGTGCGGCCATCTGGTACACGATGGACACGCCGTACTGGCTCCCGGTCGGCTTGCTCGCGTCGCTGTTCATCGCGCAGATCGTCCGCGGGCTCGGCGCCATCGCGCACGACTCGGTGCACGGCACGGTGCTGAAGTCGAAGCTCGGCTCGTACATCATCGGCTTCCTCTGCTGGGCGCCGACAGGGATGAGCTACACGATCTACAGCAACTATCACCTGCACCATCACCGGATCACGAACACGTACCCGGACGTCGACAACTTCGTGGTCACCGACTACACGAAGAACCCGACGCTCGCGAAGATCATCCTGCTCTGCGTCTACTCGTTCGCGTACCCGCTCTATTTCCTCTTCCAGATGTTCCGGTACCGGCGCCGGCTGACGTTCGCCAAGCAGATCCGGATGAACGTCGAGCTGCTCGTCTTCTGGGGCGCGGTCTTCGCGGCCGGCTACTACCTGCCGTGGAAGTTCATGCTCTTCTTCTTCGGCGTTCCGTTCATCCTCGGCTCCATCTTCGCGAGCATCACGTCGCTCATCGAGCACTTCGAGATGGAGCCCGGCGACGACGACGCGTACAGCTCGCGCACCTACGCGACGAAGCGGCACTTCCTCAACTTCCTCTGGAACAACGTCAGCTTCCACAACGAGCACCACAAGTACCCCGGCATCCCCTGGTACAACCTGCGCTCGTTCCACGAGGCCGCGTTCAAGTATTACGACAAGCCCATCCAGGACGAGTGCTACGAGACGTTCCTGCCCGTCGTGTGGATGTTGTGGAAGCGCATCCTCAAGGTGGACATCGCGAAGCTCGAGGCGAAGTACGCGAGCATCGACCGCGAGCAAGAGCGCGAGAAGCAGATGGCGCTCGCCGGCATCTCGCCCGTGAACGCCTGAGCTCGTCGCTGCATCTCGGTTCCCCGAACCGGCCTTCCCTGAGAAGGATTGAGGCCCGGCTTCCCGCCGGGCCTGTTACTTTTGTGCCGCCCATGACGCGTTTGCTCGCTCACTCTTCGCTTCTGCTCGTCGTCACCGCTGCCTGTGGGGGTCAGGTCGTCTTCGTCGAGGAGGACGGCGGTGGCGGCTCGGGCGGGGCGGCGCCGTCCACGACGAGCTCGACGAAGGCCACGACCACGGCGACGTCGACCACCGGCTCCACCGGGCAAACCACGGGCTCATCCTCGAGCACCGGCATCCAGCCCAGCGGTGAGAACCTGGTCGAGCTGCCGCAAGGGACGGTGATGCAGTCCGGTTCGTTCACGGTTCAAGCCGAGCCGGGCACGCTCGGGCTCTCGTTCGTCGCGACGACGCCGAATCCGTTCGCGCAGGTGTCGGTCACGCGACAGGGCGCGCCGAGCGGCGCGACGGTCATCGGGGCCGTCGTCCCGTCGAACGGCTACGAATACTGGTGGTTCGGCGCCATCGCGCAGTCGACGCCCCAGGTCTCCCACCCGGAGACCTTCCCGCTCGCCCAGGGCCCGTGGACGTTCGACGCCGAAGCGGACGGGTCGATGACCGCGACCATCTACCGTCGCCAGACGAACGACGGCGCCTTTCACGGCGGTGTCCTCGACGTGAACGTCTTCATCCCGGCAGACTTCGTCTCGCAGGAGGCCGTCCTCGCCGAGCTCCAGTCCGCTTATTCGGAATGGGCCGGCATCACGCTCGGCGACGTGCGCTTCTTCACTGTCGGCTCGCAATACCTCACGGTCGATGAGAACAACATCTTCGACTACACGGCGGAGACGGCGATCGCCCCGTCGCGCCCCTCGCTCAACCTGATGCTCACGATCTCGATCGAGGGCCAGTTCTCGGGCGCGGCCGGCTTCTCTCTGGGCGCCCCCGGCGCGCCGACGAACCCCGGCTCGACGATGGCCGGCGTGGTGTGGATGTGGATCGGCGACGGCTTCTTCGACACGATCATCCTTCGGCACGAGGCCGGTCACTTCGCGGGCCTCTTCCACACGAGTGAGTTCGAGGCCGGCCTCGGCGACGCCCTCTCCGACACGCCGATGTGCGACGACGTGATGGCGAGCTTCGAGTCCTGCCCGGACTTCGACAACATCATGTTCCCCACCGGCGGGAGCGGCGCGCAGGTCTTCTCCCCGCTGCAAGAGAAGGTCATCCAGGGTAGCTCGATCTACCGAGGCTCGTTCGCCTCGGGCGAAGCGCCCATGCCGCCGCTGATCACGTTCGGCGGCGCCGACCAGGATCAGGGCGCGGGCGAGCACGTCGACCTCGCGTGGACCGACATGCCGTCGCTCCCACCTGCCGATGCCGAGTGGCGCGACGGGCTCCCCCGCGAGGTCGCCGTCCAGCTCGCCGGGCTCGGCTGCCCGACGGGCGCGCCCGGCGACTACTACGAGACGCTGGCCGCCGCAGGCGCGACCGATGTCGCGGCGCTGTTCGACGTCGCCTCCGCCCCCAACGCGCCGGCGTACGTCCGCCGGCGCGCGCTGGGGATGATCGCGCGGCTCTCGCCGGATTCGGCCGACGTCCAGTCGTACCTCGTGTCGGTCGCGGCCGACATGAACGAGCCGTCCGTGCTCCGAGCGGGCGCTCTCCGTTCGCTCCGGGAGATCGCGCCCGCGAGCGCGCGCGACGCGGCGAGCGTCGTGGACGCCGGCGGCGATCTCGTAGTGGAGCAGGCGATCGAGGCGGCGCGCCGCTGATCGCGCCGGCGCCTCAGTTCAGCCGGAGCATGCGGCCCACGATCTTGTGCAGCTCTTCCGCGCGGGAGACGATCCGGTCCGCGTAGGTCTCGATCTCGCCGGCCGCGCGCAGCGCGATCTGCGCCACGCCGGAGGTCGCGAGCGAGATCTCCTTGCGGCCCTTCAGCGAGATTCGATCCGCCTCGATCTCCACGGTTTCCATCTGGTCGACGCCCGGGGTCGCCTGCGTCCGGAGCGCGCCGACGACCTGAACCTCGCCAGCCGCGTTTCGCTCCACGAGGACGGGCTCCCCTCGCGTGCACGCAGTCTGGAGCACCGCCTGCGCGACGTGTGGCGCTGACCGTGCTGTCATAATCTGGCCGCCGACGCTGATCTCCACCTCACCCTCGCGTACCTCGAGGACACGCGCGAGCGCCAGCTGACCGAAGACCTCCGCCGGCGCGCGCTCCGGTGGGAGCGCCGGCGTGACGCCGATCTCGGCCAGCGCTTCGATGGCCTTCTCGGGCGGGCGCCCCGTGCGGTCATCCGCGCTTTCTTCGGCCGAAGGGCCGGCCTCGCTGTCGTGGGCTCTGCTCTTCACCGTCCCACGAAGATAGGCGGAGAGCCCGCCCGCGTCGACTCGAGAAGGCCGTCACGGGCTCGCCGCGACGTCGCGACGGGCCAAGGCGGCGAGCAGATCGAGGAGCGGGGCGAGCGCCTCCGGCCCTGCCTCGTCGAGGTGACGTTCCCAACGGCGCTCGACGACCCGCCAGCGCAGCTCCGAGAGCCCGTGCCGCTTCAAGGTCTGTTTGCGCGGCGTGCTCTCCGCCCAGAGGGAGGCGCGGATCGCGGCGTACTCGTCGAGGGTGAGCCCTTCGATGCGGACGCTCGCAGCGGCGCGGTCTTCGTGCACCGGCGGAGGCAGCGCGACCGGAACGAACGCGGGGAACGGCACGGCGCTGGGCGGCGGAAGACGAGGAACGGCCGGCGGCGCGGCCTGGGGCGCGCTCGCCGGAGCGGCGCGGAAGGGAAGCGCTTCGGCCCGGCTCGGGGGCGGCGCCATGGTGACGGACTTCTGCCGGACCGGGGGCCCGAACGGCAGCTGCGCGCCCGCGCCGGCGTCGAGCGGCGGCGGCGGCTGCGTCGCCCTCGCCGGCTCGACGGCAGGCGGGGGCGGCGCTGGCGGAGCCGGCTTCACGAACGGGAGCGGGTTGGCGGGGATGCGCCGCGGGTCTGCGGGCGCGGTCCTCGCCTTGGAGCGCTCGAACGGGAGCGGCGCGTCGTCCGCGACGGCGGCGACCTCGTCGTCGGCCGGGAGCGTGAGCATCGGCGGGCGAACCGCCGGCTGCAGCGGCTCGGGCGGCATCGTCGACGGGACGGGCACCGGCTTCGGCGCCAGCTCCGCGACGTCCCCGGGGAGGACGAGAGCGGGGATCGTCTCTTGCGGCTCGAGCTCGTCCGCGGGCTCCACCTGCGGCGTGGGCTCATCGACGAAGTCGAAGCCCGCCTCCCCCGATGGGCCCGGCTGGGCGGGCTCCACCGCGGCGTCTCTCTGCCACGACGCGCGCTCCTCGGCCGTGGTTCGCGCGAGCGACGCGCCCGCGTCCACGATCGCAATGACATCTCTGTCAACATCACCCGGATGCTGGAAATACGCACGCAGGACGAGCTCGACGCGCGACGCGAACGGATCCACCGCCACGCCGTCGATCTGGAGCGCGAGCGGCGACGGGCTCTCCCAGTCTCCGCGGATCACCAGCGCCGCCATCGGGCGAGGGGCGTCGATGACGCCGCTCCGGAACCACCCGCCGCCCTGCACCTCGACCGACAGCGGAAACGAGGGGAACGGGATCCGCGCCTCGGGTCGCGCGAAGGAACCAGGCCGACCGCTCGTCTCCTCGTCCACGGGACCGAGCTCGGCCGCTCGATGCGACCGGAGGTGGAGCGAGCCGATCTTCGCGATGACAGGCCCCTCGGCGGCGAGCACGCGCCCGGCGAGGACCACGTCGCAGGCGTCGCGACCTTCCACGAGGTCGACTGGGAAGAGGAGCTGCTCTGCCTCCGCCGACCGCAGGTCACGGAGCGGAGCCTGCTCGCTGGCGGGCGCCCCCTGCGTGCCGCCGGCGAGCTCGTACGTAACCTTCACCACCAGCGCGTAAGCGCCCGGACGGGTTCGAGACCGGACGATGCCGACCGGCACGGGCGACCGCTGCGCGACGTCCACCACACTCCTTATTACCAGCGGAGCGCAGAACGAGAAGGGCTCTCGTTGGGGCCTATGTCGGAGACCGTGCGCGGCAGATCGGATCTACGACGACCAGTATCCACTCGAAGCTCGGCGGCTAGTATCGGACGGTGGACTTAAACCGTCGCTGCGACGCGGAATGCTGGGCGACTGTCCGCGTCGAGTCCACGTTCGATCGCCACGGCAACGACGTCGCCGTGGTCGTCGCGAAGATGGCCTACGCCGTCAGCCCACAAGGCAAGGTCACCGTCGACTTCCGCCCAGTGCGCTGGAGCGACGTGCTCTCGGATCGCGGAGGCATCAAATACCCCGGCGATCTGTGCGACGAGAAGCCCGGAACGGACGTCGCGCTGATCGGCACGGCGCACCCGCCTCGCGGAAAGGCCGTCGATCGATTCTACGTGGGCCTCGCCGTCTCGAATGACACGACCGTTCTGTTGCGCAAGACCGTCCAGGTCTTCGGTAAGCGGACGTACGTCGCCGACAAGCGCGGCGTCGTCCCCGGCCCCTCCGCCATCGCCGGACCGACTCCGCTCGTCTACGCGCTCTGCTGGGGCGGCCGGACCGAGAGCACGGATCCCGCGCTGTTCGCCGAGGAGCCGCAGAACCCGTTCGGGCGCGGCTTCGCCCGCGAGCCGAGCACACTCGTGGGGACCGAGGCCCACGTGCTCGAGCCGGTGACGGAGCCCGGCGTCACGGTTCACCCGTCGCACGGCTGCTTCGCCCCCGTGCCGGCGGACGTCGAGCCTCGCCGGAGCCGCGCGGGGACCTACGACTCCGAATGGGCGCGGAAGCGTGCGCCGATCAAGCCTCGCGACTTCGATCCGCTCCACAACGCCTGGGCCACCCCCGGGCTGCACGCTTCCAAGCCGCTCCGCGGGACCGAGACCTTCGAGATCTCGGGTGTCCTGCCTGAGGGCCCCTGGCGGTTCACCTTGCCCGACTACGCGCCGCTGTTCGAGAGCCGATCGATCGGCCCCGGGTGGACGCGCCACCCCACCCACCTCGACGGCGTGCTCATCGACGCGGACGCGCGCGTGGTGGAGCTCACCTGGCGCGCGGCCATCCCGCTCCCGAAGCCGTGGGAGCTGCTCTCGCGCATCCGCGTGTGGAGCGAGAAGCCGCTCCCGCGCGACCTCACGGATTCTTCCGCAGCAACGGCTCGAACGAGCCAGTCGGCCCCCTCACCCTGACGAGCAAGGAACCCCATGGAAGGCCTCAACATCGCGGGAACGATAGACATGTCGCTGGAGATCGGCGGGCATCGCTTCCGCGCGGTCACCTGCGACGTCGAGGAGGGCCTCTCCTCCTGCGGTCGCGTGACGGTCGAGGTCCAGTCGTTCGAGGACATCGATTTCGAGCCGCTGATCGAGGAGGAGGCGACGGTCCTCATCACCATCGCCGGCTTCGAGGTTCGACGCTTCACGAGGCGCCTGGGGCGCGCGGCCTTCGTCGGGTTGAAGGAGATGTCGCTCCGCTACTCGCTCGATCTCTTCCCCACGTTCCACTTTCTCCAGCTGGAGATGGACACGCGGAAGTTCCGCGACATGACGACCGAGGCCATCGTCAGCCAGGTCCTCGACGCCGCGGGCGTGACCCACAAATGGCAAAACGCGCGGAAGTGCGCGTCGAGGCCCTACACCTTGCAGTACCGCGAGACGACGTTCGCCTTCGTCAGCCGGCTGCTGGAGTTCGAAGGGGTCTACTACTACTTCGAGCCCGACGGGACGATGGTCCTGGGCGACGACACTCCCTCCGAGGAGGACGTCCCGGGGATCGCGCTCTTCCAGCTCCGTGAGACCGAGGCCGCCAGCGCACACGGCGAAGTCGGCGTGACGTCTTTCACGCGCGGCGCGACGACGGTGTCGGGCAAGGCCACCGTCAACGATTACAACTGGAAGACGCCGAAGCTGAGCCTCCTCGCCAGCCACGAGGCCGACCGCGACGGAGACCTCGAGATCTACGACTACCCGACCGGGTACCGCGATCCGGGCACCGGAAAGACCCTCGCGAAGCTCCGCTCCGAGGCGCTCGCCGCCGAGAAACGATGGGCCGAGGGCGCGAGCAACGTCCCCTGGTTCGCCGCCGGCAGACACTTCCTCTTCCAGCACACCGAGGCGCTCGATTTCACCGGGAAGTACCTCCTCGTGCGCGTCACCCATCGGTTCCTCGCGACGGTCGGGGAGGAGCAGCGCGGCTCGTACGAAAACCGCTTCTTCGCCATTCCGTCGTCGGTCCCCTGGCGCCCGCTCCTCACCACCCCGCGCCCGATCGTCCAGGGCAACCACACGGCGATGGTCCGCGGCCCGGTCGGGGAGGAGATCCACACGGACACGTACGGCCGCGCGAAGGTGCAGTTCCACTGGGACCGCGAGGCGACGGGGACCGATCTGGACTCACGCTGGATTCGCGTCGCGCAGGAGACCTCCTCTTCGATGGTGCTCTACCGCGTCGGGTGGGAGGTCGTCGTCGGCTACATCGACGGCGACCCCGACCGCCCCATCGGTCTGGCGCGGAACATCAACGGCCAGATGATGCCGACCTACGGCCAGCCCTCACGCAAGAACATGATGACCATCAAGACGGAGTCCTACCCCGGGAAGATGGGCTTCAACGAGCTGCGCCTCGACGACTCCGTCGGCACCATGCGGATGGACTGGCACGCCCAGAACGATTTTCTGAACTCGGTCGAAAATGACAAGACCGAACGGATCGTCAACGACCACGTCTCCCTCATCAAAGGCGGCATCGATCGCGCCGTCGAGAAGAACCAGCTCCTCAAGGTCGGCGGCGACGAGACGAAGGACGTCCAGGCGGAGTACAACGAAAACGTCAAGAAGGACCGCAACGAGACGATCGGCGGGAGCGAGAAGATCCAGATCGCGACGAGCGGCGCGCGGAACGTGCAGGGCAACGACGTCGAGAAGGTCGGCGGGCTGCGCCTCACGTTCGCCGGCGTGCCCACGGTCTCGATCCCGGGGCCGAAGGACATGATGAAGACGCTCGTGCCGCACACGCTCGGCGCGATCACGGACGGCATCGGCGCGACGGGCGTGTTCGCGCAGTCCGCCGTCGACCTCGGAAGCGGCGCGCGCCTCGGCGACGTCGCCGCGAACGCGGGCAAGGCCGTCGCGGACGCGGCCATCGGCGCGATGGCGAGCGGCGGCGACGTCGGCGCCGCGGTGGGCGGGGCGCTGGGGCTGCCGAAGGGCGGAGATCTCGGCGCGGCGCTGAAGGGCGCGATCCCCTCCGCCGATCAGCTCGTCTCCGGCGCGAAGGACATGGCGCTCGACATGCTCCTCAAGGGGACGATCGGCCGTGACGTCCGCAAGCGCCTGACCCGCACCGTCGGCGGCGCGTGGGTCCAGCTGGCCGGCGGCTCCGTCATGAACAGCACCGGGAAGCTCTTCGCCGAGGCGATCGGCGGGCTGAAGCTGACCGCGACCAAGGGCAGCATCATGCAGAGCGCGACCAAGTTCCTCGTCGATACGGTGGGCGGAATGGTGATGCGCAAATCGAAGGACGACATGAGCGTCTCGGCGAAGAAGACGGTCGTGCGCATCGGCGCGATGGCCAAGATGCACTCGGACGAGCTGCTCGAGCTGCGCGGCAAGGAGATCGAAATCGAGGGTCAGCAGAAGGTGACGCTCAAGTCCGGCGACCTGCTCATCGAGCTCACGCCGACGGGCACCACGATCAAGGGCAACCTCAAGGTCCAGAGCGGCGATTCGATCAAGATCGCCGGCAACCCCGACGAGCTCACCGCGTGATGCAGGAGGAACGAAATGGCTGACCGACCCTACGTCGAGCTGAGCATCGAGGGCATCCGGGCTCGAGACGTCCTCTCCCTCCGCGGGAAAGAGAAGGTCTCGGAGCTGTTCGAGTACGAGATCGAGGTCGAGGTCCTCCCGCCCTTGCCGGACCTCACAACGCTGATGGGCAAGCGCGCGGAGATCCGACTCCGTAGCATGGGCGGGCAAGAGCGCCTGCTCACCGGCATCGTGGCAGAGGCGCAGGTCCTCGCGCGGGACACCGACGACATCGTGCGCGGCAAGTTCGTCGTGCGACCCGCGGTCTACCGCCAGAAGCTCGGCCGGGACTGCTGGTCCTCACAAGACGTGACCGTCCTCGACGTGGTGAAGAGCGTCCTCGCAGACTACCCGGGCACCATTCGATACGACATCGGCGGGAGCTACCCCGAGTACCCCTACCGGGTCCAATACCGCGAGGACGACTGGACCTACCTCTCCCGCATCCTGGAGGAGGAGGGCATCTACTACTGGTTCGATCACGGCAACGGCTTCGACGTCGGCGAAGGCGAGTCGGAGCTCGTGTTCTCGGACGACTCCACGTCTTCGCCCATGATCGAGGGCATCCCGCTGCTCCAGTACACGCCGGCGTCGCATATGCGTCCGGACCAGGAGGCGGTGACGGAGGTGAGCTTCTTCGCGTCCGCGCAGTCGCACCGCTTCAGCGCGCGGAGCTTCGACATGGCGAGGCCTGCGTTCCGGGTGGAGGCGAACGTCGGCAAGGGACAACACGAGATCTACGACGCGCCGGGCGCCGGCCCCACCGACCCCGCCGTCCTCAAGTCACGCGTGCGCGTCGGCCTCGAGGGCGCGCGCTCCCATCGCTCGGGGATCCAGGGCCTCGTCTCGAGCGCCCGCATCTTCCCGGGTCGGTCCTTCACGATCTTCGGTCACCCGGTCGGCGCGCTCTCGGGCACGTTCTTCGTGACCGAGATCGAGATCGTCGGCAACGCGAAGGTCGGGATCTCGAGCCGCTTCTCCGCGATCGTCCGCGACGTCCCGTTCCGACCGCTCCGCGTCTCGAAGGAGGCGAAGCAGGCCGGCCTCCAGATGGGCTTCGTCGTCGGCCCCGATGGGCAAGAGGTCCACCCGGACGAGCACGGTCGAATCCGCGTGCAGATGCACTGGGACCGCCTCGGCCCGGGCAACGAGAAGGGCGGCACGTGGTGTCGCGTCGCGCAACGCGGGACGCCGGGGTCCATGCTCCTGCCGCGTATGGGGTGGAACGTCGCCACCTTCAACGAGGAGGGCGGCGTCGACGCGCCGAGCCTCATCTGCCGCATCCACGACGCGGACCACCCGCCGGAGTATTCGCTCCCCGCCAACAAGACCCGCGTCGTCTACAAGACGGCGACCACGCCGGGCGGCGGCCCGTTCAACGAGATCTACTTCGAGGACAACGCCGGCGCGGAGGAGATGTTCATTCACGCCTCGAAGGACATGAACATGCGGACGCTCAACCGGAAGACCGAGGTCGTGAAGAACGACTCGCTCCGCGTGGTCGGCAACGAAAACGTCATCCACACCGACGCGGACATGGTCGACCGCGTCCTCGAGAACCAGACCGTGACGGTGGCCGGCAACGAGGAGCTCACGGTCCAGGGCCGCCACTCCAAGACGGTGAACCAGAACGAGACGCGCAACATCGCGGGGAGCCGCTCGCTCAAGGTCGGCGACTCCTACGTCACCAGCGTCGACGGGAACCGCAACCTCGACGTCGGCGCAGCCATGCTCGACCTCACCCTGGGCAACGTCACCACGACCGGCAACCACACCCTCGCCATGGTCGGCGGCGCGATCGTTCGGGTCGGCGTCGGCAACATGTCGGAGGACACCGCCAAGGTCGCCATCCAGGCGATCGGCGGCGCCAAGGTGGAAATCGCGAAGGAGAACCGACCAACGGACGTCGGCGTCGTCATGAAGGAGATCGTCGGCGGCGCGATGATCCTCAAGTCGAACGGCCGCTATCTCGACAACGCCGACACCACCGCCAGCTGGACGGTGCTCGGCCCGCTCGACGCAGACGCCCCCAAGGTCCGCATCGAGGCCGAGCAGAAGATCACGATCCGCTGCGGCGGCAGCAAGCTCGTCATCGACGGAGAGCAGATCAAGATCGAGGCGGAGAGCCTGGATCTGTCCGGCGCCCACATCGACGCCGACACCGGCAAGATCACGCACAACTGAAGGAGCACCACGTGGAACAGCAAGCACTCACGTATTGGTTGGAGCTCCCGAGCGGCCGCTACGCGATCCGGACGGTGAGCGGGAAGGAGGGGCTCAGCCAGCCGTTCAAGTTCGAGCTCGTATTCCCCGTCGAGCCGACGGACGGATTCGACCCCGACGCCATCCTGCGATCCGAGGCGGTGCTCATCCTCGAGCGCGTCGGCGAGGTCCGGCGTATCACCGGCGTCGTTACGCAGGTCTCCCGAAGAGCCACGCGCACCGGGAACGCCGGCGCCGGCGAGATCGTCCTCGTGCTCGAGCCGCGCCTCGCTCTCCTCCGGAAGCGCCAGGACATCCGCGTCTTCCGCAACAAGACCGTGCCCGAGATCGTCCGGGAGGTCGTCGCTCACCTCGGCATCCCTCTGGATATGCGCGCTCGCGGCAAATACAAGCGCCGCCCCTATTGCGTGCAGTTCCGCGAGAGCGACTTCGATTTCGTCTCGCGGCTGCTCGAGGACGAAGGCATCTATTACTTCATCGACGAAGCCGACGCCCTCGTCATCGGCGACGCGCCGCAAGGCTACGACGACCCGCTCGGCCTCATCCCGTACAAGCACAACTCCGGGCTCGACACGCAGAACGACGCCATCACCGTCATCGGCACACGCGGCACGATGACCGCCGGCAAGGTGAGCCTCCGTGACTTCAACCACGAGCACCCTCGCCTGAACATGGACGTGTCGGCGACCGGCCCGACGGACGGCGGCGCGGAGTGGTACGACTACCCCGGCGAATACGAGCTCCCGCCCGAGGGCCAGGTCAAGGCCAAGCTGCGCGCCGAGGCGCTCCGATGCCAGCACCACCGCTTCGCCGGCCGATCGTTCTGCGGCGGCCTGCGCCCGGGCGTCACCTTCGTCCTGACCAACGCGCCCGAAGGCGTCGAGGATCGCGGCTACGTCATCACCCAGGTGGAGCACACGTGGAACCTCCGCGAGACCGGCTTCGAGGTCTCGTTCGAGGCGCTCCCCGACGACGTCACCTACCGGCCGCCCGTCGTGACGCCGGCGCCCGTGGAGACCAACCCGCTCACCGGGGTCGTCACCGGCCCGCCGGGCGCCGATATCCACACCGACCATTGGGGCCAGGTGAAGGTCCATTTCCCCTGGGACCGCCTCCAGCCCAAAGACGACAACTGCTCGCATTGGGTGCCGGTCCTGCAGGACAACACCGGGCACTCCTCGGCGATGAGCCGCACCGGCTGGGAGGTCCTCTGCCATTTCATGGAGGGTGACCCCGACCGGCCCGTCGTCATGGGGCGCGTCTACAACCCGGAGGACCCGTTCTACAGCCCGCTCCCCGAGCGGAAGATGCGCGTGGCGCTTCGCTCGCTCACCTCTCCGCGGACGGAGGGCAGCGACACGTCGGCGAACTTCATCCAGTTCGACGACTTCGCCGGGCACGAGGGCATCGTCGTCCACGCTCAGAAAGATCAGAACGTCGTCGTCCTGAACACGAAGCAGGAGCAAGTCGACAACACCGAGTCGCTGACGGTGAGGGGCAACGAGACGATCGAGATCGGGAGCAACCAGAAGATCCAGATCAAAGGGAGCCTCCTGCCCGACGTGCTCGGCAATCAGATGCGATCGATCGGCGGCAACCACACCGTCGATATCGGCGCCGCCGAGACCGAGTCGATCGACGCGAACCACACGATGAACATCGGCGGCTCGCACAAGCGGATCATGGGCACGGCGGACAACGTGAACGTCGCCGGCAACATGAAGGAGTCGGTCGGCGGCGTCATCCTCGAGGCCTCCGCCAAGACGAACACGTACACCGGCGAGAAGACGAACGTGATGCTCGTCGGCGGCGCGGTGGTGGAGCTGTTCGGCGGCAACAAGATGGACGCGGCGGGCCTCGCCAAGCTCGAGGCGGTCGGCGGCCTCGTCTTCTCCAAGGCCGGCAAGGTGATGGCGACCCGCGTCGAGAAGCTCCGCAGCACCGTCGTCGGCGGTCTGTTCCGCGCCGAGTCGCTCAAGTCGATGCTGGTTGCCGGCCTCGAGAAGCTCTCGAAGAAGGCTCTCTCGGCCAGCTACGACGGCCAGGCCGAGCTGCTCCTCAAGGTGGGCAGCACGGAGGTGATCCTGAAGGACGGTCTCATCGACATGAACGCCCCCAAGTCGATCAGCATCGAGACCTCGGCGAAGAACGCGCAGGCCGCGGGCAAATCGACCCAGATCTGATCCCGCTCCCCATGGCCCTCCCCGTTCCGCACTACTACCAGATCCTCCACTCGCCGGGCGTCGTCGCGCGCGTCACCGTGAACGACATCCCGTTTTATCGTCGCGCGGTCGACTTCGCGATGTCCCCAGCCGGGCCGTTCAACCACATGATCGTCCCGGGTGACAACGTCGTCGTGCTCGAGCTCACCCCGGCGCCCGGCCCCGTCCCGCCGACTGTCACGCAGACCTTCGACTTCCGGATCATGCGGGAGTCGGACGACCGGGTCGTCTTCCGCGCCAAATGGCCGGACCTCGTCGATTACCCCAAGCCGGAGAAGGGCGATCCGCCCACCCGCTACCTCGACCAGGACAAGCGACTGCCCGCCGTCTACACCGGGCGCTTCGAGCCGGACTTCGAGAACCCCAGGCCGATCTGGCTCGACGCACCCACCGGCGCGTTCCCGGCCGAGGGCACGCGCGAGCAACACGACGCGGTGCTCGAGCTCTACGAGGCGTTCCGGCGCCGCGACGTGGACGGCTTCTTGGCCGCGTCGGAGCTCAAGCTCGCGGAGCATCGCCGCTTCTACGGCGCCATCCCGGAGCTCGCCCCGGACGTCGCCAAGGCTCGTTATGGCGAGATGCTGCGCGAGCCCTGGAACCTCGATCCGTACGATCCGAGCCAGCTCGTCTTCGAGCGACGCGCGGAGGGCCGCGCCGCGTACGTCACACGCAAGGACGGCACGCCCGCTCTCCAGGCCCGTCACCAGACGGACCCGAGCCAGGCGTGGCGAGCCAATCTGCTTCTTACTCGCGCCGAAGGGCGCTGGCGCATCTTCTGGTAGCCGGAGGCGAACACGATGGGTACATCGACGTCCAATCAGGACCTCGGAATCACGACGAAGACGAGCGACCACGTCGCCAAGACGCAGGGCGCGACGGACGTCTGCTGGAACCCGCCGGTGAAGGTGCAGGTGCCGCACACGAACGAGGTGGCCACCACCTTGGCCACCGAGCACACGTCGGACAAGACGAAGTTCGGCAATGGTCAGGTCGTCCGCGTGGGCGACGCCATCGGCCCGACGTCCGGGCCGGCGCACCCCGACAACGGCGCCGGCGGTGGCGTCAAGAGCCACACCCACCTGCAGGAGGCGCGCGTCACGAACGGGTCACCCAACGTCCAGACGGAGGGCAAGCCCGTCGCGCGCAACACCGACCCGACGACGCAGAACCACGGGAACACGAGCGGCAAGGTCACCGGGGGCGACCCGACCGACGAGCAGAAGCGACTCGAGCAGGAGAAGAAGAAGGCCTGCTCGCTCGACACCACACGCGGGACGTGCGCGCACGGCCGCGACGACGGCTCCGCCGCCGGCAAAGACAAGCTCCTCGAGGTGACCACGCCCTGCGCCATCAAGCTCGTCGCCAAGCGCAAGAACGCCAAGGAAGCGTCGAAGGGCCCCGAGTGCGAGCCGGGCGATCACACCAAATGGATCGTCCAGCGGTGGAAGAGCGGCAAGAAGGAGAAAGAAGAGACGCTCATCGGCGACACCCAGTACCTGGATGAGAGCTGGTTCGCGTGGGAGTTCTCCGGCACGGTCAAGACGAGCGGGTCGACCACCGCGGGCGACAAGACGGCTCAGCTCAAGAAGGAGAGCTTCGACCGCATCCAGTCGGACTACAACGCCCGCCGCGCCTCGGAGGGGCTCGCCCCGAAGGACCTGAAGCCCCCGCGCGGCCGAGCCCAGGCCAACGCCGAGGCGAAGGCCGGGCAGGCTGCTCGCGAGCGGACCGCGACGCAGGCGAACGGCGTCCAGGCGCTCGCCGGCATGGGCGTGTCGCTCGTCCAGTTCATCCGGATGTGGAACGCGTACAGCAATCCGGTCGAGGTGAAGGTGGACGTCCTCGCCTGCAGCGGCGGCGACAAATACATCTTCCGATCGGTCCCCTCCACGCAGGTAGCGTTTGCGCTGGAGGGCGAGGCGCTCGAGAAGGTCAAGGCGGCCTGCGCGACGATCGAGCGGTTCGTGAAGATCTTCCAGAAGCTCGCCTCGCTCGCCGGTCTGCCGGCGAGCTTCGGGCTCAAGCTCTGCGACATGCCGAACGTCGAGTTCAGCGTGCAATGGGAGGAGCTGAAGGAAGACTCCCCCGCGATCAAGAAGTACAAGCACCACGTCGATCGCAAATGGGAGCTCACGTTCGAGTTCAAGAAGCTGGTCGAGTGGAAGGGCTCGTTCGGTATCCCGATCGCCTACTTCGCCAACCTCTTCATCCCCGGCGCCGGCAGCGCGCTCTCGTCTGCGCTGAACTACATCGGGCTCGAGGCCACGGTCGGCGTCGACATCGACTTCTGCATCGTCCCCAAGCTCTCCGCGAGCTGCGAGGCGGGCCAGGTGAAGCCCAACTTCGGCGGCAGCCTGGAGGCCAAGCTGGATCTCTTCTTCCGGGTGAAGATCGCTTGGCGTAGCTCGCTCGAGGTCGCGGGCGGCGCGGTGACCGAGTTCGCCTTCTCTGGCGGCGCCGAGCTGAAGACCCGTGATCTGTGGGACTTCGAGGTGAAGGTCGCCGGCGAGATGAAGGTCGGCTTCAAGGGTCTCTATCGGGTCGACATTCTCTGGTGGGAAAAGTCCGACACGATTTCCTATTATCCGGAGCAGTGCAAGTTCAAGCTCTTCGAGTTCCCGTTCAAGCCACTCGCGCTCCTCAAAGGATGACGTGGTGAACACATTGGCGACGCCGTCTCGCCTGGTGACGTTCGCGCTCGTGGTTTCTCCCCCCCGGCCCCCCTCATCGAATGAGGGGGGAGGAGCTTCTGGTTGAAACGTGCCCTCGTAGGCGAGGCTCCCGTCCGCATTCCGGGGGAGCGGAAGCCATTCCAAGTCCCCTGCTTGGTGGCCGTCACGCCGTTCGGGTTCCCCGACCCGGGGCTCACCATTGCCATCAAGACGACGGTGAGCTTCGGCCGACCCGAAGCGTCACGCGTGCGCGCGACGTTCGTCGAGCCGCGGCCGTGGTCGGTCGAGCCGCCGCGCGCGGACTCCGACGAGCCGTTGCCGGACGATCTCGTCCCCTACAAGCCGCTGGCGGACATCATCCTCGTCGGCCAGCTCGACGTGATCCCGACGCCATCTGGCGGCGGGCTGACACGCTCCGTTGGCGTCCGCGTCGGAAACGCGGCCCTCTCGTTCGCGCTCTCGTCGCAGTCCGCCGGGAAGGTCCCGCTCCGGGCCCCTTGGCTCGTGATCTCGGGGCCGGGGGAGACGCGCGTCGGAGCGCGCCCGACGCCCGATCCCGATGAGCTCGGGGCGTTCGGAGACGACTTCGATTTCAGCCTGTTCCAGGCGGCCAACCCTGCGCTCACCGTCGAGACGATTCCGAAGAACGCGCCGATCACCCTTCTCGGCGTGCACGAGCCAGACGGCCGCCTCGAGGTGGACCTCCCCGCATACGCGCCTCGCGTGGTGGTGGATTGGGTCATGGCCGGCGAAGAGCTCGAGGAGGTCCCGCTCGCGCTCGACACGCTCGTCGTGGACGTCGGTCGCGGGACGCTCGATCTGGTGTGGCGCGGCAACGTGGCTGCGCCCGACGGGGGTGTCGCCGCCGTCGACCGAGTGCTCGTCTCCTTTGCGCCATTCGACGCGGCTGCCGCGACCGACGCGCCGGAGCGCGAGCTCTTCACTGCCCTCCGGGAGCTGCCGCGCGGGCGCTTTGGATACGGCTGGCTGCGCTCCGACGCCAAACGAGGGCAAGCCCCGCCACCGCTCTCCCCGGAGGATCTCGAAATGGCGCGGCACGAAGCGCTCGACCTCCCGCTCGGGCCCGAGCCCACGCTCACGCTGGAGGAGCACGCGAACGTCGCCGCGGAGCTGCTCGAGGAGCGTGGGCCTCGGGACCAGGTGCTCCAGAGACACGGCCTCGACGAACACGCTTGGGGGCTCGAAGAGCGTTCGCTCGCCGAGCGATTGGCCTCCATGCCGAAGGAGTCCGGGGGCATCCACGAGGAGTACGCGCTCCATTTCCAGGCGGCCCAGGCGCGCCACGCCCGCCCCGAAGAAGACGCCGTCACGGCTCGCGACTACGCCGACCTCTCCGTGCTGCTCGAGCGCGGAGAGCCGAAGAAGGCCCTCGCCGACGCCAAGCTCTCGCTCGGCGCCTGGCTTCGAATCGATCGGCGCTGGCGAGCCGCCATGCAAGCGGATCCGGCGCTCGCCCGCGAGATCGAGGCGCGGATGGCGAGCGAGCGCGAACGATTGGGCGAGCCGCCGGAGCCCGAGATGGACGACGAGGGCAACCTCCTGTGAGCCCTCCGCGGCGAAGCATCCTCTCGGTCGGCGCCGCGACGGCGCTCGCGCCTGGCGCGCTCTCGAGCGTGCTTGCCGCGCGCGCCGGCAAGCTCGCCAATCGCTCCTTCGATCTGGCGTCGGATGGGTCGAAGCGGATCGGCACCACACGCGCGCGGCGGATCCCGGACGAAGTCGTCGGGGTCGAGCGAATGTTGCGCTTCGCCGCCCCCGCGCTCCGTGAGGCCGCGGCCGGCCTCGGGCTCGCCGACGGGGCGCGTGTTCGTGTCTTCTGCGCGTTGCCCGAGCCAAGGCCGCTCCCCGAAGAGGAGGAGAAGCGGCTCGGCGCCGGTTTCTTCGAGGCGCTCGGCCGCGTGAGCGAGCTCGACATCGACGCCCACCGGAGCGTGGCGGTCCGCATCGGTCACGCCGGTTTCGCCACCGCGCTGGAGCTCGCGCTGGCCGCCTCCGGCGATACACCCGTGCTCGTCGGAGGTGTCGACAGCTACCACCACCCACGTGTCCTCGAGCACCTCCTGGAGTCGAAGCGAATCCTCTCGGAAGACGCTCACGGCGGGATGGTGCCGTCGGAGGGCGCCGCGTTCCTCGCTGTCGGCTCGGCGAGCCAGCGCCCCGCGCTCGCCACGATCGCAGCGCAGGCAAGCGGCAAGGAGCTGCCGAAGACGTGGGAGGAGCCCAGGGTCGCCGAGCTCCTGACGGATCTGGTTGCGCTCTCCGCCGGGCCGCTCTCCGCCAGGCCGCTCGGCTGGGTGCTGCCGGACATCAATGGTGAGCGGCATCGAGCGAAGGAGTGGGATTTCTGCTCGGTGCGGTGCAGTGACCTGATCTCGCCTCCGAAGACGGAGATCACGCGCCTGACCGAGGCGTGGGGGGACACCGGCGCGGCCACCGGCGCGCTGGCCGCCGTCCATGTGGTGCTCGCCTGGCAGACCGGCTTCTCCCCGGCCCCTCACGCGCTCTTGACGCTGGCGTCCGAGGGCGACGAGCGCGGCATCGTCGCGCTGGAGGCGCCGACATGAGCTCCCAGCGCGAGCACGACGAGCCGATCCGCGAGCAGGTCGACGCCATACGCGACGAGCTCGAGGCGATGCTCCTCCGGATGCCGGAGGGCGCCGCCGAGGGTGCCATACGCGACGCGAGCGGGTGCCTGACCCGGCTCATCGAGCGTTCGGCGGATGACGACACTGTCATTGCTGACGTGGACGCGTTCACCGCCGCGGTTCGCCGCGCGCGCGGGGCGCTCCCCGACGACGGCGAAGAGGAGCTCCTGGCGGAGGTCGAGCGTCAGGCCGCGCCGCTCCGTGCGCAGCTCCTCGACCAGCTCGCCTCCCTACCCGTCGCCGGGTCTCGTGCGGCGCTGGTCCCCTTCTCGGCGAGCGTCGGGGTGCCGGCCACCTTCGAGCTCCCGTTCGTGCCCAACCCGGAGATCCTCGCGGTTCGACCGGCTTGGGACGCGCCGGCCGACACGTCCATCCCCGCCGGCGACGGCGTCCCGTCGCTCGAGAAGCCCCCGGCGGCGTTGCCTCGCAAGGAGATCGAGGGGCTCGGCCGTGATGCGCTCGAGGACATCGGCATCCTCGGCGGCCTGCGCAGGCTCCACGAGACGGAGCCCTGGTCCGCCGCTTCGAGCTTCGAGGACCGTCTCCTCGCGAACCTCGACCTGCTTTACTCCCTCGATCGGCCCTTCCACCCCGACACGCCTGCCCTCGTCGTACCGGCCGCCGCCTGGCGTTACGCCACCGAGTGGTCGGTGCCGGACTGGGGCCGAAGCTTCGCGCTCGCCGTCTCGCTCGGCTGTGCGCGCGGCGCGGCCGCGCTCCGCTGGGTGATGCTCGCGCTCCGACGCGCGCCCGAGCTCGTACACGGCGCGTTCGTCGACGGCCTCGTGCTCGGCTCCAGCCCGGAGGTCGATCGGGCCATCACGGATCTGCTGCGCGACGCGCCCGCGCCGGTGTTGGTGAGCGCGCTCCGCGTCGCGCGACGGCGCGGGGTCTTCTCTGCCGGGGCGGTCGTGCCGCTCCTGGCTCACCCCGACGAGCTCGTGGCGATCGAGGCCATCGGATGCCTGCGTCATGCTCCCCAGCCGCTCGCGCGAGAGCTCTGCTCGCGGCTGCGCGCGAGCGGGGGACCACACGTCGAAATGGCGGTGCTCCGGGAGCTCCTGCTGCACGGCGACAACGGGGCGCGCGCGGCGCTGCGGGTGATGCTGGAGGACGCCGAGCGCGATCGCGTACCGGCGGAGCTCGGGCTCGAGGCGCTCAGGCTCCTGGCCCTCCTCGGCGATCCGGCCGACGAGGCCCGCGTGCTCGCGGCGGCGACGGCACACGGGCGCGAGCACCTCCTCGGGTTCTACGGGAGCCCCGATCACTTCCCGGTGCTCTGGGCGGCGCTGGAGAAGGAGCGGATGGGGGGCGCGCTCGAGTCGCCCAAGCGGCTCCGGCTCGAGGCCGCGGTCAGCCGAATGACGGGCCTCGACGCGAGCGCCGATCCGCAGGCGGTGCTTCGGGCGGCCACCGAGCGGCTCGGTCCCCTTCGGGGCAAACGCGCCCGCGCCGGCCGCGCTTACGATCCCCGCCTCGTCCTGGATGAGCTCGCCGCGCCGACCGCCCGCCAGGGTGAGCGCCGCGACCTGGCGACGGAGATCGCGATGGCCGCGCCCGAGCTCCCGCGGCTCGATCCCGACACCTGGCTCTCCAAGCAGCGCGCCGACATCCAGGCGATGCGCGACGCGCTCGCTTCGTCGCGCGGAGCGTAGCCAACGGTCAGACGAAGAGGCGCACGGCGACCGCGACGACCGCCGCGACGAGGAGGACCAAAGACGTGATCGCGACGGCGACGCGGCGCCTCGGCGCCGCCGCGACCCGCGTAGCGCCGGCCGGCGAAGGCACCTGCGTCGGGCGAGCCGCCTCGTCGTCCACCTCGTGGCTCCTCTTGCGGAGACCCGAGACGTTCCCGAGGAGCAGGCCGATCTCGCCTTCGAGCGCGTCGATGCTCGCGTAGCGCTTCGCAGGATCCTTCGCGATCGCCCGCAAGATGACCGCCTCGACCTCCTCCGGCAGATCCGGCGCGAGGCTCCGCGGTCGCGGCGCGTCCCGCGTGAGGAGCGCCCCGAGCGTCCGCCCCGGCTCGCCTTCGTCGAACGGCGCCTGGCCGCAGAGCATGTCGTAGAGCATCGCGCCCACCGCGTAGACATCGACCTTGGGCGTGATCTCCTGCCCCAGGGCTTGCTCCGGCGGCATGTACGCCGGCGTGCCCAAGATGGTGCCCGCCTGGGTGAGCGCGATGTCATCCATCTTGGAGACGCTGAAGTCGAGGATCTTCACCTCGGGCGCCGCGGGGCTCCCCACGATCATGATGTTCTCGGGCTTCAGATCGCGGTGGATGATCCCGGCGCGGTGGGCGGCGCCGATGGCCTGACAGATCTGTCGTGTGATCTCGAGCGCCGGGTGCAGCGGCAGGGTCTTCTGCTCCTCGAGCACCTGGAACAGCTCGCGCCCCGCGATGTACTCGATGACGAAAAACGGCCTGCCCATCTCGTCACGGCCGCGATCGAAGAGCCGGGGCACGTGGGGGCTGTGGATGGCGTCCAGGATCTCGGCCTCGCGCCGGAAGCGGAAGGCGACCTCCTTGTTGTGGACCAGCTCGGTGTGGAGAACCTTCGCCGCGGCGCGCGCCGGCCCGCCGTCCGTGTGGCGGACTTCGTACACGTGGCCCATCGACCCGATGGCGACGTGGCGCACGACCTCCCACACGCCCGCGAGCACCTTCCCGACGAGATCGGGGGAGTCCGACTCCGGCGCATCGAGCGCTGCGGAGAGAGCGAGCATGGGGGCTCTGGTGCCCGAGCGATGGCGTGCATTCACCGAGCCGGCCGCCTATAAGGCCACCATGCGCCGGCACGCCCAGGTCGTCGTTGCTCTCCTTGCGCTGTCCCTCGTCGCCGCGGCACCGCGGAAGAAAAAGGCCGACTCGCCGGCGAGGCTCGCGGCGGGGAAGCGGGCGACCGAGCTCCAGGATCGCCTGGTGGGCACCAAGCTGACGGGCTTCGTCGTCACCGGTCGACGCGCGTCCTCGAGCGAGGCTGCCGCGCGCGCGCTGACCGAGCCGCCCGCAAGCGCCGTCGCCGTCGACACCTCCTCGCTCCGCGGGGGCGCCCGCGGCAGCACGTGGCGGGTAGTCGCGGACCGCGCCGACCTCGTCCAGGTCGAGTCCGTGCCGAGCTCGGCGCCGGGCCACTGCTCCAGCGGCGCCGCGGCCGACCCTGTGGAGGTACGCGCCTTCGTTCGGAAGGTCGATCTCATCCCGCTCCTCTCGGAGGAGCTGACCGAGACCTATCGCGACGGGACGTCGATCACCTTCGCGCCGGGCGCCCTCGTCGGCGCGCCGATCCTGCCGAAGCGCGGCGGGTGGGCGGTCTCGGCCGAGGGGATCGTGCGCGAGATGAAGGTCGCTCCAAAGCAGCTCGCCCTCTCCTACCGGGCACCGAAGCCGTTTTCGTTCTCTCGCAAACGAAACGACTGGGGACGATCGATGTCCCCCAGCACGCTCGACGGCGCCTGGGCGCCGCCCTCGTATCGTGAGGTGCGCCGCTCGAGCGTGCTCTACCTCGACGGGGCCGCCGTCCTCCGCGGGTCGAGCCTCTCGAGCGATCTGCACGAGGTCCAAGCGAGCACCGCGGCCCCGGAGGGCGCTCCCCATGCCGAGCTGCTCGAGCTGGCGAGCTCGTGCGTGCGCCTCAAGGTGCTGGGCGAGAGCGCGGCGGGCGACAACCGAAGCGGTGGGTTGGCAGCGCTCGGCGGAAGGCAGAAGGTCTATGCGATCCCGAAGGGCACCACGTTGCTTTATCCTGACGGTTCTGTCGCCGGCAGGCTCACGGCGGACATGAACTGGACGAACCCGTCGGAAGAGAGCGCCAAGCTCTGCACGCACCTTCGCGTGGACGTCGACAGCCCATTGTGTGTGTCCGCGAGCTCGGCGAAGGAGACGTCGCGATGAGGCTCCCGACGCTCGCTGCGTCGCTCCTGCTGGCCTCGTGCGCCAGCGCCGCGCCTGCGGTGTCGAGCAAGCCGACCGCCCCGCCGGCGGTCTCCCTCCCCGAGATCGGCGAGCGGGTCATCGAGCTAGGCCCCGGCGGAGCGGACTTCCCGAGCGCGCTCGTCCTCGCCGCCCTGTCGGACGATGGCGCGCAGCTCGCCGTCGTGGACGATCAGGGCAAGGTCCGGGTGCGAGGCACCGCGGCGTCAGGCCCCGGCGCGGAGATCGGGACCGTTCAGCTCGCGGGCGACCGCGAGCCCGGCGGGATCACCTTCTCCCCCGATGCCCGCCTCGTCGCGGTCAACGACTTCAAGGAGGGCGTCGTCGTGTTCGACGTGATGAGGCGCACGCGAGCCCGCGTGATCTCCCGGAGCGGCGGGTTGGTCGCGCCGGTGTTCACCTCCAACGAAACGCTGCTCGTCGCGGACGGAGCCACCATTCGCGAGGTGGACGTGAAGACCGGGTCCGATCTCCGAAGCCTCACCGTCGCTGGAGAGCGCTCGTCGTTGCGCTCGGTCGCCAACGCCCCGGGTTCCGGCGCGATCGCCGCCTGCAGCTTCGACCGGGTCGTCGTCTTCTCGAAAGAAGGTCGCGTCGTCTTCGAGAAAGCCGACAAGTACCCCAGCGCCGTCGCCCTCTCCCGAGATGGCACGACGCTCGCGTACGCGATGACGACCGGGAGCTCAGGCGTCTTCGTCGTCGACTTGCCGAGCGGCGCGCAGAAGCTCCACGCCGTGGGCTCGGACGACGTCAGCGGACTCTGGCTGACCCACGATTCCGTCCTCTCGCTGGCTTCGAGGCGCGGATCCCACGCGACGCTCGAGCGCGTGCTCTTCGGCGGAGGAAAGAAGCGCTACGACGCCGACGCGACCGTTGAGGTTGGCGTCGCGGCGGTATCCGCATCGGGGACCGCGGTCGTGGCGGCGCGAGGCACCGAGCTGTTCTCCGTCGATCCCACGACATTCGATCGGACCGGCGCCGCGCGCCGTCACGGCGAGGCGGTGTCCTGGCTCGGCGTGTCGGCCGACGATCGGTTCCTGGTCTCCTCGGGACGAGACGGCAAGGTCCTGCGCTGGAGCCTGGAGAAGCCTGCGTCCGCGCCGAAGGTGCTCTTCGACAAGAAGGGGGCTGAAGCTCATCGATTCGCGCTCTCGCCGGACGGCAGGCTCGTCGCCCACGACGCCCGCGAGTCCGAATACGGCGGCGGCGCGCGGGTCGTCGACCTCGCGACGGGTGACGTGGTCCATGACCTGCCGACCGATTGGGTCAGCGGTCTCGCATTCGAAGGCGACAAACGGCTCTGGATCGCGACGACCCGCGGCGACATCGAAGCCTGGGACCTCGCCTCGGGAGAGAGAGACCTCGCCGCTCCCCTCACCCCGGAGTCGGACGGCACGCTGGACTCGAAGTACTGGAATGGCAACCTGCTCTCACCGCGCAGCGTCGTGTTTCGCGAACGCAGCATCTTGCGCGAGGAGGAGACCAAAGGGCAGGCGCTGGCGTTCACCATTCCCGCCGGGCTCCCGTCGGGCAAGATCGACGACGTCGGCCTGGCTTGCCGCCCCGTGTCCGAGGCGGAGATCGTTTGTCCCGGCGCGGTGCGGACGACGGCAGGCGGCGAGACGAGCTACGTCCTCCGATTCATCGAGGTCGCCACCGGCAAGGCGCGCCTCGTCCCTGCCCCCGGATGGGTGCAGGCGCTCGCGCCGTCGACCGACGGCGCGGAGATCGCGGTCGTCACGTCGGTGGCCGACGCCGAGCCCACCGCCGCGACGAAGGTCGCGCTCGTGCTGCTCGACGCCCGCACCGGGAAGGAGCGCACGCGCCGCCCGCTTACCGAGAGCGCGACGTCGCTTGCGATCACGCGCTCGGGCTACGTGTTGGTCGGCCGTGAATCGGGCACGATCCACATGATGAAGCCGTGACGTTCGCTCACGGCGCGTCGGCCGCGCACCGGAAGCCGATCGTCTCCGCGCGTCGCGCCGGCGTCTGGACGCCGCCCAGCGCTGCACGCGCGTATCCGTCATCGACCGCGTACCACGACGCTCCGTAGACCCAGCGCGCAGCTGCGTTGCGGCTCCGTGACGGCGGGCTCACCCATTCGCTGACGTTGCCGCCCAGATCGTGGACCCCGAGAGGGGTGACGTCGAGCGCGTGCGAGCGGCGGGCGCACGTGCCCGTCCGTTTCTTCGGCTTGCCCCAGCAGATCTGGTCGGTCGCGACAGGGCTTCCCCAGGGTGTCGCGCGACCGTCTTTGCCGCCACGCGCGGCCCACTCCCATTCGTCGCCCGTCGGCAGGCGCTTTCTTCCGCTCGCACAATAGCGGCTCGCCTCCTCCTGGCTGACGCAGTTCGCCGGCTGATCGTCGACGTCGCTGCGCCCGCCATTGCAGAATCGACTGACGATTCTGTCCTCGTCCGGGTTGTCCCAATCGGTCCGCGAGGAGAGCTTCGGACACCCACCGGCTCGCTCGCAGGCTCGCCAGGACCGCACGTCGACCTCCACCTCGTCGAGGCAAAACGGTGCGATCGTCACGTCCTTGCCTCGTTCCAGGGTCGACAGCGTGCCACCGGGGACGAGCTTCATTCCGGGCCCACACGAGGGCGGCACCGGTATGTCGGTGTGATTGGCCGGGACGAGCACGGCGGTCGCGGGCGTCTTCACCGCCTGCGATTCCGCACGTGGCTCCGCCGTCTGCGCCTGGGCATCTTCGCGCGGGGTGTCGCGCGCCTCCGCGCATGCTGCTCCAGCGAACACGACCACCACGAGCTCAGCGCGAAGCGAGCGCATGGCCCGGCCCTCCTCCCGGCACGTCGAAGGCGCAGCGCGCGCCCACCATGTGGCTCGTCGTCGTCGGCGCGTCGCGCCGGATGTTGGCGACAGTGTCGGCCTTCTTGGCGCGACGGTCGATGCCCCCGATGTAACAGAAGCCGCCTCCGCGAGAGACGGTGGCCTCCGATCCGCCGGCGTCGAGCGTCCATTCGAACATCGATCCCGCCAGATCCATGTGGCCCCAGCGGCCCGCGCCGAGCGGCCTCGAGCCCACCGGGAGGATGTCGGCGAGCGAGCAGCTCGGGTTTCCGTCGCCGGAGCAGTTGAAGACCGCGCGGTCCGGCGTCTGCGCGTCGGCGCCCCACGGGAACGGTCGGTCCTCCTCGCCGCCGACCGCCACGTAGCGCCACTCGGCGTCCGTCGGCAGGCGGCCGCCCGCGTAGGCGCAGACGGCGGCCGAGGTGTACCAGTCGATGAAGTTCTTCGGCAGCGCGGGGTCGCCGGCGCTCCACGTGTCGTAGCGAGCCCAGCCCTGGAGGTGCTCGGCGCTCTGGGTGCGCCAGGCGCCCGACCAGGTCACCGGGCGACCGCTCGAGTCCATTCCAATGACAGCTCCGTCATGAGGCGTCGGGCGTCCGGCCTCGAGCCAGGCTCTGACCCGCCCGACCGTGAGCTCGTACTTGTCGAGGCGGAACGCGCCGACGTCGACCTTGCCCGCCCTCTTGTCGGGGTACGAGCCGGCCGGGACATCGAGCTTCGTGCAACAGGACTCGCCGTTGCACAGGTGGTCCGCGCCGCACGTCGGGTCGGGCTTCGCCACCACGAGCTCCACCGGCGCGACCGGCTCGACCGGCTCGACGGCCATATCGGACGCGGTTCGAGGCGCCGCCACCGGAGGAGGTTGCGCGGGCTCCTGAGGAGGCGTGGGTGTCGCGCAGCCTGCGACGAGCACCAGAGCCAAAGCAGTTCGGACGGCGTCAGCCATGGCGGCATCGTAGGAGCGCCGTCCCAAACGGGCAGGTTTCCGGCGGCCGGCGTCCTTCGCAAAACCGGGCCCACGCGCACGATCGGTCTCTTGGCGAGCCTCGAAGGTCGACGCCGGATGGCCGCGTGCCTGCCGCTGCGGCGAGAGTTGCTCACCACGAGAACCAGGATGAGCTAGAGATCGCCGATGAGCTGGCTCACCCGACGTTCGGCCTTCCTCGACGACGTAGCCCTCCTGGTGATCCGCGTTTCGTCGGGCGGCCTCCTCGCGCTGCACGGTCTCTCCAAGGTGAGGATGGGGACCGAAGGTTTCGCAAACGGCCTCGCCCAGAAGGGCCTGCCAGCCCCCACGCTCCTCGCCTACGCCGCCACGCTGAGCGAGCTCGTCGGCGGCGCGCTCGTCCTCTTGGGCCTCTTCACTCGTCCGGCCGCGGCGAGCCTGTTCGTGACCATGACGGTCGCCTGGATCACCACACACGCCAACCAGGCCAAGCTCGTGGGCAGCGGCGGCGGCGTTCCCTTCGAATACCCCTTCTTCCTGTCCACCGTGTTCCTGGCCCTCACGCTCTGCGGCGGGGGTCGGTTCTCGCTCGATCGGCGCGGCCGCTCGTGACGATCACCCCGCGGTCGCTCGAGACGGCGGCCACGGTTTCAACCCTCCGAGCGCAAGCTGAAGGGCGCCCGCGTCCGGGAAGCGCCGCTCCGGGTCCGTCTCCAGACACCGTTGGACAAGCGCCGCCAGGTCCGCCGGGATGCCCCGGCTCGGCCGCACGGCCCCCCACAGCTCGCGGAGGAGGACACCGGTGGCGTAGATGTCGGCTCGGAGGTCGACCTCGCCACCGTACGCCTGCTCGGGCGCCATATAGGCAGCCGTACCAACGACACGCCCCGTGCGTGAGGCGGAGTGGTCGTCTTGCTGGGGCCTGTGCTCCGCGAAAGGCGCGTCCGTCCACCAGAGCGGCTTCGCGATCCCGAAGTCCACGAGCTTGATCGTGCCGTCCCGGGCGACCATGACGTTGTCAGGCTTGATGTCGCGGTGGACCACCCCCTGCGCGTGCACCCTCGCCAAGCCGCCCGCGATCATCCGCGCAATGGCGAGGGCGCGGGCCGCGTCGAGCGGGAGCTGACTGGCGAGGAGCGCCTTCAGGCTCTGACCGTCGACCAGCTCCATCGCCAGGAACGGGATCTCGTCTGCCTCGCCGACGTCGAAGACCATGGCCACGTGAGGATGTGCGGCGAGCGAAGCGCAATATGCCTCCCGCCAGAAGCTGTGCCGCCACTCCTGGTCCGCGACGAGACTGCTTGGCAGCAGCTTGAGCGCGACCAACCTGTCGAGCCGAGTGTCGTGAGCCGCGTGGACCACGCCCATCCCTCCACGACCCAACCGCTTCCCGAGCACGTAGCGGGAAATACGCTGCCCGCTGCGGTACGGCTCGACCAGGGCCACCCCTCGTGCGCGCGGTACCTCCCATCGGCGCGGAGCACGGTCTGCCCCGAGCCATGTCAGCCTCGATGCTTCGATCGGACGCAGCGCTGTTCCCGCAGGCATCATCGCCTCTCCTCGGCTCTGTCGGATTCGAACGCGGACAAAGAAATGGCGCCCCCCCACCCTGCCTTTCGGCCGGCGCCGATCTCGTGGGCGCCCGGCCCTCCCCGATCTCAACAAACTTTCGAGACGCGCTCGTCAGCTCGGGCTCCTGGTGGTTGTTCCGCCCGCGCTCGCGCCGTATGCTGCCGCTCCGATGGAGGGGTGTTTCGCACACGCGCACGCGCGGGTCCGAGTTGGCCTCTCCAAGCTCTTGAGCCGCGGGGCGCTCTTCGCCATCACCCTCTCGGCTTGCCCAATGGACGGGCATCTCGAGTCGGCCTCGTCGCGCTGCGCGCGCGCCGTCGATCGGGGACAGTGGCGAGAGGCGCGGGATGCTTGCCACGAGAGTCACGTCACGCAGGGAAACCCCGCCGATGTGATCCTGCTCGCGCGCGCCGAGCTGCAGCTCGGAAACAGCGCCGAGGCCGAGCGGCTCGCCACGGGCGCGCTGGAGGGACGGCTGCGCCCGCAAGCGCTCGCCGTTCTCGGCGTGCTTCGCGATCGGTCAGGTGACCGCGAGGGCGCGCGCACCGCGCTGAGCGAGGCCATCACGACGTTCGAGGCGCAGGGCGACAATCGCGAGCTCGCGCGAGCGTGGTTCGCGCTGGCCGGATCGTTCTGGAGAGAGCGCCGGCTCACCGAGACGCTCGGCGCTCTGGATGAAGCGCTCGCCGCCGCGGAGATGGCAGCGGACCGGCGGCTCCTGGGGCTGACGGCGCTGATGCGGGGGGACGTGATGCGCTCGGTCGGAGACGCCCGCAGCGCGGAGCGGGAGTACGAGCTGGCGGCGAGCCTGCTCGAGGGCAAGCCGGCGGATCTCGTCTACGTGGATCTGAAGCAAGGCATCCTGCGCCAGGAAGCCGACATGGTTCATCTCTCGGACCTCGCGTTCCAGCGAGCGCTTTCGCGCGCCGAGCAGACGGGCAGCCACGAGGCGATCACGGCGGCGCGCCAGAACCTGGCGTACAACGCCCACCTGACCGGCGACACCCAGGCAGGCTTTGCCTACCTCGCGGATTGGAAGGGGCCTTTCGACTTCTCCTACCACGCGGTGCTCGCCATGCTGGAGGCGGACGCCGGTCGACTGGAGGATGCGCTCGCGTCGATGAATCGTGCGCTCGAGCTCTCGCGCAGCAACGACGCCTGGTGGGGTGAATACGAGCGCGCACGAATCCTCGAGCGGCTGGGGAACGATCGCGCTGCCGAGCAGGGCTACGAGCGCTCGATCGCCATCGTGGAAGAGATGCGCGCGGCCATGGAACAGAGCGAGCTGCAGGCCTGGATGATCCCGCGTCGCCGGCAGCCCTACGAGGCGCTCCTCTCGCTGTTCGTCCGACAGGGCCGGACGGCCCAAGCTGTGCGCGTCCTCGACGCGTTCACCGCGCGGTCCTTCATGGATGCCCTGATCGCGAACGGGTCGCTCGTCGGTCCGCCAGGAGACGCGCACGACATCGCATCATCCTGGCGCCGGCTCGAGGGCGCCGTGGGAGCGACCGACGACCTCGGGCAGGCGCTCGCCGGTCGCGAGGTCGTGGTCCCCGTCGAGATCCTCGGAACGCTCTACCTCGCTCACAAGCCTGCGCAGGGTGACGTGCGGTTCCTCGAGCGCGGGGATGCCGCGCCCGTGCGCGAGCTGGCGAAGCGGTTCGCCGCCGATCCGGATCACCAGGAGCTGGCGACCGAGCTGGGGAGCATCCTCATTCCGGAGGACGTCGAGGCCGGTCCGAGCCCGCTGCACCTCGTCGTGAGCGGATGGCTCGCAGCGATCCCGTACGCCGCGTTGCGCCGGTCGGACAGCTTCCTCGTCCAGCAGCGGCCGCTCGCGATCATGCCGAGCCTGCGTGCTTTCGCGGCGGAGCACGACCGGAGCCCGGCATCCCGGAGGCTCGTGATGGCCGACGCGGACGGCACCTTGCCGGCCGCTCGCGTCGAGGCTGGCGAGATCGCGCGTGCCCTCGGCACCACGGCGGTCGTCTCCGACGCAGCGACGAGGAGCCTCGTCGAGACCGCCGGTCCGCTCGAGCTCCTCCACCTGGGCGTACACGCCGGGCTCGACGGCGGCGGCGCCTGGCTCAGCATGGCGGACGGGCGCTGGTCGACCGATGCCATCCTCGACAGCGGCCTCGCTGCCGACGTCGTCGTGCTGGCCGCCTGCTCCTCGGCCGCGACGCGCCACGAAGAGGTGTGGGGGTCCTTGGCCACGGCCTTCCTGGCGAACGGAAGCGGGAGCGTGATCGCGTCGCTGGGCTCGATAGACGACGACGACACCCGAAGCGTGATGCGCGCGTTGTATCAGGGCGACCTCGTTCGCCAACCTGTACGAGCGCTGGCGGAGGCTCAGCGGTCCGTCGCGGAGCGGTTGCCCCCGCATGTCTGGGCGAAGTTCATCATCTTCAGTGTGTCCAATGAATGATGGTCTGGAGGAACGAAAGAATGACAATCGCGCGCTATTACGTTTGGCGAAACGATGTACCGCAGAAAGATCTGCTCACGATCCGCGCTCCGAACCCGTGGTCATGGGCGAGGGTGCGAGGCTGCAAGCAGGACAGCAGCCAGCTCACGAACATCGCCTTCACGGGAAGCAGAGACATGGCGGTCCTCGTCGTGCGGGTCACGAGCCTCAACACCGAGCTGGCCTTCAGTCACTACGAAATCATCCTCGGGGATGCTCTGAGCAAGCCGGCCGATCCTTCGCTCCGCCCTGTCGGCCAACCTGGGATTGCGGGGGCAAACATCGTGCTGGACGGTATCGGCGGGGGCTGGGCCATGGATGAGGACCCGCCGCCCCCACCGTATCAGTGCGACTGGGATTTCGAGCCGACCGACATCATCGGCTGAGAAGGGAAGAGTCGCCCATGGCAATCGCGCGCTATTACGTCCAAAGGCTCTTCGTGCCGAACAAGAACTCGCTCGCCATCCGAGCTCCCGACCCCTGGAAGTGGGCGAGAGTGCGGGGAGCGAACGCGGACGGGAAGCAGCTCGCCGACATCAGCTTGAGTGGGGGCGAGGACGCGGCGAGCCTCGTCGTCCGGGTGACGGACGACAACAGCGAGCTGGCCAAGAGCAGGTACGAGATCGTCCTCGGGGATGCCGACACGCCATCGGACCACGCGAGCCTCCGCAAGACGGGCCAGGAGCCGATCGCACCTGCCGACATCAAGCTCGACCACCCCGGCTACGAGCGGATGGACAGGGATCCACCGCCGCCCCCGGGGGAGTGGCACTTCGACTGGGACTTCGGGCCGGCCGTGGTCATCGGCTGACTCGTCTCACTCCACGTCCACCGCTCGACTCATCTCCACGGACGCCCCGGCGGCTGACGCCGCCCGGGCGTCCTCGTCGAGCGCTCCCGCAGGCTCGGGCGCCTTCTGCGGACCGACGATCGCAAGCGAGCGATAGCTGCCGGGAGCCTGGAGCACGAAGGTCAGCCGTGGCGCGCCGTCGACGATCGCACAGCCTGGGTCGCCCGGGCAGCGCGCCACGAGCTCGGTCGTGTCGCGGTACAGGCGCAGCTCGCGGACCTCGCCGCTGCCGCCCTGGGTCGACACACGGATCGAGTCTCCCACCGCTGCCGAGTCGGCGCGCCGGCCCGAGCTGGTTGCCACGACCTGTTGGCGAACGCTGAGCGGACCGGGCGTGGGCCGATCCAGCCGCCAGATGAAGAAGACGATCGCCGCAGCGGCGGCGAGACCCAACGCCCAGGGCATCCAGGAGAGGCGCCCCGTCGCAGATTGCGATGCGGGGAGCGAATCCAGCACACGCCGCTCCCAGCCTTCTGGTGCTTTGATCGGAGGCAGCTCGGCCAATGCCCGGCCGAGCCGCTCGTAGTCTTCACGGGCAGACTGACAGGTCGAGCACCCGATCTCGTGATCGTCCGGAGGCAGGCCCGCTTCCATCCGGGCGAGCCCCTCGCGCTCGAAGCGATCACAAGGCTGGCCGCTCACAGCTCGACACCTTTCGCCTCGAGACATCGCCGAAGCACGGGCAGCGCACGCGTCACACGCGCTTGCAGGGTGGCCGGCTTCTCGCTGCAGACGGTGGCCATGTGCTCGTAGGTCATGCCCTCCTGAAAGCGCAGGAGCACCGCCGTCCGCGACTCGGCCGACAGCTCGCGGACACACGCGTCCAGAGCGCGCGCGACCTCGCTGGCGGCGACACGCTCGAGCGCATCCGGCTGGGAATCCGGCATCGCGTCCAGCGCGTCGGGCTCACCCGAGAGGCGCGTCTCGCGCCGCTTCCTCGCCTTCAGCGCGTCCTGGCAGCGGTGATGCGCGATGCCGAATAGCCAGGATCGGGCCTGTCGCTCGTCGCGGAGCGTGCCGATATCGCGGTAGGCCTGCTCGAAGACCTGCTGCAACACGTCCGCCGCGAGCGGCGCATCGCGAAGCATGCGCACGCAGTACGCGTACACCCCGTCACCGTGGGCCCGCATGAGCGCTCCCAACCGGCTCCGGGCGTCCACCGTCTGCTCCTTCGGGAGAGCGCCGGCGGCGAGGTTCTTCACGCCAGGCATCGACGCGGCGCAGCGTAGGCGAAGTCGCCCGCCTGCTCCAGGCCCTGTGATCGACGACGCGGCGAGATGAGGGGACAACGGGGCATGGCGCCGCAGCCTCGCCTTTCACGACAGAAGACGCGTCCGCGGCGGGCTCAGGGCTGGCGATTCACGTCGTCACCAGCTCTTGCACGACGGCACGACAGGCTTCGGGTCGAGCGCCACCCGGACCACGGTCTTCGGGTCGCCTTCTGCGAAGACCGTCCGCAAGAGACGCATCTCGCCCTCACACGCGACCTCGTGCAGGCTCTCGTCCGGCGACGTTGTGTCGAGCTCCTCGCCGAGCCTGCAGCCCACGAGCTTGCCAAGCGCAGCCGAGAGCTCCGCCTGGTTGGTCTTCTGCTGGGCCGTCGCGGTCCCTTCCCAGATCGGCTTCTTCTTCGAGAGGGCTCGCCAGACGGCTCCTGCGCGCTCGCGCTGAGCGTGTGTCGGCCGGTACCGCCATTGCCCGCTCGACCAGGAGATCAGCGAGAGCGCGTTGTCGAGCTGGATCGAGATTGTCGCCGCGGCGCGCTCACATCGAATCCGAAAGCGGCCCGAGCCGCGGTGCTCGACATGCTCGAACGACCCGAGCTCGCAGGAGCCGACGCGCGCGAGCTGCTTCTTGAACCACGCGGCGCGCTCGTCCTTGTCGTGGAAGCGAAAGAACTCCTCGGTGTAAGCCTTCGCCGCGCGCTCCTTGTCGTAGTCGGCGTAGAGGCTCAGGTACGTCTCGGCGGCGCGTGAGAGCTCCGCCGAAGGCTCCTGCTCGCGCGCCTCGAGACCGCCGGTCGCGCGCAGCGCGTTCAGCACGTCGTTCTGGCCGGGATACAGGTTCATGCGTGCCGTAGCCAGGGACGCGAATGCGACGCCGTGATCAGGCAAAAACACCACGTGTGACATGAAGCTCTCCACCAGGCCGGACTTCCAGTGGACGCGCTCGCCGCACGACCGGAGGCCGTCCCACCCGAGCGGCGACTGCAAGAAGACGTGGGCGAAGTCATTCGGCGGGTCGCTCGTACCGACGGAGAGGAGCTCGCGCACGGTGGCGCGCTTCACCGGGCCGTCGTCTCGGGTGTCGCGCGGCGGGAAGGCATCCGCGTGGAAAGCCGCCCAGCGCGCCAGATCCTTGGCGCTCAGGTAGAGCCCGCCCGCACCGTCCAGATAGCCGAGCCGCCACTCCGGCTCGAGCTTCCCTTCT
>JAEUKE010000114.1 GCA_016794345.1 Myxococcales bacterium
CCGGGCAGGTAGTCGGCCAGCGCGGTCTGCTTCAACGGTATTCGAAGGGCGAGGTGGTGCACGACGACGAGCAGAATCGAGAGGCCGCGGAGGGCGTCGATGCCTCCGTTGCGCTCCAAACGGGGCGGACGCGAAACATGGTTGCTCATTGCTACCGCGCCACTTCGAGCGGAGGAGTCTGCCAGGGCATGGGCCGACAGTGGACAGCGTCACGCGCGGCCCTGCGAAGGAGCTTCGATGGCTTTTTTGTGGCAGCGACCGAACGCCCTCCCGAGCGAGGCTCGCCGCGGAGAGCTGGCGTTCAGGGCGGGGGCAGGGCCGTCCTGCGGATGAAGACGTAGGGGCCCTGCGTCGCGCCCCAGACCTGCGTATCGGTGTCGTCGTAGCCGCGGTCCCACGACTCCAGGGCGACCTCGTCGAGCGTGACCTCGCTCGTCGCGTACGAAGCGCCCTGCAGGCTGCTCTCGCACGCTTTGCCGCTCGTGCCCCCCGCGAAGCTCAGCGCGGACGCCCGGGTGAGGAGAACGTCGCAGCCGGGGCGCGCGATCGCCTCAGCCGCGGTGACCGTCCTTTTCGGCCCGTCACAGGCGCCGATGAAGGCATCGGGGTCCTGGAGCTCGTAGACGGCCGACACGGCCTGCGTCGTCGGGTCGGCGCCTGGGCTGACGACGTAGAATCGCTGCCGGTAAGGTTGCGTCACCGTCTCGAGGACCGCTTGCTCGATGTAGAGCACGCGCTCGCCGAGCTCCGGCGCGTCGACGGGGCATGTCGTGAGCTGGATTGCGAAGTACGTCGGGCTCATGTCGGCCTGGTCGGCAGAGTCGAACGTCCCGGTCAGCAGCCGGAACGCCTCCTCCGCCGCGACCGGACTGGTCCCGCCGCCGCCGCCTGCTCCGCCAGTTCCTCCGGCCCCGCCGGATCCGGTCGGACCGCTCGCGCTACCCCCGTTCGCCCCGGTGCCGCCTTGTTCGGAATCGCCACACGCGACGAGAGCCCCGATCAACAACACGGCCGATGCGGCGCGGCTCATGGCTCGTCTCCAGCCCGATTCCAGGTCAGCTCGAGCGCGAGCTCTTCGCGATTTCCCTCGACCTCGTGCTCGATCTGGAGCGTCGCGGTCGTCGGGACGACGAAGCGCCGGTTGGCCACCTGGATCCGAAACGCCTCGCCGCTCTCGATCGCGTCGGCCAGCCGGCGCAACGTCTCGACGAAGCGCGCGCGATCGACCTCCGACTCAACGTCCCTGTCGCTCATGAATGGGCGGTCGCATGACCGAGGTCCTGGCGCAAGGGGCGCAGGCGGCGTGCAACTCCCGCCACGCGCGATCTCGAAGCGCTCGTATGCCGCGGCGCGCAGCAAGGTGGTGGGAGAACCAACGAGGTCCGTCGTATGATTGCTGCCGGTAAGGTGTTCCGCTAGGCCCGCCGCCATGCCCTCGCGGTCGCTGCTCGCCCTCGTAATCCTCGCCGGCTGCGCGTCCGCGCCGGTGCCGTCGTGTCCGGAGCCCGAGTCGCCCGCGGCTCCGGCCGCAGCGAGGGCTGCCGCCCACGCTGCGGCGTCCGCACCGTCCGCCTCGCCGGAAGCGCCGACTACGCTGCCCGCGGTTGCGCGCTTCGACGTCGAGCCTGACGCTGCAATGAAGCGGGTCGACGCGAAGGAGGCTGGGCTCGATCCCGCCGCGCTCGACGATCTCGTTCGCGAGGCCGAGCGGACGAAGTCCGACGCGTTGCTCGTGATTGTCGACGGCAAGGTCGTCGTCGAGCGCTACTTCGGCAAGCCGCGCTCCCTGATCGAGACCATGTCGGCGACGAAGAGCGTCGTCAGCATGGCGATCGGCCGGCTGGTCGCCGACGGGAAGATCGCGAGCGTGGACGTTCCGCTCTCGACGTTTTTTCCGGACTGGCGGCAGGGTCGCAAGGCGAAGGTGACGCTGAAGCACGTCCTGACTCATACGTCCGGCCTCGAGCACGGGAAGGGCGCGGGAAATCTCAACAAGCAGAAGGATCGGCTCGCGTTCGTCCGAAAGAGCGCGATCGTCGAGGAGCCGGGCGAGAAGTTCTCCTACAACAACGAGGCGACGCAGCTCCTCGCGGGCGTGGTGAAGGCCGCGTCCGGCAAGCCGCTCGACGCCTACGTCGCCGAGACGATCTTCGCGCCGCTCGGGATCGTCGAGTGGCAATGGGCGAAGGACGACGCCGGCAACGTGCAGGCGTTCTACGGGCTCGCCTTGCATGCGCGGGATCTCGCGAAGCTCGGCCAGGTGATGCTCGACAAGGGACGGTACGGGGACGCCCGCATTCTGCCGGAGCAATGGGTCGTGGCCTCCTCGACCGAGGCGGTGCCCCGCTCCGGCCATGGCCTCTTGTGGTGGCTCCGGTACGGACCTTGGACGCTCGAGCTCACGACCGCTAAGCTCGACGAGCTGAAGGCGGCAGGCTTCGGGGCAGGCGCCAAGCTCGCGCCTCTGGTCGGAAAGAGGTACACGACCGGAGTATCGGCGTTCTGGATGGACGTCGGCACGCGCCTGGAGGAGAGCGAGCGCGCGAGCCTGGCTGCGGTGATCCAGCGGGGAATCGTGCCTGTCGCGGAGACGCCGGGACCGGTCATCGGGTTCGCGGCCGACGGCTGGCTCGGGCAACACCTCCTGGTGATTCCTGATCGCCGTATCGTCGTCGTGCGGCAACACCGGGAGCCCAAGGGTCAGGTGGCGGACGATGCCTACAACCAGGCCGTGGGGTTCTTTTCGCTCGCGAAGATGATGGATCGAGCAGCACGGCGCTGAGCGACATGGATTGCGTACGCTCGAGCGTCGGCGCTCGCTTGACCGAGATCCTGGCGCAGCACCGCAGCCTTGGTGCCCACGTCGCGTCCGTCACGCGCGACGTACTCGGACCGCCTGCGAAATGCGCCACCCCTTTGCATCCCGCTCGATCACGTCGCGCAGCCCGCGCTCGCGCAGCCGGCTGAGGGAGACGTAGACCCGGTTTGCGGCTGCGTCTGGCAAAGAGCGATCGCCGGGCCATGCCGCTTCACGGAGCTGCTCGAGCGTCAGGCTGCCCTCGCCACGCTCGTGGCCGATCAGGAGCCTGGCGAGGAGCTTGCGGCTCGTCGGTGAGGCGGTCAAGGACACGCGCGGCTTGCCCTCGGCCTCGAACCAGCTGCCGTCCGTCGCGACGTGAAGCGCCGGGCCAAGCGACGCATCCGCGACGGCTGGTCGCCGCGAGAGCATCAGCACGCACAGCGCGAGGTCGGGTTGAAAGGCGGGCGGCAGCGTGGCGGCCGCCTCGAGGAGAGCTTCCCTGTCGCCGGCTCGAGCCGCCGCGAAAGCCTTCCCCATTCGCCGGAGCACGACGCTTCCCGGCAGGGCCGCTCCGACGCGCTTCAGGCCGTCTTCCAGGAGAAAGGTGCCGATCGTGCTGCCGGCTAGCGAGGCGAAGAGCGGGATGAGGAGGAGCAGCGGCTCGTCGAGATCCACCCGGACGGCCGTGTCCTCGAGGAGGGCAGCCGATCCTGTGTCGATGTAGTCGATTGCGCCGAGGTAGGCCGAGGCCCAGAGCTCGGCACGACGCAGCCCACCTCGCTGCGCGGTCTCGACCGCCTCGTTCAAGCTTCTGCGCGCGCCCGCGGGGTCCGACTGGCGCGCCCGGCTCAGCCCGCGGGTGATCTTTGCGGCAGCAAGCAACGCCGGCGTGTCGAGTTCGACGGCCTCGCGCTCGACCCGCTCCACGAACCGCTCGGACTCGTCGAAGCGAAGCAGGACGGCGCAGGCCTGCCCGATCAGGAGGCGGAAGAGGGCCGCTCGCCGAGGCTCGCCGGTTCGCTCGGCCGCCGCGAGGCCGGAGACGGCGAGCTTCCAGACCTCCTCCGCTCTGCCGATTCGCCATTCGACATTTGCGCTCAAGCCGATTGTCGCGAGGAGCGACTCGTTCGTGCCGCGCGACTCCGGGGTCTCCTGCAGGGCGGTCAGCGCCTCCCACGCTGCGTCGATCTGGCCAGCGCGTGCCCGCATGTCCGCCACGGCGGAGAGCGCCCGGACGACGGAGGGGCCGTCACCGAGGGAGCGCGCGTCCGCGAGCGCGAGCTCCGCTTGCTGGACGGCCTCGGTCAGCCGCAGCTCGGTCGCGAGGGACGTCGCCCAGAGCGCCCGAACCTGGCACGTCAGGGATGGGTTTGTCGCGATCTGGAGCGAACGCTCCGTCAGCGCCGAGATCCGGGCCGGCTCCCAATGGAACCGGACTCGGCCTGATAGTGCCGTCAGCCCACGGAGCGTCGATTGGTCGAAGCGGCCCGCCTCGAGCGCTCGCTCGACGAGCGCGGCGAGGTCGAGGTGCAAGCCGGCGTCCTCCGCCGCGATCGTGTGCTCCGCGCGCCCGAGGATGCTCTCCTCGAAGGCGCGTCGCAGCGCTTCCAGGTCGCCGGACGCCGCGAGTGTCGAGAGCACGTACTGGCGCAGCACGGCGAGCACGCGAAAACGCGCTCCCGTCCGTCCGTCCTCGCGCACAAGGAGCGAGCGCTTCACGAGCTTCTCCACCGTCGGGACTGCCGAGGCCTTCCTTTCGGGTGGCAACGCGTCCTCCAACCAGTCGAGGGTGAAGGCACCCTCGAAGAGGCTGGCGCAGCCGAGCACGATCCGCGCCGGGGCCTCGAGCGGCTCCCACGAGCTCTTGAGCGCCCCTTCGAGCGGCAGCAACGCAGCGGAGGAGCCTCGGATGCGATCCGCGACCTGGCGTGGCGAGAACGTCTTCAAGAGTTCCCTCGCGAGGATGAGCGCCAGGGGGATTCCGTCGACCGCGCGCGCGACGTGGGCGAGCGCGTCGAGGTCCTCCTGGTCCACGGACCTCGACAGGATCCGAAGGGCAGGGTGGGCTTGGAGGACCTCCCTCGGCGCACCGAGCGACGGAGCGCCGAGGGGGCGAACGTGGAAGAGCACCTCGTCAGGCGTCTCGAGCGGATGGCGTGAGGTCGCGAGGACGCGGATCGTGTCGGAGGCCTCGAGCAGGAGCTCCGCCATTCGGCTCGCGGCGCTGGTCGCGAACTCGCACTCGTCGAGCACGACCGTGGCGGCGCCGAGCGCCGCGACGTGCTCCGTCCAGCGAGGGACGCCCCAAGCGTCCCTGACCGCGTCGGGCGCCCCGGTGCCCACGCCGGCGCGCGCCATCTCACTGGCAAGGAGCAGCCCGGCGTCGCCGTCGTCTACGGTTCCGCGTAAGCCGACCCAGAGCACCTTGCCTTGCGCCGCGGCGGCCGCGCGTGCAAGCGTCGTCTTTCCGACCCCGGGCGCGCCAACGAGCGTGACCAGCCGCTCGTCGTTCAGGAGGGTGAGCAGGCTCGAGAGATCCTCGTCGCGGCCGATGATCTCGGAAACTCGTCCGCTCCCGGGCACCCGGCGAGTATACGCGCTTCCGTGGTCGGTCGCGGATGGGAGAGGCCCACTTTGGACCGGTCGCGCCCCAACTCTCCGAGCCGCACGAGCCTCGCTGGTTCGGATAGCCTGGAGCACCGATGTTCCGCACCGCCCGGCTCTCGTCCTCGGTCCTGCTTGTGACACTTGCCCGGTTCTTCGCTGGTTGCGGCGACGACGGGCAGGCGACAGGCTCCGGAGGGGCGGGTGGTCAGGATCCTCCGTTCGTGCTCGGCGGCCCCGTCGACGTCGTGCGCGACGCGGAGGGCGTCGTGCACGTGTACGCGAGCTCGGACGAGGACGCCTTCTATGCGTCGGGTTACATGCAGGCCACCGATCGCCTGTTCCAGATGGACCTCCAGCGGCGACTGGCCCTCGGTCGTCGCGCCGAGGTGCTGGGCGCGGACGCCAAGGCGGACGACGTGCTGATCCGCACGCTCGGGATCGCGAAATGGGGCCGAGTGAACGCCGAAGAAGCCAAGTCGAGCTCGCCGGAGGTGCATGCGCGCGTGCGCGCGTGGACGGCCGGCGTGAACGCACGGATCGAGGAGGTGCGAAGCGGGGCGGCGCCGAAGCCGGTCGGCTTCTCGTCGCTCGGCTACGAGCCCGAGCGCTGGGAGGAAGCGGACGCCTTCACGGTCGGCAAGGCGATCGTGTTCTCCAACGGGAACCAGCTGGAGTTCGATGTGCTCGCCACTTTGATCCAGAAGTACAACCCCGCCGTGTTCGCGTCCGCGCAGTTCTATGCGCCGCTCAGCGACACGTTCATCGTCCCCGCCGCGCAGGCGACCTCGGGGCAGGCGAGCTCGGGGCAGGCGCCGCAATGGGCATCCGGGGGGCTCGGAGAGCCCCCGGTCGATCTCGGGGGGGCGCCGCCGGCAGGCGCGTCCGTGTCTCTGCGCGCCTTCGTCGAGCGAATGGGCGCGATCCGACCCGGGGCGAGCAACAACTGGGCGGTCTCACCCGAGTTCACGAACACCGGCAAGAGCCTCATCGCCGGTGATCCGCACCAGCCGCTCCGCAGCCCGTCGCTCATGTGGCTACACCACATGAGCACGAAGGACCGGGGCGGCTCGCTCGACGTGATCGGCTGGACTTTCGTCGGCACCCCCGGCATCAGCATCGGCCACAACGATCGCGTCGCGTGGACCGCGACGACGAACTACCCGGACGTGACGGACCTCTTCGACGTCGAGACCGACGGCGCGGGGATGGCCAACATCGGCGGTGAGTGGCGGCCGATAACGAGCCGCGAGGAGACGATCGAGGTCAGCGGCGGCAGCCCGACGATCATCCTGGTGGAGGAGGTCGAAGGGTATGGCGTGCTCCTGCCGGCCGACATCTCACCGCTGCCTCTCGTCGGCGCGGGTCATCGGGTCCTCTTCTCGTGGACGGGGTTTCGTCCGACCCGCGAGGCGGAGGCCTTCTTCGAGTTCGATCGCTCGACGACGCTGCCGGATTTCGAGGCGGCGGTGGACAAGATGGAGCTCGGGAGCTTCAACTTCGTCGCCGCCACCGCGGACGCGATCACCTACCGCTCGAGCCCCCTCGTCCCGGACCGCGGCTCGCCTGCGACGCATCAGCCGGCCTATCGCATGATGGATGGGGCGGACAAGAGCGCATTCTGGACGGGCGCGTTCCTGCCACCCGACAAGATGCCGCGCGCTCGCGGAGGGGAGGCGTTCCTCGTCAGCGCAAACAACGATCCGTTCGGGTTCACGGCGGACGGCATCCTGGAGAACGACCCGTGGTACTTCGGCGCCTATTTCGACCCGGGCACGAGGGCCGGACGCATCAGCGCGATGCTCAGCGAGATCACCGAGACCGGCGTCGCCTCGATCGAGGACATGCAAAGGATCCAGTCCGACACGCGGTCGCTTCTCGCCGACGAGGTCCTCGCGGATCTCGACGTGTCCTGGGCGAAGGTCGAGACCGATCCGGCGCTCGCGCCATTCCGCGATCGTCCGGACCTCGTCGCTCTGCACGCGCTCTTCGCGGCGTGGGACCACCGGATGGAGCGGAGCAGCACCGCAGCGGCGGCGTTCGAAGCGTTCATCCACTTCTACGTGAGGAACGTAATCGCGGACGACATGGACATCTTCTTCGACCCCGTCCTCGACTCGAGCCCGATCTACATGATGAAGTTCGCGCTCCTCGCGGCGCGCGACCCCCAATCCTCCCTGCTCGCCGAGGGCAAAGATCAGCTGTTGCTCCAGTCACTCTCCGACACCGCAGACCACCTCACCGCCAGGTACGGCGCGGTGGACGCCAACTTCACCTGGGCGGACGCCCACGAGACGCACATCCGGAGCGAGTCGATCGAGGAGCTCGACGGCGGTCGGTTCGCGACCGACGGTGCCGAGGGAACGGTCGACGTCTCGCAAGGACGGTTCTTCGATGGCGACGAGGTCCGCGAGAAGCACACCTCCAGCAGCGGCGCCATTTACCGCATGACCGCGACGTTCGACGACGACGGCAAGCCCCGCGCCTATTTCAACATGCCCGGTGGAGCGTCGGGCGAGCCAGGCAGCGCGTTCTTCGCGGACCGGACACCGGATTGGCTCGAGGATCGGTACGTGCTTCTGCGCTTCAAGCGCGCCGACGTCGACGCCGGTACCGTCGAGACGCTGCGGCTCGAGCCGAAGTGAGGATCTAGGGGTCCTGAGCTCCCCCATCGGCCATCAGCCGCATCAACGCATGCGTCACGACGGCGCCCATAGGTCCGAACTGGACGCCCATCCCGCCTTCGGAGCACCAACGAACGGTCGCGTCAATCGTCGTCTCCCCGGCGATCCCCGGCAGCGGCAGCTTGAGCTTCACCTTCGAGCCGAACGATGACGGGTACATCGTGTCGATGTAAGCGCCACCCAGGCTGATGTTCCGCGCGCAGCCTTCAATGGCGGCACCGCCTTCGACCGCCTCGAACGCAACTGCGAGCGTGATGTCGGTTCGCGTGTGGCTTCGCTCCGCCCGTCGGGTTCCTGAGGAGCGCCGCCTGGCTCCGCGCGCGTCACTGGGGTCGGTCGCGCCACCCGGCTCATCCGATTCGGCCAAACCCTTCTTCGCGCCGTCGGCTGTCATCGTTGCGTCGTCCTTCCGTCGAAACGCGAAGCAAAGGTCGGGCCTCCGTTCCCCGGGCGGCAGACGCTCGCGTACGCACGCGAAACGCCCCGTGGGACCTGGAAGTCACCATGTCCAGCTGGACGCGCCGGTGTTCGGTGCACGCGTTCATCGCAGCGTTCCGGCAGCAGGTGCTGAAGAAGGGGACGTCTGGGTGCTCGATGACGTCGACGTTGCCACTTCCTCGCCGCCCGCGGCCGTCCTGCCCGGATTTGAGGCGGATGTAAGGGCGGATGTAAGGCACCTGGCGCTCGCGCAGCCGTAGGGTGCCGCATGTCCACGACGGCTTCCCTCGTTCCTCGCATTGCCTCGGTTTTCACCGTTGCCCTCCTTCTTGCGGCGCAAGCCTGCGGCGAGAAGACCGCGCCGAACGCGGGCGCCTCTTCTGCACCAGCGGATGCCGAGCCTCGCGTCTCGAGTAGCGCGGACGCCCTTGGCGGTGTTCACCGTTGCATGGTCGCGGATGCGGGCGGCTGCATCGAATACGTCGGGTCCGACTATCGCCACGAGCCGACGAAGAAAAGTTGCGAGAAGAACGGCGGCTCGTGGGGGCCCGGAGCGTGTCCGCGCGCAGGCATGGTCGGCGGCTGCCGGACCGGCAAGGGCCGCGGCGACGAGCGGGTGATCTACTCCCAGGCGGTTCCGGGGAGCGATGGCGCGGCCGCCAAGGCGATCTGCGAGGACCCTCGCAACCCGAACGGATACAGCGAATGGGAGCCGGGTGAGCCCGTCGACGCCGCCGCCAACGCCGCGACGGCCGCGCCCCAACGACCCGCCGCGACCCCGGTGAGGCCCCGGCCACAGGCAGCCCCCACGCCGCGCCCACCCGCACCTGCGGGCGGCGACTTCATGTGACTCCCACCAGAGGTACATTCACCTTCGTGGCGCTCGGTCCCGCTCTGCTCGGGTTGTCTCGTCGCGTGTGCAGCGGCATGAGCGTGGATCGTCGGCGGACAGACGCAGCTCGTGGCTCTCCATCAGCGCGAAACCAACGGACACCGGCGACGTAGGGGGGGCATGAAGCTTGCGGCCGCGCTTCTCGGAACCCTTCTCCTCGTTGCCTGCTCAGACGCCTCGGTTGGCGACGCAGGGGGTGATGGGGCGGGAGCGGGGCCGGGGGAGGGCGGGAGCGGGGCTTCGGGGCCGGCGACGTCGACGGGCACCACGGGCTCGGCGGCCACCGTGGGAGCCGGCGGTGGGGCGCTGCGCCTGGGCCCCGAGCACTGCGACGAGCCGAGCCCCGGCGTTGCGGTCGGCTTCGACGTAGGCCAGCAACTCGGTGACGTCGTGGTGAAGGACTGCGATGGCAACGACATCTCGCTGGAGGCGTTCTGCGGTGCGCAGGCCCTCTGGGTCTTCGCCGCCCACGGCTGGTGCCCGCTCTGCCAGAGCGTGTCGGGCAAGCAGGAGTCGATCCTCGCCGACTACGCGGCGCAAGGGCTCGTCGCGATCAACGTGGTCGTGCAAGACGGCCAGAGCCAGCCTCCGGACCCCGCTTACTGTGCGCTCTGGCGAGAGACACACGGCCACGTCGGTGTCTACACGCTGTACGACCCGACCGAGTCCATCCTGGCTCTCTGGCCGGGTGGCTCGAGCTCGCTGAGCGCGTTCGTCGACGCGGATCGCGTCATTCGCTCCAAGCTCGTTCACGAGTCGAACGAAGCGACGATTCGTAGCGAGATCGAGGCGGCGCTCGCGCCGCCTTGAGAGGAGAGGTTCATCAGCCCGGTCTGGCGCCGACCGCGTCCCGCGCTGACCGTCGACCCGAACAAGGAGAGCGTGACCTTCGCCGTTCCTCGCTTCCCGGGGGTGCCCGCCGCGGGCGTGATATCTACGCTGCTCGGCGCATGCGCAAAGTCCTCGTCGTCTACTGCCACCCCAACCCCAAGAGCTACACCCACGCCGTGCTCGGCGCGGTCGAGGCAGGGTTGCGCGCGGGTGGGGCCGAGATCGACCGCATCGATCTGCACCACGAGGGGTTCGACCCGGTGCTGCTCGTCGATGAACGGCGGCGGCGGCGCGACCTCGACAAGGTCGAGGGAACGCAACGCCACCGAGAGCTGCTCGCGTGGTGCGACGCTTTGGTGCTGATCTATCCAGTGTGGTGGGGCGGCTTCCCGGCGATGCTGAAGGGCTTCATCGATCGCGTGTTCGTGTCGGGGCTCACGTACTCGTTCGAGGGCCGCCCGAAGAGCGCAGTGCTTCCGGATGGGCTCATGCGCGGCAAAGAAGCGCACTTCTTCTACACCCTCGACTCGCCCGCGCTGATTGCGTGGCTCGACCCGGGTTGGTGGTCGAACTACTTCACGGTGTTCAAGTATTGCGGTTTCAGCACGGTGCGCCGCAACTACCTCGCGCGGCTCAAGCTCACGTCGCCGGAGACGCGCGCAGCCTGGCTACGGGAGGTCACGCGGCGCGCGCGGCGCATCGCTGCGGCCTGAGCGACCCCTGCCTCCACCCGGGGGGTGCTCGCGCGGCTTCGCCGCGCTGCGCTCCCCCGCCTCCTCCAAATCCGTGCTCGCGCGCGCCAAAGCGCGCGCGCTTGCGCGCGGATGGAGGAGGACCGA
>JAEUKE010000132.1 GCA_016794345.1 Myxococcales bacterium
CCACGCGCTGGTGCTCCTGCCGGAAGAGCAACGGTTCTGTCTTGTTTATCGCCACGCCTTCGAGGTCGACACACCGGACGGCGAAGAGCGCGGCGCGAGGCTTCGTATCGAGCGAGGGAGGAGAGCGTGATGGAAGCGAACCGCGTGAGCATCGCGACGGATCTGACGTCGGGCTGGAGTGCACACCTCATCTACGGGTATCCGGGACCACCGGACGTCTACGAGCAGTCCGCGCCGATGAACTGGTCGCCGGGAAAGGGGATGCTCCGGCATTCGCTCGCGCCCACGGTGTTCGTGGACAGTCAATCGCTCGTCCTCGATCAGCATGATCTCGGGCCGCTCCTCCCTCACCAGCCGGTTAACAACCCCATCCACTCGCTGAAGTCGAGTCGGAAGGTCGTCTACGTCGCATCCTCCGTTGTGGCCTGCGGAAAGGCCGTTGCTTGTGTGGACGCGTCGACGGGCACCGACATGCTTGTCTGCGGGGACCCGATGACGGTCGCGGGGGGAGGAAACGACTCGAACGCGACCCGTACGGTCTTCGTCGGCATGTCGGAGATGGACCGGTTGAAAGGGGACGTCGCAGTCCGCGTGGCACAAGTGACGGACCTCTGCAGCTTCGTCCTCGCGGTGGCGACCTTTTCGCCGGCGACGGCGGTCGGAGAGGTCGCGGTAGGTTTCGGTTTGGACTTGCTCGGGATCGACCCGAACAAGGCCGGAATCGGGGCCATCGTGGGGGTCGGCGGCAGCGTCGCGGTGTCTTACGCGAGCGGCTGGAAGGAGCCGATCGTCTACAAGGTCGAGGCCGGTGGTTCGGCCGTCGGGCTCTCCTTCGAGCACACGTATCGACCCGACCAAGGGACGATCACCAGCAAAGAGTCGGTCACCGTCGCCGGCGTCAAAGTGGAAGCCGAGACCGACTACTCGAAGGTCACCGGTCGATACGAAAACGCCTGGAACGGCAACAAGGATGAGAAGTCCTGGGGGCCTGCGCTATGAGCCTCGTTCACTTCGAGCTCGAGGCGTCGCGCGGCCGGCACGTCTCGATCCGCTTCCGCGTCGTGTACGCCGCTGGCCGCGGGCGGCTCGTGCCGGGGGACTTCGACCGCCCATTCGGCCTCCCCGTCGGGGACGCCATCCCTTTCAAGCGTGAGGTCGACGTCTTCGTCGAAGGCGCCGCGCACCCCGCTCACACGGGCGACTACGAGACGACGGTCCGCGTGCGCGTCGGGAACATCGACCGGTCGGCGCGCGTCTTCGGTGAGCGGCGCATCGTCTGGCATCGCGGCAAGCTGCGGATCGGCGCCCCCCTCGAGCTCGAGCCGACGCCGCTCACCGCCGCCAACGCGTACGGCGGCGCGGCCGGGCACGTTCGGTACCCGCGCAACCCCATCGGAAAGGGCTACGTCCTCGACGAGGCCGCGGCAGAAGGCGTCGTCTTGCCTCCGATCGAGGACCCGGACGATCTGCTCGATCCCGAGCGGCTCGTGCTCCCCGCCGACGAATGGTGGGCCTCGCCGCGCCCCGTGCTCTTCGAGCCCGCGCTGGTGACGAGCTTCCCGCGGGTCGCGTTCCTCGGGATTGTCCGTCCCCCTCCGCACCCGACCGGCGACGAGCTCCCCGAGGTACGAACCGGCGACCTGCCGCGTGGCTTCGCGCTCCCCCGTTCGCCGGCGCCCGAGCTCGCGCAGGAAGCCGAGCGACGCATGCGCCTCGCCGAGCTCTCGCCGGGCGCAGACGTCGTCGTCGACGGCTGTCTGCCTGGCGGGCGCACCTGGCGCGCTCGAACACCGCCGGTCCTCACCGCTTCGCTCGAGGTGGACGGCCGGTCCGAGGTCGTCGAGCCCCGGCCGCAGACCGTCCGGCTCCGCCCCGAGCGCGACGAGGTCGTCGTCACCTACGCGATCGAAAAGCCCCTCGTTCGGGCCTTC
>JAEUKE010000197.1 GCA_016794345.1 Myxococcales bacterium
GCCGCGTTGGCGCGCGGGATGATGGGCGTGGGCGAGCGAGCGGCGCCCGCCGCTCGGAGCAGCTCCGGATCGGCGTAGACGCGGACGATCTTCGCGGTCGTGGTCTCCGCGTCGAGCTTGTATTCGGTGCGGAAGGTCCACGCGCGACACGATCCGCAGCCGAGCAGCGGAAAGACGGCCCACGACGGCAGGAGTGAATAGAGCGACGGCTCGGCCTCGACGTCGAAGGAGAAGTAGAGGCGGATCTTCTCGCCGCACGCCTGGCACGGCGGCATCGCGATGTCGTGACCGCCGTACGAGTGAGGCGACCGCTCGCTCGACGGCACCAGCCGATACGACGGCACCTCAGCGCGGCGAGGCGCCGCCACCGGCGCCGGGAGCGCGCGCTCGACGAGCGCCTGCGCAGCCGCCGCCGCGTCGGGCCCCTGCGTGTCGCGCACCGTCTCGACGTACCGATTCGCCAGCTCGCGCGCGGTCGACGGCGCAGCACCGCTCTCGACGAGGCGCTGGAACGCACGCACACCGACGTCGTCACGACCGTTGTCGAAGGCCCACCGCGCGAGCGACTCGCAGGAGGTCACGGGCAAGACGTCCACGGACTCCTCGAAGCCTCGCCCTCTCTCCAGCTCGATGGCGAAGTAGACCTTCCACGACTCGCCTCCGTCGGCGAGCGCTTGTTTCGCGTACTTCTGCGCGCCCAAATCCAGATCGCCACGGAGGACACGATCGGCGTCGGCACGGGAGGCGAGAGGGGTTCGCTTGACGAGCGCTTGGAGCTCGGGGGAAAGCTTTGCCGGGGGCATCTCGTTGGGAGGGTGAATCATCGAGCGAAGGCGCGCCGCAAGCAAGGTGTCCTACCGGCACGGCGCGGCGACCGGGTGACGCGCGCAAGACCGTCGCCGGGTTAAGCCGCCAGCGATTGGCCCGTAGTGCCCTGGAAATGACGCCCACCAAGCCCGAGCCCACCCTCTCCCGCCCCCTGTCGCTCGAGCCGCCGGCCTCCCTCCGGGAGCCGAGGCAGAAGCGCCAGCGCGGTCGCGACGCAGAGAAGCCCGCGAGCATCCATCGCCAGGCGATCGCCTGGATCCGCGGAGAGGCGAAGCGCTGGTAGGGCCGCGGCGGTGCGGGTACCCTCCCTCGCGTGCGCGTGAGGGACGTCCTCGGCTTCGTCCTCGGAACGGGCCTCGCCGGCGGAAGCCTGGCGCTGACCGGATCGAGCGGCCAGGAGCAGATCGCGCGGTCCTTCGCGACGCTGTCTCCGCCTCGCGCCGCGCCGCACCCCGAGCCGACGCCCATCGGCCCCGAGCCTTGCCTCACCGAGAGCACGAGCGTGCCTCGGAGGCTGCCCGCGACGCGGACCGATCTCGAGCACGTGCTCCGAACCGAGCCGGCTCGCCTCGGGTCTGCATCGCTCGGTGCGCCCACACGCGGCCGCCTGTTCGGGGGCACGCGGCTCGAACCGAGTGAGGCCATCGCGATCGAGGGCGGCTACCCGTGGGGAACGGAGCTCACCGTGCGCACCGTCACGCGCGCGATCGAGCACGTGTATCGCTGCGTCCCGGGCACACCAAAGCTACACGTGGGCGACATCAGCCGAGAGGGCGGCGGCTGGCTGAGGCCGCACCGCAGCCATCAGTCGGGGCTCGATGCAGACCTCGGCTACTACTACGAGGGCGGCGAGGCCTGGTACCAACGCGCGACGGCGCAGACCCTCGATCGCCGCCGGACGTGGGCGCTCATCCGCGCGCTCGTCGACAGCGGCAACGTCGAGATGATCTTCATCGACCGGTCCGTGCAGCTCCTGCTGCGCGACTACGTCGCCTCGGAGGACCCGGACGGCCTCGCCCTCTTCCCGACGAAGAGTCGACCCGGGGAGAGCGTCATTCGACACGCGTGGGGCCACGCGACGCACATGCACGTCCGCTTCGCCGACAAAGACAGCGTCGAGCTCGGCGCCAAGCTCGCACCTCTGCTCGACACGACCAAGCTCGGCAAGCGACGCTGAGCGGGCCTGCTTCCTGCGTCGGGGAGCCGCGTGCTGCGGCTTCACCGACCCTGGCTCGTCACGTTGGTGGGTTGCTCGACGCTCCTCTCGCGAGAGACACCTGCAGACCAGCCCGGCGGCGCGCCGCCGCCAAGCAAGACGGTGCAGCACGTGGTGCTCATCGCGCTCGATGGCGTCCGCTACCAGGAGATCTTCACGGGTGTGGAGGCCGCGCGCGCGCGACACGCCGGCGTGGTGGTCGTCGATCAGACGGCCCTCATGCCTCACCTGTGGGCGCTCGCCCGTCGCGGCGTCGCGCTCGGGGCTCCGACCGGTGAGGCGTTTGCGATGAGCGGCCCGAACTTCGTTTCGCTGCCGGGGTACGCCGAGATGCTCAGCGGGCGCCCGGCGGCCTGCCACGAGAACAACTGCCCCGGTCCTGCGGCGGCGAAGACCCTCGTGGACGCGGTGTGCGAGACGGCGCAGGCCGAGCCGTGTAGCGCGGCCGTGTTTTCGTCGTGGCCCGAGATCGAGCGCGTCGCGACCAGCGAGCCGGGGCGCGCGCTCCTGTCGACGGGACGCGAGGGGGGCAACGCGCGCGCCTTGCTCCGAGAGATTCCCGAGCTCGCAGCGCTTCACGAACGAGGACGGCGCGCTGCTCCCGCGCCAGGGTATGGCGGCTATCGGCCGGACAACGAGACCGCGCGGCTCGCGCTCTCGTATCTCGAGCACGATCGTCCACGCTTCACGTTCATCGGCCTCGGCGATACCGACGAGCTCGCGCACGCCGGGGACTACGGCGGGTATCTTCGAGCGCTCGGAGAGGCAGACGAGGTCATCGGCAAGGTCAGCGAGTTGGCTGCGAGATGGGAATCGATGAACGAGCCCACGGTCGTCGTCGTGACCACCGACCACGGCCGGGCCGAGAGCTTCCGCGATCATGGCGGGAGGTTCCCCGAGTCACAACGCAGCTGGTTGGTCGCCGCGGGGACCGGCGTGCCGGCGCGTGGGGCGATCCGGCTCGAGCGAACCCGCTTCATGCGTGATCTCGCGCCGACCTTGGCCGGGCTCCTCGGCGTGGCGTTCGCGCCACCGGTCGAGGGCGAGCTGCTCGACGAGATCCTGGACACTCCCTGACACGAACGGCGCGCACGGCCGCTCGTATGCGGCGTCTGCCCTCGCCAACGCGGCCGCAGCGGCGCGGGCACGCTCCGCAAAACGCCCTACGCGCGCAGAAGACCGCCCCGGCATCGGCATTGCAAAGCGGATGGCCCCGACCGTGTGGGAACCACGAGGAGCACGAGATGAACAACCGAATCGGTGACCGCTTCCGCGACGCTTATCGAGACACGCGACGCTGGTGGGAGCACGAGCGCGGCCGCGACGATTATGGCTCCGAGCGCGCGCGAGGTTATGAATACGACGAAGGCAGAGATCGCCGCTTCGGGGAGCCGCGGTACGAGGAGCAACGCTTCGGCGGACGACACGAAGAGCACAGCTTCGTGCCGGGCCGCGAGCGACAGCGGGACTACATGCTCGACCGCGACCACGACATGGAGCGACGCGACATGGAACGCCGCGAGATGGACCGCCGTGACCGGGAGCGCTGGCAGGAGCAGTCGGCACGCCCGATGATGCGCCAACCAGGTTATGGCGAATGGCGCGAGGACCTGGATCGAGATCGCTGGCGTGAAGCGAGCCAGAGCGCTGGCGCCGGACAAGGCGGCGGCATGATGGTCGGCCCCGATCCCACCGGTCGATACTGGTATCGGAGCGCCAGCCCGGACACGTACGACGAGCGCTACGGCAGCGCCATGCGGGATATCGGTCGGTTCGAAGGCTCATCGCACCAGACCATCGGTCAACGCATGCGCGACGAGCACCGACGATTCCCCGCGGGCCCGAAGGGCTACAAGCGGTCGGACGAGCGCATCCGCGACGATCTGTGCGACACGCTGAGCCAAGCCCACGACATCGACGCGAGCGAGGTCGAGGTGAAGGTCCAGAGCTCCGAGGTCGTCCTCACAGGGACGGTCCCCGAGCGCCACATGAAGCTCCGCATCGAGCAGCTCGCCGATCGCATCCCTGGCGTGACCGACGTCAACAACCAGATCCGGGTCCGACGCATGGTGAGCCAGACGGGCCAGATGGGCCGAGAGCAGTCGATTCGGCCACAGTCCTTCGGTGAGGAGTCGGAGGGCAACGGGCG
>JAEUKE010000208.1 GCA_016794345.1 Myxococcales bacterium
CTTCGAGAGCTGCACGCCCTGATCACTTTTTCGCGACACCTCCAGCCCCGTCGCTGACACTAGTCCCGGACGGGGTATGGAGCCGGCGCAAAGACCTGATCTGGATGGCGACCTCGCGGTCGTGAGGCGCGCGGCGACCGATCCGCGCGCGCTCGAGGCCCTGTACGAGCGCGAGGTGGACGGCCTCTACTCGTTCGTCTTCTTCCGCGTGGGGCGGGACCCGAGCCTCGCCGAGGACGTCGTACAGGAGACCTTCCTCGCTGCGTTCGACGGGCTCGAGCGGTTCGACCCCGCGCGCGGTCCATTCCGGAGCTGGCTCTGCCAGCTCTCGAGAAACGTGGCGCGCGCTCACCTGCGGCAGCGGCAGAGGACGGAGGTGCTCGCCATGTGGGACCGGATCGACGGGGCGCTGCTCGCCATGTTCGAGCGGCTCGACGAGGAGCTACTCGCTCCGGAGGCGCTCGAGCGCGAGGAGACGCGCGACCTCGTCCACCTCACGCTGGGGCACTTGCCGGGCAACTACCGCGCCGTGCTCGAGCGCAAGTACGTCGACGGCGCGACGCTCGAGCAGATCGCGAGCGAGCTCGTGGCCACCGAGGACGCGGCGAAGAGCCTCCTTGCCCGAGCCCGTCGCGCGTTTCGCGAGACCTTCCAGACACTGAGCCGATCGTTCGCAGAGGTGGAGCCATGAGCACCGAGAGCTCCGGTGGGCGCGAGGAGCACGCGCTCGAGACCAACGTGCAAGAGCTGATGCGAAGGGTGACGCCGAGCCCGGCCATCGACGCCGCCGCGCGCAAGCGCGTGCTCGGCGCCATCCTCGCGAAGCAGGCGGAGAGATCGGAAGCGGCGCAGGCCGGGGTGATCCCTCTGCCTCGCCGGCGGACGAGCGCGCGGGAGGCAGCGATGCTGGGCGTGGTCGGGCTGGCCGCCGGCCTCCTTGGGCTGCTGATGTCGAGCGACGCGTTTCGTCCGACGATCGTGCACGAGAACGAGGGTCGCGGTCCGAAGGAGGTCGCGCTGCTCGACGGGAGCAAGGCGCTGCTCGACGAAGGCGCGCGGATCGAGGAGCGCGGGAAAGGCACGGTCGTCGCTCTGCGCGGGAGCGTGGTCTTCGACGTGGTCCACGGCACCGGGCTCCGAGTCGAGGCCGGGACCGCGCGAATGAAGAGCCTCGGGACGAAGTTCCTCGTGCGCGCCGGTGAGGGCGAGACGGAGGTCGCGGTCGCGCGGGGACGCGTCGAGCTCGAGACCAAGGGTGGCGAGACAATCGTGGCCGCGGGGCAACGCGGTGTGGCCCGTGGGGGCGAGCGCCCCGAGGCGACTCCGGCCCCGCGGATGAGCCACCTCTTCGCGTTCGCCCGGACGACGGAGGCGCTGCCCTCCGAGGAGGAGCTCGCGAGCCCGCGCCGTCGCGGCACGCTCATCGCGCGAGATCCGCGCTGGGGCGGCGAGCGGCCCCTCGAGATCCGAGAGCTCGGCCTCGACGTGGTCGTGGAGGACGGCGTCGCTCGTACGACCATCGACCAGACCTTCTTCAACGCGGAGAACCGGCAGCTCGAGGGCAAATTCCAGCTCCCGCTCCCGCAAGGAGCGGCGATCTCCCGTCTCGGCATGTACGTCGACGGCGAGCTGATGGAGGCAGCCGTGGTCGACCGGGACCGCGGACGTGACATCTACGAGGGCATCGTCTACCAGCGCCGCGATCCGGCGCTCCTCGAGTGGATGAGCGGCAACTCCTTCTCGATGCGCGTCTTCCCGCTGCCTGCGCGCACGGAGAAGCGCATCTTCCTCTCGTACACGCAGACGCTCGAGCACCTCTACGATACCGAGCGCCTCGTCGTTCCCATTCCTCCCGTCGACCTCCCGGCCGAGAAGGTGTCGTTCCGGGTGCGCGTGAAAGGAGCCGAGGCCGCCGACATCCGCTCACCGAGCCACGACATCTCCGTCGCGTCGGACGGCGGCGATCGGGTCGTGACCTTCCAGGCGAGCTCGTACGCGCTGGGCGACGACTTCGTCCTCTCCGTCCGCAGCCCCAAGCACGGCGAGGACCTCGCCAGGTCGTTCGAGGCGGACGGCGTGCGGTTCCTGTCGGCGCGGGTCTCGCCCGACCTCACGTCGGCGCGGAAGGTGAGCCCGCCCGGGCGGTGGGTCGTGCTCTACGACACGAGCGGCTCGCGCTCGATGGAGGAGCTCTCGACCCAGCGCAACTTCGTCGATGCGCTCGTCCGCGAGCTCGACGACGAGGCGCGCGTGTCGGTCGTCGCGATCGATCACGCCGCGCGGACGGTCACGCCGTTCGCCCGCGCGACCGACGTGGACGTCCGCGCGCTCGACTCCGCCCTCCGTCGAGAGGGCGAAAACGCCGCCGGCGACACGCGGCTCGAGGTCGGGCTCGAGGCAGCCGCCGCCGCCCTCGGCTCCGAGATCGAGCCGGGCGACACGATCGTCTATGTCGGCGACGGTATCCCGACGGGAAGCAACCGCGACGCCGAAGCGCTCACGCGAGCCATTCCCGCGTCGGTCCGCTTCGCGGGCGTCGCGGTGGGCGACACCGTCGATACGAAGCTCCTCGACGCCGTGGCGAACGAGCGAGTGGGGCTGACCGTCACGGTCGGCGCCGGCGAGAGCCTCGGCGACCGCGCCTTCGACTTCGTCTCCTCGTTGCGAACGCCTTGCCTGCGCGCCGTGAGCGCCCAGGTGGTCACGGCGAGCGGCGCGCCGGTGAGCGGTGCGGAGGCGCACCTCGCGTCCGCCCGTGCTTGCGACGGCGAGCGCATCGACGTCGTGGCGCGCGTGCCGGCCGACGCGCCCGCGCCGCTCTCGATCCGCGTGGAGGGCCGGAGCGAGACGGGCGAGACGTTCACGCGCACCATCGACGCCGGGACCACGAAGGGAGGCGCGAGCTACCTCCCGCGGCTCTGGGCGCAGCGCCAGATCGACGCGCTCCTCTCGAAGAGCCCGCGTGAGGCGTCGCGTGCCGCGGTCGTCGACCTCGCGACGAAGTACGTCCTCGCGACGCCGTTCACGTCGCTCCTCGTGCTCGAGAACGACGCGATGTACAAGCAATACGACGTCGTGAAGCGCGAGCCGGGCGGCTGGGCGGTGTACGACGCACCCAAGAAGATCGACATTCGCTACGAGCCCCGTGGCTCGGAGCCCATCGCGCTCGACTCGTCGTGGGATCTCGTCCACCGCCTGCCGGTGCAGATCTTCGCTCCCGACGCTTCGACGATGGGCGGGCTGGGCCTGTCGGGCATCGGGTTCGGTGGCGGCGGTCGCGGCGTCAACTTCCGGACGGGCTTCGGCACAGGCTCGGGGCGGCTCGGCGGCAGTCACCGGGACAGGCCGGTGGAGCGAAAGGTCGGCAGGAAAGGCGGCGTCGATCGAGTCCTGCGAGCTGGCCCCACCTCGCTCAAATCGACAGAGAGCCTCCCCCCCGCCTCGCGCGACTTCGCCCAGCGGACAGCGACCCTGCGGGAGGAGGCGAACGACTTCGGCATGATCGGGCTGCTCCGTGCAGATGACGGTCCTGTCACCTCTGCCCTGCCTCTGGGCTCGACCTCGCCCTGGTTCTTCCAGGCGGCGTCGTCGGGCGCTTACCCCACCGCCTTCACGTCGAGCTACGACGCGCGGTTCGATGACCTCACCGAGCTGGCCCCCGCGTTGCTCCTGAGCCCGCTCGACTCCTTGCGCGAAGCCCTCGGTGCTCCGCAGCCAGGCGCCGCGTCGGTCTCCGAGGAGGCATCGGTCGCGCTCACGCGGGCTCGTCGGGGAATGCTCGGCAAGCGCTTCCGCGTCGAGGGGACGTCGGCCTCGGCCCGCCTCGCGGTCGGTCGCGGGGGCGACGTCACGTGGGAGGACGGATCGTCGGGCGACGTCACTGTGTATGACGGAACCGTCATGACGTCGACCTATGGTGAGCTCGACCTCGCGGTGCGTCGCCGCGTCGGCGCGGCCGCGCCCTGGCTGCTCGCGACCGACGCGCCCTTCGTCGCGCCCGCGCCGGAGTCGCTCGCGGGGCTCGACGTTCGCCTTCGGCCGGACGGCGCGGTGCGCATCGGTGCGCCGAAGACACCTGCTTCGACCGAAGAGGAGGGGGCGCCCTTCGAGGACATCGAGCTCGTGTTCGACGCGACCGGTCGCGTGACCTCGGTGAAATGGCTCGCCGACGGCGCGGCGAGGATCGCGACGCTGGCCTACGGCGCCGACGGATCGATCGTGGCCTCCTGGCCGGACGGGAGCGAGACGCGTTACCTGCCGGACGAGACGCTCCCTGCGCCCCCGCCTGCGGCGTCGACCTTGGTCGAGGTCCCCGTGGCCACGCCCGCCCGACTCGACGAGCGACTGAAGGTTTCGCCCGTGGGCTCCGAGGCGTTCGTTGTCGCGAACCGGGAGAAGCTCGCGGCGTGCGCGGCGCTCGCCGACGACAGCTGCGGCCGCGAAGCCGGCGCCGCGCTCCTGGGGGCTCGGGGCTCGCTCACGGCGGGGGAGCTGGTGCTCGCCTCGCACGCGCTCGGCCGCCTGAGCGAGAGCGATCGCAAGAAGGCGCTAGGCTCTCTGCCTGAAGCCAGCCCGCTGCGGAAGCTCCTCAAGGCCAACCTCGAGGTCGACGCGACCGCGCGCAGAGCCGCATACAGGAAGCTCGACCTCTCGCCCGGCCGCCTCGCGGCCTGGTCCACCTACCGATCGATCCTGATGGATCTCGAAGACGGGAGCTCGCCGAGCGAAAAGACCCGAGCGCGCACCCTCACGTTCGCGAAGAGCCCACACGCGCGCGCGGACATGCGCTTCCTGCTGGTGCGGACGGTGGCCGAGCGTGTCCGCTGGGAGGATCAGAAGGCCGCGCTCAAGATGTGGGAGGTGCTCTCGAGCGACCCCGAGCTCGGGTTCCTGGCGGACCGCTATCGCGCGCTGATCGATCCTTGGGGGCAGCCCGAGGCATCCGCGGCGCTGCTGATCCGGGCGTTCGACGCGTCCCTGGCGCGCGGCGTGGCCCCGACCGTGGACTGGCAGATGCGCGACATCGTCCGCCGTGGCCGAGGGGACATCGGGCTCCGCCTCTTCTGGGCGCGCTGGCGCGACCACCTCGTCCGCCGCGGCAGCGCGCGGCAGATCCTCGCCTACGTCGAGACGCTCGCGAGGGGCATCCGCCCCGACGACTCGGGGGCGCCGCTCGTGTTCGACGACCTCGAGCCGCTCCTCGATCGTTTCGAGGCGTCAGGGGGCGCCGGCGCCGAGCAGCGCATCGCCCTGGCGCAAGGGCTGCTCGTCCTCGATCGCGCCTCCGACGCCGAGCGGGTTCTCTCGCCTCTCCTCTCCGACGAGAGCCCCGCGCCCGAGGCGCTGGACCTCGCCTCCGTCCTCGCCGAGCGCCTGGGGCGCTTCGCCGACGCCTCGTCTTTGCTCGAGCGCGCGGTGACGCTCTCGGCCGACGTCGAGATCCCGATCGACCTCGTGCGGTCACGGTACAAGCGCCTCCTCTCGCTCCAGATCAAGCGGCACGCGTCGAGCCCCGCGGAGCGGACCTTCGCGCTCACGAGCCTCTTTTCCACCGCGCGCGCGTGGCGTCGCGAGGACCCCGACAACGCCGAGGTCGACCTCACGGTGGCCGCGGCCCTGGACAGGCTCGGGATGCCGGACGAAGCGAGCAGGCAGCTCTACAGCATCGTCGATCGCCACCCGGGCGATGGGGAGTCGTTTGCGAAGGTCGCCACCGCGCTCGAGTCGCGTGCCCGATTCGACGAGGCGCTCGGTCTCTGGGAACGCGCGAGCGCCGTCGAGCCGACGAACCCCACGTGGCTCTTGCAGCGGTCACACCTCCTGCGCGCCCGAGGCACCGCAGGCGACGACGCGGCGGCGCGTGCGCTCCTCGAGCAGATCGATCGAGGCAAGTGGCAAGATCGGTTCGCGCCTCAGGTGAGCGAGGCGCGGCGCATCCTGGCGGAGCGCTGAGGGCGGGAGCGAAGGCCCGCGCTACCTCGCAAAGGAGCGCGTGACGAACTCCCGCATCCTCGCGAGGAGCGCCGGCTGCGGCTCCTTCATGCCGCCCTCCACCCAGTGCGCGAGGAAGACCTGGTGCGAGGCGATCATGAGCCGCGCGAAGAGCTCGGGATCACCCTCGCGGACGGAGCCGTCGTGGATGCCGGCGCGGAAGACCATCACGGTCAGCTCGAGCCCCTCGCGCCACTGCCTGCGCTGCTCGGCGCACGTGAACCTCGGGTCGAGCGCCCAGGGCTGGCTCTCCTTCAGGTGGATGCGCAGGTAGTCGGGGTGCTCGGCGAGGAAGGCGACGTACGCGTCCACGCCGCGGACGAGCGCCTCCATGGTGCTCGTCGCGCCGTTCGCGGCCTCCGCCGCCTTCGCGAGAAGGGCCCGCCCTCGGCGCTCGTGGATGGCCGAGAAGATCTCCTCCTTGCTGGGGATCGTCCCGTAGACCGTCGCGAGCGCGAGGCCCGCCTCGTTCGCGACGTCTTGCATGCGGGTGCCGTCGTAGCCCTCGCGCGCGAAGACGCGCTCGGCAGCCTCGAGCACGAGCGCGCGGTGCAGATCGCGCCGCGCAGACTTCACCGCTGCCTTGCGCGCCGGCCTCCCCGCTTCAGGCCGCGCCAGCCTCCCCCCTCCGCCCCGCGGAGGGGGGGCAGGGGGGAAGGAATCCACAGGAGCATCCCTCTGGTCAGCGCGACGCTTCAGCACAGCCACTTCCTCCGCCTCCGCCTCCGCGCGTCGGCGCGGCGATTCAGTCGTGCCACTTCCTCCACCTCTTCGTCAGCGCGACGCTTTCGTCCTCTGAGCCAATCCTCCGTCCTCCGCCTTGTTCACCACGTCAGCTCAGCTCGGTGATTCGGATCGTCTTCGTCGGGCAGTACTTCTCCGCCATCTTCGACTTTCCGTAGAGCTCCGGGGCCGGGAAGGCGCTGATGAGCTCCACCTTGCCGACGCCGCTCACGCGGAAGACCTCGGGCGCCTCGCCCTGGCAGACGGCGTGGCCCTGGCAGAGGTCGAGGTCGACCTCGACCTTGAACTTCTGAGGCGCGAGCGCCGCGGCGCCCGCGTTTGCGCCCTTGCCCGTGTACTGGAAGTGCGTGACGCCCTCGCGCGTCTTGTAGCGGACTCGGCACGGCTCCTTCGGGCCGACCACGAGGCCGTGGAAGTCGCTCTCCACGTTCGGGCTCTCGAGCTCGAAGTCGAAGCGTCGCAACAGAATCGTCAGGATCGCCTTCACCTGCAGGATGGCGAACGCGTTGCCCATGCACTTGTGACGGCCGCCGCCGAACGGGATGAACGCGAAGTCCTTCTTGTCCTCCTCGCGACCGGGGCCGTACCGATCGGGATCGAAGGCCGTCGGGTCCTTGAAATGCTCGGGGATGAGGTGCGAGACCGTCGGCGAGACGATGACCCACGCGCCCTTCGGGATGAAGTAGCCCTTGAAGGTGAAGTCCTTCTCGGCGACTCGAACGAGCATGAAGAGCGGCGGGTGCAGCCGGAGCGTCTCGAGCACCACGCCCTCGGTCAGCGGGATGCTCCGCAGCGTGTGGAACCCGGGCACCGTGCCGTCGCCGAAGACACCGTCGAGCTCGGCGCGGACGCGGGCGAGCAGGTCGGGGCGCTTCGCCAGCTCGATGATCGCCCAGGCCGTGGTGACCGAGCTCGTGTGGTGGCCCGCGAACATCGAAGCCACGAGCATGCCCGTGATCTCGTGCTCGGTGAGCGGCGCGCCGCCCTTGTATTTCGCGTCCATCAGCGTCTGCAGGAAGTCCTCCCCCTTGCGCTGGCTGTGGCGGCGCTGCTCGATGATCTTCGTGACCATCTCCTCCAGGCGGATGCGCGCGCGGTCGCGCTCGCGGAAGCTGGGGATGGGCAGGTTCGCGTTGATGTACGCGAGGGGCGTGATGCCGCGCTCGAGGGAGGTGTACACGGAGGCGAACTCCTCGTTCATGCTCCCGCGGAACTCCTTGCCGAGCAGGCAGTGGCTCGACGTGTAGTTCGTGAGCACGCGGCAGTACTCGACGAGATCGAGCTCGCCCTTGTCGCCCCAGCTCGAGAGGCTCTCCTCGACCTCCTGGACGACGATCTCGCCGTAGGTCCGCATGCGGCGGTCCTTCAGCGCAGGCAGCAGCATCTTCAGCTGCTCGTTCATCTTCTCCTGCGGGGCGTCGTAGACCATCCCCTTGCCGAAGATCGGGGTCATGATCTTGTAGGCCTCTTGCGGCGAGAGCTGGTCCTCCGGCGCGCGGAAGACGGCCTCGTGACCGTCCGGTCCGTAGAGCGCGACCATGCGGCGGCCCATGACCTCGAACTCGGCGATCTCGCCGAGCTCCTCGTGGGCGCGGTGCAGCAAGCCGATCGTCGAGCGCACGAACTCGACGGTGTGGCCGATGACCGGGACACCGCCCGACAAGCGCGGGGGCGCCTTCAAGCCGGCGGGGATGGGCGTCTTCTTGCGGGTGACCTTCTGGATCAGCGGCTCGAGCATGGAAGCCCGAGTAGCATGGGGACTCTGGGAACTGAAATGATGATTTTAGTTTCCGTAACGTCGAATCAGGGGGCGACCGGAGGGGCGCCGACCGCCTCGACGGCCTGCCGCGCCCTGCCGAGCAGCTCGAGCGCCGTCGCGCGCTTGTGCGCCAGCTCCACCAGGCGCCGCCTCTCGGTCACGACGCGCAGCGCTCGCGCGAAGCCTTCGGTCCGCTCGAGCCAGAAGAGCGCGACGAACGGCGAGACGAGGATGACGGCGCAGGCGAGCGCAAACGCGGCCCGCCCGGGCGTCACGAAGTACGCTGCTGTCAAGAGGAGCGCGGCCCAGATGGAGTAGGCCACGAGGCCCGCGCCGAGCTTGAGGGTGGAGTGCTGATCGATCTCGTCCGTCCGGCGCGCGACGAAACGCGGGACCTGGTACGGCACCCAGTAGAGGACGACGCCGACGGGAGCGAGCGGCGCGAGCGCGTAGCCGAGCGGATGGAGCCGCGAGCGCCGCGGGCGGGCGCTCGTGCCTTCCCGGGCGAGCTGCTCGTCCTCCAGCCCCGAGGCCTCGAGCGCCTCCAGGTAGACGCGCGTCGCGTTCTCCACGTTCGCAGCGAGCTCCGGGTCTCGAGCGCGGAGCTCGTCGCGCGCTCTCTCCACACCTTGCGCGAGCTTCACCGCGTCAGCGAAGGAGAGGCCGCCCTCTTCGTTCCGCAAGAGCTCGGCGATGAAGAGGACGAGGCGGCGCTCTTCCCACGAGCCCGCCTCGACCACCATCTCCTCGAGGTCGGCGCGCATCTGGTTCGTCGCCGCCTCGATCGCGCCTTCTCCGTGGAGGTCGAAGGCACGCACCGGGCCGTAGGCCACGACGGCTCGGGATCGGAACGCGTGCCGCTCGTCGAACTCGAGGCCCACCGCCTGGAACGTGAGACCGATCGCGCCTTCCTGGGCGGCGCGCGCGAGCATGCGCGCGGCGCCCGTCTTGAGGCGCTGCATCTGCGGCTCGTTGTGGCTCGTGCCCTCCGGGAAGACGAGGACGTTCCCCCCGCGCGCGAGGTGAGTCGCCACGCGCTCGAAGATCTCGTCGTTGGCGCCGGCCGGCTTGTTCGGGTCGTCGCGCCGGCGCACGACGGGCACTGCGTTCGCCAGATCGAGCAGCCAGGTCAGGCCGGGGATGTTCCAGAGCGTGCTCTTCGCGAGCGGCGAGATGTCACACGGCGCGTGCGTGAGCACGAGGATCGGATCGATGAGCGCGCTCCAGTGGTTCGAGACGAAGACACGCCCGCCGGTCGCGGCCGACGGGCGCTCTCCGACCTCTTCGATGGAGCGGAAGTAGAGCCGCACGAGCGCGCGGAAGATCGCGCGGAGCGTCCGGCGTGCGGGCGTCATCGGTCAGGCGGGCGGCGGGCCACCCCAGCCGCCGCCTTGCGGAGGCGGACCACCTTGCGGCGGGCCGCCCCAGCCGCCGCCTTGCGGCGGGCCGCCCCAGCCGCCGCCTTGCGGAGGCGCGTAAGGGTTGTTCGGCGGCGGAGCGCCGTAGCCTCCGACGGGAGGCGATCCGTGCGGGCCCCACTGCGGAATCCCTCCGGTCGGCGGCATGGGCCCGCCGAAACCCGCGGGCGGCATGTTCTTCGTCTTGTCGGGCAACACCCCGAGGATGAGCAGCCCCACGCAGCTCAAGAGGCCGAGGAACCCAAGGCCCCAGTGGTAGCCCTTCGCCATCGCCACGTAACAGAGGCCCGCGATGAGCAAGGCCGTCCCGCAGAGCGAGACCACGCCGGCGACGAGGGCCCCGGGCGCGCCCATGGCCTGGACGAGCGAGCTCGACAGGAAGTTGCCGACGAACTGGAGCGCCAGCCCGGGGATCCCGAGCATGAAGCCCATCCTGTTGTGCTCGGCGATGAGGAGGATCACGGCTTCGGACCAGCCACTTTTCCGCCGACCCGCGTGGCGAGGAAATCGATGAGATCGATCTTCGTGACGAGGCCGACGATCGTGGGGCCGTCCATCACGAGGGCGACCTTGGCGTCGTTCATGACGTTTTTCATGAGCTCGACCTTGGTCTGCGGCGTGACCGTCGCGTAGTCGCTCTCGATCATCTCGGCGATGGTCGCGTCCTGCGTGCGGCCGCTGACGAGGGCCTTGAGCAGATCGCTCTCGTGAATGAGGCCGCGCAGCCGGCCGTCGTCCACCACGGGGAGCTGGCTGATACCGAACTTCTTGAGCTTGTTCACGACGGCGAGGATCGTGTCGCTGCTCGAGGCGGTCTCGACCTTGTGCGAGCCGCCGCCGCGGAGCGCGAGCAGATCCTTCACGGTGCCGAGGCTCGGCCCCTCCTCCTCGAGGAAGCCGTTCTCGCGCATCCAGTCGTCGTTGAAGATCTTCGAGATGTACTTCGACGCGCCGTCCGCGAGCATGACAAGGATGTTTTCTTTCTTGCCGGACGCCTTCGCGTACTTCACGGCGCCGGCCACGGCCGCGCCGCTCGACCCACCGACGAAGAGGCCCTCGAGCCGGACGAGGTCGCGCGTCATGAGGAAACACTCTTTGTCGTCGACGCGCACGACCTCGTCGATGATGTCGAGGTTGATCGTCGACGGGAAGAAGTCCTCGCCGATGCCCTCGACCTTGTAGCTGAAGGGCTTCGTGATGCGCTTGTCCTTGATGTAGTCGTAGTAGAGCGAGCCGACCGGATCGACGCCGAGGAGGCGCACGCCGGGCTTGCGCTCCTTGAGGAACTTACCGGTCCCGCTGATCGTGCCGCCGGTGCCGAGCCCCGCGACGAGGACGTCGAGCTCGGGACCACACTGCTCCCAGATCTCGGGGCCGGTCGAGCGGTAGTGTGCGGCCGGGTTGTCGGGGTTGTGGTACTGGTTCGCGTAGAAGCAGTTCGCCGTCTCGTTGGAGATGCGCTTCGCCACCGAGTAGTAGCTGCGCGGATCCTCCGGCTCGACGGCCGTCGGGCAGACGACGACCTTCGCGCCGAGCGCACGCAAGGTCGACACCTTCTCCTGCGACATCTTGTCGGGCATCACGAAGACGCATTTGTAGCCGCGGATCGCGGCCATCATCGCGAGGGCGGCGCCGGTGTTCCCGCTCGTCGCTTCCACGATGGTTCCGCCCGGCTTGAGGCCACGCGCTTCGGCCTCCTGGATCATGTTGCGCGCAACACGATCTTTGTGGCTCCCCATCGGGTTCAGGTACTCGCACTTGACGTAGATGTCCGCAGCGAGCCCTTCCGTCACCTTGTTGAGCTTGACGATGGGTGTGTTGCCGACGGCCTGGGTGATGTCGCTCTTCGCGCCTCGCATCATGGCGATCGAGGTCGTAGCGGTGCGGAGGGAGCGGAGCAACACACCACTTGGGCCGTGATGACGGTGAGGACGCGGTGCGACAAAAAGAAACACCGCTCGGCCCGTGCTGCGCGCGGGGGAGCGGTGTCGGTGATGCCTGACTGGCGGTTACTTGCAGGCCGCGGGCGCGCCGGCGCCGGCGAGCATCGCGCGAACGCCCGCGAGGGCCTGCGCGGTGTTCGGGTTGTTTCGCGCGGCGTCACACGCACCGGCCGCGAGCAGGTACGCGCCCTGCTGCTGCGGAGGCGCGCTCTTCGCGTTCTGGCGGAGCGCCTGGCAGCAGGCCGCGATCCCGCCGCCGCCGCCGCCGGTCGCCTTGGCTGCCGAGCGCATCGCGCCGAAGACGTTCGACGAGTCGGTGCCGACCTGCCACGAGCCGACGATGACGAGGTTCTCGCCCGTCACCATGGCCGCCTTCACCTCGGCGCCGTCTTTCTTGCAGAGGCCGTCCGCGCCCTGAGCCGCGATCTTGTCTTTGCCCCAGGTGATGGCCTCGTTGGGGTTCCACTTGCACTCGGTGAGGCCTGCAGCCGTCGCCGCGGCTTCGACCTTCTCGGCGCCGCCGGCGCCAGCGCTGATGATCGCCTTCTTGTCGGCTGGGGCGGCCACGTTGAAGTCGCCCTGCTTCGAGCCCTGCCAGTCCTTCGCGACCTGGAAGGTCGCCTTGGCTCCGGACGGGGCGACGGCGGTGCCCGTGATGCCGTCCGTCTTGTTGTCCAGCTCGGCCTTGACCTTCGCTTCGATGCTCGGGTTCGCCGCTGGCTGATCGATCTTCACCGCAGCCGTTTCCTTCGCCGTCGGCGTCGGGGCGGGGGCGGCGGTCGTCTCGGTCGTGGTCGCCTTCTTCTTCGGTGCCTCCTCTTCCTCCTCCGTGTCCTTCTCTTTCGGACACGCGGCGAGGGTCAGCATCAGGGGAACAAACCAGATGGATCGGCTCAGGCTCATAGTTTCTCCGCGGGAGGGTACGTCTCTCGCCGGCCTTCGGTCTACCCGAGAACAGCCCCCCGCACGCGAGTGAGGGGGGACGGGGGGGTGAATCCACGGGTATCAACGTCACCGAGCACGCACCCCAGTGCCTGCTTAGACCTGGCTTTTGTCTCACTTCTTCAACGCGTCTGCAAACGCCGGCCGTTCCCGGGCGCGGACGTCGCCGCAGCGCATCCGGGCCTCGGTCCCCTCCTCCCAGTCGCGCCTCGCACCCTCCAGCCTGTCGAGCTTCGCCTCGACCAGGCCTGCCAGCGCGATGGCTGCGGCCTCGTCCCCGCAGGCTGCTCCGAGCGGTCCGACGAGGGTGGAGGGGCCGCCCACCTTGCCGGCGAGCTCGTCGAAGTGCTCCGAAATCCAGCCGAAGAAGACCGTCCGAGTGGCCTGTCGTCCGAGGACGGCGTTCTTCACGTGGCGAAGATCCCCTGCTCGGATGCTCCCGCTCCGGAGGAGATCGAGCGCTGCGACGAGGGCCTTCGGATCCCGGCGTGAGGTGATGGCGGTCGTGAGACCGACGCGGTGATCGGGGCTCTTCGCCGCGAGGAGCTTGGCTTCGTCGAGCAGCCGCGCCGCTTCGGGGTCCGTCGCGACGGCGACGCGGGCCGCGAGCGGTCCGAGGTCCGGCCCGACGAGGGCCTCGGCTTGCGCGGGGTCGTCGATGTACTTCCGACCCGCAGCCTGGAGGGCGCGGGCGACGGCCGGATCGTCGGCGAGATCGTGGAGCGCGCCGAGGACGCTCGCGCGGAGGAGCGCGACGTCGGCAGCCTCGCGTGCGCCCGGCTTGGGCATGCCGAGCCTCTTCCGGGTCGGGTCGAGCACCCGATGGACGAGCTTCGCGAAGCGTTCGCGGACCGAGGCATCGACGAGGGTCTTGTCGATCTCGACGAGGACGGAGATCGCCGCTTCGACGACGAGGCGCGAGGTCTCCTTCTTCCAGTCGACCGAGTCGAGGAGCGCGAGCAAGTGCTCCGTGCCGCGTTGGCCCGCGAGCACGAGCGCCCACGTGTCCAGCAAGAGCCCCGCGCGTTCGGTCTCGTCGAGCCGAGCGAAGCTCCGAGTGAGCTTGTTCCACGACCCTTCGTCCAGATCGTAGCGGTAGTAGCCGGTCTCGGCCGCGTTGGGGTGCACGTACGCAGGGCACCGGTCGAGCTCGATGGACCCCTGCGGGCCTTCGAGCAGCGTGCACCTGGGCGAGACCTCTCCCTCGACGCGCAGGCAGACCGGGACCGTCCACGTCGCGTCCGCCACGCCTCCGAGCTTCGATACATCCAGCCGAACCGCGATGGGCGCGCGAGTCTTGTCGTCGCACGTCGTCGAGACACGGACGAGCGGCACGCCGGGCTGATCGAGGAAGGTCTTCGCGACGCGGCTCACCGGCTTCTTGGTCTTGTCGTCGAGCGCGGCGAAGAGCTCCGCCGAGGTGATGCTTCGGTTCGCTTCCGCCGCCACGTACGCGCGGATCGCGCCACGGAACGTGTCTTCACCGGTCCACGCCTCGAGCATGGTGAGGACGCTCGAGCCCTTCTGGTACGCGCTCCATCCGGCCGATTGCCCGATGTCGTCTGCCTGCGTCACCTTCTGGCGCACCGCGCGTGACGACGGCAAGACGTCCACGCGCATCGCCACGTCTTTCGAGAGGACGCGTTCGCCGCGCGCGCCGAAGCCGCTCCAGGCGTCGTCGCAGACCTTCGACTGCATCCACGTCGCGAAGCCCTCGTTCAGCCAGATGTCGTCCCACCACTGCATCGTCACGAGGTTGCCGAACCACTGGTGCGCGAGCTCGTGGGCCATGACGAGCGCCATCCGCCTGCGGAGGATCGCGGGTGAAGAAGGCCCGGCGAGGAGCAGCTCCTCGCGGAAGGTGACGAGCCCCGCGTTCTCCATCGCGCCCACCGCGAAGTTCGGGACCGCCGCGAGATCGAGCTTTCCGTACGGGTAGGGGATGCCGAAGTAGCTCTCGAGCGAGGCGAGCGATCGCAGAGCGGCGTCGAGCGCGTCCGTCCCGAGCTTGGCGCGACCGGGGGCGGCGAGCAGGCCGACCGGCGTCGGTGCCCGAGCGCCTTCGACGTGCTCGAGCTCGCCGACCGCGATCGCCACCAGGTAGGTGGGCATCGGCTTCGAGGTCTCGAACACGACGCGCTTCTTGCCCGACGGCGCCACGGTCTCGCTCGTCGCGGCGGTGTTGGCGAAAGCCCTCATCGTCGACGGGACGTCGAGCACGACGTCGAACGGCGTCTTGTAACGAGGCTCGTCGAAGCTCGGGAACATCCGCCTGGCGAACGTCGACTCGAGCTGGGTGAACGCGAAGCTCCGCGGCCCGTCTTTCACGCGGAAGAGACCCCAGAGCGATCCGAACGGCGCCGCGTACTCGATGACGATCTCGGCCGCGCCGGGCGCGAGCCACTCGGGCAAGAGCAAGACGAGCTCTTCCTCGGCGTCCTTCGCGCCGTGGGCGCGGCGCGTCCTCACCTCGGCCGCGACGCGTTTGTCCCCCTGCACGACCGCGGCGCTCTTCACCTCCAGGTCGCGTCCGTGCAAGACGACGTGGTCCGTCGCGGCCACGATCCGGACGGCGATCGTCGTCCGCCCGCTGAAGTGATCGTCGCGCGGGTCGACGTCGAGCTCGAGGCGGTAGCTCAGCGGGACCACGTCGTCCGGCAGGAGCACGCTCGTCGCGGCCGGTGGCTCCCACCGCAGCGGCTCGACGCCCGTGCCCGGAGGTTTGACGGACCCAGGCACCAGCGGCGCCTCGGTGCAGGCGACGCAGAGGCTGACGCTCAAGAGGCCCGCGAAAGACCCGCGCATGGCGGCCGAGGGTATCACCGTGAGGCTGCTTTTTTCCTGTCGCGGTCGGCTGGGCGTGCACCTCTTGCGGGGGTGGGTGACGAGCGAGGCCAAACCCAGGTAGAAGGTTCGACCATGAAGCGGCCGTTCCTCCTTTTCTCATTCTTGTTCCCCTGCATCGGCGCCTCCGTGGCGTTCCTCGGTTGCGGCGACGACTCCGGCTCGGGCGGAGCCTCCACCGAGACGACCACGACCACGACGGGATCATCGCCGACGACGGGGTCCTCGCCGACCACCGGCACCCAGTCGACCACGAGCACCACGACGGGGATGACGACCTCGACGACCGGCTCGATGACGACGACCGCCAGCGGCATGTTCGACTGCGCCGATCCGGACGGGAACCCGCCGGCCATCGAGCTGACCATGGTCGCCGCCGGCTTCAGCAGCCCGCTCATCGTCAAGTCTGCGCCCGACAACCCCGATCGACTTTACGTCGCCAACCAGTCCGGCACGATCGAGGTCCTCGAAGGCGGGCAGGTCGTGGGCACCTTCCTCGACATCTCGAACGACATCCAGGCGGGCGGTGAAGAGGGCCTGCTCGGCCTCGCGTTCCACCCCGACTACGCGAACAACGGTCGCTTCTTCGTCTATTACACCGCGCCCGGCGGCGACATGACGGTGGGCGAGTTCCACCGCTCCGCCAACGACCCGCTCGTGGCCGACCCCGACCAAGTGCAGCTGGCCATCCAGCACTACACGGACGAGGGCAACCACAACGGCGGCTCGATCGAGTTCGGCTCGGACGGCTACCTCTACATCGCCTGGGGCGACGGCGGCGCGCAGAACGACCCCGGCTGCGACGCGATGAACACCTCGAACCTGCTGGGCAAGATCAGCCGAATCGACGTCAACGCCACGCCGGATGGCGAGGGCTTCCCGCCGCCCGCCACCAACCCCGAGGGCGGTACGGCGAAGTATTACCACATCGGTCTGCGCAACCCGTTCCGCATGAGCTTCGACGTCTGCACCGGCGATCTCTACATCGGTGACGTCGGTCAGAGCCAATACGAGGAGATCTCGTTCCTCGACCAGAACGGCCCTCCCTCGAACTTCGGCTGGCCCGTCCGCGAGGGCATGCACGACCACAACAACGACTGCCCCAACCCGCCGGGCGGGTACGTCGAGCCGATCGCCGAATACACCCACAACGACGGCTGCAGCGTCACCGGCGGCGTCGTGCACCGCAGCGCGGACGCGCCCTCGCTCCGAGGCTTCTACTTCTACGGTGACTTCTGCGCCGGTGAGGTCCTCGCGCTCCGTGCCGACACCAACGGCAACATCGTCACGGCGCCCATCGAGACCGGCGCCTCGCTCGGACCGAACTCGATCTCGTCGTTCGGCAACGACGGGCACGGCAACGTGTACGTTACCGATCTGAGCGACGGCGAGGTCTACCGCATCGACCCGGCTCAGTGAGCGCGCCGACAAAGCCGCTCGACTTCGAGCGCCTCGACCCCGCAGCGATGCGAGCCCGGGTCGAGGCGCTCGCCTCTTCCATGCGACGCCGCCGGAGCGTGCGCCACTTCTCGCGCGAGCCTGTCGACCTCGACGTCGTCCGGCGCTGCGTGGAGATCGCTTCGCTCGCGCCCTCGGGGGCCAACAAGCAGCCGTGGCGCTTCGTCGTCGTCTCGAGCCCCGGCGTGAAGAAGCAGATCCGCGAGGCCGCCGAGAACGAGGAGCGCGCCTTCTACGGCGGACGCGCGCCGGAGCGCTGGCTGAAGGATCTCGAGCCGCTCGGCACCGACGCCGACAAGCCGTTCCTGGAAGAGGCGCCGCTCCTCGTCGTCCTCTTCGCCCAGAAGCACGGTGAGACCGAGGACGAGAAGCACTACTACGTGAACGAATCGGTGGGGATCGCCGCGGGCTTCTTCATCCTCGCGCTTCACCAGGCAGGGCTCGCCACGCTCACGCACACGCCGAGCCCCATGGGCTTCCTCGGCACCATCCTGAACCGCCCCGCCAACGAGCGCGCCTTTCTCCTCTTGCCCGTCGGGTACCCCGCGCCCGGGTGCGAGGTGCCCGTCATCGAGAAGAAGCCGCTCTCCGAGGTGCTGGTCGAGGTTCGCTGAGCAGCCGTGTCACGCGGCCCTTCCCTCGAGCACGTGCTACCCTCGAGGTGATGGCGGAGACCTGTTTCGATATCCTCGCGGAGCGCTTCGCTCGCGACATCGACCGCGATCTCGTCAAGCGAGGGCTCTCCAAGACGCCCACGGAGCGGCTCGCCTGGCTCGAAGAGATGCAGACCTTCGCCGAGGCGGCGAGGCGAGCTCGCGAGAAGGCGCGCAAGAGCGACGGATGAAGCTGAGAGCGCTCCTCGATCGGCTGAGCGAGCACGGTGTTCGCTTCGCCGTGATCGGCGGCGTCGCCCTGATCGCGAGGGGGGTGCAGCGGGCGACCGAGGATCTCGACATCGCCTACGCGCGCGATCGCGACAACTTGCGCCGGCTCGCGACGGCCCTCGCGACGATCCATCCGAGGCTGCGCGGCGTTCCTGGAGACCTGCCCTTCGTGCTCGACGAGGTGAGCCTTCGGAACGGCCTCAACTTCACGCTGGATACGGATCTGGGGCCGCTCGACCTCCTGGGTGAGGTCCCCGGCCTCGGGACCTTCGACCACGTGGATGAAGCCTCTTCCGAGCTCGAGATCGACGGCGTGCCGCTGCTCGTGCTGACCCTCGACGGTCTCGAGCGGGCGAAGCGCGCCGCGGGCAGGCCGAAGGATCTCCTGGATCTCGGGTACATCAAAGCACTGAGAGACGTCTCCTCCTGACGAGCGTCGGCCGACTTGCCGCCAGCCGGCTCGCCCGGTAAGCCCACGACAAGCGCCGTGCACTTCCAAGACATCATCCTCACCCTGCAGAAGTTCTGGGCCGATCGAGGCTGCATCGTCGTGCAGCCCTACAACTCGGAGGTCGGCGCGGGCACGTTCAACCCCGCCACGTTCCTGCGCGCGCTCGGTCCCGAGCCCTGGAACGTCGCCTTCGTCGAGCCTTCGCGCCGCCCGACGGACGGCCGGTATGGGGAGAACCCCAACCGCCTGCAGCAGTTCCACCAGTTCCAGGTCATCCTCAAGCCGAGCCCGCTCGACATCCAGGACCTCTACCTGGAGTCGCTCCGCGCCCTCGGAACGGAGCCGCTGAAACACGACGTCCGCTTCGTGGAGGACGACTGGGAGTCGCCGACCCTCGGCGCCTGGGGCCTCGGCTGGCAGGTCTGGCTCGACGGGCTCGAGATCTCGCAGTTCACCTACTTCCAGCAGGCGGGCGGCATCGACTGCAAGCCCGTCTCCGGCGAGCTCACGTACGGCATCGAGCGAATCGCGATGTACCTGCAGGACAAGGACAGCGTCTACGACCTCGATTTCGACGGGCACATCAAATACGGCGAGATCTTCCAGCGCGCCGAGTGGGAGTGGTCGACCTACAACTTCGAAGAGGCGGACGTGAAGGAGCATTTCGCCGCGTTCGATCACTGCGAGGCAGAGGTCACGCGCCTGCTCTACCGCGGTGGCGATCCGAAGAGCTTCGACCCGCAGAAGGCGCTCGTCTTGCCTGCTTACGATTTTGTCATCAAGGCGTCGCACCGGTTCAACGTGCTCGACGCGCGCGGGGCCATCAGCGTGACCGAGCGCCAGCGTTTCATCGGCCGCGTGCGCGCCATCGCCCGCGCCGTGGCGGAGGCCTACCTCGCCCAGCGTGAGGCCCTCGGCTTCCCCATCCTCAAGTCCTCCCCGGGCTGGATGGTCGGGCAGCGCGCCGGCGCGCCTTCCCCCTCCGTCGCCGCGGAGTAGCCGACCGCCATGCAGATCGACCCGCACCCGCTCCTCGACGCGGTCGTGTTCGAGACCTCGTTCCCTCGCGCCATGGGCGAGCTGGGCGAGGTCGCGTCGATCACGGCGCTCCTCCGGCCGGGCTCGTCGGGGCCGCTCGCCTCGGACGACGTGGTGCGCGGCGCGGTGCGCGATCTCCTCCGGCACGGCGGCTACAAGCCGACCGGCCGCGGGAAGCCGGCGTCGGAGTACCTGGTCCGCGCCGTGGCCGAGGGCGCGCTCTCGAGCATCAACGCCGCTGTCGACGCCTGCAACGCGGTCTCCTTCCACAGCGGGCTGCCCATCAGCGTCGTCGACACGGACCGCGCGGTCGCGCCGTTCCGCATCGGCATCGCGGACGCCGGCGCGAGCTATGTCTTCAACGCCTCCGGCCAGACGATCGATCTCGGCGGCCTGCTCTGCCTGTTCGATGGAGAGGGCCCCTGCGCGAACGCCGTGAAAGACTGCCAGCGCACGAAGACACACCCCGGAACGACCCGCACCCTGACAGTCGTTTGGGGGACCACGGCCCTGCCTGGCCGCGCCGAGCGCACCTTCACCTGGTACCGCGAGCTGCTCGAGTCGCTCGGCGCCAAGGTCAGCCGCGTCGGACAGTGAGCCAACCGTCGTCGGGTCGGCTATGCTCCCCAGGCGTGGCTGCGCCGCCTGGTGGAACCGTCCTCGCCGGCAAATACCGGCTGGAGCGACCTCTCAACGAGGGCGGGATGGGATCCGTCTGGGTGGCGCGCCACCTCGAGCTCGACGTCGAGGTCGCGGTCAAGCTCATCTCCTGGGTCCAGGCGCTCAAGCCGGTGATGGTCGAGCGCTTCAAGCGCGAGGCGCGCGCGGCTGCGCAGATCCGAAGCCCTCACGTCGTCCAGATCCTCGACTACGGCGTCCACGACGGCGTGCCGTACATGGCCATGGAGCTCCTCGCCGGGGAAGACCTCTCCGAGCACCTCGAAGCGCGCGGCCGCATCACCCCCAAGCGCATCCTCGAGATCATCCGGCCCGTCTGCAAGGTGCTCGGCCTCGCGCACCAGGCCGGCATCGTGCACCGCGACATCAAGCCGGCCAACATCTTCCTCGCGCAGGTCGGCGACGACGAGGTCGTGAAGGTGCTCGACTTCGGCATCGCGAAGGAGATCAACCGCGACGCGCAGCACACGACCGGCACCGGGCTCGTGGGCTCGCCGCTCTACATGAGCCCCGAGCAGATCCGTGGGAGCGACGTCGACGCGCAGAGCGATCTCTGGTCCCTCGGCGTCGTCCTCTACGAAGCGCTGACCGGCGCTGCGCCCTTCGAGTCGGGTGCGCTCGGGGTGCTGTTCCAGCTCGTCAGCACGACCGACGCACCCGCGCCGAGCACGAAGGTGCCCGAGCTCGCGGCGCTCGATGGCTTCTTCCAGAAGGCGCTCGCGCGTGACAAGACAAAGCGCTTCACGACCGTGAAGGACTTCCTGGCCGCGTTCGAGGACGCGGTGGGTCGCGCGCCCGAGGTGGTGGTCCCCTCGATCAAGCCAGCGCCGCGATCTGCCGTGGGGAGTGGGACCGAGGCGCTCGCTCCGACGGCGGACATCTCCTCGTTGTCGGGTGGCGCACAAAGGAGCCCGAGCCCGGCGCTCTCGGGAGTCGGCACGTTGGATTTGCCGAGCTCGGCCGACCTGCCCCGGCCCGAGGCCGCCAAGAGCAAACGCAGCCCTGCCTTGATCGGGGCGGTCGTGGGCGTCGTCGCGCTCGGCTCGGTGGCCGCGGCGTATTCGGCGTTGGGACCGGGTGGCGCCACGGGCTCGCAGTCCCTGGCCTCGGCGGAAGCGGCGAGCCGCGAGCCGGCGCCCGCTTCTAGCGACGGCCACGGGCTCAGCGTAGTCGCCCTTTCTGCGACGGCCGCGGCCTCCATGGCGCCCGCAGCCGCCAGCGCGACGCCGTCTGCTTCGGCCGCGGCGCAGCCCTCGGTCGCCGTGGCCCCCGCGCCCGCTCCTCCGCCCGGCGGGGGCGGCGGGAAAAAGCCGCCGACCCCGTCCGAGACAGCCAAGCCTGCGTCCACCCAGCCGCCCACGACGGACCCCATCTGGGGTGTCCCCGTTTCCCAGCCGAAGCGCTAACGTGTGCCCAGGCTGCGGCGGCCGTCTTCGCTTCCACGTCATGTTCGTCCACTCACCCCCCCGGCCCCTCTCACGACGTGAGGGGGAAGCACGTGCGTCGGCCTCGATCGGCGCGCTCTCGGTCCTGCTCGCCTCTCTCTCCTTCGCCCAGCCGGCCTTCGCCCAGGGCGAAGCCGCGGGCGATCAGGCCGTCGCCTTCGCGCAGGAAGGCCTCAAGCACTACGAGTCGGGCGCGTGGGCCGAGGCCCTCGAGAAGTTCCAGAAGGCCGACGCGCGCTCGCACTCGCCGGTGTTCGTCCTCTACATCGCCCGGTCGCAGCGGAGCATGGGCCGGCTGCTCGCGGCGCGCGCCACCTACCAGCGGCTCGTGGCCGAGAAGCTCCCGGAGGGCGCGACCCCGAGCTTTCGCCAGTCGCAGGCGGACGGCCGGGCCGAGCTCGCCGCGCTCGAGCCGACCATCCCCAGCGTGATCGTGCGCGCCGAGGGTGCCTCGCCCGCCGCGACCGTGACCGTCGGTGGGCGCGCCGCGTCGCTGGGAGCGCCGTTCGAGCTCGATCCTGGTGATTACGAAATCGTCATGGTCGATGGCGCTCGCCGGCTGAGCGAAAAGATCTCTCTGAAGCCCGGTGAGCGCGAGCGTGAGGTCGCCCTCGCGCCCGAGAAGCCCGCGGGCGGCGATCCGCCGCCTCCCGTTCCCCGCGCGGAGGGCCAGCCCGGCAGCCTCGTGCCCGGCATCGTGGTCCTCTCCCTCGGCGGAGCGAGCTTGATCGCCGGGGCCATCCTGGGCGGCGTGGCCCTCTCGATCGACGGAGGCATCACCGACAAGTGCCCTGACGGCGCTTGCGAGCCTGGGACGGATCTCGACCAGATCGAGAGCGACAAAAGCACCTCGCTCGCGCTCGCCCACGCCTCCACGGGCACGCTCATCGGCGGCGGCGTGCTCGCCGCGGTGGGGGTGGTGTTGCTGGTCGTGCGGCCGGGCGGTGATGAGAGCCCGGCGACGGTCAGCGTGGGCCCGACCGCGGCGACGCTGACAGTGTCGTTCTGATTCGGGCGGCCGCCTAGTGGTTCGGGCACATGCCCTCGGTGTCCGAGAGCAGTTGGATGGCTTCCTCGCAGTCGGCCATGCCCTGCAGCCCGTTCGCAAACACCACCCAATCGAACCGCGCTTCGGCGCTCTGACCCATTTGGTAGGCGCCCGAGAGAAGGCCGAGCTGGATCGGGCTTCCGTCGAACGACGCGGTTGGTGGGTTGGTCAGGTACGTCCACACCCCCTGATTGGAGGTCATCCTGCGGAACGCGAACGAAAACGAGCCATTTCTCCGGCAGACCGCGAGCTCGATGTCATTCTCGAAGTCCGGGTCCGAGCCCGCATTGGGCACGCCTGCCAGGTGACTCGCCACACCGTTCGCCGCCTGGCCCAGCAGCACTCCGAGGCCTGGATAGGGGTTCGACGTGTCGCGGTAGCCGTACTCGAGCTTGATCCAGTTCTCGCCGGATGCGCCGGGTATCCACCGCGTGTTGGCTGCGCTTCGGATGGCGATGCCGGCCATGTTGTAGAAGTCGGGGCCCGTGGTCGTCATGGCATGGAGCCGGGTCATGATCACGAAATCCGCTTGCTCGTCGACCGTGCGGAACAAGAAGGTCGGGTACTCGAGGTCCGACACGAACGAGCGGTCCCAGAAGCCCGTCGGTCCGTCGGACTCGATCAGGAGCTGCCCACCCTCCAGGCTCGTGTCGCCGTTTGCCGTCTCCGGGTAGTGCGCGCACCAAGGATCGGGCACGTTTGCGCACTCGGCCGCGAAGTGAAAACGCGAGACCCCGTTCGGGACCGCGCACGGGCCGGCTGTTTCGATGCAGATCTCGCCGGTTGGGACCGGGGTGGCGCCGCACGCGTCGTTGTAGCCCGCGGTCCCCGTGGTCGTCGCCGCGTCGGTGGTCATCCCGCTGCTCTGCTCGGCGCCCATCATGCCGCCGCTTCCGCCCGCTCCGCCCTGTCCGGGGTTCCCTCCCGAGCCCGAAGCACCTGCGCCGGTTCCCTCGCCCGCGTCCTGTCCGTCAAGCAGCAGGTGACACGCGCCGAGCCCGAGACAGACAAACCCCAAGGCCGCGATCGAAGCAGAAGAGCGAAGCATCCTCCGCAGGATAGCGTCTATTCGGCGCCCATGAAGTCCCGCCGCGTGGCGAGCGTCACGAACGGGAGCCCGGCGGCCTTCAGCGCGTCCGCGCCGCCCTCGAGGCGATCCACGATGCCGACGACGCCGACCACGACCGCACCGACCGAGCGGAGCTTCTCCACGGCCTTGAGGGTGGAGCCACCGGTCGTGATCACGTCCTCGAGCACAACGACAGGCAGGCCGTCGCGCAGCGTCTTGTCGCCCTCGACCAGCTTCTTGGAGCCGTGATCTTTCACGTCCTTCCGGACGTAGAGGGCGTTGAGGGGGCGGCCGCGCTGAAAGCTCGTCAGCGACACGGCGCTCGCGAGCGGGCAGCCGCCGAGCTCCACCCCGGCCACGGCCTCACACGGAGGCAGCGCCTCGAGCGCGTCGAACATGAGCGACCCGACGAGCGCGTGGCCCTCCGCGGTGAGGATCGTCTGCTTGCAGTCGATGAAGAAGTCGCTCTCCTTCCCCGAGGCGAGGATGACGCGTTTCTTCTCGAACGAGCGCTCGCGCAAGAGCTCGATGAGCCACTTTCGCTCGTGCTCGTTCGTCTTCATCGGCTCAGCCGTTTCGCTTCTTCAGCTGGCCCTTCTGGCCCTTCTTGAGCGCGGGCATGACGGGCGCCGGCGCCGCGCCGCGCGAGCGCGGCTTGGGGGCGACGTCTTGTGCGCGGGTCGTCGCGGGAACGCGGGCCGGCGGCGGGGGCGGCGGCGCCACCTTCGTGGGAGGGGCGGCCTTCGCGCTCGCGCGCGACGAGGTCTCCCGCGGGGCCGCGGCAGGCTCGCGCCGATCCGCGACGCGCGGGCGGGCGACGGCTCGAGGCGGAGCCGAGTCCCCCGTGGAGACGTGGCCACGAAGCAGGCCGCCGGGGCGGATGCCGATGCTCGGCGCGCTCAGATCGCCGACGACACGCGCGCCGTCCTCCAGGACGATGGCCGAGGAGCCGCGGATGGAGCCCGCGACGGCGCCCGCCACGGTCACACGCGCGCCCGTGACGTCTTCCTGGGCCTTGATCCGGGCCGAGTGGGTGATGCTCAGGTCGCCGTCGACGGCGAGCACGCCCTCGACACGACCATCGATTTCCACGTCCCCGTCGCCGCGGACGGAGCCGCGGATGACGGTGCCACGGCCGATGCGAGTGGATGCCGCCATCTCACACGTCCATGTCGACGTTGCCCTTGAAGACGGCGCCGTCGGCGATGGTGAACCGGGAGGCCTTCACGTCCCCGACGAGGCGCCCGCCCGTGAGCAGGTCCACCCGGTCCGAGGCGTTGACGTTGCCGGTGACGGTGCCGCTCACGGCCACGCTCGTCGCGCCGATGTCGGCTTCGACGAGGCCGCCGGACTCGATCGTGACGGGGCCTTCGGCGCTGAGCTTGCCTCGCACCGTGCCCGCGACGACGACCGCCTCGTCCGAGGTGATCTCGCCCTCGATGATGATGCCCTGTCCGATGACCGTTCCTGCCACGTGTATCTCCCTATCCGGTCACTTGCCGCGCCGGGTGCCTGCGTTGCCGCCGAGCCCGTCGGGCAGCTCGAAAATCGCGTCGATCCGGCCCGAGAACGAGGCGCCTTCTTCCAGCGCCACCTCGCTGCCGCTCATGTTGCCTTCCACCCGCGCGCTGGCGCGGATGTGAACCGGGCCCGTCGCGTCGACGTCGCCCGTGAGGGCGCCGTCGATCAGGACGCTGTTGGCCGTGACGTTGCCCGCCACGGTCGCGGCGTCCGCGACCTCGAGGGTGCCACCGATCTTCACGTCACCTTCGATGTCGCCCTCGACCCGCAGGTCCCCGTCGCCGGTCACCCGACCGCGGATCCGGACGGAGCGGCCGAGGACGTTCGCCTCGGAAGCGGCGGTCGTGCGTGACTTGGTGAGCGCTCGAGACATGCTGTGGCTTTCTCCGAAGGTGGCCGCGGAAGCTACTCCAATGCTCAGTTCATATCAACCGGCCCTCGCCGCCACGCCGTTCTCGGAGGCGCATCCTCCAGACGCTCCAGACCGCCTCGACGAAGATTCTCCTGTCCATCTTGGAGGCTCCCGCTCGGCGGTCGACGAACACGATGGGCACCTCGTCGACGCGCGCGCCTCGGAGGAGCGCGCGGTAGGTGGTCTCGATCTGGAAGGCGTAGCCGTTCGAGCGGAGCGTCGCGGGAGAGATCGCCTCCAGGGTCTCCCGCCGGTAGACCTTGAACCCCGTGGTCATGTCCCGGACGGGCGAGCCGAGGACCAGCCTCGCGTAGAGCGACCCTCCCTTCGAGAGGACGTGCCGACCCAGGCCCCAGCCGAGGATGCCCCCGCCGGGCACGTTGCGCGAGCCGACCGCCACCTGGGCGCCGTCATCGAGGGCCCGGAGCAGCCGCACGAGATCGCGCGGGTCGTGGGACAGGTCCGCGTCCATCTCGGCGACGAAGCGGTAGTCGCGGGCGAGCGCCCACGCGAACCCCTCCACGTAGGCCGTGCCCAGCCCGAGCTTCCCCGCCCGATGCAGCACGTGAACGCTGGTGTTGCGCCGCGCGATCTCGTCCGCGAGCTGGCCGGTTCCGTCCGGTGAGGCATCGTCCACCACGAGCACGTGCGCGCGTGGTACCGCGGAAAAGACAGCGTCGAGGAGGCCGGGCAGGTTCGTCGCCTCCATGTACGTCGGCACGACGATGACCAACCCGTCGCCCGCAAGGTCCACTTGCCCGAGGCTCACGCGGTGCGTACCCTAACTCGCGGTTCGGGCCGCACACCACCCCCGAGGAGAGCGAAGTCATGGCAGGCAAGAACGTCCTCGATGTCAACGATGTGAACTGGGAAGACACCGTGCTCAAGAGCGACAAGCCCGTGCTCGTCGACTTCACGGCCACCTGGTGCGGCCCCTGCAAGAAGCTGGCGCCCATCGTCGAGAAGCTCGCGGATGACCTCGCAGGTCAGGTCACGGTCGGAAAGTGCGACATCGGCGATTCGCCGGGCGTCGCCGCCAAATACGCCGTGAAGAACGTCCCCACGCTCATGGTCTTCAAGAACGGCGAGAAGGTCGCCCACCACGCCGGGATGGCGAACCGGGAGAAGCTCGTTCAGCTTCTTGGGCTCTGACCAGGTGACAGACCGGGCGCCGCCGTCGTGCTCGACGAGCCAGACGCCGCTCTTTCACCCCCCCGGCCCCCCTCAACTTCGTTGAGGGGGGAGTCCTTCTTGCTCTGGTAGCATCGCGCGGGAGTGCTGTCCGAGCCCCCCGCGAACAGAATCCGCGAGCTCCTCGCCGGCGCGATCGTCGTCGGCGAAGGAGGGACGCGGTTCCACCTCCGGACGCTGCTCGGCGAAGGCGGGCAGGGCTGGGTCTTTCGCGCGAACTTCGACGACCCCGAGGGCTTCTGGGTCGTCGTCAAGATCCTGCGCCCGGAAGGCGTGACCGAGGACGCGCTCCATCGCTTCGGTCAGGAGGCGAAGGTCCTCCAGATGCTCGGCGCGGTCCCGGCGCCCAACCCGAACATCATTCGGTTCTACGATCACGGCGTCCACCACCTGCAGCTGGGCGCCGACATCCAGCTGCCGTTCATCGCGCTCGAATACGTCGACGGCGAGACGCTGGCGAAGGTCATCGACGAGAACCTCGGCGTCGGCCTCCCCATCGAGCGGGCGTCGCGGATCATGAAGCAGGTGGCCCGCGCGCTCCACACGGTCCACGAGCATCGGATCGTCCACCGCGATCTGAAGCCGTCGAACATCCTGCTCGCGCAGCAACACGGCATCGAGATCGCGAAGGTCACCGACTTCGGGCTCGTCAAGGCGCCGCACCTCTCGCCGCGCAGCACGGCCACCATCGCCGGCGCCACGCTCGGGTACGCGCCGCCGGAGCAATACGAGATGGGCAACAGCCGCGTCGGTCCGCAGACCGACGTCTTCTCGTTCGGCGCCATCTTGTTCGAGGTGCTCTCGGGTCGCGGGGCCTTTCCGCACCAACCAGGCGAGAGCCCCCTCCGCACAGTCGCCCGGATCTTGAGCGGGGACAGGCCGCAGCTCGCGCGCGTCGCGAGCACGCTCCGCCCCGAGCTCCGCGAGCGGCTCGACATCGTGGGCCTCCTCGATCGCGAGATCGCCCGCGCCACCGCGGCCGATCCCGTTCATCGTCACGGCTCGGTCGTGGAGCTGTGGAACGCCGTCGAGCCCCTCCTCCGGACCGTCGAGCGGCGCCCGTCGGTCTCGGCGGGCCCGGCGGCGTTCGCCGTCTCCGGAGATCGCGCGGGCAGCGTCCCGTCGATGGAGCGGCCACGCTCCTGGCAGTTCGCGGTGGTCGGTCGGCGCATCGAGCACGATCGGCTGCGCACCGCGTACGTGTCGTCCGAGGAGGGGGCGGTGTACGCCGCTGGTCTCAACGGCGTGTACCGCTTCGAGCGGCGCCAGTGGGTGCCTGTCGAGCTGCCGGCCGGGCTCGACCCGCGCCGCATCCGCGGGCTGAACAAGCTCCGAAGCGGGGAGCTCCTCGTCTATGGGGAGGCAGGGCTCGCCGCCGCCGTCGGTCCGGGCGGCGCCGCGCGCCAGCTGCCGGGCGCTTCGGGCGACTTCAACTGGCTCGGCGCCTTCACGGAAGACGGAGATGTCATTCTCGCGGGCGAGCGCCGATCGCGGCCGATCGGATGTGTCGCCGAGATCGGCGCGCAGTCGGCGAACCTCCACACGCTCACCGGGACCACGCGGCTCTTCTCCGTCACCCGGCTCGCGTCCGGCGCCATCCTCGTGTGCGGCAGCCACGGCGATCTGGTCCAGATCCTCCCGACGGCCCAGCGCCCGGTCCCCTGGGGGCGGACCGGCCACCTCTACGCCGTCGCCCGGTCGGCGACGGGCGGCGCGTACGTGGTGGGGAGCGGAGGGCACGCGCTCGACATCGCGCCGAGCTCGACCGGCGATCTCGTGGCCACGCTCGAGGCCGTCCAGACGACGCGGGACCTCTGGAGCCTGCGCCTCGACCCGGACGGGACGCCGTGGGCAGGCGGGAGCCAGGGTCGCGTCCTCGAGCGCCGTAGCGGGACCTGGGTGAGGATCCCTTGTGATCTCACGCAGGCGGACATCCTCGCCGTGTGTCCCTTCCGGGGCGTCGTGACGGTCGTGCCGGATGACGGTGCTGTCATCGAAGGTCGGCCGGGCTGACATCGTGACCGCCATGCGCATCCTGGTCTTCGGGGCCGGCGCCTTGGGGACGCTCTACGCGGCGCGGCTCGCGATGGCCGGCAACGAGGTGGCCTTGCTCGCGAGGGGGCGCCGCCTCGACGCGCTCCGCGAAGGCGGCGTGCGGATCCGCCCCCGCGGCTCGCGCACGCTACCGCCCGCGCCCGTGCACATCGTGGAGCGAATGACAGACTCGAGCCATGACCTGGTCATCGTCCTCGTTCGCCGTCACCAGGCCGACGAGGCGCTGCGGGTCGTGACCGCCGCGCGTGACGCGAGCGACGTCTTGATGATGGTCAACGTCGCCTCCGGGTACGAGACGTGGCGCGCAGCGCTCGGTGCTCGCCTGCTCGTCGGCTTCGCGGGCGCGGTGGCCGGGCTCGCTCCGGATGGCGTGCTCGAATACGAGGTCGCCCCCGCGGTCTTCCAGCCGACCGTCTTGGGAGAGCCCGCCGGCCCTCCGAGCGAGCGTGTCCACCGCGTCGCGCGCGCGCTCGCGGACGCTGGCTTCCCGGTGCAGACGCGCGACGACATGGAAGACTGGCAGTACGCTCACGCGGCCTGGATCACCCCCTTCATGCTGGTGACCGCGATTGCCGCGCGGGATCCGGACCGCCTCGAGGACAAGGCCCTGCTGCGCCTCTGGATGGGCGCGACGAGAGAGGGCGTGCGGCTCGTTCGGGAGGCGCGCGGGCGCGTCAGGCCGCGGGCGCTCTCGCTCGTCGCCGGCTTGCCTGCTCCTTGGCTCGCCGCGATCTCGCGCGGCGTCCTCGCTCCTCGCAGGATGCGCGAGCGGTTCGTGTCCGCGGGCCACGACTCGCGGACCGAAGGCCTCGCTCTGGCCGCCGAGCTCGCGGCCGTCGCTGCGCAGGTCGGCCTGTCGCTGCCGGATCTCGAGCGGCTCCGCGCGCTCGCGACCGCGTGACGTCTCTCAGGGCACGGCCTCGATCGGCGTGCGTATCTCGGCCAGCGTCTCGGGGGCCGCGCCGCCCGCGCCTTCATCGTAGTAGTCGCAGCCGTCTTTCACGGGACAGCGCAAGAGCCGCACGGTGAGCTCGGTGGAGATCTCCTCCGCCTTCTCGAGCTGAACGTAGGCGTTCAGGAGCTCGGACCAACCGCCCTCGCAGACCTCCAGGAACTCCACCGAGCGACCGCTGCCGCCTGGAGAGAGGTCCGCCGTGACGACGTCCCCCTCGACCGCGCCGAAGACCCTGACCGAGTAATAGACGTGCTGGCCGCCTTGCGGGCCGTAGTCCATCTGGAGCGTCGCGCCCGCCTCGAGCTCCTCGAACGTCTCGCCTTCGTGGCGACCGACCACGAGCGTGATGTCGGCGGCGGGGTCGAGATCGGCGCAGCCGGCCTCCGGGTAGAACTCCTGATCTCCGTTGCAGGAGCCGAAGCACCCCGAGAGCGCGACCGAGAGCGACAAGATCAAGCACGAGCGAAGCATGCGCGCAGCTTACACCGCCGAGCGGCGCGCGCACGCAGCCGACGCCGTCAGTCCCCGCCCACGACGCCGCGCTGGATGGTGCAGCCGCCGCTCACGGCGATCCCGCAGACGCCCTCCTCGTCGAGGCACGTCTGGCCTTGTGGGCACATCTCGTCCGACGTGCACGGCACCGAGCAGAACGGCGGAGGCCCGTAGGGCGCGTCGTATTTCCCGTTTCCGTCGACGTCGATCCAGATGGGGTTCGCGATCGCGTACGGGATGATGGGCGACCAATCGGGGATCGTCGGATCCGCCGTGAGGATCTGGTTCACGACCGGCACGTCCGCGAAGGCGCCGCTCGCCGTCTGCGAGAGCTGGATCTCACCAAACGGAATGTCGAAGACGACCGGCCGGAGCTGGTTCTGGTCGCGCAGCCCCATCGCGATGATGACGACCCACGAGTCGCGCTCGGGCACGACGATGGGCGTCTTGATGCGGAAGTCCTCGATGACCTCGGGGCCGTGGTCTTTCGTGAGCTCACGGACCATCGAGCCGTTCAGGTAGACCTCGACCCGATCCGCGCCGAACCAGCTCGGTGTCTGCACGATCACGAAGAGGTCTTTCTGCTCCCCGGGGCTGGCGGAGACCACGTCGCCGAAGGTCTTGTCGTCGATCGTCGCGGTGACGAACGGTCCGTAGCTCGCGACCGCGTGGCCGGCCCGCAGGCTGTCGACCGCGTCCTTCGCCTGGAGCGCGTCCGGGCGATCCGTCGGGCTCTTGAAGAAGGTCCGCGGGAAGCCCGGCTCCTTTGAGAAGTTGTGGCTGTCGCTGCTCCCGATCTGGGTCGGCGTGAGGCCGTAGTCCAGGTAGCGGAAGTAGTCGTCGATCTGCCCGGCGCGGTAAGCACACGGCTCGGACTTGGTCTCGTCGGGCACCGGACCGTCACCGAAGCCCGCCGGCGCGCAGAGGGCTTGACTGGCCTCGGCGTCGCCTGCGAAGCTGACGATCTTGTCCTGTTCTTCGCTCGTCCGCTCGAGGATCCGCTTCGTGAAGTAAAACGCGAGCCGCGATCGGTTGCGCCGCTTGCAGTCGAGGAAGCTCTCCCCCTTCTTGCAGCCCGTCAGCGTCCCCTCGGGCATCTCGGGGCAAGACGCGACCAACGTCGGCTCGTCCTCGGAGGCGTTCAGCCGATCCTTGCAGCGTGTCCAGTCCACGACCTCGCTCACGCTCGGCGTCCGGGCGAGATCGAGCCGCTTGGCGCCGAGCGCTTCCATCGCGTCCATGTCGCAGGCGACCGTCCGGAAGACCGGGTTCGACTGGTTCAGCGTGTCGAGCTTGCGCAGGAGCGTGAAGGTGTCCACCCCGCTCTGATCGAGGTAGCCGAAGAAGCCGTCACGCGGGTGCGCGACGATGGTGAACGGCTTCAGGTCGGGGTCGCCGGCCTTGCGGATGGCGTCGAGGATCTGCCCGCCGGGCAGGCACGACCAGTCGGGCGAGCCGTGGCGCGGCACGTCGAGGTTGTCGTAGTCGAGCGGGAAGCCGATGAAGTGGCCGTACTCCAGCGTGGTCACCTCGGCCGAGACGAAGCTCTTCAGCTCCTGCTCGAGGCGCATCTCGCGAATGACCGGCTCGTAGTCGGTCGAGACGTCGTGATCGGTCGAGACGCCGACGTCGAGGCCCTCCGCCACCACCGTCGTCACGCGGCGGGGCAGGGGCATGCCGCTGTCGAACGACGGGGCGGAGTGCAGGTGCATGTCGATCGACATCCACCCGGTGGTGTCGACCTCGTGCGCGAGCGTGGCGTCGACGCGCTCGACCTGACCCGGCGTGAGCTCGAGCTTCGCGGTGTAGACGGAGTACTCGGGCCCGCGCGACACGTACACGCGGTAGCGGCCCGGCTCGATCCGCACGCGTCCGGTCCCGCTCGCGGTGATCTCGAGCAGCCGTGCGCCGTTCGCGAGCCGGCCCTCGCCGGCGTAGGGTCGCCGGCGGCCGTCGCCGTCGAGCGCCTTGTCGTCCTCGTCGAGCGAGACGAACGTGAGCTTGCCGGGCATCGTGAGGCCCTCGGCGTCCGTGACGCGGTAGTCGACGAACGCGTGCTCCGGCAGCGCGAGCGAGACGAGCTTCTCCTCGTCCGAGCGGAGCTTCAGCCGGGCCGGTCGTGAGACGGCCTGGTAGGTCGGGTCCATCGCGACGAGCAGGTAGTCGCCCTCCTCGAGCGACGCGTGGAAGTCGCCGTCTTCGACGTTGTCGATGCCCAGGTCCGCGTTGATCGCGTTGAGCACGCCGACGTCGCCGCGCAGCTCGCGGTTCGCCCTCGCGACCTGATCGAGCGACTCCCAGTCACGGCGCGGATCGGGGTCTGCGAGCACCAGGATCTGTGCGTTGGGCACGGACTCACCCGTCGCGGCCCACGTCACGTAGCCCGAGACGGTGCCCATCGCGCGTCCGCGGATCTTGTTCATCTCCTCGGTCACGCTCGCGATGTCGCCGTCGCCCACCACGATGTACCGCTCGTAGACGAACGCGCGGTGCGCGTCGCAGACGTCGTCGTCGGCGTTGTCGAAGAGGCAGTTCTTGCCGCCGACGAGGAAAGCCGTCGCCGCGCTCGCGAAGATCGGCACGTTCACGGCCGACCTGTCCTGGCCCTTCGGCGGAACCGTCAGGTACCCGTAGCTGATGTCTCCGCCCGCGGCGGCCACGAAGTCGTAGGTGAGGGGCGTGGTGAAGGTGTTGCGGGCGACGTTGGCCGCGTCTTGTACGGCCTCGTCCTCGTCGAAGCCCACCCCCGGCGCGAAGACGTCGTTCTGGTTGCCGAAGAAGACGAAGTCGCCGGCGATCACGCCCGCCTTCTTCTCCGCCGGCGGGTCGGTGATCGTCGGCGTATCCCCGAGGATCGAGCCGAAGACGCTCTGCGGCTCGGAGTAGACGTCGAGCGGAAGCAGCTCGCTGCAAGCACATGTCAGGCAGCCGGCGTCGTCTTGCGCGTAGCCGTGGTCGCAGTCGAGATCGCAAGCGCCCACGCCCGAGCAGGTCGGGCCGTCCTTCGCGGTGATGTAGATCTGCGTGCGAGCCTTGATGAACCGCTCGCCGGGACGGAGCGAGTAGTCCGTCACGAAGCGGAGGTCGGTGCGGACGCCGGGGAACAAGCTCTCGAGCAGCCCACCTTGGTTGCGAAGGACCGCGAGCGCCTCGTAGAGGAACGCGCCGCCGCCTTCCACGCGGATGGCCGCCTCCTTCCCGTCGCTGCCGTCCTTGAGCACCGTCACGTCGGTGCTTCCGGGGTTCGGCACGAGGAGGTTCGCGATCGGGAACGCCTCGCTGAAGCGGTCCGAGCCGAGCCCGCCCTCGTAGCCCATCCTCGGGCGGCGCCGATCGATGTCCACGATGCTCCCGCCGAAGAGCCCGGGCGCCGGGGACGAGCGCGACGCGAGGATCGCCACGCGGATCTGATCGTTCTCCAGCAGCAAATCGCCGACCTCCGCCGCCGAGACGGGGCCGCCCACGAGCTCGTTCCGATCTTCGATCACCTTGGCGCGGAGCAGCGCCTCGGGCCCGGGGTTGCACCCGAGCGGCAGGGCTCCGAGCGCGCCCAACGACGCGCCCAGGAGCACGAGCGAGGCCGCGGCGCGCACCTTCTTCACGGCACCACCAGCTGGGCCTGGAGGATGACCGCGTCGTTCTCGAGCGAGAGGCCGAACATCTCCTCGCGATGGGTGTACTCGGCGGTGATGCGGACCATGCCCTCGAAGAACATGACGGTGGGCCCTCCGCCCACGAGCCAGTTGTCCCCCTCGTCGTCGACCGCCGAGCTCGGGTCGATGTACTCGAAGCGCGCGCTCACGCCGAGCAGGTCGCGCAAGATCATGTAGCCCGCCTCGGCCACGATCCCGAGGCTCTTCACCTCGGCGACGGTCGCGGTCGGCGCCTCGGGGTCCGACTTGGGGCTCACGACCGAATAGATCGCCTCCGCCAGGAAGTGGAAGCCCTCGGCGTGGAGCAGCGCGTCTCCGCCGAACGTGTGGATGCCGCGCGCCGCCCCGTCGCTGTAGAAGTAGTTGGCGCCGACGCCGAAGCGCGGGCTCTGGTGGGTCTCGTCGGCGATGGTGCGAGACAGCGGCCCGAGCGGCTCGGTCGCGAGGCGCGCCACGTACGCGAGCCCTTCGAAGCGGTTCCCCAGCGGCGCGTGGTTCTGGCGGTAGCCCGCGTAGAACTGGTCGAATCGCTCGAAGCCGTTGAACACGCCGAGGTCGTAGATGAACGCGCGGTCCGCGACGTCGCCGCGCGCCACCACGCCCACCTGCTGCCCGGGGGACATCGCACGCACGGCGAGCGGGCGCTCGGTGAGGCTCTGGTCGCCCGAGCCGGCCATCTGCGATCGGCTGAAGGGGACACGCATCGCGCCGCCCCAGGCCTGGAGGTAAGGGAACCCGACGTAAGCGAGCCAGGCGTCCTGGATGCGCGCCGAGCCGTCCTCCCGGCTCCCGAGCTCGACGGACACCCGCCCTCGACCCTGGTCGGAGAGCCTGACCTCGAGCCCGAGGCGACCGCGCCTCAGACGGAAGCCTTCGCTGTCGGCGGCGTCACCTTGCAGCGTGAACGAGTCGTCCCCGACGTAGGGCAGCGCCTGCGCCTGCACCAACAAGATCGGCAAGAACGAGAGCGGTCCCACCGTGAGGGCGAGCGTGCCGCGCATCGGGCGGTCACCCAGGTTCGGGTGGTGGGACTCGGCGGCCGGATCGCCGACGTGGGCAGCGCTGGCAGCCTCGGCCTGTTTGTCCGTCTCCGCCGGCTGCGCGGGCTTCTTCTCCGCCGGTGCCTTCTCCGTGGGGGCAGGCTCAGGCTTGGGCTCGGGCTTGGGCTCCTCCGGTGGCAGGAGCGGCTCGTCGCCGGGCTGGGGGTCGGCTTGCTTCGGCGCGTCTTGCGCGAACGCTGTCGTTGCGACCGAGACGGAGAGGGAGAGACTGAAGGCGAGCGGCGCGAGGAGGTAACGCACGAAGGTTGGGCCCATCGTGCCATCGCGGCGCGTGGCGCGGGAAGCGCTTCGGCGGCTCGCCGTGTGACGACCTCGTGACGAGGAGCGGTTTCAGGGCGCGGCGCCGGGGAAGGTGACGTCCACCCGGTAGACGATCGTCGGCATACCCTGGCCCACCCACCACGACACGTCCTCGCAGTCCTCGGGCCACTTCGCGCAGTCGGGCGCGCCGTCGAGCTCGTTCGAGTAGTTGTAGATGGTGACGGTTCCGTCATCGTTGTCGAGCTGGGAGGCGAAACAGGTGTCGCCGCGCGACGGGAGATCCAGCACGAAGCCCACCGTCCTCGACGTGGGGTCGACCTTCCAGAGCGAGCACCGCTTCGGCGAGAACGAATAGGCGGCCTGGTATTCCCAGGACTGCTCCTCCGGTGTGAGGTCGTCCCGATCGAGATCGTAGTTCCCCGTGTCCGTCACGTTGCGGCGGCCGACGAGCCACACGTCCTCGCCGTGGCGGAACACGAGCGGGGAGTCGTATTTTTTCTTGTCGTAGCTGCAGGTCCACGTGGCGAGATCGCCCGCGGGCGCCGTGCAGATCTTCGACCCCCAGCCGGTCTCGTCGCCTGCCTCGTTGCGTGTGACCGTCACCAGCGAGCCGTCGTCGAGGAACGCAAAATCAGTCTCGGACCCGCCGCCTTCCGCGACCACGGGCTTGCCGGGCACGACGGGCTCGAACGTGCGCCCGTCCGCCGTCTTGAGGAAGTGGATCCGGATCGGCTCGCCCGTCTCGGCGTAGATGCCCTCGCCGCCCACGTACCCCATCAGATACGCGGTTCCGTCGATCACGCGGGCGCGCCAGGGGATGAAGGTCGGCTCGTACGCGTCCTCGGGGACCGACCAGGATCCGGGCGCCTGGTACTCCGTCACCTTCATGTTCTTCGGCTCGAACTTCGTCGAGTTCGTCCCCAGCACCGCGAAGTAGAGGAAGAGCCGGTCGCCGAGCACCAGGAAACGCGGCTCCCGCAGATCGGTCTCCAGCTCGAACTCCCCCTCGAAGCGCCAGCCGTCGGGGCCTTCGCTCGCGACGTAGAGCTGTGTCAGCTCCGAGGCGAAATGGGTGGGGGCGGTGCGCCAGGCGAGGAACGTGCGACCCTGGAAGCGGACGACGTCGAGGTTGTTGTTCGCGTTCTGCGTCGGGACGCCCGCGATTGTCCCGCCCGACGGCACGACGACCTCGAAGCCCGCGAGCGTCGGCTCGGTCGAGGGCTCGGGCGGGAGCACCGGGTCTTCGCAAGCGAGGAGGAAGAGCGGAGCTGCCAGGAGGGCGCGGCGCATGCCGGAAAGGGTAGCAGGATGGAGAGGAAGTCGACCTCGTTGTGCTGGATGACGGGGCTGCTGCCCTCTCACCCCCCAACCCCCCTCACTTCCGTGAGGGGGGCCCGCGCAGGTCATCCTCGCGCTTCATCAATCGACGGTGAGCCGGTATTTGCTCTGGGCGACCGGCGCGTCCTCGTAGCCGCGCAGCATCACGAAGATCTTGCTCGGCTGAGCGAGCGTCACCGTGACCGACTCGTTCGAGCCGTACAGGTAAGGTCGGAAGTCGTAGGTGCTCGTCGTCGGCGCGTACCCCACGCCCACGTAGAGGTCCACGTCTCCGGCGGCGCTCGGCTTGGTCTCCGAGAGCTTCACCTCGTAGGTGCCGGCGGCGAGCATCGGCGTCTCGAAAGCCTTGCTCTGGCCGCGCCCGAGCGCGCCCGTCGCGTCGATGCCGTCGAACGCTTCCGGCTCAGGCGAGAACACGTTGTCCTCCTCGCCGGTGACCACCACGACCTGCTCGTCGTCGACCGACGCGAAGATCTGCTGGTAGGTCTTGGGCTGCGCCGGGTGAGCGAGCGCGTCCACGAACGCGAGCGAGGCGTCCGGCATCGAGTTGAAATACGCCGGCATCAGGTTCGTCGCGACGTCGAGGTACTTCGTGCCGGACGGGTCGTCGGGGTTCAGCGCCGCGAACCGCGACGGGAGCTGGTTGTCGAGGTAGGCGAACGTGTCGCAGCCGTTGAAGAAGAAGACCGTGTAGCGGCCCTTCGTGAACTTCCCCTTCGACGCGAGCGCCTTCACGTTTGCGCCGAGCCCGGCGTGGCCGTTGTAGATCACGATGTCGGCCTGCTTGGTCAGCTCGCCGTAGCGAGCGTCGAACGCCGCGCTCGCCACCTTCGGGCTGTCGATGAGCAGGGCGTTGATGATCACGTCGCGGCCGTCGATCTGGCCCGCGAAGGTGACGTCCGGCGCGCTCACGCCGGGCGACGCCGGGAGCTCCGCGGGCGAGGTCGCGAAGCCGGCGCCGAGCCCGCTGCCCACGGCATCGACGAGCTCGTTGTACGCGCGGATGCCGGCGTCGCTCGGGTCGGTCGCGTAGTCGTCGTACTTGCCGAACACCGCGACCACGCGGAGCGCGCCGTCCTCCCAGACCTTGTCGTACTCGGGGAACTTGCCCGAGGTGTTCGCGCTGCTGACCTTCACGGTCGCGACTGCCGTCGAGACGCGCTCCGGATCGAAGGTGCATCCCTCGGTGGCCGGTCGGAAGTGGTACCAGAAGTTGCCGCTCGTCACGTGCGCGGGGTCGTCCGAGCACGTCGGACCGTAGCTCGTCGTGAAGCTCGCCAGGCTCTGCGGGCCGATCTTGCGGGGGAGCGTCAGCTCGAAGGTCTCGGGGATGTCGTCGTCCCCCCAGCCGACCGGGAGCGCGGCGTGGTAGCTCACGCGCATCCAGCCGTCGCCGTTGGCCTCCTTCTTCACGTTCGTGATGACGACCTTGTCGAGGCGGCCGACCGAGTGGTGCGCGTTGAGCTGCCCCACCGTGTAGAAGAGCTGGTCCTTGATCAGCTTCGTCGTGTTCGACTGCCACGGCGCCGTGAGCATGCCGTCGAACTCGAACGTGACGAGCGTCGCTTGCGCGCTCGTGAACGGCTTCTCGCTCTCGGAGGTGTCTTCGTCCGAGATCGGCTCGGAGCCGGGTACGCAGGCGAGGGCAGAGAGCGACAGAGAAACGAGGAGAGCAGCGTGGCGCATGGGACCTCGGCCGCCGGCCTGAGCACAAGGTACGCCATGTCCTACCTTGTGGTCTGACGACGAAATCACCAAGGAATCCAAGGTCCGCGCCGGACGCTAACCTGGATCATCAATGGACCAGACCCGGTCCGTGATCCAGGCTCCGCCTTGCACCCCGCCTGGTCGCGTCTTTGCGCACCGGCGGAACCCGGTAACCTCCGACTCATGCGCCGCCTTGTCCTTGCTTCGTTGCCGCTCCTGGTTGCAGTCACCGCGGACTGTTCCGACGACGGGGGAAACACAGGCGGCAGTGGAGGCGAGACGACCTCGGCCACAGGGTCGACCACGCAGACGGGCTCGGGCGGCGGCTTCTCGACCGGGACGCAGATGGCCTGTCAGCCCGGCACACCCTGCACCACGCCCGAGCAGACCCCCGGCGTGTGCACCGACAACGTCGCGTGCTGTCCGCTAGCGAGCGCGTGTGGCTCCGTCTGTTGCGGCGGGACCGAGGTCTGCTCGTTCGCCCAATGTGTCGTGCCCGGCATCGTCTGTCACGACGACAAGGACTGCGCGGCGGGCGAATACTGCGACTTCTCCCTCGGCGAGGCGAGCGAAGGCGGAGGCGGCGCCGGCGGCGGACCGAGCTGTCCGGGCGGCGCCCCGCAGCCGACCGGCAAGTGCATGCCCAAGCCTCCTGTCTGCCCGGACGGCATGGAGCCCGGCGACCCGCCGACCTGTGTCACCTCCTGCGAGTACATCCCCCCGGCGAACGTCTTCACGCCCGAGCTCAAATACGGCTGGGGCGACCCCGCGAGCGTCACCGACAACGTCATGATGAGCCCGGTCGTCATCCAGCTCGACGATGACAACTGCGACATGATCGTCGACGAGAAGGACATCCCCGAGATCGTCTTTTTCACCTTCGACAACAACGACTACAACAACGGCTCGGGCACGAGCTCCACGTTGCACGCCATCAGCATCGTCGAGGGCCAGGTCGTCGAGAAGTTCGCCGTCGGCACCGACGGCGCCTCGGCCGACGCGCCCGGTCGCAGCATCGCCGCCGGCGACGTCGACGCGGACGGGTCGAACGATATCGTCGTGTGCACGAAAGACGGCCGCCTCCGCGCCTACAACGCCGACGGCACCATCAAGTGGCTTTCGCCGGCGCGCGCGTGTTTCATGCCGAGCATCGCCGATCTGGACCAGGACGGCGCGCCGGAGGTGATCGATGTCGGCCACGTCGTCAACGGCGCCGACGGCACCACCAAGGCCACATTCCCAACCGATCAATACGTCGTCGTGTACGACGTGGACGGCGACGGCCTGCTCGACATCGTCTCCGGGTCGCGCGTCTATGCCGCTGACGGGACGACGAAGGTCGACACCGCCCTCTCCTCGACCCACGCCGCGGTCGGCGATCTGGATTTCGACGGCGTCCCCGAGATCGTCTCCATCCACTTCCAGTCCCACTCGGTCAACGTCTGGCACGTCGACCCCAACGCGCCCGGCGGGTTCGAGATCATCCGCTCCGGGATGGACCTCAACGAGGGCATCTCGCCCAACCCCTGCTGCATCGCGAACCCCGGCAACAGCGGCTGCCTCTACGGCGGCGGGCCGCCCACGGTCGCGCACTTCAACAACGACGTGTACCCCGACGTCGGCATCGCCGGCGGCATCGGCTACATCGTGTTCGACGGCCAGAAGCTGATGGACACCGCGGTCGCGTCTGCCGAGACGCGCCTCTGGCTCACCCCCACGCAAGATTGCTCGTCCGCGCAGACCGGCTCGAGCGTCTTCGACTTCGACGGCAACGGCGTCGCCGAGGTCGTCTACGCGGACGAGACCACGCTCCACATCTACGACGGACCGACGGGCATGCCGCTCTTCGAGACCTGCAACACGAACGGCACCCTCTGGGAGTACCCGCTCGTCGCCGACGTCGACAACGACGGGCACGCCGACATCGTCGTGGCTTCGAACTCCTACTCCGGCTTCAACTGCGGCGGCACCAAGACCACCGGCGTCCGCGTCTTCGGCGACCTCGAGGGCAAGTGGGTCCGCACGCGCCGCGTCTGGAACCAGCACCCGTACATGGTCACGAACGTCACCGAGTCCGGCGCCATCCCGGCCGTGCAGCTCTCCAACCACCTGCAAGACGGGCTCAACAACTTCCGCCAGAACGTCCAGCCCAGCGGCCAGTTCTCCGCGCCCGACCTCGTCGTCACCCTCGCGCCCGTGTGCGAGGGCGAATACGGCCTCCGCGCGCGGGTCCTCAACATCGGCGAGGCCCCCGTCGAGCCCGGCGTCGTCGTCGGCTTCTACGAAGGCGCGCCCCCGAGCGGAGCCAGCCTCGGCCAGGCTCAGACCTCCCTCACGCTCTACCCCCTCACGTACGAAGACGTCATCTTGCCGCTCGCCACCGCGCCCGCCG
>JAEUKE010000249.1 GCA_016794345.1 Myxococcales bacterium
CCGACCCGACGCTCGCGGACGCGCTGCGCACCGGCAGGTTCGGCCTCGTGCTCTCCGCCGGGTACTTCGGGTTCTTCGGCCACGCCGGCCTGCTCGCGGCGCTCGAAGACGCGGGTCTCACGCCTCGCGCCTGGGCGGGAACGAGCGCGGGCGCGCTGGTCGCGGCGATGGGCGCGAGCGGGATGCGCGCGGGCGACGTCGCCGCCTTGCTCTCGAGCGTGAAGCGCGACGACTTCTGGGATCCGTCGCCGCTCGGGCTCCTCTGGGACGCCGTCCGGGGCCGCGGCGGAACGGGTCTGCTCCGGGGCGAGCGCTTTCGCGCCCTCCTCGAGAAGCACCTGCCCGTCGATCGGATCGAGGCGTGCCCGGCGCCGCTCGTCATCGTGACCAGCGACATCACGGGGGCCGCGCCCCGCGTCCACGACCGAGGGCCGCTCGCGGCCGCGATCCACGCGAGCTGCGCCTACCCGGGGCTCTTTCGCACCGTCGAGGACGAGGGCGTGCAGCTCTGGGACGGCGGGCTCGTCGACAAGGCCCCGCTCGTCGCGCTGGCCGACCGCGTGCCCGATCTCGAGGCGTTGGTGGTCATGTACCTGCCCAGCGAGACGAAGGCGCGCGCCGCAGCAAGACAGAAACGTCATGGTTATGTGGGCGGCCTGGCCCAGGGCCTCGCGACCGTCAGGCACGAGCACTACGTGCTGCAGGCTCGGCTCTGCGAGGCGCGCGGCTTGCCGGTGTACGAGATCAGCCCGATGCTCACGCAGCTCGGCCCCACACGCCTCGACCAGGGCCCGGTCGCGCTCCGCGAGGCGCGGGAGAAGGCGAGCCTCGCGCTCCGCGCCGCGGCCGCCAGCTCGCGACCCTACGCGCGCGGGACGATGGCGGAGAGCAGCCTTCCCGAGACCTTGCCGTCGCGTCGATAGGAGAAAAACCGCTCGGCGTCGCACACGGTGCAGCCGCGGACGTGATCGATCGAGCCCTCGCCGACGCCGAGCGCGACGAGCTGCGCGACGAGCACGGCGCGGAGGTCGACGTGGGGCTTCTTGCCGTCCTCCCGGATCACGACCGCGTCCCCCGCCGGGGAGCTCGCGGCGATCTCGCGCGCGACGTCCTCGTCGACCTCGAAGCAACAAGCCTCGATGTGTGGCCCGATCGCGACGACGAGACGCGCCGGCTCCGCGCGGACCGCGCGCATCGCGCCGATCGCCGAGGCGACGACTCCGGCCACCGTGCCGCGCCAGCCGGCGTGCACCGCACACGCCGCGCCGGACTCGGGGTCCCCGATGAGGAGCGTCCCGCAGTCCGCGCTGCGAACGCCACAGGCCGCGTTCGGGTTGCGCGAGATCACCGCGTCACCCTGGCGATGCACCACCTCCATCGGGTCCTCGTCGCCTCGGAGCAGCTCGGCGCTCGTCCCGTGGACCTGGCTCAAGAAATAGATCCGCTCCGGCGCGACCCCCAGGACGCCCGCGGCGACTTCGCGGTTCTTTGCGACGTTCTCGGGCGCGTCACCGGTGTTCAGCACGAAGTTGAGGGATCGAAAGGGGCCCGAGCTGACCCCCCCGGTTCGCAGGAAGAACCCGTGCCGGAAACCTGCCCGCTGGAGGATGGGGCTGGAGAGAGCCACGGTGGCGGGGTCCTGGGGGGTTCTTTCGCCGATCCTCATGGGATTTCGTAGTAGCCTACCCGGCGCGTGTCCCCGGCGCGAAGCCCGGGCTTCGTATGACGACGCCCCAGCAGAAACCCCCCGATCCGTACATTGGCCGTTCGGTGCTGAACGGTCAGTTCCTGATCGAGCAGAAGATCGGCTCGGGCGGCATGGGCGCGGTCTACCGAGCCTCGCAGCCGGCGCTCAACCGGCTCGTCGCGGTGAAGATCCTTCACCCCAAGCTCACGAACCGGAAGGACCTGGCGTCCCGCTTCCGCCGCGAAGCCCGGGCGATGAGCCACCTGTCGCACGAGAACACCGTGAAGGTGTTCCTGTACGGCGAGCTGGAGGACGGCTCGCTCTACATCGTGATGGAGTTCTTGGACGGCAAGAACCTGAACCAGATCGTCCGCAAGGAAGGTCCGCTCCCGTACGAGCGAGCCATCCCGATCTTGGTGCAGGTCTGCGGCGCCCTGCACGAGGCCCACAGCCTCGGCATCATCCACCGCGACCTGAAGCCCGAGAACATCTTCCTCACCAACAAAGACGGCCGCCGGGATTTCGCGAAGGTGCTCGACTTCGGCCTCGCCAAGGTGACCGAGCGCGAGCTCCGCCCGGGCAGCATCATGCTCACGCAGGAGGGCATGGTGTTCGGGACGCCCGAGTTCATGTCGCCCGAGCAGGCGCAGGGCAAGAAGCTCGACGCGCGCAGCGACATCTACTCGCTCGCGACGATCTTGTACGAGGTCCTCACCGGCAAGCTCCCGTACGACGCGAAGACGCCGATGGAGTACATCCAGCTCCACGTGACGAAGCCGCCGATCCCGCTCGACGAGCGCGTGCCGGGCAAGCGCTTCCCCGCCGGCCTCTCGGACGTCATCATGAAGGCGCTCCACAAGAAGCCCGACGATCGGTACCTCACGGCGCAAGAGTTCGCCGAGGCGCTCGGGCGGTTCGCCCCGGGCGCGGTGAACCTGGGTGAGCTCTTCCCGCGCACGATCGAGCGCACGCAGGTGGACCCGCCGAGCTCGATGGATCCACAGATGATGGCCACGCGCGGCGTGGGTCCCGGCGGCGCGCCCGGCGCGCCCGCGGCCGCGCCGCCCGCGTCCAACGGTCGCGGCGCCCCCTCGGCGCAGCAGGGCCCGGCGCCCAGCGTCGACGGGTCGCGCACGATCCGGATGGCCCCCGGCGCGCCCGTGTCCAACCCGCTGCCCCCGCACCTCCGTCAGACCGGCGGAGGCGGCCCCGCCGTTCCGGCGCCCCCGCCGCGGACCTCGAAGCCGCGGATCAACTACGTCACCCTCTCGGTGGTGGCGCTCATCTGCCTCATGTTGGGCGTCGGCCTGACGATCGGCATCATTTACCTCGTCCAGTAGCGCCCGAGGGGTCGGAAGCCATCCGGGGCTTCGGGCGTTGGAGAGAGAGACCCATGGCGAAAGAGGACGACGAGAAGGAAGAGCGGCCGCTTTTCCGCCGCGTCCTCGTGTGGGCCTGGCGGGTCTTCGGGACGCTCCTCATCCTGAGCGGCCTGGGCATGGTCGCCATCGCGCTCACGGTGAAGCACTTCGAGAGCGGCCTGCCCGACATCGAGGAGGTGAAGCGCTACGCGCCGCCTCAGGTGACCCGCATCCTCGCGAAGGACGGCACGCTGCTCGGGGAGGATTTCGTCGAGCGGCGAACGGTCGTGAAGATCGACCAGATTCCGCCGCACGTGAAGCTCGCCTTCCTCGCCGCCGAGGACGCCTCTTTCTACGAGCACCAGGGCCTCGACTACCCGGGCATGCTCCGCGCCATCTGGGTGAACCTGCGGTCGGCGACCTCGCGCCAAGGGGCGAGCACGATCACCCAGCAGGTCGTCAAGAACGTCCTTTTGACGCAGGACCGGACGTACGAGCGGAAGATCAAGGAGGTCATCCTCGCGCGGCGCATCGAGCAGACGCTGACGAAGGACGAGATCCTCGAGCTCTACCTGAACCACATCTACTTCGGTCACGGCCGGTACGGCGTGGAAGAGGCGAGCCGGTATTATTTCGGCAAGGGCGTCCACGACCTCACCCTCGGCGAGGCCGCGCTCCTCGCCAGCGTCCCGAAGGGCCCGACCCGCTACTCCCCGCGCGAGCACCTCGACCGCGCGCTCGAGCGCCGCAAATACGTGCTCGACCAGATCGAGGCGAAGGGCTTCCTCGAGTCGGCGTCGATCGCCGACGCCCGCGAGGAGGACGTCCACCTGGTGGCGGACTCGGATCCGGCCGGCGATCTCGCGCCCGAGGCGCTTGCAGAGGTCCGCCGTGTCCTGCGCGAGACCGTGGGCGAACGCGCCGAGCGCGGCGGCTTCGTGGTCACCACGACAATCGACCCGAAGCTCCAGGGCGCCGCGCGCAAGGCCGTCCGTGACGGCCTCGACACGTACGACAAACGACGGAAGAACGTCGCACCGTTCAAGAAGCCCAAGGACAAAGACAAGACGAAACCGTCATTTTACGAGGGCGACCCCACGAAGGACCCCAAGCCAACGTACGTCGGCGAGGTGACGGGAGCGGACGACGCGAAGAACGAGCTCTTCGTGCGGGTGGGCACGGTGCGAGGGCGCGTCGCGCTCAACCAGGCGCAGCGCTACAACCCGCAGAAGCTCCCCGCGAGCCAGTTTGCCGAGCCCGGCGCCGCGTTGCGCGTGAGCCTCCTGGCAGCCGGGAAGCCCGACGCTTCGGGCGCGCTGACGAACGCGAGCTTCAAGCTGGAGCTGGGCCCGCAGGGCGCGCTCGTCGCGATCGACGTCCGCACCCGCGAGATCGTCGCCCTCGTGGGCAGCTACGAAGCCACCCGCGGCGGCTTCGATCGCGCGACGCAGGCTCACCGCCAGCCTGGCTCCACCTTCAAGAGCTTCGTCTTCGGCGCCGCGCTCAAGGCCCACAAGATCAGCCCGGCCACGCTCCTGCCGACGGACCCTGCGGCGCTCGAGGGCTACCGGCCGAAGAACTACGAGAAGTCGGGGGACCTGGAGCCGAAGCGCGCGCGTGAGGCGCTCGCCAAGAGCGTGAACGTATCGGCCGCCTGGGTCGGCCAGCAGGTCGGCGCGCAGAACGTCGCGGACTACGCGGCCTCGCTGGGCATCCAGTCCAAGCTCGGCGCGACGCCGTCGCTCGCGCTCGGCGCCTACGAGGTCACGCCACGCGAGATGGCGAACGCCTACGCCTCGATCGCCGCGGGCGGCGTCCTGGAGGAGCCCCGACTGGTGACGAAGATCGTCGGCCCCGACGGAGAAGAGATCCCGCTCCCCCCGCTTCCCCCGAAGCAGCGGGCCGTCTCGGAGGCCGAAGCGTACGTGCTCATCGACATGATGAAGAGCGTGGTGAAAGACGGCACGGGCCGCGGCGCCCAGGCGCTGAGGCGGCCGATCGCCGGCAAGACCGGCACCTCGAACGACGCACGCGACGCGTGGTTCGCAGGCTTCTCGACCGAGATGGCCTGTGTGGTCTGGACCGGATACGACGACCGTACGCCGCTCGGGCCAGGCGAGAGCGGCGGCGTCACGGCGCTGCCCATGTTCGTCGAGTTCATGCGCGCGGCGCACCAGGGGCTACCGGCGACGGACTTCCCGGTGCCCTCCGGCGTCGAGCGCGCCGACATCGATCCGAAGACGGGCCTGCTCGCGCGCGAGGGACAAGAGGGCGTGCTCAGCGAGGTGTTCCTCGCCGGCACGCAGCCCAAGGACACGGCGCCCGAGCCCGAGCCGACCGGCGAAGGCGGCGGCGCGGCCGCGCCGGGTGAGCCGAGCGCGGAGAAGCCAAACGAGCC
>JAEUKE010000301.1 GCA_016794345.1 Myxococcales bacterium
GGGCGACGAGGGCACGGGGCTCGGCCTCGCGATGGTGCAAGGCGCCGCCGAGCGCCACGGCGGCGAGGTCACCCTCGACACCGCGCCCGGCGCCGGCGCCACGTTCACCCTGTGGTTCCCCGAAGGCGGACCGCCGCCGTCGCTGCCTCCGTCGCGGGGGTAGCTGTCGCTTTTCAGGAACTCGTGCACGAGCGGATCGGTGGCGGGACGGGCTCCTCCGCACGCGCGGAGATCGACCCGGAATCCGTCGGCGGGCACGGCACAGGCACACGTCAGACTACGTGGTACAGCGGGGGCACGTGGCGCCTGCCCACCAACTGAATCGAGACCACCGCACGCTGGACATCCGAGGCTTCGACGTCCCCCTGGAGCCAGCGCGCGACGACGCGGATCTTCCCTGGGGAAAGCGACACCTGCTCACAGAACATCGCTGGCCCGACCTGATCCCCAAAGATCTTGACCAAGCTCACGCTTGCACCCTCAAAAACGAGTTGCGGCTCATCCGAGACCAAGTCGATCGCCTGCACGTCGACTTGGAGTGTGGTGTCTGAGGTCGCCCACGTATTGAAGCTGTGGATGATGACCACCAGCACTGCAGATACCCAGTCCGAGCTATCAATACCCGTCGCGAGCGGCACGGTCTGTTCGGAGCTCAACCGTCCGTCGAACGTCAGCTCCACCCGCCTGGCGATATCCACGACCTCCCCGAGCGGGACGTCCTCCGGATCGATCAGCTCCCCCTCGACGATGCCCACTTCTGTTGCGTTCATGTGCGCGTGCCGCTCGCTCATCGGGTCCTGCCCACCAGGTAGATTGACACCGCGAGCGTCTGGGCGGCGGCCGCAGCTGCCGCTCCCTGCGTGAACCGAACAGAGATCCGCAGGCTCGGACCAAACGGCGGCACGAGCAGATCCTGCAGGAGCAATGGCGTGACGGTCGCCGCGCCTACCGATAAGCTCGCGACGGTCCGCGACGTATCCACGTATTCGACATCAGGCTCGTCCGGGTCGAGCGCGATGTTCTCCGCGACGAACAAGGCCTGGCCCGTGGTGTTTCCACCTCCCGCCGTCAGCCACGCGTTCTTGGCGTGGAGAACCGTCACCAACGTTCCCCTGACCCAATCGGTCACGTCGATCGCTGACGCCAGCGTGACCCGCTGCGTCGTACCCGACGCACGCCCGTCGAACGAGAGCTGTTGCCGGCGCGCAACAACGACCTCGTGCTCTCGCGGATCCTCGATGAAGGGCGAGCTCGGAATGGGCACCGACCGACGGTATCGATCGAGCGAGTGACGCGCGTCCACACGCGGGATGTCGCTCATAGGATGCCCTCACATGACTCCAGGCCGAAGTCGATCTGGTGCCAACCATCGACGGGCTGAAGGCAATTCGCCAAGCCGAACTCGAATCCGCGACAATGAACGCTCCCGTCGGCAAACAAGGCGCACACATTTTCGGGGTCAAACTCAGCCACGTTCCCGACGCCTTCCCTCATGCTGAGGTCAATCACCTCTAGCCCACCGACACCTTCAAGCAGCCGCGGACCATTCGGCCCGCCCCAACACCAAAAGTCAGTGCCGGCGACGCCACATGTCTCATGAGAATCGGAGACCAAACCGCGCAATGGCGGGATGCCAGCAACCGCCGTGAGCTCTCCAACGAGCTCGGGGGCTCCGTTCCCAACTAACCAGCCATTCGGATTCGCCCCGGTGCAGTACGCGGTACCAGCCTCGTCAAGAACGCATGTATGATCCCGCCCCGCCACGACCTCGCCTAGGGGTCCTGGAGCTGGGACGAGCGTCGGCTCGGCAATCGTCACGTCGAGCCCAAGGCCGAGCTGCCCGTACTCATTCCGACCCCAGCAGTACAGACTGCCGTCCTCCAGCAGGACGCAAGCGTGGTCCGTCGCTGCGAGCTGTTTCACGGTCCCCGGGAGCGGGACTGCTGTCAGCTCCGGCACGTAGATTCCTTCGTTCTGCGGGAAAGCGACCTTGGTCACCATCCCCCCCTTCCAGTAGAGGCCGTCGCTCGTGTCGAGCAGGCCAAATGAGCCGGGAACCGCGGCCATGCGGAGACTTGCTCCCTGAAGGTCGACCCTGCCGAAGCCCTGCGCGTCGACACTCGTCAGGATGGACGCGACGATGCCCCAAGTCAGCACGTCACCTCGGGCGGAAACGCCAACCGCCGCCCCGCCTTGATAGAAGATGCTCTGCAGGCAGCCGGGACCGACCTCGCGAGGGTAGACCTGCAAGCCGGAATCGTTGCCACGACAAACGCCCATCCCATCCTCCCCCCAACACCGCACCGAGCCATCGCTAAAGAGGGCCAGATGCGAGCCCGAGCCCCCTTCCAGCGCAACGACACGGGGAGCTTCCTGGCTCAGCGGACACAAGTCGACGGGAGCCCGCGATTCGTCGTCACCACAGCCCGCCCCGAGCCCAGCGAAAAGGGCGAGCGCGCCGGTCGCCCCCGCAGCGAACACCTCAGAAGAGAAGCTCATAGAGGTTTAGATCCTGGTTCCAGTGATTCCAGAGGAGCAGGCTGTTGATCGTGGGCAGCAGGACATCGGACGATGATGGGCCCATCGTCGCGCGTGCGCCATCCATCGCCAAGGCAATGCTGATCGACTGGGGTCCCGTGCCGGAGAGCTTCCAGTAAAGCGCGCCGATGGCAATGGATCCGTCCTCGCCCCCGTTCTTGAACAGGCGGCGATAGGTGCCCCCTCCGATTGCGATGTCCCCGGCGGCGTCGAGGCCTAGCAACCTGCCCTCGTCGCCAGGCGGGCCCTTGCTCATCAGAAGCACATGGCTCGGGTCGAGCAGCTTCTTCACAGGCGGGGCCGGATCATCGAGATAGCCGTCCAGAATGCGCGCCAGCATGGGCATGGTCATGCACCAATCCGTTCCCAACCACCACTCGTCCTCGCCGATGTAGACGTTCGGACCCAGAATTGGGGTCTGCTCGTCGATCCAGTCCGTCTTCCATCCCGGATAGTAAGAGTGCTGCGGTGAAACTCCCCTTGCGAAGGCGTTGTCCACGGTCTTGGGGATCGCATCGGCGTGCGCCTCGGAGTCAACACCCCACAGGCGGAGCATCACTTCTTTGCACTTCATGAAGTCAGCTTGGGACGGCGGCGAACCGGGCGGCGCGCTCGCTCGGGCAGACAGGATCTCTCCGAGGGCTACGAAGTTGTCGTTGTTGTAGCTGTAGACCGTGCCCGGAGCGTTGGAGTAGATGTCACTGAACTGCCAATCCGATGCAAATCCGAAGTACAACCGACCATCGCCAGGCTCGGCGTAGTTGCCCCCAACGAGCGCCTTGCTCGCGCCCAGGAGATTCCAGCCGAGCACGTTCCATCCCGAGCGGAAGCTCATCAAGTTCTCGAGGCTCGTCACGTCAAAGAACCCGCCGCGGGGAAGCAGGTTGAATGCCTCGGGCAAGCGGACCGACGCGAGCTGCTGTCGCATCCCCTCGACCCCGGCGGTCGGATCGGTGAAATAGCGCGCAACGGCCATGCAGGTCAGCCACTTGGCGACGCTCGCGATCACGAACTTGTGTCGCAGCTGGGTGCAAGGGTAGCCGGCCTCCCCATACGTGTAGGCGCGGGCGAACTTGCACTTGCCATCCACGCTGATCACGAGCTGAGCGTGCCGCGCATATCGAACATCCATCTCGATTCGCACGCGCTGATCGAAGAATACCTCGAACGCCGCCCTCGTGGGCGGCGTCAGGTTGCCCGAGAGGCCGACCGGGTTGACGAGACCAGAGGGCCCAGGGACGTCGGGCGTGAGGCCCTGCTCGCCGGCCGAGCCATCCATCACCTCAGAGACGCCGGCTCCAAGCTGGACGGGCGCGCCACCCCGAAACGAGATGTCGCTTCTCAGTCGTGGCATCCCGGTGAACGGCGGCGGCCTCCAGCGCGGTGAGGTGGGTGCCGGCAGCCCCTTCAGGGCGCCATGGACGACGCCGCTCGACTTGACTGTGTTCTTGCTCAGTGAGCCCACCAGGCCGCCAAGCGCTGGGCTCGACACGACGGTCACTTTCGCCGGAGGATTCGTGTCGGTGGGATCGATGCCTACGAAGTAGCGCACCTTGGGCTCGCGCTTCCCGAAAGGAACGAACGTGCAACAGAACCGAGGGCTCGAAGCAGGACCGTTTGCCCCGATTCGATGCGGCCAGAACCCGTAGTCGTTCACCCAGATATCGCGGTGGTAGTTCAGGTCCTGGAGGCTGACAGGGCGTACCCGTTCACCGGGTAGTCGGCCGCGTGGCCATACATGATCATATGCGAAGGGGGATCGACAGATCGTGGGTGACATGATCGAAGGAATGGGTGGTCGACCCGCGCGACAAGCGAATCGCCGATCTGGAGGCGCTCGTCCTTCGTCAAGCGGAGATCATTGCGCGATTGGAACGTCGCGTGGCCGAGCTGGAGGCGAAGCTCGGAGAGAACTCGACGAACTCCCACAAGCCACCGTCCTCGGACCCGCCGGGTACGCGGCCGGAGAAGCGGCCGACGGGACGCCAACGTGGCGCGCAGCCTGGACACAAGCCGCACAAGCGCGTCCTCCTTCCGCCCGAGAAGGTGACGAGGCGGACGGAAGTCAGGCCGTCCACGTGCGGCTGCTGTGGCGGTCGGCGGCTGAGGAATCTCGAGGGTGCGCCGCGGCTGCACCAGGTCGTGGACGTGCCGGAGATTCATCCCGATGTGCACGAGATCCGGATGCACGGCGCCGAGTGCCACGACTGCGGAGAGACGACCTGGGCGAGCCTGCCGAAGGGGGTGCCCGCCCACATGTTCGGGCCACGCCTGCTGGCCTTCATTGGCTACTTTCTCGCCGCGCGGACCAGTCGTCGTCAGCTTCGAGAGGTTCTGGAGGAGCTCTTCGGCATTCCAGTGTCCCTCGGCGCGCTCAGCGAGGCGGAAGCCCGGGTGAGCGAGGCAATCGCCGGACCCGTAGACGAGGCCATTGCCCATGTTCGCGGCCAGCCCGTCAAACACGTGGACGCCAGCACATGGCGTCGCGAGGGCGCTTACGCAGCGCTTTGGACGATCGCGACCCGCTTCGTCGTCGTGTTCTTCGTAGCCGCCGACGCGCGCTCGCCGACGATTGCCGCGCTGCTCGGGAAGCTCACCGGGATCATGGTTACGGACCGCGGCTCCCAGTTCGGCTTCTGGGCGATGGACCGGCGTCAGATCTGCTGGGCGCACCTGATCCGCAAGTTCGTCGCGTTCTCGGAGCGCAAGGACGAGGGCGCCAGGCTGGGCAATGGGCTGCTCTTGCTCGCCCACGCGATGCTCTCGGCCTGGCATCAGGTTCGCGACGGAACCCGCTCCCGGAAGAGCTACCAACTGATGGCACGAAACGCGCAGCAGGCCTTCGAGAAGCTCCTCGAACGCGGCGTCGAGCTGCGCCTTCGTGGCGTCTCCGGCGCCTGCGACGACATCCTTGCCCACAAGGCTGCGCTCTTCACCTTCGCGTTCGAGGCCGGCGTCGAGCCCACGAACAACCACGCCGAGAGGGCGCTTCGACCATTCGTTCTCTGGCGAAAGGTCTCCTATGGTTCGCAAAGCGAGCGAGGCTGCTTGTTCGCCGAGCGAATCATGACCGTCGCCCATTCCCTCCGACTTCAGAAGCGATCCATTCTGAAGTTCCTGGTCGATGCGTGTCACGCGCATCGGCGACGCCTGCTCCCGCCGTCGCTCATCCCATCAACCCGGTGAACGGGTAC
>JAEUKE010000304.1 GCA_016794345.1 Myxococcales bacterium
TGTTCGGCGCAGCCGACGAGGACAGCTTGAACCTCGAGTTCTATGGGGACCCGCTGCCGACCGGCGCCGTGGACCTCGCGACGGCGCCGAACGACAACTACGCGACGTGTACGACGTGTCTCGTCCTCTCGCAGGACATCACGATGGATGGGGCCGCCAAGTACTTCTTCCAGTCGGCGGGGACGCTCGATCTCGGCGCGACCACGGCGCCTTTCATCACGACGTCCCTCGACGTCACCCTCGTCGAGGTGACGATCGATCCCGAGACGTACCAGAGCACGGTCGTCGAGAACGGCGAGTGTCTGCACGTCACGGGCGGGCCGTTCACCTTCCCCGAGCCTCCCGCGGAGTGGACCTGTGACAGCCTGATCTACGCCGACAACGAATACTGCGACTGCACCGACTGCGGCGTGGTCGATCCGGACTGCGAGGGCTCGCTCCCGGTGTACGAGTGCCTCGAAGGGCAGACCTGCAACACGACGACCTTCACCTGTGAAGGCGTTCCCACCGACTGGACCTGCGCCGACGACCAATACAACGGCGGCGCGGGCAACGGCTGCGACTGCAACTGCGGCGCGCCCGACCCCGACTGTGCCCTCAAGGGCGAGGCCGTCGAGGGCTGCGCGATGGGCGAGATCTGCACCGACGCGGGGACTTGTCTGCCGAGCGCCTGGACCTGCAACCCGACCTATTACAACTCGGGCCTGCAGACGGACTGCGACTGCGGCTGCGGCGTCGTCGATCCCGACTGCGACGACGCGACCGCGGCGAGCTGTCACTACTGCAACGACGTAGGCTCTTGCGACGAGACCGGGATGGACTGCAGCGCCATCGACACGGCGAACAACGCCGTCTGCATGGACTGAGGAAGCACGTCGCGCCGAGGCGGGTGGCAGTCCCTCGCCTGCTTCGGCGCGTTCCCCGCTCTGGCCTCCCCCTGACCCCCTCCACTCGCGTGGAGGGGGAACCGGGTTTTACGGCCCGCCCTTCTTGAGCTCCGTCAGCACGAGCTTGGCGACCGCCTTCAGCGTGTCGAAGACGCCGACGCCGGTGCGGGCGCAGGCCTCGTAGTCCGGCACGTTGGTGGGGTTGAGCAGCTCCCGCAGCTCCTCCACCGTGGCGATGTCGGGCATGTCGCGCTTGTTGTACTGGACGACGAAGGGGATCTTGTCGAGCGAGTAGCCCTGCTCCGCCAGGTTCGTCCGGAGGTTCTCGAGCGACTCCTGGTTGGCCTCCATGCGGGCGATCTGCGAGTCCGCCACGAAGACCACACCGTCCACCCCCTTGAGGATGAGCTTGCGGCTCGCGTCGTAGAAGACCTGGCCGGGGACCGTGTAGAGGTAAAACCGCGTCTTGAAGCCGCGGATCTCACCGAGTGCGAGGGGGAGGAAGTCGAAGAAGAGGGTTCGATCGGTCTCGGTCGCGAGGCTGATCATCTTCCCCTTCGCTTCAGGGTTCGTGCGCTCGTAGATGTACTGAAGATTCGTCGTTTTTCCGCAGAGGCCGGGGCCGTAGTAGACGATCTTGCAGTTGATCTCGCGCGCCATCAGATTGATGAAGCTCATCTTGGCGCGCTCCTAGTCGTTGAAGAGGTTGTCGATGTCCTCGTCGGTGATCTCTGCGAAGGGAGAGTCGCCTCCCGGCTCCGCGACCTTCTTCAAGAGGTTCTCGAAGATGTGGTTGAGCTCCTCGCTCGCCTTCTTCACGCGCAACCGGACGAGCCCGAGGCTCGACTTGGCGTCGAAGATGACGACGAGGATGACGCGGTTGCCGACGAGCGTGATGTAGACGTTGGCTCGCTCGCCCTCGTGGAACTGGGTCGCAAACTCGTTCTCTTTCAGGAGCTTCGCCATGCCCCCGGTCGCGGCGATGTTGCCCGCGGTGAGCGACGCGAGGGACGTCGTGTCGAGGTGCTCGACGTCGCCGCTCGCCGCGATGAGCTGTCCATTCTTGTCGACGATGAACACGCTCTTCGCGTTCGCGCTCTTGACGAGGTGGTCAACCACAGTCTGAATCTGGTTGAACTCCTCCTCGTACATGACCATCTGAGGGTTGACCATCATGCCTCCGGGCGCGCTCGACGTGAGCGCGCTACCTCACACTGACAAACACCGCTCGCCCGGTTCTATCTGAGGATCGTAGGGAACTTCAACTCGCTTCAGCGGAGTTTTCCGGGGCGATGGTCGCGGCTTTCCACAGGAGAGCCCGCCGGAACGTGAAGCCGGCGCAGAACCAGGGTAAGAGAAGCGCGCCTTTATGCCGACGCCCGGGCTCTTCTTTCCGCGCCGAGCGCTCGTGGCGGCCCTCGTGGCCGTCGCGGGCCTCGCCTCCCAGGACGCTCGGGCCCAAGGGGCCGTCGACCTCGAGCTCGGGCGTTACGTCGCCGAGCTCGGCCGCGCCCGGGGACCGCAGGCCCACGCGGCGCTCCGGTCCATCCAGTCGCTCTGGGACGCGACCGACCCCGAGGCCCTGTCGCTGGCCCTGGACGAGGCGAGCCGGACGGCGGCCGATCCGGCCGCGCGGGTCTACGCGGAGATCCTGTTCGCGGACGCGCGCAGCAGGCGAGGGGACTTCGAGGGCGCGGGGGCTCGGATGGCCTCGCTCGGCTACATCGACAAGTGGCTCTTCGTCGGGCCGTTCGACGACCAGAACCGGACGGGCCTGAAGGCGGCCTACCAGCCCGAGCTCGAGCTCGCGGAGCCCATCGTGTTCGGGCGCGCCTTCGACGGCAAGGAGCGCGCGGTGCGCTGGCGATCCGTGTTGCCCGAGCGGGCGAGCGTCGTGCTCGACCTGGGGGACTGGATCCGGCCGCGGCAAGAGGTCTGCGCCTACGCGACGACGATCGTGCGGCACCGCGCCGGCAAGCCGAAGGCGTCCCGCGCGAGCGTGTGGGTGGGTGTGGAGGGCGCGTTCAAGCTCTGGTGGAACGGCGACCCGGTCCTGGAGGACGCAGCGTACCGCGGGTTCGATTTCGATCGGTCGGCTGCCCTGGTGGACGTCCGAGACGGCGCGAACCGGCTCACCGTGAAGGTGTGCAGCGACGCGCTCTCACCCAGGCTCGCGGTCCGGCTCGGGGACGAGCGAGGCGCCAAGAGCGACGCCCTCGAGGCCGTGACCGATCTCGCCCTCTTCGAGACCGCGGCCAAGCCGTCGGGCAAGCCGGCGACCGGCTCGAAGCTCGAAGGGCCCATCCAGGCGTTCGAGCGGGTGACGTCCGCGAAGACGGCGAGCGCCGCGGACCTGGAGGCGTACGCGCGCTACTTGAAGCTCACGCGCGGCAACCCGCGCGGCGAGCACCGCGCGCGCGATCTCGCGAGCCGCGCGGCGGAGGCCGGGCCGAGCTGGCAACGGCTGCTGCTCGCGGCGGAGCTCGCCGAGGACCGGAACCAGTCGCAGGCCTTCGTGGATCGCGCCGACAAGATCGTGGCGCGAGGGGACGACGAGGGTGAGGTCGCCGTCCTCCTCATGAAGGCGCGGCTCGCGCGGACCGGCATCAACTGGCGCGACGCGATCCCGTTCTTCGACAAGGCGCTCGCCATCGACCCGGCCAACCCGCTCGCCGCGCTCGGCCGGACCGAGCTCTACGCGCAAGCGGGCCTCCCGCGCACGGCGCTCTCGGTCCTCGAGCGCGCGGTGGAGCGCTCGCCGCGTTCGGTCTCGCTCCTCCGCGTGTACGCGGCGCAGCTGCGCTCGCTCGGCCGGGAGGTGGAGGCGGACGAGGTGGACGCGCGCTGGTACGCCTTCCGGGCGGACGACGCCGCGTTCGCCGCTCGCCAGCTGGACCGAGCCGTCGCCAAGCGCGACAAGTCCACGGCCGAGCGCTGGATGTCGCGCCTCGTCCGCAACGAGCCCGATCTCGTCTTCGCCCAGGCCGCAGCGGCCCGCGCCTACCGTTCGCTCGGCGAGACGGTGAAGGCGCGGCGGGCGCTCGAGGTCGCGCTCGAGATCGCGCCGGAAGATCAAGGCACCCTCCGCGCCCTCGCGGACCTGGCCGGCGAGAGCGGCGACCGAGAGTTGCAGCTCCGTCATTTGCGGCGCGTGCTCGCCCTCTATCCGCAGGACAAGGCGGTGCGCTCCTACGTGGAGTATCTCCTGCCGCCGAAGCCGCGGGAGGACGAGGCGCTCGCGTGGAACAAGGAGAAGCTGCTCGAGCTCGCCAAGCGCCCCGCCGGGACGGACAAGACCCGCGTCCTGCGCAAGCTGACGGTCACCACGGTGTACCCGAACGGCCTCGCCAGCCGCTTCTATCAGGTGGCCTACCAACCGCTCACCGACGAGGCCGCGGCCGAAGCGCGGCAGTACCTGACCCAATACGAGGGCTCGAAGCAGACGATCGAGCTCCGCGCTGCGCGCGTCTACCGGGCCGACGGCTCGGTCGCCGAGGCGGTGGAGAGCGGCGAGAGCGCCGCCAACAACCCGGCCATGGCCATGTACACGTCGGTCCGCGCGTTTGCGGTCACGTTCCCGCGTGTGTCGCCCGGCGACATCGTCGAGGTGCGCTACCGCGTCGACGACGTCGCCTCGCGCAACGAGGTGGCCGACGCGTATTACGACATCGAGTACCTGCAGGCGCGCGAGAAGACGCTCTCGAGCGAGCTCGTCGTGAAGGCCCCGAAGTCGCGCACGCTGACCGCGTTCCTCCACAACCTGCCGAACGTGAAGCAGAGCGTGACCGAGACCGCGACGGAGCGCACCTACCGCTTCGTGGCCGAGGACGTGCCGGGGCTCTCGGTGGAGCCCAACATGCCGCCCGACGGCGAGATCCTCGGGCAGATCCACCTCTCCACGTTCAAGAGCTGGGACGAGCTCGCCAAGTGGTACTACGGCCTCGCGCGTGACCAGCTCGACGTCGACGACGAGGTCCGCAAGCAGGCGAAGGAGATCGCCGCCAAAGCCAAGGACGACGCGGCCAAGGTGAAGGCGGTCTACAAGCTCGCGACCGAGCTGCGCTACGTCGCGCTCGAGCTCGGCATCGAGGGCATCAAGCCGCGGAGGTGCGCGCTCACGCTCGCGCGCGGCTGGGGTGACTGCAAGGACAAGGCGACGGTCATCGTCACGCTCCTGCGCGAGCTCGGCATCCCCGCGAACCTCGTCCTCGTCCGGACGCAGCAGCGCGGCGATCTGCCTAAGGGCTCGCCCCCGAGCCTGGCCGCCTTCGACCACGCGATCGCCTACGTGCCCTCGCTCGATCTGTACCTCGACGGCACGGCCGAGGGCTCCGGCTCGACCGAGCTGCCGGCGATGGATCGCGATGCCGTGGCGCTCGTGGTCTCGGACGCGGGCGGCAAGCTCGTGCGGCTGCCGAACGCGGCCGCCACCGCCTCGCCGCACGTCCGCAAGATCGAGCTTTCCCTCGCGAGCGACGCGAGCGCGGCCTTCTCGTTCGACACGACGGTGACCGGCGTGAACGCCTCGGCCTGGCGGTCGCGGTACCACGCCGAGGGCCAGCAGATCGATCGCGCCAAGCGCGACCTCGCGACCTTCTTCGGGACTGTGGAGATGGGGAAAGACAGCGTCGCGGTGAAAGACGCCGACGACATCGAGAAGCCGTTCCGGATGACCGCCAAGGGCAAGGCCCTAGCCGCGGCCCGGCGAGAGGGCGACGCGCTCAGCGTGCCGGTGGCCGCCTCGCTCGACCTCGTGCGCACGGTGGGCTCGCTCTCCTCGCGCCAGACGGACGTCGTCGTGGGCGCGCTCACCTCGTCGGAGGAGGAGCGCGTCATCCGCATCCCAGCCGGGATGAAGGTGAAGCGCCTGCCGGTCAACGCCAAGGTCACGACCCCGCTCGGCTACGTCGAGGTGACCGTGGAGAACGAAGGAAACAGAGTCGTCATCAAGAGCAAGCTCGCGATCCTGAAGAGCCGCATCTCGCCGAGCGAGTACGCGAGCTTCCGTGCGTTCTGTCAGAGCGCGGACGACGCGCTCTCGCAGCGGCTCGTCGTGGGTCCGTGACGTGCTCGGTGTCCGCGCCGCAGCCCCCGGCCTCGTCGTCGCGCTCTCGCTCGTCGTCTTCTTCCTGGTCCGCTGGTTCCACCCCGTCACCGGGGTAGGCAACCCGGACATCGCGGGCATCCTCTACAGCGCGGACGTCATCAACGCGGGCCAGCTCCCGTTCCGCGACACGATCGATCTCAAGCCGCCGGGCGCGTTTTTCGTGTCGGCGGCCATCTTCCGCCTGTTTGGGCGGAGCATCGAGACGTGGCACCGCGGCTACGAGGTCTTCGTGCTCACCGGCGCGCCGGCGATCTGGGTCGCGGCGCGCGCGCTCTTCGGCGCCGCCGAGCGTATGGCCGCGGCGCTCGCGACCGCGCTCTACATCGCGACCGTCGGCCTCTTCGACGCGAACTACTCGTCGTGGATGGTGCCCGCCTACACGTGGAGCTTCGCGCTCCTCTGTCACGGGCTCATGACGGGCTCGCGAGGCGCGCACGCCGGCGCAGGCGCCATGGCGCTCCTCGCCGTGCTCTTCAAGACGCAGGCGGTGGTGCTCGCGCCGCTCTTCGTCGTCTGCTTCTTCTGGGCGAGGTACCGCGCCGGTCGCTCGCCTTCGTTCCTCACGCCGCTCTTCTGGATCGGCGGTGCCGTCCTCGCCGCGCTGCCCATCGTCGTCCCGTACGCGGTGGGGCGCGCGCTCCCCGCGCTCGTTCGTGGCATCTTCCCGGTCGCCGAGGCTGCCGAATACGCCGGGCGCATGGTCGACGAGGGCGCGACCTGGAACGCCCTCTACATCCTCGGCAAGCGGCAGGGAGAGGCGTTCCCGCTCATCCTGCCGTTCCTCGTCGCGACGTTGCTCGGCCTCGTGCGGGATCGAAGAGAAGGCCGTCGCGCCGAGCCTCTCCTCCCGCTCTTCGCGTTCTACGCCGTGAGCGTCTGGGGCTGCGGCATCGGCGGCATGCGTTTTTATCTCCACTACTTCCCGCAGGTGCTGCCGTCCCTCGCGCTCGGCGCGGCTCACCCCGCGGCTGTGCGCTGGCTCGGCGCCGTGATCACGCGGGAGCGGAGCCGCCTCGAGCGCGCGCTCGCGGGCATCCACGTCGTCGCGATCGGCGCGGTGCTCGTCTGGTTGGGGGTGCGGTTGCCGCAGGGCAAGGCCGCCGCCGCGGAGTACAAATCCAACCAGCGGGCCGAGCAGATCGGGAAGTTCATCGCCGAGAGCTCGCAGCCGACCGACAGGGTCCTGGTCTGGGGCTGGGAGGGCTGGCCGGTCTACTTCTACGCGAACCGTCGCTCGCCCTCGCCCATCTTCAAGGTGCTCGGCCAGGTGACCGACTTCAACGGCGACACGAAGCGGCAGGGCAAGATCATCCACTTCCGACCGGGGCCCCACGCCGACCGCCTCCTCCAGGACGTGACGTCGAACCCACCTCTCTTCATCGTGCGCTGCGTGCCCTTCTTCCCCGGCATCCAGAACGATCCGCTCGACGAGTTCCCGGCGCTCAAGCGCTTCATCGATCGGCGCTACACGCTGGTGGCGGAGATCGACGCGCTCAAGGTCTACGAGCGGCGCTGAGCAGACCGGGCTCGGTCAGCCCTCGTTCCACTCCTGCAGGCTGCGCACGGTCGGCGACGCTCCGACGTTCGCCTTGATCGCCTCGGCGAAGGCGAGGGCGCCCGCCACCGTGGTGCAGATGGGCACGTTGGAGAGGAGGGTCTGCCGGCGGATCGAGTAGCTGTCGCGGATCGACTTGGCCCCGATCGTCGTGTTGACGACGAGCGCGATCTTGCCCTCGTGCACCATGTCCACGATGTGAGGCGAGCCCTCGCGGACCTTCTTCACGCGTGTCGCCTGGATGCCCTGCTTCTCGAACGCGTCGGCTGTACCGCCGGTCGCGACGATGCCCCAGCCCATCTCCACGAAGCGGCGCGCGACCTCGCAAGCGCCAGGCTTGTCGCTGTCCTTCACCGAGATGAAGACGTTGCCGCGCTTGGGCAAGGCGACTCCCGAGGCGATCTGCGCCTTGGCGAACGCGTCCGCCAGGCTGGTGGCGATGCCCATGACCTCGCCGGTCGAGCGCATCTCCGGGCCGAGCTGCGTGTCTACCCCGCGGAACTTCGCGAAGGGGAACACCGACTCCTTCACCGAGTAGTGTTTGGTCCGCACCGCGTCGGCGACGCCCTGGTCGGCCAAGGTCTTCCCCAGCATCGCCCGGAGGGCGATCTTCGCGAGCGGGCGACCGGTGGCCTTGGAGACGAACGGGACCGTGCGGCTCGCGCGCGGGTTGACCTCGATCACGAAGATCTGGTCGCCCTTCACGGCGAACTGCACGTTCATCAGGCCGACGACGCCGAGCTCGAGGCCGAGCCGCTTCGTCTGCTCCTCGATGCGCGCGACGATCGCGGGCGGGAGCGAGTGCGGCGGCAGCACGCTCGCCGAGTCTCCGGAGTGGATGCCGGCCTCCTCGATGTGCTGCATCACGCCGCCGATGACGATGGTCTTGCCGTCGCCGACCGAGTCCACGTCGAGCTCCACCGCGTCGTCGAGGAACTTGTCGACGAGGATGGTCTGCGTGCCGGCCTCGCGCGCCGCTTCCACTGCGAGGTGGATGTACGCGCGCAGATCGCCCTCGTCGTGGCAGATCATCATCGCGCGGCCGCCGAGCACGTAAGACGGGCGCACGACGACGGGGTAGCCGACCTGCGCGGCGACCTGGAAGGCCTCCTCCACGCCCTGCGCGATGGCGCCCTTCGGGCGCTGCAGGTCGAGCTTCTCGAGGAGCGCCTCGAAGCGCCCTCGGTCCTCGGCGCGATCGATCGCGTCCGCGCTGGTTCCGAGGATGGGCACGCCGGCCTTGGCGAGCCCCTGCGAGAGCTTGAGCGGAGTCTGCCCGCCGAGCTGCACGATGACGCCGAGGAGCTCGCCCTTCGAGCGCTCCTCGTCGCAGATGGCGAGCACGTCCTCCAGGGTGAGCGGCTCGAAGTAGAGGCGGTCCGACGTGTCGTAGTCCGTCGAGACCGTCTCGGGGTTGCAGTTGACCATGATGGTCTCGACGCCGGCCTCGCGCAGGGCGAACGCGGCGTGGACGCAGCAGTAGTCGAACTCGATGCCCTGGCCGATGCGGTTCGGGCCGCCGCCGAGGATGATGACCTTCTTGCGGTCCGAGACCCGGGCCTCGCTCTCCTCCTCGTACGTGGAGTAGAGGTAGGGCGTGTGGGCGGGGAACTCCGCCGCGCACGTGTCGACGCGCCCGAAGACGGGGCGCACGCCCAGCGCGTGGCGCGCGGCGCGCACGTCCGCCTCTTGTACGCCCGAGAGCCGCGCGAGGTGCCGATCGCTGAAGCCGAGCCGCTTGAGATCGCGCAGCCGCGCGCGATCCTTGAGCGCGCCCTTGTCGACGCTGCGCTCGGCCTCGACGAGGCGCGCGAGCTGGGCGACGAACCACGGATCGATCGCCGTGAGCTGGATGATCTCCTCCGGCGAGATGCCGCTCCGGAGCGCGTCGCCCACGTAGAAGAGGCGATCGGCGCTGGGGATGGTGACGAGGTGGCGGAGCGTGCTCTTCAGCTCCTCGCCCTCGAGCGGCTTCCCCGACGGCGGGCGAGGCTCGGGCGGCGCGTCCATGTCGAGGTTGCGCCCGAGGTTCGGGTCGTCGCGCAGGCTCGCGTAGTCCACCAGGCCGAGGAGCGACTGGAAGCCGTCTCGGCCGGTCTCGAGCGAGCGGGCGGCCTTCTGCAGCGCCTCGGAGAAGGTGCGGCCGATGGCCATGGCCTCGCCCACGCTCTTCATCTGCGTTCCGAGGCGCTGGTCTGCGCCCGGGAACTTCTCGAACGCGAAGCGCGGCCACTTCACGACGACGTAGTCGATGGTGGGCTCGAACGCGGCGCTCGTGCCGGTGATGTCGTTCTTCAGCTCGTCGAGCCGGTAGCCGACGGCGAGCTTGGCGGCGATCTTGGCGATGGGGTAGCCGGTCGCCTTGGAGGCGAGCGCGCTCGAGCGTGACACGCGCGGGTTCATCTCGACGACGATGACGCGGCCGTTAGCAGGGTTGACCGCGAACTGGACGTTGCTGCCGCCGGTCTCCACGCCGATCTCGCTCATGACCGCGCGGGAGGCGTCGCGCAGGCGCTGGTACTCGCGGTCCGTCAGGGTCATCGACGGGGCCACGGTGATGCTGTCGCCCGTGTGCACGCCCATCGGGTCGACGTTTTCGATCGAGCAGACGACGATGAAGTTGTCGGCCTTGTCGCGGATGACCTCGAGCTCGAACTCCTTCCAGCCGAGGATGCTCTCCTCGATCAGGACCTCGCTCTTTTTGCTCTGGTCGAGCGCCCAGAGCATCTTCTCCTGCAGCTCCTCGCGGTTCTTGGCGATGCCGCCGCCCGTGCCGCCGAGCGTGAAGCTCGGCCGGAGGATGACGGGGTAGCCCGTGGGGACGCCGCCGGTCTCGGGCGTGCCCTGTTCCACGATGCGCAGGGCCTCCTCGAACGTGTGCGCGTAGCCGGAGCGCGCGCAGGCGAGGCCGATCTTCTCCATCGCCTCCTTGAAGAGGCGCCGGTCCTCCGCCTTGCGAATGGCCTCGGGCGAGGCGCCGATGAGCTCGATGCCGAGCTTGGCGAGCGAGCCGTCTTCGTGGAGCGCGAGCGCGAGGTTGAGGGCGGTCTGCCCGCCGAGGGTGGGCAGGACCGCGTCGGGCTTCTCGCGCTCGAGGATCGCGCGGAGCGTGTCCTTCTCCAGCGGCTCGACGTAGGTCCGGGCGGCGAGCTCCGGGTCCGTCATGATGGTGGCCGGGTTCGAGTTGACGAGGACGACCTCGTAACCCTCCGCCCGGAGGGCCTTCGCTCCCTGGGTGCCGGAGTAGTCGAACTCGCAGGCCTGGCCGATGACGATGGGCCCGGAGCCGATGATCAGGATCTTGTGGATATCCGTGCGGCGGGGCATCGAGCTAGGCGCCGCATGACACCCGCGAGGAGGCGAAGCAAGCGGCATCGACAGGTGGTAAGAAACCCGCCCGCGGCGGCGGTGTTCGGCCCCCCTCGAGCGGGCCCCTGGCTCCTTGGGAAAGGCCCGAGCGCGCGCCAGTTGGTCAGCTTGACAAGGGGGGCGAGAGCCGCCATAACGCGCGCCCCGCATCTTCTTCGGCGCCGAGAACGGCCCTGGCAGTCCAGGGCGGCCGGAAAGAGCGCGGACCCGAGGCGATCATGCCCAAGATGAAGACGAACCGAGCCGCCAAGAAGCGGTTCAAGATCACGGGCTCCGGCAAGGTCCGGCGAAGCAAGGGTGGTCTCAACCACTGCATGCAGGAGAAGAGCAGCAAGCGCAAAAGGCGCCTGCGCAAGAACGACATGGTCGACTCGACCATGGAGAAGCGCGTGAAGCTCATGCTCCCGTACGGCTGAGGAAGAGGAGACCCCACAAATGCCCCGCGCAAAACGAGGGTTCAAAGCCCGCCGCCGCCGCAACCGCGTCCTCAACCAGACCGAGGGTTACTTCCTCGGCCGGAAGAACCGATACCGCCAGGCGGTCGAGGTTCTCCGCCACGCCTGGGAGTACGGCTACATCAGCCGCCGCTTGAAGAAGCGAGACTTCCGCCGGCTGTGGATCGCCCGCATCAACGCCGCCGCCCGGTCGGTCGGCACCACCTACTCGCGTCTGGTCTCCGGGCTCAAGAAGGCCAACATCGGCCTCGACCGGAAGATCCTGAGCGAGCTCGCCATCAGCGATCCGGCAGCATTCCAGGCCGTCGTCGCCGCCTCGGGCGTCGCGAAGGCTTGAGCCGTTTGAGGAGCGAGGGCTCCAGCGGGAGAACATGAGCGCGGCAGCGATCGTCGAAGAGAGACTCGCCGCGCTCGGCACCCGCTTCACCGAGGCCTTCGCGGCCGCTCCGAACGAGCAAGCGCTCCGTGCGGAGCACGCGAAGCTGCTCGGGAAAAAGGGGGAGCTCACCGCCGTGCTCGCGCTCATGCGCGACGTGCCGGCGGAGGCTCGCCCGCGCATCGGCGCGCTCGTCAACACCTTCAAAGAAGAGGTGGAGCGCGCGTTCGAGGGGCGCCTTGCCGCCCTCGGCAAAGAGAAGCTCCAGGCGGAGCTGGCCGGGCGGCCTCACGACATTTCGCTCCCCGGGCGCCTCTCGTTCGGGCGGGGCCACCCGCACCCCGTCCTCGCCGTGAAGGACGAGCTGCTCGCCATCTTCGGGGATCTCGGCTTCCGCTCCGTCCCCGGCCCCGAGATCGAGCTCGAGGAGAACAACTTCACGAAGCTGGCGTTCCCGCCGGACCACCCGGCGACGGACATGCAGGACAGCTTCTGGTTCGGTCCAGGGGTCCTCCTGCGCACGCACACCAGCAACGTGCAAGTGCGGGAGATGTCGCGAGCTGCCTCGGAGGCCGCCGCGACTGGGGCGCCGTTGCGCCTCGCCGTCGTGAGCGCGGGCGCCGTCTACCGCCGCGACGACGACGTGACCCACTCGCCCATGTTCCACCAGATCGAGGGCTTCCTGGTGGACGAGCACGTCAGCCTGGCGGAGCTCCGTGGCGTCTTGTCGGCCTTCGCCGAGCGTTTGTACGGGCCTGGGACCCCTGTGCGTTTCCGCCCGAGCTATTTCCCGTTCGTCGAGCCGGGGGCGGAGGTCGACGTCGGTTGCGTGTTTTGCAGCGTCGCCGCGGGGACGCGCGCTGCCTGCCGCGTCTGCAAGGGCACGGGCTGGCTGGAGATTGCCGGCTGCGGCATGGTCCACCCCGACGTCTTCCGGCACACGGGCATCGACCCCGATCGCTACACGGGCTTTGCGTTCGGGATGGGCATCGAGCGAATCGCCATGCTTCGCTACGGGATCCCGAACATTCGATTGCTTTTCGAGAACGACCCCCGGTTTTTGGCCCAGTTTTAGTCGCCGACCGGCCGAGCCGTAGGGCGCTTCATACCCCCCACGAGGACACCCCGCGAGGTCAACCCGCGAGGGTGGGTCTGCGGCGCAGATTACTCAGGGCCCTGACGCTGGTGCCCTGGTGCAACGTCACGTTTCCGTGCGTGGGGGGCACATTCTTTCGAAGCCCCCTGGCGGAATCGTTCCCGGCACCCATGTTGCTTCGTGTCGGACCGAAGAACGTCGGACGGGATGTGTCCGCAACGTGCTCGGCCGCGAAAAACCAGGGAACCGAAACCAACCAAACTCCTCGATCGAACTAGGCATTGTCAGGAATCAAAGGGAGCTGACGTTGGTTTCTCGCCAAGGACTCTCAGCCTGCCAAATCGTAGTCGAGCAAGTTTCGAATTTGAAAGCTCCTCCCGGCACCACCGTTCACAAGCGCAACTCGCTCCCCAGCCTGACCCGCCCGGGAGGAGTCGGCAACCTAAAGCCCTCCAAGACCGCTCCCACCATGCCCATGAAGTCCTCCACCCCTGCCCACGCGACGCGCTCCAGCACCTCGCCCAAGAAGGTGTCGACGGTGCAGCGCTCCGTTCGGGGTGGCCGGCCCGGCAGCTCGCGCCAGCGAGCCGCCGCCGCGCCGACGGCCAGGGCATCGCTCTCCGGTTCTCGTTCTCTCCGTAAGAAAGATCCTCAGACCCAGGGGGCCGTCCCCCACGTAGAGGCTGTCATGCCGAAGACGTCGCACGAACGATCCGGGAAGCAGAACAAGGCGCGCGAGGCTCTCGAAGAGAAGCCCCGCAACGTCGTCGTCGGCGCCACCGCGCTGGCGGACGACGCGTTCGACACCGTTCGGCCCGGCCCCGCGAGCGTGGGGCCGGTGAGCGGCTCCGGCGCCGACGCGGGGTCGGCGGACCTCGACGACATGCTCGAGGACGACTCCCTCGACCGCACCGGCATTCGGCCGGCTCGCACCGAGCCGATCGAGGGTGTGCTCCCCTCCAAGGTCGATCTCGATGCCCCGGAAGAAGGCACGCCCGCCCTCTCGGACGAGCCCGGCGTCCTTCGCGATCTCGAGGAGGGCGGCGGCGACTCGATGCTCGCGCGCTACTTCCGCGAGATGGCGATGCACCCGGTCATGGGTCAGGAGGAGGAGATTGCCACGGCCCGCGAGGTGGAGGCGACGGAGGTCGCCCACTGGATGGCCGTTCTCTCGCACCTTCCGGCCGCCGAATACGTGCTTCTCGCCCTCGCGGAGGACGTCGAGAAGGCCGGCCCGGAGGAGGTGCAGGCCCCGCAGATCCCGCAACTTTTCACCATCCTCAAGGCGTTCAAGAAGCAGAAGAAGCTCACCGCCGAGCAGGAGAAGCAGTGGACGAAGCTCTCGAGCGAGCTGGCGCACGCGGTGCGGCTGCCCGACTCCGACCGCCTCTGGATGGCCCGCGGTGCGCAGATCGCCCGCGACCTCGTCGCCGAGCCCGACATCGAGCACGACGGCGTGGATCTGGAGGACGCGCCTCCGCGGCCGCGTCTCGAGCTCGACGCCGTGTACGACAAATACCTCGAGCGCATCCGGGGCAGCTACGACGAGCAGCTCGCGGTGAAGAACCGCTTCGTCAAGGCGAACCTCCGGCTCGTGGTCTCCATCGCGCGCCGCTACAACCGCGGTCGACTCCCGCTCATCGACCTGATTCAGGAGGGCAACATCGGCCTGATGAAGGCGGTCGAGCGCTTCGACCACCGCCGCGGCTACCGCTTCTCGACCTACGCCTCGTGGTGGATCCGTCATGCGATCAGCCGCGCGCTGGCCGACAAGGGCCGCGCAGTCCGCATTCCGGTCCACATGCTCGACACCTACAACCGCGTCGCCCGCGCGACGCAGTCGTTCATCGCGCGCATGGGCCGTGAGCCTTCCCTGCAGGAGCTCGAGAAGGAGACGGGCGTTCCTGCCGAGAAGCTCGACAAGGTCCGCGATTTCATCGCCGAGACCCCGTTCTCGCTCGACCGTCCGGTCGGCGACGAGGACGGTCGCAAGTTCATCGACTTCCTCCAGGAGGAGGACGCGCTCTCGCCGTTCGATCACCTCGCGAGCTCCAACTGGAGCCAGGAGGTTCGCCGGCTCCTCACCACGCTCTCGCCGATCGAGAGCCGCATCCTCCGGTGGCGCTTCGGCCTCGACGACGAGGACGAGCTCACGCTGAAGGAGATCGGCGACAAGTACAACCTATCGCGCGAGCGCATCCGCCAGCTGCAGGAGCAGGCGCTCGGCAAGATTCGCCGCCAGATCCGCGATCAGTTCTGATTTCGCTCGATGGCCCGCGCGAGGGCGACGACGGCATCGTCGATCGCATCTCGCGCGGGCTTCGTCTTTCCGACGGGTGTCTCGGCGATGAAGGCGAACGCGGCGCGCGGCGCGCCATCGGGGCCGAGCACGTATCCGGAGAGCGCGACCGTCTTGGCCAGGGTCCCGGTCTTGGCCCGGACGTAGCGTCTTTCTTTCAGCGCGCGGAGGCGACCGCGGAGCGTCCCGTCCACCCCGCCGATCGCGAGGTGAGCGACGAGCTCCGGGCCGAGCCGCGGATCCGCCGAGGCGGAGGAGAGCAGCTTCGCCAGCGAGAGCGCGCTCGAGCGGTTGGCGTCGAAGAGGCCCGAGCCGTTCACGACGCGCTCGCCCGCGCCGAGCGCGCCGCGATCACGCAGGACCTTCTCCACCGCCTTTGCCGCGGCCTCAGGCGTCGGGTCCTTCTCGGCTGCTCCGACGGCGCGGAACAACATCTCGGCCGTGAAGTTGTCGCTGTCCTTCCCCAGCGCCTGGATGATCTGACCGAGCGGCGCGGACTCGTGCAGCGCGAGCGCGCGTTTCTCCTTCTCGCCGCCGAGCGCGACGTCGTTCGGCGCGCGGACACCCTGCTCGCGCAGCACGGCGAGCAGTGCGTAGCCGGCGAGCTTCCGGGGATCGTCGACCCGGCGCACGTACGTGGCCGGCCGCGATCCTTCGGCGATGCTCCCGGACAGCTTGGCCTCGAGGCGGCCCGCCTTGCCGGCGAGCGACAGGCCGATCCTCTCGGCCGAGCCCTTCTTCCCCGTGGCGACCGAGCCCTCCACCGAGGTGAACCCGGGCGGGCTCACCGAGACGCGCGCCGGCGAGTCCTTCGAGACGCCGGGGTACACGGTGAAGCTGACGGTGTTGCGATCGAGCGAGACGGCGGCGATCGGCGCGCGAAAGGCCGCCCACTCATTCGGTTGCTGATCGTAAGCGGGCGGATCGTACCGTTCGTCGAAGTAGCTCTGATCAACGACGACCTCGCCCACCTCGGTCGCGCCCGCGTCCTTCAGCTCGCGGACGAGCTCGGCCAGGTCCGCCGTGCCCAGCGTGGGATCGCCCGCGCCACGCAACACGAGCCGCGCGACCTTGCCCTCGTCCAGCTCGCCGTAGAGGCCCGTCACGAACCTGTGCTCGGCGCCGAGGAGCTCGAGCGCCGCGACCGCGGTCCCCAGCTTGGCGTTCGACGCGGGGTTCATCGCGGCGGCCTCGTTGGCGGACGCGACGAGCTCACCCGACGGCAGCGCGATGACGGCGGCGCCGATGCGCCCGCCCTCGTCTTCCAGGCGCCGCGAGAGCTTGTCGACCGCGGTCTTTGCTTCGCGGCTCCAGCCGGGCGCCTGCGACCCGGCGGTCGCCGGGGGGGCGCCATTTGCCTCACCCCCGCTCAGCCCCGAAATCGCGAGCGCGGCGACGAGCATGCAGACCGGGGCACGGGTTCGCACGGCGCTTGGGGTAGCACGGAGGGGTGTAGGCTTGCTAAGGTCGCTCGCGTTTCTTGGTCGAACTTCGACCCCCCGATGAGGACCCGATGCGAACGGCTGCGCTCCTTGCCCTCGGTCTGATGGTCGTCGCCTGTGGCGGCGCCCAGAAGGAAGACGAGCTCCCCCTCACCGACGTCGACACGAGCGGCGCCAAGCCCCCGCCGGTCGAGGAGGCGCCGAAGGGCGACGGCGACGCGTCCGACCTCAACGACGCGCAGAAGGAGCAGATCAAGGTCGCCCTCCGCCGCGGCGGCGAAAAGGCCGCGGAGTGCAACAAGGTCTCCGGCTCCAACGTGACCGGTGAGGGCGAGGTCCAGGTCGTCCTCGACGGCAAGAAGGGCTACGTCGTCGACGCCACCGTCGGCGCGCCGTTCGCCGGCTCGCCCATCGAGGACTGTATCAAGCGCGCCTTCATCGACGAGGTGCTCGTGCCCTTCGAAGGAACGCTGACAGTTCCGTATACGATCAAGATCGAGGCGAAAGCGCCCGCGGATCCGAAGAAAGATCCCAAGAAAGACCCGAAGAAAAAATGAGCGGGGCGAGTGACGTCTTCGCTCTCTGAGAAGCCCATGCCTGCTCCTTCAAGCTCCCGGCCCCCCTCCGCGCTGCTGAGGAGGGCCACGCTGGCGCTCTGCCTGAGCGCGATGGGCGCTCCCGCCGTGGCGCATGCGCAGCAGGAAGCCCCCGCGCCTGCTGCGCCGCCCGTGGCGGAGGAGGAGCTCGTGCTTCGTTACCCGCCGAGCTCGTCGCGCTGGAAGATCATCGTCGCCGGCGCCGCGACCTTCGCCTTCGGCTACGGCGCGTCCGCCGCCTTCGGCGGCATCTGGTCGGACGTCCCCGGGAAAGACTGGCTGTTCGTTCCCGTCGCCGGGCCGTGGGCCGCGGTGGCTCAGAGCGGCTGCGCGGCGGACGAGGAAACGTCGCCGGGGCAGGGTGACTGCGAAGGCATCATGGCGGTCCGCGGGATCCTCTTCGTGGTCGACGGCCTCGTGCAGCTCGGTGGTCTCGGCATCCTCGGCGAGGGCATCTTCATGACGACCGAGTCGGAGGCGCCCGCGGCCCCCAAGAAGGCGTTCATCGTGCCCACGCCCATCGTGACCGAGCACGCGTTTGGCGTGGGCGTGTCCGGCACGTTCTGATCGCCGAGCGACGTTCTGATCGCCGAGCGTCACGGGCTGAGCGTCAGCGGCGCGGCACGGCTGCGCCGCGCAGGGTACCGACGCGCTCGACCGCCGCGTGCACCTTGTCGTGGAAGCCGACGCGCAGGTCGAGCGACGGAGCGAACGGACCGACGGCGACCACGTCGCCGGCCTGGAGATCGAGCGCGCGGCTCGCGAGCGCGACGGCTTCCTCCGGCGCGGCGCCGAGATCGGCGACCGCGCCGAGATCGTAGGTCTTCCCGCCCACCGCGACGGACGCGCGCTGCGAAGCGATCTTCGGGAGCGCCGCGGCCGCGACGAGCTCCGGGCCGAGCGACGCGCGCAGGCCCTTCACGGTCTCGTGGGGGCGCGCCGAGCGCTCGAGCTCGCGCGCGCACCACTCGACGAGCACGGCGTAGCCGAGGATCGCGTGGCGTGCCTCGGCCACGGTGGCGTCGCGCAGATCTTCACCCAGGACCACAGCCAGGCTGACCTCGACCGCGGGCGCGCTCTCCCCGCGCGGGAGGGCGACGAGCGCGTCCTGTCCGGCCAGGGCCCGCGCCGCGCCGAGACGGATGAGAGGCTGCTGGGCGCGCACGTCGACCTGGACGTAGGCCGCGCGCTCGGTGTCGCAGGGCGCGAGCGCCGCGACCCCCGCGCCGCGATCGACGAGGGCCGAAGCCGGCCGCCGCCCTTGCAGGAGCGCGGCGTCTAGCTCGCGCAGGCCGGCCAAGCCGAGCGCGACCACACGTGTGTGGAAATCCCAGGCGTCGCCGGGCACCTCGATCGCCGCGCCGAGCGCATCCTCCAGCGCTTCCACGTCGTACAAGGCGCCGTCGCGCTCGAGGCCCACGCGCGGGCGGGTCGTCGACCTCACGAGGTAACGCGCGATCCTCACGCGGGTCGACTTGCATACCATTTTTCGGCGTGGAAAGCTCGAAACTCAGGCGCGTTGACGCGCCCGTTCTGTCCTCCTACCCATCACCGGGTCGAGAGGAGGTCGAGTCGCCAATGGCCAAGCGGACCAAGTACGTCTTCGTCACCGGCGGGGTTGTCTCCTCGATCGGCAAGGGTCTGGGTGCTGCATCCGTCGGAGCGCTCATGGAAGCGCGCGGGCTGAAGGTCACGCACCTGAAGCTCGACCCGTACATCAACGTCGATCCCGGGACGATGTCGCCGTACCAGCACGGCGAGGTCTTCGTGACGGACGACGGCGCGGAGACCGATCTCGACCTCGGCCACTACGAGCGGTTCACCAAGGCGCGCATGACGCGCCAGAACAACTTCACGACCGGCCGGATCTACGAGAGCGTCATCGAGAAGGAGCGCCGCGGCGAGTACCTGGGCGCCACCGTGCAGGTCATCCCGCACGTGACGGACGAGATCAAGGCGCGCGTGCGCGCCGCGGCGGAGGGCGTCGACATCGCCATCGTCGAGATCGGTGGCACCGTCGGCGACATCGAGTCGCTGCCGTTCCTCGAGGCCATCCGCCAGATGAAGGTGGAGCTCGGCCACCAGAACGCCATCAGCGTGCACGTCACGCTCGTGCCGTTCATCGCCACCGCGGGCGAGCTGAAGACCAAGCCGACGCAGCACGCCGTGAAGGAGATGCGCGAGATCGGCATCCAGCCGGACCTCCTGCTCTGCCGCTGCGATCGCCTCCTCTCCCGCTCGATGAAGGAGAAGATCGCGCTCTTCTCGAACGTGCCGGTCGACTGCGTCATCTCCGCGGTGGACGTGGCCTGCATCTACGAGCTCCCGCTCGCGCTCCACGCCGAAGGCGTGGACGAGAAGGTGAGCGAGCTCTTGAACATCTGGTGCCGCCAGCCGGACCTGTCGTCCTGGCAGCGCATCGTGGAGCGCTTCACGCGCCCGCAGAACGGCAGCGTGAAGATCGGCGTCGTCGGCAAGTACGTCCACCTGAAGGACTCGTACAAGTCGCTCCACGAGGCGCTCGTGCACGGCGGGCTCGAGAACGACGTGCGGCTCGACCTCGAGTACATCGACTCGGAGACGCTGCTGCAGAAGGGCGCGGACGAGGCGCTCGGCCAGCTCGACGCGATCCTCGTCCCCGGCGGGTTCGGCGACCGCGGGACCGAAGGCAAGATCGAGGCGATCCGCTACGCGCGCGAGAACAAGATACCGTTCTTCGGCATCTGCCTCGGCATGCAGCTCGCCGTGGTGGAGTACGCGCGCAACGTCTGCCAGATGAACGGCGCGAACTCGGCGGAGTTCGCCCCCGACGCGCCGTTCACCGTGATCGAGCTCATGCCCGATCAGCGCGGCGTGCTCGACAAGGGCGGCACCATGCGGCTCGGCGCGTACCCGTGCGCGCTGGAGAAGGGCAGCATCGCCGCCGCTGCCTACGGCGCGCAGCAGATCAGCGAGCGCCACCGCCACCGCTACGAGGTGTCGAACAAGCACCGCGATCGGCTCACCGAAAATGGCCTCGTCCTCTCCGGCCTCTCGCCCGACAAGCGCCTGGTGGAGATGGTGGAGCTGAAGGACCATCCGTACTTCGTTGGCTGTCAGTTCCACCCCGAGTTCAAGAGCCGGCCGATGACGCCGCACCCGCTCTTCGTCCGCTTCGTGCAGGCCGCGCTCGAGCGGGCGCGCACGAAGGCGAGGGCGGAGCACGGCGCAGAGGGCGACAAGCCCATCGAAGCCGTGGCGACGCGCGCGGTGAACTGATCAGCGCGCGCCTCTTGAGCGCGATTCTCAATGATTGCAAGGGCTTGCGTGCCCCGGGCGCGAACGGCGTGTCACCGGACGCGAGCCCGTCGCGACAACAGCTCCGGAGCCGACGGTTCGGCTCCTGGAGCCGAACATGTCGCCTGCTTTCCCAGAGATCGAACGCCTGGCCGTCCTGCTCGCCCATCTCGAGCACTTCGACGCGGTTGCTCCGGCTCGTGTCCTCGAGCGGTTCGGTGAGACACCCAGCTCCCTGAGCGCGCTCCTCGACTCGGTGCTTCATCGCCTGTCGGATCCGGCGGGCGCCGGCGCCCTCACGAGGACATCGAAGACCACGAAGGCCGACCTCGCCGCGAAGCAGCCGCGCCTCGAGGACGTGGGCACCGCCGTGGGGGCTCCGGCCAGCGAGCTGACCGGTGACGAAGAGACCGCGTCTGCCTCCGCGCGGCCCGCCAGCGCCGCGCTCCCGTTTCGGCCGGCCGAGCCGGGCCGCGTGACGGTGCTCGCCGCGCCTCCGATGAGCGCGGCGGAGCAGTCCGGCGATACCGTGGGCCTGGACCAGGAGTTTGCGGCCGGCGCGAGCACTCCCTTCGAGGAAGCGCGCCTCCGCGCGTGGACGGTCGAGAAATACGCGGCCTTCATCGCAGACCGCAGGACCGCACCGGCGGACTGGGTCGTTGCGACCTACGGGGCGATGACCGAGGGCGACGAGGTCGCGCTCCTCGTCCACTTCAACAAGCGCTTTCGCCAGGACCCCGCGCTCCGCGACCGCTGGGAGGTGCTCGTGGCGGAGCGCGCGCGCCGATCGCGAGGCCAGTGATGGAGCTCGCGAACACCACGCCGCTCGTCGCGGATCTTCGAGTCGGACGCCGCGCCGCGAGCGGGCGCCGGATGGGGCTCCTCACGGCCAAGGCGACCTATCGCTACGACGCGCGCGGCGAGACGTGGCTCGACACCGAGAGCCCGCTGCCGCTCTTCTGTCCGGACGAGGCGACGCCGCTCGGCCTGCTTCCGCGCGACGATCTGCCCAGGAACGACGACGCGTTCGAGGTCAGCCTGCTCGGTTGCGCGCACGCCCCGGGCGGTCGTCCCGTGGCGCGGATGACGGTGTCGCTCACCGTGGCCGATCGCACGCGCGAGATCGCCGTGTTCGGTGATCGCGAGTGGAGCGGCGCAGGCCCGGGCGCGCGGATCACCGAGCCCGAGCCCTTCGCGCGGATGCCGCTCACCTGGTCGCGCGCGTTCGGCGGCTCGTGTGACGTCGAGGTCGACGTCGACTCGCCCGTCCTCGTCTCCCACGACGAGAACCCGGAGGGGCTCGGCTTCGATCCGGCGCCGAAGGCCGAGGAGCTCGACGCGTTTCTCTCCTGTCCGGCGGGTTACCCGAGGTTTCCGAAGCGCCGCAGGCTCCCGAACCTCGAGCGGCCGGAGGCTCTCATCCGGGCGTGGGCCGATTCCCCTGAGCCGGTGGGCTGGTCGCCGCTCCTGCCGAGCTCGGGGATGCAAGCACGCCGCAGCTACGAGGTCCGCGAAGACGGCGAACGCAAGGTCGTCGTCCCGACCGCGGGCCGGCTCCACCGCGCGCACCCGGACTGGGTCTTCGACCGGGCGCCGCCCGCGCTGTCGCCGATCGTGATGGAAGGCCTATCACCGGAAGGCCGCGTCTCGCTCAGGCTGCCGGAGCTCACGGTCCATTTCGACTACGTGCTCGGCGCGCGGACCGGGTCGCGGAGCCTCGCGCTCCACGCGCTGGTGCTCCTGCCGGAAGAGCAACGGTTCTGTCTTGTTTATCGCCACGCCTTCGAGGTCGACACACCGGACGGCGAAGAGCGCGGCGCGAGGCTTCGTATCGAGCGAGGGAGGAGAGCGTGATGGAAGCGAAC
>JAEUKE010000316.1 GCA_016794345.1 Myxococcales bacterium
GTGACGGCGCGCTTGAGCCAACCAGCGAGGACGGTGAGATCCGTGCAGGCCAGAACACGAGCGCGCTGCGCGTCGCTGATCGTGAGTCCTCGGGCGGCGAGAATGTCCAGCAGAGCTTCGGCCTTGCCCTCGGCCTTGCCCACGGCCTTTCCCTCGGCCTTGCCCTTGGCTTCGCCCTCAGCGACGTACTTCTTCGCGAAGTCGCTCTGGTACTGGTAGTGGCCTTGCGACATGAGTTCCTCCAGGGCCCGACGGGCGGCGTCGTTGAGGCTGACGCGGATGAGGTCGTAGTATAGCGCAGCGAGCTCGTCGGGCAGGCCGGAAGCTGCTGCGATGGCGGCGAGGGCGATTTGGGCGCCGTCTTTGGGGTCGTTCCCGTGAGCGGTGGCAGAGAGGACGGCGAGCTCGGGTAGGCTCGCGGCCTCGGTGGGATCGTCCACGGCGGGGACGGCTGCGGGCCCGAGGACGTAGGGCTCGAATGTGTTGTTCGGCCCGAGCCGGATGGGGCGGCGCGCCCAGGCAGCGATGGTCTCGAGTGGCGTGACGACGAAGAGGCAGGCCTCGCACCGGTAGCGGGAGCGCACGGCGGCGAGGTAGTGGGGCCAGGAGAACGGCTTGTCGTCGTCTCGACCGAGCTGGACTTCGAGGACGATGACGAGGACAGGCTTGTCATCGCGAAGGAGGATGACGAGGTCGGCGCGGAGCTCGACGGGCTGGGCTTCGGTGAGATCGCCGGAGACGACACGAGCCTCGGAATACGCGGGCAGCTCGACCCCAAGTGCGTCGCGAAGGAGCTTCGCCGCGAGCTCCGGCCGATGGCGAAAGAGCTCGAGGAAACCCTCGTGCGAGAAGGAGACAGGCACGCTCGCGACGCTATCACGCCGTCGAGCTGCGCGGGGCCATCCCTCTCGGCCCGGCCCGAGGGGCTGGGCTGTGTCGCCCATGGCGCAAGCGAGTGCCGCGCCGGAGCGTTTCGCATAGCTGTCGTATCCGCGAGCGTGGCGCTCTCCGCGAGCAAGACCTGAATCGCGAGCGGCCGGCGCGTCACAGCGCTTGCGCCGGAGGGGCGACGCCCAGCCCCTTCGGCCGGGCCTCGGAGGTGGCTATGGCTCGCGTATCTCGCTCGGTTCTCTCGGCTCGCGCCCGCGGCATGCGGTCGGCGCCCACCACCACGGAGGCGCTCTTGTGGCAGGCGCTGTCGGGCAGCCAGCTCGGCGTGGGTTTTCGGCGGCAGCTCGTTATTGGCACGTTCATCGTGGACTTCGCCGCGCCCGCGGCGCGGCTGGTCGTGGAAGTCGACGGCGGCTACCACCTGGAGCGCGCACGGGCGGACGCGCGCCGAGACCGGGAGCTCGGTCGGCTCGGGTGGCGGGTCTTGCGCTTGCCCGCGGAGCTGGTGCGGGACCGGCTGGGGCAGGGAGAGAACGCGCTCCTCAGGACGCGGGTGCCCGTGAATCGGTTTCCCGAGTACGTGGGTGAGCTCGTGCGCAGCCTCCGAGCGCTGCAGCCGGCGTTGGGGAAGGTGCGGATCGCCGACATGTTGGCGCGAGCGGGACTGCACCTGTCGCCCACGACCGCTCGACGCATGCTCGACCGCCAGCGGCCTGCACCGGAGCCGGAGCCTCCGATCGAGGTCGCTCCGGCGCAGAGCGCGACTGCGCCGAAAGAAGAGAAGGTGCGGCGCGTAACGGCACGCTACCCGCACCACGTTTGGAACATCGACATCACCCTGCTGCCCCGAACGGGCTGGTGGGTGCCCTGGCCGCCACAAGCGCTCCCGCAGCGCGCGCCGTTTTGCGCCTGGCTCGTCGTCGTGCTCGACCACTTCTCCCGCTCGGTCGTCGGCTGGAAGCTCTTCGACAAGGAGCCGACAGCAGCGGAGGTCCATTCCGTGCTCGATCAGGCGCGAAGGGCGACGAAGGCGACGCCGAAGTACACGATCAGCGACCAGGGGGTGCAGTTTCGCGACGAGTACAAGGCATGGTGCAAACGGCGCGGCGTGCGACCCCGTTTCGGGGCGGTCGGTGAACACGGCAGCATCGCGGTGCTCGAGCGCTTCTTCCGGTCGCTCAAGACCGAGATGCTGCGGAGGCTGCCCTGGGTGCCGATGAGCAAGAAGAGACTCACGGAAGAGGTAGCTGCGTACATGGGTTGGTACGACCTGCACCGCCCTCATCGAGGGCTGTGCGGTCGAACCCCATGCGAGCTGAGGACGGGTACGAAGCCGGCGCGCGGGCGGCGGCTGGAGCCGCGGCCCGCGTACCCGATCGACCAGCGTCGCGACCTGCCGAAGGGGCGTAGGGTCAAGGGTGAGCTCGTCGTCGTCGTCGACCACTTCGAGGGCAGGAGCCACCTGCCCATCGTATCGCTGCGCGAAGCGGCCTGACGCGACGACAGATCGTGAACGGACAGGCGCGCAGAGACAGCGCGAAGGCCGGGTTGCGCTCGCAGCCCCGACTGGTCTGTATTGCCCCGCCCATTCGAGACAGAGCAGCGACGAAGGCGCGTTGAAGCGCGCCTTCGTCGCTGCTCTGGAATGGGATCTCGTGTTCATGCGGCTGTGGCAAAACTGCTCGTCTGTGCGGCCGAAAGTCGATGGACCACTATAGCGGTCGGGTCACTCGGGTCGGGCAGGGTCTGGATGGGGGCGCCGTCGACGCCGATGATGACGTCGGCGATGGATTGGTGCTCGCGGCCGGTGGCACGGATGAGGCGGTAGACGGCGTCGTATTCGAAGGTCTGCGATCCGCTGGTGACGGCATTGTCGAAGTAGACGTCTTGGTGGGCGGCGTCGGTGGCCCTGCCCCAACCCGGGGGGTGCTCGCGCCGCTGCGCGGCGCTGCGCTCCCCCGCCTTCCCCAAATGTGTGCTCGTCCCGCGCTTCGCGCGGGACCGGGCGGGCTTCGCCCGCCCTCTGCGCGCACATGGGGAAGGGGCCTGGCGGCGTCGCGCCGACTGGTGACGCAAGACCCTGTGCTGGTTGGGCGTGACGTCAGTCGGCGAAGATGTCGTCGGTCGACACGGCGGTGACGGCGCGCTTGAGCCAACCAGCGAGGACGGTGAGATCGGTGCAGGCCAGAACACGAGCGCGCTG
>JAEUKE010000321.1 GCA_016794345.1 Myxococcales bacterium
GCTCGACCACCACGAAGCGAAGCTCTTTCACGTCACGCCCGAGTCGTTCGAGGAGGAGCACCTCAAGGCGCCGCACTCGTCCCTGCGGCACCGCGAGAAGTCGCACCCCGCGGAGATGAAGCATTTCTTCGACGACATCGCACACGCGCTCGAGTCGGCCGAGGAAATCCTCGTCGTCGGCCCGGGGTCGGCGAAGCTCGAGCTCGTGAAGTACTTCCACGAGCACAAGAAGGGGCTCGTCCCGAAGGTCGTTGGCGTGGAGACGGCCGACCACCCGCACGACCGGCAGATCGTCGCGCACGCCCGCGCCTACTTCGACAAGATCGATCGGATGAAGGGCGACGTCGGCTGACGATCGTGAGCGACTTGCGCCCGCGTGCAACCGTTGCACGCGGGCGCAGCCGTCAACCCCAGGCCTCGGGGTTCGCGCGCATCCACTCCACCTGCCGCGCGAGGCCGTCGCGCAGCGAGACGACCGGCTGGTAGCCGAGCTCCGAGCGAGCTCGAGACGTATCGGCCGCCGTGTGACGCACGTCCCCGGGCTGCTTGCCTTGGCGATCGAGCGCGACCTCCTTCCCGGTGAGCTCGCCGAGAGTCGCGAGCACGTCGTTCAGGGTGACGCGCGAGCCGCCGCCGATGTTGTAGACGCCGGCCGCGCCCTCGTTCAGCGACAGCAGGTTCGCCTCGACGATGTCGTCGATGAACGTGAAGTCGCGCGTCTGCTCGCCGTCGCCGTAGACAGGGAGCGGCTCGCCGCGGAGCAAGCGCGCGATGAAGCGGTGGAACCCCATGTCGGGGCGTTGCCGCGGGCCGTAGACGGTGAAGTAGCGGAGCGAGACCGTTGGAACACCAAAGTTCTCTCGGTAGAGCTCGGCCAGGTGCTCGGCGGCGAGCTTGGTCACGCCGTAAGGCGAGAACGGGCGCGGCCGGCTCGTCTCTCGCATCGGCAGATCCGTCGTGTCGCCGTAGACGCTCGACGAGCTCGCGTAGACGAAGCGCTCGATGGTGCCGGCGCTCTTCGCCGCCTCGAGCAGGCGCTGCGTCGCGAGCACGTTGCAGCTCGTGTAGGTCTCGAAGGTCTTGCCCCAGCTCGCGCGCACGCCGGCTTGCGCAGCCTGGTGGAAGATCGCGTCCATGCCTTTCACGACAGGCCCGAGGTCCGCCACGGCGAGATCGAGCTCTTCGAAGCCGAAGCGCGGGCCGGACCGCAACTTCGCCAGGTTCGCTTCCTTGTTCTTCCGCGGATAGTAGTCCGTGAAGCAGTCGACCCCGAACACGTCGTGGCCGAGCGCCACGAGCCGCTCGGCCAGCGTGGACCCGACGAACCCTGCGACACCCGTCACCAGACAACGCATGAGGACGCGGAGCCTAGCAGACCGAACATCACCTGTTACGCTCGCCGAGCGATGGTGCGCTCCGCGCTCTGCTTGCTCCTCTCGCTCTCTGCTTGTGCCTCCGCTCCGGCGCCGCTCGCGCCCGATCCGCCGCGCGATCCCCTCGATCCCGAGCCCACGCTCTTGCCGGCCGGCCCGCTCGTGATGGCCACGGCCGCGCCTCCCGAGCCGGTCGCCGACCCCGCGGCCGATTGCACGATTCGGCTGGACCGGCCGCCGCGCAGCGGGTGCAACGAGATCTTCGCGCTCGGCGCCTCGGCCAGCGGCGCGTCCGCCGAAGCGGGTAAGGCCGCGGACGGCAGCCGCTGCACGGTCTGGAACGCGGGCGCCTCCGCCCCGCAGCAGCTGACCCTCGACATGGGCACGCCCACGCGGATCGACGTCATCGCGCTCGTCCCCGAGATGACGCCCGACGGCGCCGTGGCGCACGAGGTCGCGTTCTCGGACGACGGCAAGACGTTTCAGGTCGGTCATCGCATCGAGGCCCCCATGCGCTCCGGGCAGCAGGTGGAGCTCGTGCTGCCGCGCCCCGAGAAGGCGCGCTTCGTCCGCGTCACCACCACGCGGAGCCCTTCGTTCGTCGCCTGGCGGGAGGTCGGCCTCTTTCGCTGCGGGACCGAGTGAGCAGGCGCGCCGGGGCGCGCTCGCCACACGATCCGTGGTAGAGCGCGCCCATGCGCGTCCTGGTCACCGGCGGCTCGGGCTTCCTCGGGTCGCACGTCGCCGAGCAGCTCAAGGCCCGAGGTCACGACGTCGTCTGCCTCGTCCGCAAGACGAGCAACACGAAGGTGCTGCGCGAGCTCGGGGTGGAGCTCGCGGAGGGCGCGATCGACGCGGCGGAGTCGCTCCCGGCCGCCGTGGACGGCGCGGATGCGGTGGTGCACTGCGCAGGCGTGGTGAAGGCCCGCTCCTACGAAGACTTCGAGCGAGTCCACGCCGCAGGTTCGCGGAACCTCGCGGAGGCTACGAAGCGCCACGCGCCGAAGCTCAAGCGCTTCGTCCACGTCTCGACCGCCGGGGTCATGGGCGTCGGCCAGGCCGGCCAGAAACACGTCGAGCACCACGAGCCCGCGCCCGCGACGCCGTACTCCAGGAGCAAGCTGGCGGGCGAGCGCGTGATCCGCGAGCTCGCGTCGGAGCTGCCTGTCACGGTCATCCGGCCGCCGGCGATCTATGGCCCGCGCGACACGGAGATCTTCGCCTTCTTCCAGATGGTGAAATGGACGCGCATGGCCATTCGCTTCGCGGGCGCGATGAAGACGATGTCGCTCGTCTACGCGGAGGACGCCGCGGACGCCTGCATCCGAGCGATCGACGCGGACGTTCCTTCGGGCAGCGCCTATTTCGTGGAGGATGGGGAGACCTACTCCTTCGAAGAGATGGGCCACGCCATCGCCGCCGGCTTCGGGACGAAGCTCCTCGCCACGCCTGCCGTCCCCGAGGCCATCGTCCGCACGGCTGCCTTCGGCTCCGAGCTCTTCGGCAAGGTGAGCGGCAAGGTGATGATCTTCACGCGCGACAAGCTGCCCGAGCTCCTCATGGAGCACTTCGCGGTGGACGGCTCGGCCGCGCGGCGCGACCTCGGCTGGGAGCCCAAGACCCGGTTCCCCGAGGGGGCGCGCAGGACGGCAGCCTGGTACGTGGAGAACGGCTGGCTCTGACGTCCGCTCGGTGACTCGACCCCGAAGACGGGGTAAGAGTGCGCCATGCGCCTCTGTACGTTGAAGAACGGCACGCGCGACGGTGCGCTCGCCGTCGTTCACCCCGACGGAACCCGTCTCGTTCGAGCCCGCGCCGTAGCGCACACGCTGCAAGCTGCGCTCGACGACTGGGATCGCGCCGAGCCGGAGCTCCAGGCCATCCACACGGCCCTCGCGGACGGCGATCTGCCGTCGGAGCCCATCGACTTCTCGCAGGTCATGGCCCCGTTGCCGCGCGCCTACGAGTGGGTCGACGGAAGCGCGTACATCAACCACATCATCCTGGTGCGGAAGGCCCGCGGCGCGGAGCCTCCGAAGACGCTGCTCACCGACCCGCTCGTGTACCAGGGCGGATCGAGCGACATGCTCGGCCCGCGCGAGCCGATCGATCTGGTGAACCCGGAGTGGGGCCTCGATTTCGAGGCGGAGGTCGGCGTC
>JAEUKE010000020.1 GCA_016794345.1 Myxococcales bacterium
CCGCGCGACGCGGGTGATCTCGCGGAGGTCGAGCTGCTTGTCGACGATCTCGTCCACCACGCGCTGGTCACCGCTCTCGGCGCTGACGCTCAGCGTGGTCGAGAGCGATTTCATCTTGGCCAGCTGGCGCGGGCGGACGTAATCCGCGCGGAGACCATTGGGGACCTCCAGGCCGAGCTCGTGCTGGGCCGCCAGATCGAGCACGGAATCGAAATGGGCCTCGTTGACGTTGGCGAGCTCGTCGAGGATGTGCACGCGACGGGCGCCGCCGCTCCGGAGCAGCGCGAAGAGGCGGTCCAGGTAAGCAGGGGAATGGCGGCGTTGGTTCTTCGGTCGAACGAGCACGCCGCCCTCGCGCGCGCCCGGGTTGCTCGAGCAATGCGTACAGCGGAATGGGCAGCCGCGAGAGGTGAGCGCGGGCAGGGACGCGCCGTCGATGGGGAAGGCCCAGTGCCCGCGGCCGAGCGATCGAACGACGTCCTCGTGGAATCGGAAATAGGCCGCCGTATCGACGAGGTCCCAGGCGGGCAGCGGCAGCTCGTCGAGCGACGGCGGATCGACGCCGCGGATCGCTCGGCGTTCCCGCGTCGGGGAGCCGACCCAAGGCGCATCGGCCAAGAGCTCCACCAGCGAGACCTCTGCCTCGTGTTTCACGTAGGCGCTCGCCTCGGGGTAGCTCGCCAGCACCTCGGCCGCGCTCGCGTCCACCACGTGCTGACCGCCCTGGTGCAGATCGGCCAGCACGATGGGCACGGCTTCGCTCCGCCTGCGGAGCGCCGCGAGCACCGCGCCGACCGCGGCGTCCCGGCGCGGCGGCACCGAAAAGGGCGAGAGCGCGACGACAGCCGCGTCGATCTCGCTCGGAATCGCGGCGACGACGCTCGACGCGTCTGCACCGAGCCGCACGCGTTCGCCGCGCCACGTGAGCGTGGCGCCGGGCCGAGCGAGCGCGTCGACGAGCGCCACGTCGTGGCCGGCTGCGCGCAACACGGCGGCCGCCTGGATCGCGCCGAGGTCGGCGAAATACGGGTAGTCGATGAAGTCGGCCGAGACCTCGAGGGGCGGAAAGACGACCGCCACCCTCACGGGGCTACTCGAGCTCGCGCGCGTAGGTCGCGGAGCGCTCCCGCATGGTGAGGAACCCAGCCGGGTCGATCGGCGCTTCGCACGCGCGGAGGTGGGCGGCGAGGCTCATGGCGGCGAGGCCGTGATCTTCGTCCGTGCTCGTCGAGCCGTTGCCGGCGTTGCGGACGAACACGGCGAACTTGCCGCTCTCCCCGGGCGGGCGCGGCCCCTCGGCGTCGCGCAGCAGCACCTCGAGCTCGAACCTGTCGTCCCCCGCGCCGCGCATCAGGATGACGCGCCCGCCGCGTGACAGCGGCCCGACGTGGAGGACCTTCCACGAGCCGACCATGGCGCCCGGCTCGAGACCGGCGAACGCATCGGATGGGCCTCGAGCGCCAGCCAGCGCGACACGCGTCGCGAGCGGGAGGGCGATGGCACCAGGAACCCCCGCAAGAAAGCCGCGCCGAAGGACTACCATCGTCCACCATGATCGACGTCACGGCGGGCCGAGTCAACCGGGCTATTCTCGGGGCCGCTTGAGCCAGACCCCCTCCGCCGAAGCGCCGCCGTCCTCGCGCGACGTCCACGACATCCTCCGCCCCATCCGGAGGGTCGTGGCCGCGCTCATGCGCTCCGACGCGCTCTCCCACGGGGACGTCGACAAGGCGCTCGAGCAGGTGACGGAGGTCGCCGCCCAGGTGCTGCGCGTGAAGCGCGCGAGCGTCTGGAAGCTCACCGAAGACCAAGGCGCGATCGAGTGCGTGAACCTCTTCGACACCGAACGAGGCAGGCACTCGAAAGGGACTCGAATCGCCGGGACCGAGGTGCCGCGTTATTTCGCCGCGCTCCGGAGCGCGCTCTCGATCGCCGCCCACGACGCCAGGACGGACGAACGGACGAGCGAGCTCTCCGCGAAGTACTTGGAGCCCAACGGGATCACTTCCATGCTCGACGCGCCGGTCCTCCTGCGCGGGGAGCTCGTCGGGATCGTGTGTCATGAGCACGTCGGGCCGGCGCGCAAGTGGCACTTCTGGGAGGAGCTGCTCGCGTCGACCTTGGCGGACTTCGTCGCCATGGTGCTCGGCGCGTCGGAGCACCTCGCGCAGATGTCGGAGCTCGCGGCCTACCGGACCCACCTGGAGGACCTCGTCCAGGAGCGGACGAAGCAGCTCGAGCACGCCGAGCAGCGGCTCCGCCACATCTTCGAGACGGCGCCGGTCGCGCTCGTCCTCACCCGGGCCCGCGACAACGTGGTGCTCGACGCCAACCAGCGGGCCGCCGCGATGTTCGAGCGCGGCGTCGAGGAGCTCGGAGGCTGGACCACGGTCGACTTCTGGGTCGATCCCGCCGAGCGCGAGGGCGTGCTCCGGATGGTCGCGGACGGCGGCTTCGCCGAGGGACAGGCCGTGCGGCTGCGGACGGCCGGCGGTCGCGAGTTCTGGGGAGAGCTCAGCCTCCGCTCGATGGTGCTCGACTCCGAGGCTTGTTTCCTGGTTGGTGTGCGCGACATCTCCGACCAGAAGGCCCTCGAGGAACGCCTCCGCGAGCTGGCGACGACCGACGGCCTCACGGGCATCCACAACCGCCGCCACTTCTTCGAGCTGGCCGAGGCGGAGGTGGCGCGTGTGGAGCGGTACGGCGGCGGCCTCTCGGCGGCCATGATCGACGTCGACCATTTCAAGCAGCTGAACGACGAGCACGGCCACGCGATCGGGGACGAAGCGCTGCGCACGCTCGCGTCCGCCGCGCGCCGCGTCCTGCGTCGCGTCGACATCCTCGCGCGGTATGGCGGCGAGGAGTTCGTCGTTCTGTTCCCCGAGACCGATCTCGTGTCGGCCTCGCGTGTCGTCGAGCGCCTGCGCGCAGCCGTGGCCGCCGAGCCCATCCCCGGGACGGACGCGCGCATCACCGTGAGCGCGGGCGCCGTTTCCTGGCGAGCGGGGGAGCAGCTCGACGCGACCTTGCGCCGCGCCGACGCCGCCCTCTACCGCGCCAAGGCAGAGGGCAGGAATCGGGTGGTGGTCGAGGAGTAACGCCTCGAGAAGCAGACAGCATTGTCTGCTCCGTCACGTTGGCGCCGCGCTTTCACCCCCCCGGCCCCCCTCTCCGAGGCGAGGGGGGAGCGAGCTCAGGGGCCTTCGATCTTCGCGGCGCCGAGCTGCTCTTTCTTGCCCGTGACCTTGGTGCCCTTGAAGACGATCTTCCCGTTGCCGAGCGCCTTGGCCGCTGCGTCTTTTCCGGTCACGCTGCCGCCCTTGACCGTCACGACCGCGCTCGCGCCCACCTGGATGCCGACGGGCGCGTCGATCTCGACGTCCTCCAGCTCGAGCTGGCAGTTCGCGCCGGCGGTGATCGCGGTTCCGCTCTTGAGCTGCGCCTTCACACCTTTGATCTTCACGACGTCGCCGGCCCCGCAGCTGTAGGGCGACTTCCCGTCCCACTTCGCGTCTTTGGCTTCGCCTGCAGGCTCGGCGCTGCCGCTCTCCCAGTTGCCCTTCTTCTCGCCTTCCTTGAACTTCGCGTAGACGTACCAGCCGAGCACGCCGAGGCCGACGACGACGAGCAGGAGGACCACACACCCGATCCCCCACCAGATGATCTCGGTCTTGGCCTTCTCCTTCACCTGGTTGGTGAGGCCTTCGGTGTCGAAGCCCTTGTCGGTGCTGGCCTTGAGCTTGAAGCCGCCGATGTTGACCCGTGCTTCGTAGTCGTAGTTGCGCGGGTCGAGCTTCTCCTGCGCGATCTGCGCCATGCGGTTCTGCATCTGCGTGTGCGGATCGGGAGGCAGCTGTCCCTGGTAGGGCTGCACGGCCTGGGGCTGCGCGACCTGCACGTTCAGCTGCAGCTGGCCCACCTGGGCGCCCATCTGCTGCACGCCGCTCGCGGCGATGATCTCCTGCAAGAAGTAAGGCAGGCTCTGCGCGATCGTCGGCAGCGCGACCTGGTTCTGGGAGAGCTTCTGCTGGAGCACGCTGCCGGTCGCGTTGAGGAGCGCAGACTGCAGGTGGGGAAGATACTGGCTCGGATCGCCCTGGACCTGGAACGTGAACGTGCCCGACACGTTCGCCTGAACCTGCTGGCCCGTCGCCGGATCTTGGAGCGTGAGCGGACCGCCGAGTTGCCCCGTTTGCATGGTCGCACCGTATCAGGCTCGAAGCGTGCTAAGGAAACTCCTCTTGGCACCGCGCGCCCTCTTCGCGACCGATCTCGACGGGACCCTGGTGGACCGGTTCGACGGCGTGCACCCGCGAGACCGCGCAGCCATTGCGCGAGCCCGCGAGGCGGGGGTCATCGTCACAATCGCGACCGGTCGCCTGACGACCCGGACCCACCCCGTCGCCAAGGAGCTCGGCCTGGACGCGCCCCTCGTCTGTGCCGACGGCGGCGTCATCGCTTGCGGCGCCACCGAGCGCATCCTGTCGAAGCGGGCGATCGGGGTGCACCACGTGGAGAGCATCCTCGGGGCGTTCGTCGAGCACGCGCTGTCGAGCTTCGTGTTCACCCACGAGGCCATCCACTCTTGCGAGCGTGGCCGGGAGCACCACGGCTACGTCAGCGGTTGGGCGCACCAGATCACGACCCACCCGGACGTGATGGCGGCGGACGTCTGGCGGCAAGAGCCTGACGCAACCGTCATGTTGGTCGGCATCGGCGACGAGGAGGTGACGCGTCGGGTTGAGGAGATGCTGGCGCACGTGGCGCCTGCGGTGGAGCTCATGAGCTTCGGCTTCGGCGCCCGCCGGGTCGTGCGGTTCGTCGCTCGGGGCACGAGCAAGGCGACCGGCGTCGCCGAGGTGGCGCGCCAGCTCGAGGTCCCGGAGGACCGGGTGGCGGTGATCGGGGACTGGTTCAATGACGTCCCCATGTTCGAGTGGGCCTCTCGGTCGTTTGCGATGCCACACGCACCGGACGAGGTGAAGCAGACCGCGACAGACGTGCTGCCCCACGGCGCCGTCGAGCGAGGCCCGATCGCGGATGCGCTCGAGCTGTGGATGAAGACCTTGTAATCGTTCCGTCACACGAGCGGCGCGTCTGGACAGTGTGCGTCTCGGCTCGAGGCCGCGAGCTCCGCTCTCCGGTTGACTCGGGTGGTCAGCCGACGTGAGATCCCCAGTCGGATGGACGGAGCGCGGAAAGGCACGATCAACAACGATCTGTTGCCGCTCCTCGTCGCCAATCTGCCCACCGCGCAGGACGTCGAGCGGGTCGCGCGCGCCGCGCTCGACCACGCGACGATACCCCTCCCGGTCGACGAGGCTCCCGATCCCGGCGTCAAGTACGCCGTCGAGCTGACGGCGCCGGGCCTCAAGCGACCGGTCACGGTCCTGGGGGAGCTGGCCGGGCGCGCGCGCGGTGAGCACCTCATGGCGCTGCGGCCGTACGGAGCTCAAGGGGCCGAGGATCTCCAGGTGCTGCTCGGCGAGCGCATCTCGGAGATCGAGCTCGATCCCATCGAGGACGACCCCTTCGTCGGCCGCCTGCTCGGCGGAGGCAAATACGAGATCCAGGCGGCCATCAGCAGCGGCTCGGCCGGCGCGGTGTATCGCGGGCGCCACCTGCTCCTCGATCGGCCCATCGCCATCAAGGTCCTGCACGCGGATCTCGCCCACGACCCGACGTTCACCGCGCACTTCAACGGGGAAGCGCGCGCGGCGAGCCGGCTCGATCACCCGAACATCTGTCAGATCTTCGACTTCGGAGAGGACGACGACGGCCTGCTCTACATCGTGATGGAGCTCCTCGAGGGGCCCGAGCTCGGAGACGTCGTCGCCAACGAAGGTGCGATGCCGCTCGCGCGGATCACCTCGCTCATGTCGCAGGTCTGCGCCGCGCTCTCCGTCGCGCACGATCGGGGGATCGTGCACCGCGACGTGAAGGCGGAGAACATCCTCGTCATCAAGACCGTCGACGACGACGGCGAGCCCGCCGAGGCGGTCAAGGTCTGCGACTTCGGTCTGGCGATGAGCACGGACCTGCGCGGGGAGCAGTTCGCCACGCACCGCGGCGCCTGCGGGACGCCCGCGTACATGCCCCCCGAGCAAGTGCGAGGTGAGCCGCTCGACTCCCGGGCGGACGTGTACGCGTGCGGTGTGCTCCTCTACCTGCTCGCCACCGCATGTCTGCCCTTCTGGGACGAGGACCCGCGGAGGATCTGCTCGATGCAGCTCGCGAGCACGCCGGTGCCGCCTTCGCAGCTCAACCCCGAGGTCGATCCGCGCCTCGAGGCGGTGATCCTCCGCGCGATGAGCAAGGACCGCGAGCAGCGCTTCGCCAACGCCCGCGAGCTCCGCAACGCCCTCCGGGCCCTGCGCACCTCGGTCCCGCCCCCCGCTCGCGCCTCCGTTCCGCCCCCGGCGCCGGACCCGTTCGAGGACGCGCCAATCTCGCGGCGCCGCTCGGAGTGGATGGTGGAGTCGCGGTCGGACTGGCGCCGCGCGCCGGACGGAACGGTGTTCCCGCTCCGGGATCCGCAGAGCGGCCTGCCCACGGTGATCGACCTCCTGCTCGCCACGCTCACGCGCGACATCCCGACGGAGGGGCTCGCGGTCGCGTTCGGGCTCCTGCTCTCCGGACGAGGGCAGCTCACCTTCCTGCGCGGAGACCCTTCGCGCCCGGAGCTCTACGTCCACGACTCGACGACCGAGCCCGTCGCGCTCACCGAGGTGAGCCCCGGCCCGGCAGCGGCCGAGCTCGGCAAGCTGCTCACGACGAAGACGGTCATCGCGCTCTCCCTGCGCGAGGGCCTGGACGGTCCCCAGATCGACGCGCTCGTGAAGCGCCTCCGAGGCTTGCGACCGTCCTCGGCGTCTCTCCCCCACGCGACCCTCATCACCGACCACGCGCGGCTCGGGCGCCACCGGTCCTTGTCGTGGTTGGTCGACCTGCACGCGACCCAGGTCGCGTTTGTCCTCGCGATGACCGAGGTCCCCGCGACGTCACGCCAGAAGGCGCTCGTCGCCGCGCTCCGTTCGCTCGCGTCCGCATCGGACGCGCGCGCCCTGCTCGAGAGCTCGGACCTCATCGGCGCCGCGTGCAAGATCTCGGCGTGGGACGTCGCTTGTGCGATCGGCGGCGCGCTCGCGCAGCCGGTCTGCGCCCGGCTGCTCGCGACGCTCGCCGGGGAGCTGCTCAACCAGACGGGCAACGTGCCGATCGATCTGGTGCGGATGCTCGCTCGCCGACTGTCCGCGGACCGGAGCCGCCAGTCGGACGATCTCCTCCGGAACCTGTTCGCCAAGTCGCTCATCGGTCCGGACGAGGTGCCCGAGAGCCTCCGGAGCGAGCGGCGCGCCGACCAGCGGGCGCTCACCATCCTCGAGGCGCCCGAGCGTGGGCTCGCCCCACTCGAGATGGCCAACACCGAGGTGAGCTACGCGAGCGAGGTGGCCGTGCTGGAGGAGGCGATGCGCATCCTCCTCAAGCAGGGGCGCCTGGTCGCCTTCTCCCAGTGCTTCCGCGCGCTCGCGACACACGCCGCGATGACGATGCACCCGTTCCGCGGGAGGCTGGCGCGTCAGGCGCTCGGTACCTTCGAGGACGCGGCTTTCCTCGAGCGGCTCGCGCTCGTGTTGCTCCGCGGTCCGCAGGCATCCCACGAGGCGGCGCAGCTCGTGCTCACGACGATGGGCCTCGCCGCGGCGAACGCGCTCTGCAAGGTCAGGCTCCAGCTCGGAGCCGGGCTCGACCTCGGCGGCCGCAAGCGCTTCATGGCGGCGCTGAAGGAGGTCGGGCGGACCGGCATGCCGGCGATCGCGCGCACGCTTCGTCAGGCCGCGGTCGACGGGGAAGCAAACACGACCGTCATCGAAGATCTCCTCCGCGCCCTGCCCGACGGCGGCTCGGAGGAGGTGAGCGCGCTCGCGCAGACGCTCACGTCGCACGTCGCGGCGCCCATCCGTCGTGCCGCGCTCGGCGCCCTCGTGGCGACGGACGGGCTGCGAGCGCGGCCCAGGCTCGCCGCCGCGCTCGCGGACTCGGACGAGGGAGTCCAGCTCTCGGCGCTCATCGGCATCCAACGCGTCGGCGGTCTGGAGCTGCCCGGCGTCGCGAGGATCGAGGCGCTCCTCTCGAGCGGCAGCGAGGAGATCCGCATCGCCGCGGCGCAAGCCCTCCAAGGCGTGAGCTTGGCCGCGCGGGCCGAGGCGATCACGGTTCTGTCACGTGTCCTCGGGGGCAAAGGTCTGAGCCGCCTCTTCCGCGTGACGAGTGACGACAACGAGAGCGTGCCCGTCCTCGAGAGCGCGGCGCGTGCCCTCCTGAGGATCGGCGGCGACGAGGGGCGCCGCACGGTGGAGCAGCGCGCCGAGCGCGCGCACGGCGAGCTCAAGCGGCGCCTGCTCGTGCTCCTCAACGGGCCGCGCTGACGGGAGGCGGGGACTTCGCCAGGGCGTCGCGGCAGGCGGCGGTGAGGCGCGCCACCTCCGCCGCGTCGACCTGGATCTCGCCCGCGCCCGCGGCGCGGAGCAGATCGAAGACGCCCCAGGCCTTCGCGTCGTTCGGTGTGGAGGCGTATCGAGGGACGAGGTGCGCGTGGAAATGAGGCCAGCTCTCGCCCATCCAAGCCGTGTAGATCCGCAGCGCACCGGTGACCTCCAAGAGGACGGAGGTGAGGTGCCGAAGGGTCGGGCCGAGCGATGAGGCGAGCTCGTCGTCGAAGGCCCACGGGCCTGGCGTGTGGGTCTTTGTGACGACCATCATCCAGCCGGCCACGCCGTGTGGCGCGCTCATGTGTCGGACGTGCCAGAGGTCGTTCTCGAAGACGATCTCGGCGGGGTTTCGCGATGCGCCGTGCACGGATCGGCAGATGCCGCAGTCATCCTGGATGATCGGGGTGCTCACGAGGACCGGTGATCGCACGAGGCAGAGACGGAGTCCATGAGACGCTCCGCTTGCTGCCGCGCTCCGTCGTCGTTACGCGGCATCCCTGATGCGGCGGCTCCGCTCGCTCGCGCCCCTCGCCGGGGTCTACGCCCTCTACTTCGCGTCGACGGGCGTCACGCTCCCGTTCTTGCCCGGCTACCTCGGGCGGCGAGGCCTCACCGCGACCGAGATCGGCTTCCTCCTCGCGATCCAGCCGGCCATCGCCCTCGTCGCCCCGCGAATCTTCTGCTCGCTCGCCGACAGGACAGGGAAACACGCGCGCGTCCTCACGATCATGGCCGGCGGCACGACGGCGGCGTTCGCGACGCTCCTCCTGGCCGGCTCATTCGCCGGGTACGCAGCCGGGCTGTTCCTGTACGCGGTCTTCGTCACGTCGATCGTCCCCCTGGTGGACTCGCTCTCGATCGAGGCCGTCCGCCGCGCGGGCGCATCGTATTCGCATCTGCGCCTCTTCGGATCGATCGGGTTCGTGTGCACGTCCCTCAGCGTCGGCCTCCTCGTCGAGGCGGAGGGGAGCGGCGTGCTCCTCCTCCCGCTCGTCTTCCTCGCCGCCGCCTCGGTCCTCGCCGCGACGGTGCGGAGCGACATCTCCACCGCGCGTGTGGTCGAGGCGTTCGACCCGGCCCTCCGCCGCCTGCTCACGCCGCTCCTTGCCGCGAGCGCGCTGCATTGGATCGCCTGCGCGCCCTACCACGGCTCGCTCGCGCTCCACGTGCACGCCCTCGGCTTGCCCAACTGGGTCGTGGGTACTTCCGCGGCCGTGGGCGTCGTCGCCGAGATCGGCGTCATGCTCCTCTATCCGAGGTTCCTCGAGCGCTTCGATCCCCGACGCGTCCTCGTCCTCGCCTTCCTCGCCAGCGCCGCGCGGTGGCTCGGCATGAGCGCAACCACGAGCGCGAGCGGCATCGTCGCCCTCTCGCTCTTGCACGGCTTCACCTTCGGGGCCTTCTACGTCGCCGCCATGGGCTTCCTCGCCCGGGAGGTTCCGGCCGAGCAGCGCGCGCGCGGGCAGGGCCTGTATGGCGCCATTACCTTCGGCGGCGGAGGCCTGATTGGCTTCGCCGTGTCGGGATACGGATTCGATTGGTTGGGCGGGAGGGGGCTCTTCGCGATCGCGGCGGGGGTGGAGATCGTGGCGGCGGTGGTGGCGATGGGGATCGGCCGGCGGAGCGCGCGGGTGTGAGGTCGAAGCCGAAGCCGAAGCCGATATCGAAGTCGATGCCGATCTCGGCATCGTAATCGTCCTCGGCATCGGGAATCGGCATCGGGAATCGGCATCGGGAATCGGCATCGGGAATCGGCGTCGGATCTCGAGAGCGCGCGCCTTGTCGTTGGGGTGGCTGGTCACGCCTTGGGGCGCACGCCCCGCGCCAAAGCCCTCGCGAGGGGCGGCGATCATGAGCCCGAGACGATCGGCGCGAGGGCTTCGTCACGGGGCCTGCGCCGGATGGGGCATGACCAGCCGCCCCAACGACAAGGCTCCCACGTTCACGCATTTTCCCCATCATTCGCTCGACGCCTACCGTGTCGCGCTTGAGGCGCTCGGGAAGGCGGACGCGCTCGCAAAGAAGCTACCGCGTGGCTACGGCCCGCTCAGCGACCAGCTCCGGCGAGCAAGCCAGTCCGCGTTCCTCCAGCTCAGCGAGGGTGCCGCACGCATCGGCGCAGACCGGGCCCAGCGGCTGCGGGGCGCGCGGGCGGAGGCGTGCGAGGCCGCCGCGTGTGTGGAGGCGCTGGAGCACCTGGGGCTGGCAACCACGGCGGAGTCGGGCGAGCTGCTGTCGCTGTTTGGCCGGCTTGCGGCCATGCTTACGAGGCTCGCGGGGCGGTGACGGGGGCGGTCGAGCGGAATGTGAGGCTCGGTCGGCAGGGCTTCACCGGAAAGGTCTCGGCGTCGTACGCGGCATCGGACTGGGCGCTCGGCTGCGGCTGGCAGAATCGCTCCAACCTCGAGCCGCAAGCGCTTGATTGAATGCTAGCCCCAAGGTGCTCGTTCGCGGCATAGTCCGCCGCATGGCGATCGAGCACCTCACCGCCGAGCAGATTCGCGAGTGGACCCCGGCCCAGAAGGACGCGTGGTGGCTCGAGAAGGTCTACCGCGGGGACATGCCGCAGCTGACGGTCCGCTCCGCTGCGACCGGCTTCTTTCTCGGCGGTGTCCTCTCGGCCACGAACCTCTACATCGGCGCGAAGACCGGCTGGACGCTCGGGGTCGGCCTCACGAGCGTGATCCTCGCCTACGCCGCGTTCCGGACGATGTCGCGGATCGGCGTGCGCGACATGACCATCCTCGAGAACAACGCGTCGCAGAGCGTGGCCACCGCGGCCGGCTACATGACCACGCCGCTCGTCTCGGGGATCGCCGCGTACATGTGGATCCAGAACGCGCTCATCCCCTGGTGGCAGATGATGCTGTTCAACATGACGCTCTCGTTCCTGGGCGTCCTCGTGGCATTCCCGATGAAGCGGCGCTTCATCAACGACGAGCAGCAGCCGTTCCCGGAGGGCGCCGCCTGCGGCGTCGTGCTCGACGCGCTCTACACCGCCGGCGGCGGCAGCGCTGGCATGTACAAGGCGAAGGTCCTCGCGAAGGCCGCGGCCCTCGCCGGTGGCATCGGCGTGCTCTCGGGCGAGAACATCATGAAGCTCGTCCAAGAGAAGTGGCTCGGGCTGAAGTCGTCCTGGCACCTGCCGCACGACCTCGACGCGGCGTACTACTGGCTCGTCGAGAAGGGCTGGGCGCCGATGCCGAAGCTCGCGGGCGTGCCGCTACCTTCGCTCGGCGTCACGTTGTCACTCGACCTCGCCATGGTCGGCGCGGGCGGCCTGATGGGCATCCGCGTGGCGATGAGCTTGCTCGTCGGCATGGCGCTCAACTTCCTCGTGATCGTCCCGTGGATGATCGGCATCGGCGAGATTCCGCCGCGACCGGACGGCACCTTCACCCGCGTCCACATCTTGAACAACTGGGCTCTCTGGTGGGGCATCGTCATCATGGTGGTCGCGTCGGTCGTTGGGCTCTTCGCCAAGCCGGAAGTGTTCATCGAGGCCTTCCGCGGGCTCGGAAAGAAGAAGAAAGTTTCCGAAACGAAGGACGTCCTCGGTCACATCGAGCTGCCGGTGAAGATCTCGTTCGTCGGCGTGCCCATCCTCGGCGTCGTCGCCGCGTGGATGGCGAACGCGTGGTTCGGTGTGAGCTGGGCCTTCGGGCTCCTCGCCGTCCCGCTCATCATCGTGCTGGCGCTCATCGCCGCGAGCAGCACCGCGCTGACCGGCATCACGCCGTCGAGCTCGCTCAGCAAGATCCCGCAGTTTCTCTTCGGTGCGCTCGACCCCAAGCACCCGCCGACCAACCTCATGACCGGCGTCATGTGCGTGGAGGTCGCCAGCAACTCGAGCAACCTGCTGATGGACATCAAGCCCGGCTACATGCTCGGCGCCAAGCCGCGGCAGCAGGCCGTCGGCCACGTCATCGGCGTCGTGTCGGGCGCGCTCGCCTCCACCCCGCTCTACTACCTCCTGTTCCTCTCGGACTACGCGCCGGGCAAGAGCGTCCAGGCCGTGATGGCGCCGGAGGGCGGGCAGTTCGCGTTCCCCTCGGCCCTGCAATGGAAGGGCGTGTCGGATCTCGTGACCGCGATCTTCGGCGGCGGCAGCGGCAGCCTGCTCACCCGCTCGATCGTCATCTCCATGATCGTCGCGGCGCTGGCGGGGCTCGTGATGGAGGTGCTGCGGATCAAGACGCGCAACCGCTTCCCGCTCAGCCCGCTCGCCATCGGCCTCGGCGTGGTCATCCCGCCGAATTCCACGCTCGCCATGTTCGCCGGCGCTGCGCTCTTCTGGTGGATGCACAAGAAACACGGCGCAAGGCCCGAGACCGCCGGCTACAAGCGCTGGGTCGGCGGCCACGAGCCGATCTGCGCGGGCCTCATCGCGGGCGCGGCGATCATCGGGATTGCGGATATCCTGGTGAGGGTGTTCCTGCTGTAGCAGGGTGGAGAAAATGGCATCGTTGTGGTGTTCGATGACGTAGGTGCTGCGCTTTCGACTGCGCTTCGCTCCGTCGGACCTTGCCTGCACTCCGTCCAGCAAGCTGGACTCCGTGCACGCGGTTCACCCCCCCAAACCCCCTCACAAGTGAGGGGGGAGAATGCCAAAGGGCCAACGGCGCGCCGGTACGCGGCGGCCTTGTTTTGCAGCTAGCTCTGCGGCTGGGATTAGGATCTACCAATGTCCCGCACCGCCACGCGCCTCGAGACGCTCGACTCGGAGAATGTGCCGCTCCCTTCGGGGACGGAGGTGACGCCACGCGTGGACCGTGTCGTGGGCGACAGGCAGGTGAGTCAGGGCGCCGTAGGGCGAGTCGTCGGGCGGAATGGCGACACGTACGAGGTGGAGATCGCCGGCGTCGGGCGTGCGCGGTACCGCCGTGACGAGCTCCTGCCGCGAAAGGCCGGCCAGCTCCGGTACGCCTCGCGGCGCGAGGCTGCGTGGCGCGCGCTCTACCCGTGTGTGATCCTCGAGACCGTCGTCGGCTCGCGCGCTTGGGGCCTCGCGACCGAGGGGTCGGACACCGATCTGCGCGGCGCGTTCGTCGCGCCGTTCTCGTGGAGCAGCGGGATCGCCGGCGCGCCAGAGGAGCTCGTGTCGGCGGACGGCTCCGCGACCTATTGGGAGATCGGTAAGCTCGTCCGCCAGGCGATCCGCGCGGACCCGAATACCCTCGAGACGCTCTTCGTCAGCAGCGCGACCCCGAGAGACGAGATGGGCGAGTGGCTCCTCGCCGAGCGCGACGCCTTCGTGTCGCGAGCGATCTACGGGAGCTTCGCGCGGTATGCGCTCTCGCAGCTGAAGAAGCTCCGGCACTCGCTCCGCCTGGCCGACAACCGCGAGCTCGTCCTCGATTGGCTCCGCGCCGAGCCGGGCCTTTCGCTCGATGTCGTCGCAGGGCGGCTCGCGGTGGCGGCGAACGTAGAAGCGCCGAGCGCAGCAGACGCGGCGCTCCTCTCGAAGGAGTACGTGAAGCAACTCTACCACTCGCTGCACGACCGCGGCTTCCTTCCGAGTGCGGACTTCGCGGCGCTTGCGTCGTTCGCGCGCAATGGCGGGCGCGCGCCCGAGCTGCCACGCGAGCTCCGCCCCAAGAACGCCTACAACTTGCTGCGGCTCCTCGCGACGGCGCTCGAATGGCTCAGGACGGGCACCGCCGCGTTTGAGGTCGAGGAGCCGCTCCGCAGCAGGCTGCTCGCCATCAAGGCGGGCGAGGTGTCGCTCCCCGATGTCCTGGCCGAGGCGGACGCCCTGACACCCGAGCTCGAGATTGCGCGTCAGGCTTCCGCCCTCCCCGAACGTCCTGATCTCGCCCGCGCCGACGCGCTGCTCAGGCGCATTCGTACCGAGGCGGCGCGGAGGCACCTCTCGGGAGCCGAGGGCCCCTGGGGGACCGGCGCGGCTCCCCCGCCCGACGTCGTCTGGGAGGACCAAACATGACCCTACCTCTCTCCAAGCACCAGCATCGGATCGCCGAACGCGTCCTCGACGAGGAGAGCGTGGCGCGGCACCACGTCGTGATCGCGCTCACTGGTGCTCACGCATACGGCTTCCCTTCGCCCGACAGCGACCTCGATCTGAAGGCCGTCCACGTCCTGCCCACGCGCCGGTTCGTCGGCCTCGCTCGACCCGACGAGCACGCGAACCGCGCCGAGATCGTCGAAGGCGTCGAGATCGACTACGGCTCGAACGAGATCGGCCAGGTGCTGGCGGGGTTGCTGCGCGGCTACGGCAGCTACCTCGAGCGCATCTTCGGCATGTGGACGATCCGGGCCGCACCGGAGCTCGAGGAGCTTCGGGCGCTCGCGCGCGGAGCCCTCAGCCGCCGGGTCCACGCGCACTACCACGGCTTCGCGACCGGACAGCTGAAGGCCGCAACCGAAGCGAGCGCGCCGACCGCCAAAAAGCTCCTCTATGTCCTCCGGACCGGGCTTACCGGCACGCACCTGCTCCTCACCGGCGAGGTCGTGACGGACCTGACCGTCCTCATGGACGAGCATGGCTTCGGCGAGGCCCGCGAGCTTCTCGAGATCAAACGATCCGGCGAGCGGGCGTCCTTGCCGGGAGAGGTGGCCGAGAGATGGCTGGCCCGGGCTGCGCGTGTCTTCGAGCTCCTCGAGTCGGCACGCGGCCGCTCGGTTCTCCCGGAGGAGCCGAGCAACCGGGACGCGATTGAGGCGTGGCTCGTCGCCCTTCGACGCATCCGATTCGACTGACTCGAGCGCGGGATCGCTCGTACGATTGGCCCATGCTCATCGCCGGCAGGTGCCATTGCGACAACGTCTCGTTTTCGCTCGACTGGTCGCCGGATCCGACCTCGATTCCGGCGCGTGCGTGCAGCTGCTCCTTCTGCGTCAAGCGCGGCGGCGTCTGGACTGCTTGCCCGACCGGTCGGCTGCGCGTCTCGCTGAGGGATTCGTCGAAGGTCTCGCTCTACACGTTCGGCACCAAGACGGCCGTGTTCCACGTCTGCTCGGTGTGTGGTGTCACGCCGGTCGTGACGAGCCTCATCGACGGCCGGCTCTATGCGGTCGTGAGCGTCAACGCGCTCGAGGGCTTGCCCAGCGGGCTCGTGCAGCCGGCGACCACCGTGAGGTTCGACGTCGAGACCGAAGCGGAGCGGCTGGCGCGTCGCAAGCGCGGCTGGATCGCGGATGTTGCGTTTGAGCGGGGGTGAGGGGGTGCGCGATGGCGCGAAAGGGGCCCAGGGCTCACCCAAGCTGCTCGAAGACCGTTCGCAGCTTCGTCTGGCCCGGCACCCCTCGGAGCTTGGTCAGGATCGAGGCTCGCGATTGGCGGAACTCCCGTGCGAGCAGCGGGGCCAGGTTGTAGCTCAGCGCGGTTCGAACGGTGAGCTCACCGACGGTTTGAGGGTCGTACCACTCGAACTGGCGGCGCACGACGCCGCCGCCGTGTAGGCCGTTGAGCTTGCGGCGGACGGAGGCAGGGTCCCGATTGGTGAGGAGGGCGATGTCGTTGGCGAGGTCGTTGTCGCGAGCCTCCTTGATCGACAGGTTGCCGATGGTCTCGTAGTCGAAGCCGCGCTCTTCTTCCTCCGTGTCGTCGTCGGCGTCCGACTGGAACGCGTCGGGGAAGAGGTTCTTCATCTTGGTCTTGCCGTGTGCCGCGTTGAGGCGGCGCGAGACCCCGCGGCGGTGCATGCCGGTGATCTTCTCGAGCTGCGCGCGGACGGCCTCGTTCTCCAGCGCGGCTTTCGCGGTCACGTCGGCGAGGTCGGTCGGCGCGACTCCTTCGAACGAAGGCGGCGCGCGGTCTGTCGCTGGCGCCTCGTCGTCCTCCTCCTCGTCGGCAGGCGGCGGTGCGCTCGCGGTGACCGGTTTCGGCGGCGGTGGCCAGCGCAGGACGAACGTGTTGAGGATGCACCGGAGCGCATGCATCGCCGACTCGACCTCGTCCCACGGGCTCGGCCTGCCGAGGAGACCCGCTGCCTGGTAGACGTCGTTCTCTTGATGATGGGTGTGCGCGTTCACGTGGGTCTGGATCGTCCCCAAGTGCCGCCAGAAGGAGGAGTCGAGCTCGTCCTTGAGCTTGGTGTAGAGCGCGTCCTTCAGGCGATTGAGGGTTCCGTCCGGACCGCGGGGCACGTCGAGCTGGATCGCCTTGAGGGCGTGTCGGAGCAGCGCCTCCCCGATCTGCCGGAGGCCGAGGTGAATCGCCGGCACATCGCTGCTCTCGACTCGCCTGCGAAGCGCTCGAATCTCATCCTCGAGCGCCACCATGGTTTCGGTGGCGCTCTCGATCTCTTGCAGCTTGGCTTCGATGGCGGGCGGAACGGTCGGCGAAGTCCCCACGGTGTCGAAGACTACCGCAACGTGGGCCGGTTCACAGCGCCGGTTGGTGACCGGGCCGCTTCCACTCGAAGTACCGCTCGAACGTGTCGAGGAACATCTCGGCCCGAACGCGCCAGAAGTCGGAAGGTGAGCCGGGGCCGGGCGAGATCCCGATGCTCTTCGCCTCCTCCGCGGCGCGTGGGCTGGGGACGAACTGGCGTTCACGGGCGCGAAAGTCGGGGTTGTGGCCGGCGCTGGGCATGTCGCCGTGCAAGAGCTCGTGGAACAGGACGAACTCGGTGACGAACCGTGGGACATCTGGCGAGTTCAAGAGAGGGTTCAGCGCCAGGTGCTTGTCCTGATACCGGAAGAAGCCCCACAGCTTCTTGGACGCGCTCGCCATCCACCTGAGCTCGCCGATCATGGGTGCTCCGCCAGGGAAGTGTCGCTTCGCGGAGACGACTTCTTGCATGAGCTCGGTGAGCAGCCGACCCGTACCGTCAGGCCAGGCTCGAGGCGGGCCCTGAGGAACGACGGCGGACACGATCGGATCGACCTTCGGCCTCGCGATGCTCGCGTTGAGCAGCCTCGTCCGTTCGCGGCCGACCTCCTCGCGAAAGGCAGCTTCATCGCCGCGATAGACGACCGCGCATGCAGGGTGGTCGCTCCACACCTGGCCGAGGAACTCCGCCTCGGTCACGGGGTCCATTCGCTTCTCCACGACCGCCTTTGCGAGATCGGCAGGGTCGAACGCCCGCTTCTCCTCGAACGTGACGTACGTGAGCTCGCAGCCCTTGCGGCGGGCGTCGAGCATCGCTTTGACGTCCGCCCATCGCGGGAGCGGGTCCGGAACATCGGCGAAGTGGCGGCGAATAACGGCGCTGGCAACTTCCTCCGAGATTCCCTCGGGAATGCTCGTCGCCGTTGGGAAGGCCGCGAGCAACGCCTCGAGCGCATCTCGCTGGGTGTCGAAGACCAACACCGTGCGTGACTGCACGTCGTCCTCGAACTCCTCCTCCCAGCGGTACCAACCGTGTGGCATGCAGCCGTGGACGCCCACGAGCTGACCCTTCATGTTGCTGTGGAGCAGCGAATAAGCGGCGCGGACCAAGTCAGGCGGGATGAGGACGAGCGGAGTCGCTTCGCGCGTCGTCAGCTCGGGCACCGACACGTCGCCGCCGCTGTCGAGGGCGTACTCCGCCCCGAGGACGTCGTACTGGCTCCAGGTGTCGAGAAAGGTCACCAGGTTTGCGACGTCGTTGCCGCCGGCTTTCTTACCGCGAAGGGCGCGCCCTACCATCTGCACCACCAGGCTCTCCGAGCGCGTGGGGCGTGCGATGAAGACCGTGCGCGTGTGCGGCGCATCGAAGCCTTCGGTCAGCATCTCGACGTTCACGATGACGTCGAGCTCGCGCCGCGAGTAGCGGTCGATGATCGCGGAGGCGTTCTTGCGGCTGTAGTCGACGTGGTCGACGCGTTCCACGCCGGCCTTGCGAAACTCCTCCGAGAGGGTCTGCGCGTGCAGCGTGTCGGTCGCGAACACGATCGTCGGACCGTACTTCTGGCGGTTCTTTGCGTAGTGCTCGACGATGAGCTTGTTTCGGTGCGCGCTCTTGCCGAGCCGCTCCAGAACCTTGGGGCCGAGCTCACCGAAGCGCTCGAGGTACTTCAGGTCCTGGGCGTCCATGTCCTTCTCGACGTTGATCGACGTCTTCACCGTCTCGATGGATGGCGCCGCCAGGATCCCGGCGTTCGAGAGCTCTCGCCGGCTGACCTGATGGATGATCCTGCCCTCGAAGAGCGCCCCCAGGCGGCGCTGATCGCCATTGTCCATTCGGATGGGCGTGGCAGTCAGGCCGAGGAGTCGGACCCCGGCCGCCTTCATCTCGGTGAGGAGCTCCAGGGTGCGCGGTGCGACCGCGTGATGGGCCTCGTCGACGACGACGAAGGCGCGGTCGCCTGCCGATGCGAGCAGCTCCTTGACGAAACCTCGGTTGGCTTCGAGCACCGAGGACTGGACGGACGCGAAGATCGCGTCGTGCTCGGGGCT
>JAEUKE010000023.1 GCA_016794345.1 Myxococcales bacterium
GTCGGGATCGAAGATCTGCACCGTGACTTCCGCGTCCGGCGGGCAGCCGCCGTTGCCGTCCGTGATGGCGACGCGCATCGAGCTGCCGATCGGCACGTCCACGCTGAAGACGTCGAAGTCGTTCGAGTCCTCGATCTCGGCCGTGAAGCCCTTGGTGTTGTCTTGCAGCGCGTCGGCAGTGGCGATGGTGCCGTTCGGCTCGGTCTCGAGCGGGTAGTTGGGGTTGGGCTCGCTGCCGCCGGAGCCCCCCATGCCCCCCATGCCGCCCATGCCGCCGCCTCCGTCCATCGAGGAGCCGGTGGAGCTGCTCGACGAGGACGACGTGGTGGTCGTGGTGGTGGTGCTCTGTCCGCCGCCGCCGTCGGTCGTGTTACCGCCGTTGCCACCGCCGCCTTGCGGGATGGTCTCTTCTTCGGCGCAACCCGCGAACGTGGCCAAGGACGCGATCGAGGCCGCGAGGATCGCGCGCCCGTATTGCGCGCGCAGCAGTTTGAAAAGCATTGAGCTACCTCCGGTGCGAAGCGCACCTAGAATGGTTCCTAGCATAACGGAGGCCGCGAATCCTGTCCGGAAGCGCAGGCACGAGTTTGCGCTGCGCTGCGGCGAGCGCCCGCCCAGCTTGCTTTCGCCCCACACCCCGTCACAACCCCATCGCCGGATCGGGGGCGATCCCGCAGAGCACCGAGCGCAGCCGGCCGACCAGGTAGATGGAGCCGGTGACGAGGACGCTCCCGCCGGGAGCGGTGGCGCGCACGGCGGCGCGGAGAGCCTGCGCCGGATCCGGCTCCGCGCGGCCGGGCAGGACGGCCTGCAGCGACTCCAGAGGGGCAGCCGCCCGACCGGACGGGGTGGTGTAAAACCGCCGGACGAACCGGGGACCGAGGAGCCGCAGCACGGGCTCCCAGGGCTTGTCGGCGAGGGAGCCGTAGACGAGCGTCCCCGAGCCGACATCCCCGAGCATGGGGAGCGACTGGACGAGCGCGCGAGCGCCTTCGAGGTTGTGCGCGCAGTCGAGCCAGACCTGACGCCCGTCGACCTCGAACCGCTCGAGCCTGCCCGGCCATTCGGCGAGGGCGATCCCGCGCTCCACGACGGCGCCGGGGACGCTCGGGAGCCCGAGCCGCGCGACGGCGGCAGCGACCGCCGCGTTCTCGATCTGATGGACGCCTGCGAGCCGCGGGGCGAGGCGCACCGTCTCGCCCGACGGAACCATGACAGTACCGTTTGCACGATCGAGCCGGCCGTGCTCATCGACCGACCACACCGGGCTCGCCCCCGCCGCCGCGGCGGACTCCGCGACCGCCGCCTGCGCTTCTGCTCCGAGCGGACCGAGGACGAGCGGCACGCCCTGCTTGGCGATCCCCGCCTTCTCCCGAGCGATCGCGCCGACATTCGAGCCGAGCAGATCGCCGTGCTCGAGCCATTTGCCGCCCTCCCCTTCCGTGATCGAGACGATCGCCGTGGCGAGCGGCCGCTCGACGATGTTCGTCGAGTCGAGCCGACCGCCGAGGCCGACCTCGAGCACGACGACCTCGAGGCTCGCGGCGCGAAAGGCCACGAACGCGGCCAGCGTGAGCGTCTCGAAGAACGTCAGCTCGGGCGGGGCATCGCGGAGGACGCGCCCGAGCGCCTCCGCAAACGCGTCGTCCGAGATGGGCTCGCCACGGAGGCGGATGCGCTCGGAGAAGCGCACCAGGTGTGGCGACGTGTAGAGGCCCACGGACAGGCCCGCCTCGCGCGCGACGCGCTCGAGCATGGCGCTCACGCTGCCCTTGCCGTTGGTGCCGGCGATGTGGAGCACGGCGAGGTCCCGGTGGGGATCGCCCAGGGCCCGGGAAGCGGCCAGGGTGCGTTCCAACCCGAGCACCATGCCGCGATGTCCGCGGCCGACGAGCTCCTCGAGCAGCGTGTCGAGC
>JAEUKE010000041.1 GCA_016794345.1 Myxococcales bacterium
GCGGTCCAGCTCCGAAGGCTCTCCCGGGACTCCGCCACCACCGCGTCCTTGCGAGCCTTCACGGCCTTCATGTCGACGCTGACAGTTCCGTCTATCTTCACGCCGAAGCGGGCCGCCTCGCGGGCGACCCAGGCGGCGCGAGCGCTGGCGATGAGCGTCTTGGTCGGGATGCACCCGTCGTTCACACACGTGCCGCCCAGGCGCCGCCGCTCCACGAGGGCGACCCGCTGGCCGGCTTCGGCGAGGCGAGCCGCCAGCGGAACCCCCGACTGCCCGGCCCCAACGACGACCGCGTCGAACCTTTGCATGCAAAGGATCTAGCACCGCGGTCGTCCCTCCGGCAGGGGACGACGTCAGTCGGCCACGATCGGCGCGACGAGGTCTTCGAGCCGCTGCAAGGCGTCGTCCAGCTCGCCGGGCATGGACGCCATGGACAACGCCATCGCCGAGGTGACGAGCACGGTCGGCTCCGTGGCGGCCGCCTTGGCGAGCACCGCCCGGAGCTGGGCGAGGGCCTCGTTCTGCGCGAGCTCCGGGGCCAACGCGTCCCCACCTCGAACCAGATCCGACAAAAGCTGGCCGATGCGCTCGTCCGCCACACCGCCGCCCCGGAGCTGCTCGACGAGCGCACGCGCCCGCCGAAACACGAGGCGGGCACGACGCTCCGCCGGGGGCCCGGGGACGAGGACGGCCTCGGCCTGGTCGCGCACCCGCGCAGCGGACGCCGCGACCTCCGCGGAGGGCGCCCCCTGCGCCAGCTCCTCGGCGAGCTGCCGGATCTGCTCCACCACGGCCGCCATGGGGGCGTACCCGATCGCTCGTTGCTCCTCCAAACGCTCGAGCGCCAGCGCGAGCGGCTGCACGGCCGACTCCGGCGCTCCTTCTGATCGGCGGAGGAGCGCGCGACGGACGAGCAGCGACACGAGGTCGTCGATGGCCTCGGCCCAGACGTGATCCTTGGGCGCCGGAGACTCGAGGAAGGCCTGCGCGATGTCGACGCCTCGCGCGACGAGCGCCTCGATCTCCGACGCCGGCCGGGCGCGCAGGAGCGCGACCCCGACGATCGAGGCGAGCGACTTCACGAGCGAAGGGTGGGCATCGCCGAACGCCGCTCGCCGCGCCTCGAGCGCCCGCTCGTACGCCGCCTCCGCCTCGTCGAGGCGCATCGCGGCCTGGAGGCACAGGCCGTGCTGCGCGTACACGATCGCGCGCACGTCGCCGGGGACGGCCGGATCGCTCGCCGCCGCGAGGGCCCGCTCGGCCGTCGACAGGCCGGCCGCGGTGTCGCCCGAGAGGGCCTGCATCCGCCCGAGCACGGCGAGCGCCTCGGCGAGGACGGCCGGGCTCTCCAGGTGCTCCGCGAGCTCCGCGGCGCGTTGGGCGGTCTGGAGGCCGCCGCGAACATCCCCGCCTTGCTGCTGATCGCGCGCGCGGGCCACGAGCGCCATGACCCAGGCCGGGTCGCGCTCCTCGGGCGTCCGGAGCGCCGCGGGCTCGAGGCTCGTGATGGCCAAGAACGCGGGGTCCTCGAAGAGCGACTCGAAGTAGTCGTCGGTCTTGGCCTGCTCCGCGTAGTCGGCGTCCTTGCGGACCGCGACACGCAGGCTGTCGAGCGCGGCGTCGCGCCGGCCGAGCTTCGCTTCGACACAGGCCCGGTTGAAGTACATGCCCGGCCGCGGATCGTCGCCGAAGAAGATCGAGCCCTCCTCGTCACCCCTCGCGTAGATCCGGTCCAGGTTCTCGATGGCCTCGGTGCAGGCCTCCACCGCCTCCTCGTGACGGAGGCCGAAGATCCGCGCGTTCGCCCGCAGCTGCCAGCCGAGGCCGGTGTCGGGCTCGACCCTCGTCAGCTCGTCCCCGAGCTGTGCCGCGCGAGCGTAGTCCTCGTTGTCGTAGGCGTGTTTCGCCAGGATCTCGAGGATGCCGCCCTCGGAAGGGCGCTCCCTCTCTCCGACGGTGTCGGCGATCTTCTGCGCGGCCGGTGACAAGGAGGCCCCGGTTCGCAGAGTCTCGCGCAGAGCGCGGTAACGCTCGATGCCTTCCTCCGGATCGCGTTTCATGGCCGCGTGCGCCAGCGCCAGGGCGATGCTCGGCGAGTCGGGCACCAGCGCGAGCGCCTCCTCGAGCATCACCTCGTCGCCGTCGTGGGATCCCACGAGATAGGTGAGGAGCCCCTCGAGCGCGGGGAGGCGTCCGCGCAGCGCTCGGGCGCCTCCGTGGATCGGCCCGACCTGCATGCTCTCTCCCCACCGGGCGAGCCAGCGGAGGACCGCCGGCTCGGCACGCGCCTGGGCGGCGGGGTCGGCGCCGACGGTGCGCTCGCGCAGCGCGGGGAGCTTGGCCCGCACCGTCTCGAGCGATTCGTTCGTAACGGCGCTGTCATCGAGCTCGTCCTCCTCCTCGTCGTCGCCCTCGTCGTCCGCTCCATCCGAGTCGACCTCGCGACGAACGCGCTCCGAGCTGGCGAGCGCGCTCTCGGCGGCGCCGAGGAGGAACAGCGCCTCGAGCATCTCCCCTTCCCCCTCGTGCGCCAGACCGCGGAGCAGGAGTCCCTCGTCGTCCCACGGGCTCTCCTCGAGGAGCGCGTCCATCGCCTTGGCGACGCGGCGCCACTTGCCGTCGCGGGCCCCGGCCCGCGCGCGATCCAGGAGCTCCCATCGGTCCGTGGTCGGAACGTCGCTCAACGTGCCGTCCTCGCGCGCCGCGACGAGCGCCGCGAACCGCCGATGCACGGCGCGGAGCTCGGGATATCGCCCCGACGCGTCGGCAAGCGCGGCGAGGCTCTCCGGGTCGATCGTGAGGCTCTCGATCGACGCCCAGCGAACCACGTCCGCCGGATCGAGCAGGAGCGCGTCGACGCGCCGACGCGCCTCGGCCGCCACCTCGGACTCCATGAAGGCGATGGTCCCGAGCTCGTACGAGAGACGAACCCGGTCGGCGACCGACCCTGGAGCAAGCGCGAGGACCTCGCGATCCGAGCGAGACGGAAACCGCGCGGCGATCTGGTCCGCGAGCGCCGCCTCCGTGGGGCCCACGAGCTTGACGCCCGAGGTCGCCGCGCGCGCCCGGGTGACGAGCGCGACGTAGTCCTCGCCGCGCCGCCAGGTGGTCCAGCGCGTCCCGTTCGTCGCCGGCTCGTCCGCGGCCAGCGCGAAGCCCAGCTCACCGAGGAAGGTCGAGAGAGCGGCTCGATGAAACGCCTGGGTGGGAAGGAGCACCTTCACGACGCCACCTCCTCGCTCGCGGGGGCGAGGTGCGCGAGGAGGCTCTCCCGCAGCCTCTCCTCCTTCGTCGTGGCGACCGTCTCGAACTGCAGGGCGGAGAGCTCGTAGGCGGAGAGGATTTCCATGAGACCGCCGATCCGGTCCTCGCCGTCCCACTCGCGCATGGCTCGGCGCAGCGCTTCGGTCGTCGTGGCCTCGCCCGGGTCGATCGCGACAAGTGCGGCGAGGTGGAAGGGGTCGAGCTCGCTCCGCTCGATCGACTCCCGCGTCGTGCTGTTGCCGCGCAGGAGCGACGCGGCGACATCGACGGGCAGATCGGGCGGCAGACGCGCGCCGGGCTCGTCGCCCGCGAGCATCTCGACGGCGCGCTGGTCCGGGCACGGGTGATACCGGAGGTCGAACACCCAGAAGTCGAACGGGTGCTGCTCGATGGTGATGATGCTGCGCGACCAGAGCGTGCGGAACGAGAGCGACGGTCGCCGACCGGGGTGTTGATCGAGCACCCGCCTCATGTGCAGGCTCAGCATCATCATGCCCGCGTCGGGCTCGAGCGATTGCCAGGGGTCGTCCAGGAAGGCGCTTCCCCACGCGGCGTCGTCGACCCAGAGCTCGAGGCCTTCGACGGCGTTCTTGATCACGTCGATGCCGTCGATCTGCATCTGCTTCACGAGCCGCTCATGGCGAGGAAACGAGATCGCGTCCGGGGCCTCCGCGGGCGTGTAGCGCGCGACGGCGCGCGACAGCTCCTCCGGGGTCGTTCCGCCGAACGCCCAGCCGAGCGGCGGCATCGCGTGCGACAGGCTGAGCCAGGCGGAGCTCGGCTCCGCCGGGTCGTGCACGACGACGAGACGGGAGCCGGCCTTGCCGATACGCCGGCGCCGGAGCGGCCCCTCGAACAGCGGGACACACCGCTCGATCCGGTTGGCGCACACGTCGTGGAAAGGCTCGCCGAACGGGACCTGATTCCACGTGCTCCGCCAGAGCTCGCGGGTCTGGTCGCGCTCCTCGGCGTCGAGCGGCCGCAGCCCGAGCGCGGCGAGGGACTTCTTGTCGTCTTGCAGCTTGCCGAGCCACGGAGGAGCGTCTTGCATGGTGGTGGAGAGCATACCGGCGAGAAGGACGGAGCGAGGGAGCCGATGTCGCGAGAAAATCTGCACGGGTATGGCCTCTTGCTCTCGCTGACCCTCGCGGCGTGTGAGCCCAGCGGGGCGGCGTCGTCCACGACGCCGCCGAGCGCCGCCCCGAGCCCGAGCCAGGCGCCCGCCCCCGCGAGCGTGTCCTCCAGCCAGGCGCCCGCGTTCGAGGAGGTCCCCACGTGGCCCGCGTTGCCGCAGCCGGCCGAGAGCCCCCGACCACCGGCCGTCACGAGCTACGTGAGCCAGCAGAAGCCCACGCTCGTCGTGTTCTTCGGGACGTGGTGCGGCGGGTGCGTCGCGTCGGTGCTGAGCGACGTCGAGCTCGCCAAGCGATTCTCTCCTCGCGTTCGAGTCGGGCTCGCGCTGATGGCGGACACCGACGAGGCCTTCACGGCGTTCGCGAGAGGGGTTCGCGCCCCGCTCGCGATCGAGGTGTGGCGAGACGACCCGAAGACCCGCGCGCTCAAGGAGCGCTGCGACATCCACGGCTTGCCCATGTCGTGTCTCCTCGACGAGTCGGGCGCGATGCTCTGGCGCGGCGAGCCGGGCAGCGCGGCGCGCATGCTCCGCGCGTTCGAGGAGGGACGCCTACCGGAGGCGGTGGCGAGCGCTGCCCGCGCGGCGGAGCTCGTCGACGCGGCGCGGGCTGCGAGCTCCGACGCCGCGCTGCGCGCGCGGGCGCTCGAGGCGGCATCGGGGCTCGCCGGCCTCGAGAACGCGGTCGCGTGGCCGCTCGCCGAGAAAGGGGAAGCCCTCGAGCTCGCCGCGTCGTTGGCTCGCGACGCCACGAGCGCCACCAGCGGGCTCGACTTCGCCATCCTCGACACCTACGCGCTCGCGCTCTGGAAGCTCGGCCGTCCCGGGCCTGCGCTCGCGGCCGCGACGCGCGCCATGGCGGTCTGCGACGCGCTCGGCGGGCACTGCCCCGACGAGCGCACGCGCTACGAGGAGATCAAGGCCGGGGCGAAGCCGAAGTAGGCGCGCGCTCGGCGCCGCGGTCGGCGAAACATCGGGCAAAAAACGGTGCGACCGCGCGCGCGACCTCGGCGGCGCGATCCTCGTGCACGAAGAGCTTGCCTCCTTCGATCTCCACGAGCGACGCGGGGCCGCCGAGCTGACCGAGCATCGCGCGAGCCTTCGCGATCGGGAACCACGGGTCCGCCGCGCCCCACACGAGCGAGACGGGCACGCGGATGGCGGCGTGGACGCGCTCGAGGTCTGCGAACACGGAATGGTCCGCGTTCTCGAGGAGCGCGACCGCGCCTGCACAGGCGCGCGCCGACAGGACGAGCGGCTGCAGGAAAATCTCGGCGAACTCGCCGTCGACCCAGCCGGCGTCCGTGAAGCAACCGCCGAAGCCCAACGCCGAGCGGCGGAGCAGGCGCGACGAGACGAGCGCGCGGACCGCCGGACCGGCGAGCCCAACCTTCGCCAGGAGGACGTAGAGCGTGAGGAGCGGAGGGGTATGGCCGGGGATCTCCGTGTTGGTGAGCGCGAGCCCCGTGACGCGCGGGTCCTGGCTGGCGACGACGCGGGCGACGAACCCGCCGCTGTCGTGACCGAAGAGCGCGTACGAGCCGAGGTCCAAGGCATCGACGACGGCGCGCACCGTCTCGGCATGGACGCGGAGGTCGACCTCGCGCAGATCGGCCGTCTCCGTCTGCCCGGCGCCGGGCAGGTCGAGCACGTGGCACGTGAAGTCACCCCGGAGCTCGGCGATCAGATGGCGAAACGTGGCGCCCGAGAGCGGCCAGCCGTGCACGAGCACCACCGGAGGCCCCGAGCCGAACGAGTACGTCGCGATGCGGCTCGAACCGACGTCCACGAACCGGTGAGGACGTCCGAACGAGGCGGCGAGAGGGAGGGAGTCGAGCTTGGTCATGCCTCTTCGATGACGTCGGTCGCCTGCGGCCTCAATTACCCGGGCAGGTAAGCGACTTCGAAACGAGGCGGCGCTACGTTGCTCGAGTGCCCTCGAGCTCCACGACGTCGCTCTTTCCTGCGCTGATCAAGCACTGGCGCAATCGCCGCGGGATGAGCCAGCTCGATCTCGCGCTCACCGCCGAGGTCTCCGCGCGCCACGTGAGCTTCCTCGAGACGGGCCGCGCACAGCCGAGCCGCGATATGGTGCTCCGTCTGGCGACGGCGCTGTCGGTGCCCCTGCGCGATCAGAACCAGCTGCTCGTCGCGGCCGGTCATCCCGAGGCATTCGACGAGCCGGCGGAAGACGCGCTCGCCGGTCCGATCCGGGAGGCCGTAGACCGCATGCTCGCGCACCAAGAGCCTTACCCGATGGTCGTGATGAACCGCGCCTACGACGTCGTGCTCCTGAACCGCGGCGCGCGGGACGTCATGAGCCGCTTCGTCCTGGACCCGAGCGCGCTCGGCGCTCCGACGAACGGCATGGCGCTGCTCTTCGATCCACGCCTGGCGCGACCGTTCGTCCTCGACTGGCCTCTGGTGGCGCGGACACTCCTCTCCCGCCTGCATCGCGAGGTGCTGGAACGTCCGAACGACGCCGCGCTCGGCGCCCTGCTCCGCTCCTTGCTCGACCTCCCCGACGTACCCCGAGACTGGCAGGCTCCCGATCTCGCTGCCCCGAGCGAGCCCATCCTGCCGATCCGCCTGCGGCGCGACGACCTCTCGCTCGCCTTCCTGACGACGGTGACAGTCTTCAATGCTCCTCAAAATGTGACCGTGGAGGAGCTCCGGATCGAGTGCTACTTCCCGCTGGACGACGAGACGCGGCGCGCCTGCGAGGCGCTCGCGCGCCAAACCTGACGAAAGCGGCCGCAAAGGCTCGGGCACGTGCGCCGAGCCGTGGTAGCTTGAGCGGGTCTTTCCGTGAGCGCCCTGATCGACAACCGCTACAAGCTCCTGCGTCAGCTGGGCGCCGGCGGGATGGGTGTGGTCTGGGAGGCCGAGCACACCGGCGTCGGCCGGCGGGTCGCCGTGAAGCTCCTCCACAAGGAGCTCCTCACGAAGGAGACCACGCTCCTCGGCCGGCTCCAGCGGGAGGCGCGCCTCGCCGGCTCGCTCGAGAGCCCCCACATCGCCGCGGTGCTCGACACCGGCGTCGACCCGGGCACGGGCTCGCCGTACCTGGTGATGGAGTACCTCGTCGGGGAGGACCTGCAGACGCTGATCGCGCGCGCCGGCCGCCTGCCTCACGAGCTCGCGCTGCGCATCGCGGCGCAAGCGTGCCTCGGCCTGAAGAAGGCACACGAGGCCAACATCATCCACCGCGACGTGAAGCCCGCGAACATGTTCCTCGCGCGGCGCGACGGTGAGGTGACCGTGAAGATCCTCGACTTCGGGATCGCCAAGCTCCGCGCGGACGAGCTCACCTCGCTCGAGCAGGCGAGCCTGACGCGGACCGGGTCGCTCATCGGCTCGCCGCTCTTCATGTCGCCGGAGCAAGCCCGGGGAATGAAGACGATCGATCAGCGCGCGGACGTGTGGTCGATGGGCGTCGTCCTCTTCAACATGCTGACGGGGCGGACGCCCTACGACAGCATCGACGCGCTCGGCGAGCTCATCCTCGCGATCTGCTCCACGGCGTCGCCTTCGGTCCGCGACTTCGCGCCGGAGGTGCCGATCTCGGTCGCGGAGATCGTGCAGCGCGCGCTGCAGATCTCTCCCGACATGCGCTACCAGACCGTCGCCGAGATGTACGACGCGATCGCCGCCGCGATCGACGGCCCCCGCACGATCTCGGCCGCGCAGCTCGACGAGTACCCGGAGCCCCCACCCGGCAGCCGACGCTTCTTGCCCGCGACGCCCGCAGGTCCGTCGGGCACGGCCATGCTCCCCTCATCGGTGCCACCTCCCGACAGCCGCGAGGGCTCCAACCCCGTCACGCCCGGCTCGATCTCGATGACGATCAGCGAGCCGAGCCTGGCCGGCTCGACCCGAACGGGCCGGCCTTCTTCGGGGCTCACGCCCGTCCCGCCGCCCGAGAGCGTTCCGCCTCCGGCCGCCGACCCCTCGAGGCTCATCACCACGGCCGCCTCGCGCAAGGACAAGCCAGCGGAGGCCGCCTCGAGCGGCTCGGTCCCGAAGCTCGTCGCTGCGGCTCTCGCGGTGTCCGCGGGCGCGCTCGGCGCGTGGCTGCTCTTGTCGGGTGGCACCGGCGGCGCCGCCGCAAACGCAAATGTCATCGGCCCGGCTGGAAGTCTGCCGCCCTCGACCTCCGAGCCCCTCCAGGGCTCGCCCACGGCGACGAGCTCTCCTGCGATCGACACGGCAGAGGTCACGGCATCGGCGGAGGTGACGCCGCTCGCGTCCTCCCCCGCGAGCTCCGCCACCGCCGGCCCGAACGCCAGCGCTGCCCCGACCGGCGCCCCTCCTGCCTCCGCCAAGCCGACCACCATCACCGGGAAGCCGGCCGCGACGGGTCACCCCACTGCCAAGCCAGTGGACACGAGCGGCTTCGGCGATCGAAAGTAGGCCCCATGCGATCTTGCCGTCCGATCTACCTGGCCGGCCTGGCCGGGCTCCTGGCGGCCGTGTGCCTGGGTCCGGAGGGCGCCCGCGCCCAGAGCGCCAACGACAAGGCTGCAGCCGAGGCCCTGTTCGACGAGGGCAAGAAGCTGCTCGACCAGAACCGCACCGCCGAGGCATGCCTGCGGTTCGAGGCGAGCCAGAAGCTCGACGCGGGCGTCGGGACGCTCCTCTACCTGGCGGACTGCTACGAGCGAACCGATCGGTTCGCGAGCGCGTGGGCTACGTTCCGGGAGGCCGCCGCGATGGCGAAGACCGCGGCGGACGACAAGCGCGAGAAGATCGCGCGCGGCCGCGCGGACTCGCTCGAAGGCAAGCTCTTCAAGCTGACCGTCGCCGCGCAAGAGCCCCCGCCCGGCCTCGTGATCAAGCGGGACGGCGAGACGCTCGAGCAGTCGGTGTGGGGAGTCGCCCTCCCCGTCGACGCCGGCTCGCACACGATCGAGGCGAGCGCCCCGGGCTACGTGACCTTCACCCGGAAGCTCGACGTTCCCAAGACGAGCGGCGCGGAGACCGTCGTGATCCCCAAGCTCGAGAAGGACACGACGCCGCCGCCGATCACGACGACACCGCCCACTGCGTCCCCGCCGGTCGCGCCGCCCCAACCACCGCCGCCGCCTCCGCGCGAAGAGCGCGGCAACGGTCTGCTGATCGGCGGCCTGGTGGTGGGCGGGCTGGGTGTGGTCGGCCTCGCCGTCACCGGCGCGCTCGCCGGGGTGGCGACGTCCAAATACGCCGAGGGGGACGACTCGTGCGAGGGCACGGTCTGCAGCGACCCCGACGCCGTTCAGTCGGCGAACGACGCGCGGCAGCTCGGCGACGTCGCGACGGGCACCTTCATCGCGGGCCTCGGCTTGGCCGCGGTCGGCGCGACCCTCGTCATCGTCCATTTCGCCACCGCGCCCGACGAGGGTGCCGCGGTCCAGGTGGGCTTCACCGGCGCGCCGGACGGCGGCCGATTCGGAATGTGGGGACGATTCTGATGCGTGCTCGGTTGTCCGTCCTGGCGCTCCTCTCGGCGTGCAATGGCGTGCTGGGCCTCGAAGAGCGCACGTTCGATCTTTGCACCCAATACTGCGACGCGATCCAGAACAGCTGTGTCCAGGCGAACGCCCAATACCAGGACGACGCGACCTGCCGCGCGACGTGCGCCCTGTTCGAAGCCGGAGACGCCGACGACCCGACGGGGAACACGATCGCGTGCCGATTCGATCAGCTGAAGAAGGCCGAGGAAGCCGGGACGCTGGACGAGATCTGTCCGGCGGCGGGGCCGGGCGGCTTCAACCGGAGCAGCCTCCAGGTCTGCGGGAACCGGTGCGAGACCTACTGCTCGCTCATGAAGAGCACGTGCGACGGGAAGTCACCGGTCGCCGATCTCGACGACGAGTCGTGCCGCTCGCTCTGCGGTGACGTGCGCGACAACCCCGCCTACGATCCGACGAACAGCGACGTGAAGGATCACGACGACTCGATCCAGTGCCGGCTCTGGCACCTCTCGGTCGCGTCGACCGCGCCCGATCCGCACTGCTCCCACGCGGACGGAGCGACGAAGTGCGACGGAAATCTCTCGAGCTCGAGCGCGACGACCTCGAGCGCGAGCTCCAGCGCCAGCACCGGTGGTGGTGTCGGTGGTGGCGGCGGCGGCTCGTAGGCCCGATCAGCTCTTCCTGAACTCTGCAGCGAACGCGTCGACCTCGGTCCGCAGGGTATCGGCGTGCCCCGAGAGCGTGCCCGCCGCGGCGAAGAGGCGAGACGCTTCCTGGCACGTGTGCCGCGACGACTCGACGATGACGGAGACGCTCCGGACCACCGTGTTCATCTCGCTCGCGGACTGCTCCACCGTCCCGGCGATGTCCTGGGTGGCGGCGCCCTGCTCATGGACGGCGGACGCGATGACGGTGGCCGCGTTGCTGACCTCGTCCACCACGGACGCGATGCCTTGCACCGCCTCGACGGCGCCCGATACGGCTCCGCGGATGGTGGTGACCTGCTTGTCGATGTCCTCGGTCGCCCGCGCGGTCTGAGACGCGAGGCGCTTCACCTCGGAGGCGACGACGGAGAACCCTCGCCCGGCGTCACCCGCGCGCGCGGCCTCTATCGTGGCGTTCAGGGCGAGGAAGTTGGTCTGCGTCGCGATGTCGTTGATGAGCTTGACGACGAGGCCGATCTGGCCGGCCGAGGTCTCGAGCGCACCGAAGGACGTCTGCGCGCTGTGAACGCGCTCGGAGGCCGTATGCGCCATCTTGCTCGCCGTCTGCGCCTGCCTGCCGATCTCGCGGATCGACGCGCCGAGCTGCTCGGCGGCCGCTGCGACGGACTGGATGCGGTTCTGCGTGTTCGTCGCCGCGTCGGAGCTCGCTTCCGCTTGCCCGATCGTCGACTCTGCGCGCTCGGCCAGCCCCTCCGCGGACGCGCGCATCGTCGTCGCCTGGGTGGCGACGAGATCCGCGACCGCCTTCACGCGCTCTTCCAGCTGCTGAGCCATGGCCTTCTGCCGTGCCTTGAGCGCGTCGAGCTCCTTCGATCGCTCCGCCATTCGCGTGCTGGCGCGGTTCACGATCGTGGCGGCGCGCAGGTAGCTGCCCCGCATGCCGCGCGTGACGATGCGCCGGTAGAACTTCCCCTCCGAGACGTGATCGAGCGACGCGGCCGCCTCACGCGCGAACGCGTCCGAGAGATCGAGGAGGTGGTTGATGCTGTGGCAGAGCTCCGCGAGCGGGCCGTCGGGCGGGATGTTCAGCAATCGCGGCTCGAGGTTACCGTCGGCCGCAGCGCGACAGACGGCCGTCGCGCGAGCGATCTCCCCGTCGAGCTCGGACACGGAGCGGAGCTTCGCCCCCGCGATGGGCGGCGAGCTGCCTTGCGCGCCGTCAATCACGGAGGGCTCCCTTGGTTCAAATGGCGAAGACGAGCTCATCATAGGTCGTTCCCTGTTCTTGGAGGAACCGAGTCAGGAAGGCGACGCCAGCTTGCACCGCGTCCTTCTTGCTCGCGTGTTTCGCCTCTTCCTTCAGGAGGGCGGCATAGACGGGCCTCACGGCGTCGATCGCGCTCGGCATGGGGACCCGCCGGTTCGAGTGGAAGCCGACGATCCGGCCCGCGTCGTCGAACGTCGGGGTCACGTGCGCGAACACCCAATAGAACGCGCCGTCTTTCGCCTGGTTCACCACGTAGGCGAAGATCTCTCGCCCCGCGAACAGCGTGTCCCAGAGGAGCTGGAACACGGACCGCGGCATGTCCGGGTGGCGAATGATGCTGTGGGGCGCGCCGAGGATCTCGCTCTCCTCGTATTTCGCCACGTTCAAGAACGTCTGGTTCGCGTAGGTGATCTTCCCGGTCGTGTCGGTCTTGCTGACGATGATCTCGTCCTCGGGGAAGCTACGCTCGATTCCCGAGGAGACGACGGCGATGGCCATGAGGCTCTCCTTGCCTGGCCACGTGTGCACGGGCCGTGCCCGCGCGCGGCGCGTAAAAAGCGAGCAAAAGCAGGCGCGCCTCGTCGCCGGAAAGCCGGCCGCTTGGCGGTCCGTCAAATCGATGACACACGTTCTCCTCGGTCGGCGCGCCTGATATCCCAGGGCTGTGAAGCTCCTCGCGCCCACCCCTCCGCCTTACGATCCGCTCAGCTGGGTCAAGCGCCCGCTCGGCGAGCGCGGGCGAATGGTCTGCGAGGCGTGGGCCCTGCAAGGGTACGGAACCCCGCCCGCGGTGTTCGGGGTCTACCTCGTGAAGATCCTCGCCTACGTCGGCGCGTGGATCGGCTTCACGACGCTCTCGCTCGGCGTGCACGTCGCCGACATCGGGTCCTGGTGGCTCAGCCCCGCTGCGTTCCAGAAGGCGATCCTCTGGAGCATGCTCTTCGAAGGGATGGGGCTCGGCTGCGGGAGCGGTCCGCTGACGGGGCGTTACTCTCCGCCGATCGGCGGCGTCCTGCATTTCCTCCGCCCCGGGACCACGAAGCTCCCCGTCTTCCCGAGCGCGCCCGTCCTCGGCGGCTCACGGCGGACATGGCTCGACGTGGCGCTCTACGGGGCAATCGTCGCGCTCGTCCTCCGCGCCCTCCTCGCCCCGGCGATCGACGCCTCCCACCTCATCCCGCTCGCCGTCTTGATCCCGCTCCTCGGGCTCGCCGACAAGACGACGTTCCTCGCCTTCCGAGCCGAGCATTATTGGACGACGATCGTCGTGTTCACGCTCACGCAGGACTTCGTCGCGGGCGCGAAGGCCGTGCAGCTCGCGCTCTGGTTCTGGGCCGGCGTCTCCAAGCTGAACCACCACTTCCCGACCGTCATCTGCGTCATGACCTCGAATGGTCCCCTCTGGCGCATCCCGGCCATCCGCAAGGCGATGTACCGGAGCTTCCCGGACGATCTCCGCCCGTCGCGGCTCGCGGTGTTCCTGGCGCACGCAGGCGCCGCGCTCGAGTTCGGCACGCCGCTCGTGCTCGCGTTCGCGCCGGGTGGGTGGTCGCTCACGCTCGGGATCGCGCTCATGCTCGCGCTCCACACGTACATCACGAGCAACGTCCCCATGGGCGTTCCGCTCGAGTGGAACGTCATGGTCGTGTACGGCGGCTTCGCGCTCTTCTGGGCTCACCCCGACGTCACGGCGCTCGACGTCGGCTCCCTTCCCCTCGCGATCTTCCTGGCTGTCATGCTCGTCGGCGTGCCACTGCTCGGCAACCTCCGGCCGGGTGCGGTCTCGTTCTTGTGCGCGATGCGCTACTACGCAGGCAACTGGGCCTACGGGGTGTGGCTCTTCCGCGGCGAGTCGTTCCGCAAGCTCGACAAGCTCACCAAGGCCGCGCCTTGGGTCTACGACCAGCTGGCGCGCTTCTACGACAGATCGACCGCGGTCGGTCTGGTCGGCAAGGTGCTCGCGTTCCGCCTCATGCACCTCCACGGCCGCGCCTTGCCCGTGCTCATCCCCAAGGCGGTGGAGAAGCTCGAGGACTACGAGTACCTCGACGGGGAGATCGTCGCGGGCATGGTCCTCGGCTGGAACTTCGGCGACGGCCATCTGCACGACGAGCAGCTGCTGAAGAACGTCCAGGAGCAATGTGGCTTCGCGCCCGGTGAGCTTCGTTGCATCTTCGTCGAGGCGCAGCCGCTCTTCGGCGACCGGATGGGCTATCGAATCCACGACGCGTGTGACGGGCCCATCGAGAGCGGAGAGCTCACGGTTTCCGAGATGCGCGAGCGGCAGCCGTGGGCGGCCACCGCCGAGGTCCGAGGCTGACGGACGACGCGAGCGCGCTCGACCGCGACGCCGGAATGGCCAGGCTCAGATCCCGAGGAGCTCGCGGGCGACGCGCGCGATGTGCTCGACGTGGGCGACGAGCCCGTGATCCCCGTCGGCGATCTCCTCGTAACGCGACCCCGGGGCGAGCCGGCCGCTCTCGACCCATCCGTTCCACGCTTCGCGCACGGTCTCACAGGGAACGGTCTCGTCACGCCGCCCCATCACCACGACGACGCGCTGGCTCGGCGCCTCGTCCGCCCGAATCGCGGCCATTTCGTAGAAGAACGCGCGATGCACCGGGATCTCGCGGCCCTCGGCGAAATGATGGAACGGCACGGGCCCCTCGCCCGGTGGGAGCCGCTTCGCCCAGCGCTGGGCGAAGCCGAGGGCGGGCGCGACGAGCAGGAGCGGCGCGACGACCGAGGCTCGCGACGCAGCAGCGAGCGCCACGAGCGCGCCGAGCGAGCTGCCGAGGACGACGTCTGGCTTCGAGGCGGCCGCGACCTCGATCGCCCGCTCGACCATCCTCTCGAAGCTGAGCTCGGCGAAGCTCGGCAGGTTGAGGTCGGGCACGACGATCGAAGCGGCGGGCTCGAGCGCGGAGCCGAGCGCGCGCGCCTTGGCCGCGCCCGGCGACGACGCGAAGCCGTGGAGATAGAGGAGCGTCGGCATGAAGGGGCTCAGCCTACCATCGCTCCTCCGCGCTCGGAGTCAGGCGGCTCGGCGACCGCGGCTGGCCAGAGCGAGCGCGACGCCCGCGGTCACGAGCCAGCCGGCGGAGCCGGCTCGACCGGTCGCGCTGCAGCCGGAGCCGTTGTCGTCGGCGCTCCCGCCCGCGCCCGAGGAGGTGTCGTCGTCGCAGGTGAGGACGCTCGCGTCGCTCTCGTCGGGGATGCAGACGCCCGGGTCACCGTCGCCGCGGGTGCAGTCATCACCCTCGTCGAGGCTCGCGCAGGCGGCCTTGTCCGCGTCGTCCGCGGCGGCAGGCAGGGCTGCGAAGAGAGAAGCGCTGGCGAGAAGAACACCGAAGAGCTTGGAGAACGTCATGGTGGCGACTCCTACAGAAATCGTGCCAGGCGGCCGGGCGTTCGTGACGACCGCCGCCACCGGTCGGCGGCCGGCCATCGCCGCGAGAGGGCGATCAGGTGAGCAACTCTTGGCCGGCGGTCGCCGGCAAATCGTTGCTCGAGCGGAGGCCTTGCCGGCGGCGAGCGGCAGCCGACCCGCGGGAATTCCGGTCTCCCCCGCTCGGCACGCACCGTGCTCAAGGGGAGGCCATGACTGGTTTCTCCCAATCTTTCCTCGGTGCCCTCTCCTTCTTCTCGATCCTGTCGCTCGCGGCTTGCGGGGTCGACGCGCCCACCGGCGATCAGTCCGGCGCGCTCGGCAGCGGCCTCTCCTGCGACCTCGATGACGACTGCCTCGCGGGCGAGGAGTGCGACGACAACGTGTGCAAGCTCCACGGCGGTGACGACGCGACCGACGACAACGGCGCCGGCGGCGACGACAGCGCCTCGAGCTCGACCTCGAGCTCCAGCGGCGGCGTCTGCGTCACCGACGTCGACTGCGCCGGCGGCCAAGAGTGCGAGGACGGCCTCTGCAAGCCCCACGGCGGCGGGGTCGACGACAACGGCGCCGGCGGCGACGACAACGGCGCCGGCGGCGACGACAGCGCCTCGAGCTCCAGCTCCGGCGGCGGCGGCGCCTGCATGACCGACGCCGACTGCGCTGGCGGCGAGGAGTGCGAGGACGGTCTGTGCAAGCCCCACGGCGGCGCCTGAGCGGCGAGGCGGGCTACTCGTCGTCGAGCTTCATCTTGGAGAGCTTGTAGACGAGGGTCCGCCGCGGCAAGCCGAGGATCTCCGCTGCGCGCGTGCGATTTCCCCCCGCCGCGCGCAGCGCCTCGAGGATGCGCTCGCGCTCGAAGTCCTTCACGGTGGCGCGCACGTCACCCGACGCTGGCCGCAGCGGCGCGCCGGAGGCAGCGTCGACGATGGTGGGGGGGAGGTGCTCGACGGTGATGAGACCGCTGTCGGCGAACGCGACGGCGCGCTCGAGCACGTGACGGAGCTCGCGGACGTTCCCCGGCCAGCCGTAAGACTCGAGCGCGGCGAGCGCTGCCGGGTCGAGCGTTGGCGTCCGGCCCCCGGCGGCCAGCGTGCCGAGCAGGCTGCTGGCCAGCAGGCCGATCTCGCCCTGACGATCCCGCAGGGGCGGGAGCGAGATTGTCGCGCCGTTCAAGCGGAAGAGGAGATCCTGACGGAACCGTTTCTCTTTCGCCAGGGCCATCAGATCCTGGTGGGTGGCCGCGACGACCCGCAGGTCCACCTTGCGTTCGGTGGTGGCGCCGACGCGCCGGACCGTCAGATCCTCGAGCACGCGCAAGAGCTTGGCCTGGAGCGGCAGGGAGAGCTCGCCGATCTCGTCGAGGAACAACGTGCCCTTGTCCGCGGTCTCGATCAGGCCGGCCTTCGCGGTCTGCGCACCCGAGAACGCGCCGCGCTCGTGGCCGAAGAGCTCGCTCTCGATCAGGTTCTCCGGCAGCGCGGCGGTGTTGACGGCGACGAGCGGTCCAGTCCGGCCGCTCAGGCGATGCAGCTCGCGCGCGACGACCTCCTTGCCGGTCCCGGTCTCGCCCGTCACGAGGACGCTGATCGGGCGCGGCGCGATCTTCCGCAGGTCGTGGTGGATCTTGCGAAGGGACGCGTATTGGAACGCCGGCGGCGTGTCGGGCGCGTCGGCGCCTTCGACTGCCTGCCTGCCGGCGAGCTCGCGAAGGAGCACGGGCACCACGTTCCCCGACGCGCCCTCGCGCACGGCCTGCTTGGCCACGGCGGCGCCGCGCGCGGCGAGCGCGCCGACGAGCCAACCGACCAGGCTCGCGTCCGGCAGCGCCGCGACGAGCGTCGAGTCGTCCACCAGGGCCACCCGAGACGCGATCGGAAGCTGCGCAAGCGTGTCGAAGACGGCCCGGCCGGCGTTCAGCGGCGACGAGAGCTCGAGCGCCACGAGCGCGGTGGGATCTCCGGCGCGCAGCGCGAGCTCCGACTCCAGCACGCCGAGGAGGAGCAGCGGCCGCGCCACGCTCGGCAAGCTCGAGAGGCGGAGCAACGAGAAGCGCACGTCGCCCGCGACGAGCTCGGCGCCGAGCGGCAGGGGCACGGGTGCCTCTCCGACGGGCGATCGCCCGAGCAGCGTCCCGTTGCGCGAGCCGAGGTCGCGCACGGTGGCAGCCTCTCCTTCGACCTCCACCGCGAGGTGGAGCCTCGAGAGCGACGGGCTCGCGATGGCGAGCTCCGCCTGCGCGTCCCGCCCGACGCGGATCGCGCCGGCGCGCGGCAAGACCACGACGAATGCGTCGAAGCCTTCGCGCGCGACCGAGAGGCCGAGCGCAGGCGAGCCGTCCGCGAGGACGTAGGCTCTGTCGACGGTCTCGTCCGAGGCGCGCCTGGACATGGGAGGCGCGATCATAGTGAAGTTTCTTGCGAGCGGGGTGGGGGCTGCCGAAGGCGACCGCCCCTCAGGGGCAGGACGCGCCCGCCGCGAGCGTCACGGCGAAGGCCGTCGGCTGCGAGAGGTCGAAGGCGCACGTGCTCGACGGTTGGCAGAGCGCGTTGCCCCACTCGACCACCACGGGGTCGCCCTTCAGCTCGCCGTCGGCGCACTCGGCGCGAAGCTGCACGGGTCCGACGGGGATACACTGGGTCGCGATTCCGCCGGCCGACCAGTCCACGTCGAGGCCGCCCTCGAGCTTGACGTCGACCGCGGCGTTCACGTTGACCGTGAGATCGACGCAACCGCCGGCCGTCCCCGTCGACCCGGTGCCCGTGCTGGTCGTGCTCGTGCCGGTCGTTGTCGATCCGGTGCCTCCGCCCGCGCCCCCTTCACAGGTCTCTTCGTCGCAGAGGTCGGCGGTGCCGATCACCTCGGCGCACCCGAGCAGGGCCAGGATCATCGAAGCCGGAAGGAGGATTGTTCGTTTCACCACGTCGCCTCCACAGCAAGGGACGTACCGTGCAGGCGCGCTTGCACCTTCGCTGGCCCGGAGCTCTGCGTCGCCAAATCGATCGCGAGCCCGATTCCGCCTGCGGCGACCGCGACGCCGCCGACGACGAAACCGATCGTCGAGGTCGTGGTGAGCGCGCGGTTCAGCGCGAGCTCGTCTTGCCACTCCGCCGGGCATCGGTTGTTCGGGCAGCCGTCCTGGAGATCGCCTGCTTGGCTCCACGCGATCGAGCCGGTCACCACGCCCAAGAGGAGGCCCACGCCCCCTGCCGTGAAGAGGACCGGCACCACGGGATGGACGCCCTCTTCTTCGGGCTCCGTCGTGGGCGGCGGCAGCACGACCTTGCTGGGTGGAGGATCGGGTCGCTCGAATGGCGGGACGATCGGCGGTGGCTCGGGCTCGGGAGGCGCCGGGAGCGCGAGCTCCACGTTCTGGCGGACGCCCTCGAGGATCGAAAACGTCGACGATGTAGCTCGCTCGCCGCTTCGAGCGGTGGCGACATGGTCACCGGGGTCGACCGGCAGCTCCTTGCCGAGCAACTCTTTGCTCACGGGCTTGCCGTCGACGGCAACTTCTGGCTCAGCCGCGCCCGCGGTGCCGGACGCCGGATCCACGAGGGTGACGACGACGCGAGGGATGCGCGCCGCGAGCGCCGTCGCGAGCTCCGCGGCGTCTTTCCGCGCGGTCTTGCTCTTCTGCGTTTCCGTCGCCGTGACAGGCATCTCCGCGGTGGACAGCGCGAGGGCTTGCGCGTCGAGGAGCTTGCCTTGGCCCGCCAGGGCTCGCGCGAGATCGAGGCGCGTCACGGGGGTGGGCGCGAGATCGTGAGCGAGCCTGTACTTCTCGAGCGCCTCGGCGTGTTTGCCCTCCTTCGTCAGCTTTCGCGCTTCGGCGTAGGCACGTTTCGCCTCGTCGCGGTCCCTCGGGCTCGGCTCGCCGGCCCACGCCGGCGCCGAGCCCAGGGCACAGACCAGCGACAGGAGCGCCGCGAGCCAGATCCGAAGGCGGGCAGCTCTCGGGCTATTCGATCGCGTTTTCATCGATGACCTCTGTCCCCGTCGGGACTGGTCGAGAGGAGCCAGGCTTCTTGCCACCTCCGGACCTGGGCGGCCTTTGCACGGGCAGTGCCGATGGTGCCGGAGCCGGGTCCGACGAGGCGGAGGCGACGAGCGCCGCGCTCGCGGACGCGGCGGGCGTGATCTGCGGCGCCGACGAAGCAGCCGCAGGAGGTGACGCGGCGGGCTCCGCCTGGGTGGACGACGCAGGAGCTTGCGGGCCCGGCGCGGCAGGCTCCGGGGCGCGCGAGGTCCACCAGAGCGCAAGGGGCACGACGAGGACCATCGCGCCCGCGACGAAGGGCCAGAGCGGCCGGCGATCGATGGGGAGCTCGATCGTGCCGGTCCCTGGGCTGGCGCGGAGCTCGATCGTGGAGCTGACGGCGCGCTCGACCGAGTGCCCCTGCGTCTCGTCGCCGAGAGCGCCTCCACCGGCTTCCGGCTCGGGGCCGTCCGGTCGTGCCGCGCCCGGCGGAGCGCTCGGAGAGCCGAGTGTGGTCGAGACACGAGAGTGGAAAAACGGCTTGAAGAGCGTGGCGACGTCGGTCGCCGACGTCTCGAGCTCGCTCTCGATGAGCGCCTCCTCGATGGCTTCCTTCAGCTCGAGCGCCGTTGCGTAACGACGATCGCGGTCCTTCTCGAGCGTCTTGGCGACCACGCGCCGCAGCGGCTCCGGCACGGCTCCGGAGAGCGGCGGCACGGGCGTGGGGCTGATGAGCGCGGCGAGGCGGCCGAGATCGCTCGCCCCCTCACACGGCGGCCTGCCTTCGATGAGCTCGTAAGCGACCGCGCCGATGGCCCAGACGTCCGCGCGACGATCGACCTCCTCCGAGCGGGCCTGCTCGGGCGCCATGAAGCTGATCTTGCCCTTGATGAAGCCGGTGGTCGTGTCGGCGGCGAGGCGCTCCTTCGCCTTCGCGATCCCGAAATCGATCAGCTTGGCGTTGCCATGCCGAGAGACCAGGATGTTCTGCGGCGAGATGTCCCGGTGCACGAGCTGGAGCGGCGCGCCGTCTTGCGACAGCTCGTGCGCGACGTGGAGCCCCGCGCAGGTGTCCGCGAGGACGCGGAAGACACCTCGCACCGGCAAGCTCTTATCCGCGCCTTCTGCGCGCACCCGCAGGTCGTCGAGGGAGTCGCCGTCGACGAGCTCCATGACGATGTAGAGCGATCGCGGGTCTTCGCCGACCTCCCAGATCTGCGCGACGTTGGGGTGCTGGATGCGCGCGACGAGCCGAGCCTCGTCGAGGAGCATGTCCTGGAAGCGCTTCTGGCTCGCGCGGCCGGGGCGCATCACCTTGATCGCCACCTCGCGCTCGAAGCCGCCCGGCCCGACCGTCTTCGCGCGCCACACCGACGCGAAGCCGCCGCCGCCGATGACCTTCACGAGCTCGTAGCGGCCGAGCCGGTCGCCGGGGTCGAAGCTTTCGGTCAGGGCGCCTCCGCGAGGAGGGCCGTGACCCGGAACGAGCGCGTCAAAGCGGAGGCAATTTGGACCATCCTGGCGTCCGAAGCAACCGAAGGCGATACCATCGGCGGCCTCATGCCCAAGGCTCCTGCCACCGTCTTCGCCGGGCTCGGAACCACGATCTTCGAGAGCATGTCTCGCCTCGCGGAGACCCACCGCGCGATCAACCTGGGGCAAGGCTTCCCCGATGAGGGCGGCCCATCCGGCGTCGTCGAGGAAGCGCGCTCCTTCTTGCTCGCGGGCAACAACCAATATCCGCCGATGGCCGGGCTGGTCACGCTGCGTGAGGCGATCGCCCGCCACGAAGATCGTTGTTACGGCCTCACGCGCGATCCCAAGACCGACGTGCTCGTCACCTCCGGCGCGACCGAGGCGCTGGCGTCCGCGCTCCTCGGCCTCGTCTCACCCGGGGACGAGGTCATCGTCTTCGAACCGCTCTACGACTCCTACGTCCCCATCATCCGGCGCGCGGGCGGCGTGCCCGTCCCGGTGCGCCTCGAGCCGCCGAGCTTCCGGCTCGATCCTGCGGCGCTCGCGCGCGCCGTCAGCGAACGGACGCGGGTCATCCTCATCAACGATCCGATGAACCCCGCGGCAAAGGCCTTCGATCGGGCGGAGCTCGAGGACGTCGTTCGTGTCGCCGACTCGGCCGACGCAATCATCCTCTGCGACGAGGTCTACGAGCACCTCGTCTACGGTCGAGAGCACGTCCCCATCGCGACGCTGCCCGGCGCCGGAGACCGAACGCTCAAGGTCGGCTCGGCCGGGAAGATCTTCTCCATGACCGGCTGGAAGGTCGGCTGGCTCACCGGCCCCGCCGCGCTCGTCTCGGTCGTCGCGCGCGCTCACCAGTACCTCACCTTCACCACGCCGCCGAACCTCCAGGCCGGCGTCGCGTGGGGCCTCGACAACGCGAGCGCCTGGGTCGACGAGCTGACGCGCACCCTCGGAGAGAAACGCGACAAGTTCGCGGCCGGGCTCACGGAGCTCGGGATGAGCGTCTTGCCCACGACCGGGACCTACTTCCTCAACGTCTCGCTCCACGGCACCGAATGGGAAGGCCGCGACGCGGAGTACTGCCGGCATTTGACCGAGCACCGCGGCGTCGCGGCCATCCCCCTCAGCGCGTTCTACGTCGGCGAGCCGGTTCGCGACGTCGTGCGGTTCTGCTTCGCGAAGCGCTACGAGGTCCTCGACGGCGCGCTCGCGCGGCTCGCGCATGCGGCGCGATGAGCCTCCCGTCCCCGCCCCGGTGACGCGCCCCCATCGATGGGCTACCTCGAGGCTCGTGCGCAGGCTCTCGCTTGGTTGCTCGTGGCTTTGCGCGACGGCGGTCTTGCTCGTCACGGGCCGGGCGACAGCCCTCGAGCCCGGCGTGGCCGATGGCGAGCGCCTCATCACGGTGGTCATCGAAGGAACGCAGGGTTGTGATGACCGTGTCGTCTTCGACGCGGAGCTCGCCCGACTCCTGGGGGACGCGGCGACGCGCGGCACACGCCTCGACGGGCGCGCCCGGATCGATCGGACGGCAGACGACGGCTTCCGGCTCCGCCTCGCGCTCGAGCAGGCGGGGAGCAAGAGCGAGCGCACCCTCGACGGAGACTGCGTCACGTTGCTCCAGACCGCGGCGCTCCTCGTCGCCATCACCCACGATCCGAGCGCGGTCGTGGAGCGTCGCGCCACCGGCGCCCCGGAGGCGCCTGCCCCCACCCCTCCCCCGGTGCAGCCGTTCGTGCCCGTCGCACCCGCCGCACCGGCGCCGCCCCCCGCGTTGCCTCCCTCGCTGTCGCCCGGGCTGCGTTGGGCCTGGGCGACCCGGGTGCCCCCGGCCGACCGCGACCGCTCCATCCTGGGCTTCGTCGCGCGGGCCGGTCCGCTGTTCGGGGTGGGAGATCTGCCCGGTCCCCATGCCGGGGTCGCGGTGGGTGCGGGGCTTCGGATCGACGCGTACCGCGTCGAGGGCGCGTTCGAGATCGGCGCCGGCTCGAGCCAGACGGTGGACGCGAGGCCGGACGCCGGCGCCGACTTCCTCCGGCTGGCCGGCGTGCTCCGCGGCTGCCGCGTGCTCGTCCCTCTGGACGGCGGAGCGTGGCCGAGAAAGACGCTCGATCTCGACCTGAGCGGCTGTGTGGGGCTCGAGCTCGGCACGCTCTCCGGGGAGGGGTTCGGCGTCGACGCCCCCGAGCGCGGCTCGGCCTTCTGGGCCGCGCCGCGGGTGGACCTCCGGGTCGGGCTCGGGGTCGTCGGTCCGCTCGGGATCGCCGCCGACGTCGGGGTCGCCGTCCCCCTGGATCCAAGGCGATACGTGCTCCGCGGAGGAACGAACGACGAGCTGCTCGTCGTCCACGAGCCGTCGGTCGTCGCCGGCCGAGCGGGGCTCCTGGTCGAGCTGGAGCTCTGATTCGATGGGGGCCTGCGCTTTTCATCGCGGGTCGGACCGCGGACGGACACCTAGAATCGGATGACCGTGCTCACCGCGACCCCGGACGAGGCCGCCGTGCCCGACGCCAGCGCGGCCTCGGGCACCCGGGCGTCCTTCGAGGCGCTCTACGACGAGCACGTGGACAGGATCTACCGTTCACTGAGGCGCTTCGGGGTCGCCGAGTCGTCGCTCGACGACGCCGTCCAGGAGGTCTTCGTCACCGCCTATCGGCGGCTCGACGCGTTCGAAGGCCGGAGCAGTCTCTCGACCTGGCTGTGTGGCATCGCGCTTCACGTCGCGCGTTCTCACCGCCGCCACGCGCGGCGGCACCCCGAGACCCCGACCGAAGACCCGTCGGTCCTCGACGGTCCGAGCGAAGGGAGCCTCGAGCGAACGATCGAAGACGCCGAGGCCGTCCGGATCCTCGCAGGGTTGCTCGACGAGCTCGACGACGACAAACGCGAGGCGTTCGTGCTCTCGGAGCTCGAGCAGCTCTCCGCGCCGGAGATCGCCGCGTCGCTCGGCATCAACGTGAACACCGCCTACGCCCGGATCCGCGCGGCGCGCGCGGCGTTCGAGCAAGCCGTCTCGCGCCACCGTGCGCGTGATCGTTGGAGGCTGGGATGAGCCTGAGCCGCGAAGCACAATATTTGGTGGACGCCGCGCGCCGCGAGCAGCGTGGTCCGAGCGATGCCCAGAGAGCGCGCTGGCGCCGCGGGGTGATGGCGGCGATCGGCACAGGCACGGTCGCGGGCGCGACGACGACGAGCGCCGCGGCGACGGCGACCACCGTGGCGGTGAGCGCCAAGATCGGGCTCACCACGAAGGTCGGCCTCGGCCTGCTCGCGCTCGCCTTGGCGGGAGGCGGGGCCGCCCTCCTCCGCACGAGCGACGAGAGCGGCACGCCCCACCGCTCCGTACCGGCGCAGGTCGGGAGCGCCGTCCCCCAGACCGACAGCCTCGTTCAGCCGCCTGTCGCGACGGGAGCCCCCGTCGCGACGACGGCCGTGAGCGCCGCCCCTGCGCCCCCGCCCACGGTGTCCGCCGACGCGGCGAACGCCCCCGTCGCGCGGCCGAGCGCGCGTGCCCCATCGGTTGCTTCGTCGGTCGCCTCGTCGGGGAACGACCTGGCCGAAGAGACCCGCTTGCTCGGCGAGGCGCAGGCCGCGCTCGGCGCCGGCCGCGCCGCCGATGCGCTCGCGGCGCTCGACGCACACGCCACGCGGTTTCCAAAGGGTGCGCTCGCGCTCGAGCGGCGCGCGCTCCGCGCGATGGCCCTCTGCGCGTCCGGCCACGCCACGGAAGGACGCAGCGAAGCGGCGGCCATCGAGGCCCAGATGCCCGGCTCACCGCTCGCGAAGCGCGTCGCCGAGACCTGTCGCTGAGCGACGCCCTCCCCGCTCGAGCTTCACTTTCGGTCACGGCTCCGACCTCCGGCGGTCACCCACTCTTCGAAGGCGGCTCAACCAGGGGCGCCCACTTCACTTGGAGCAAACACGATGGATCTTCGACCCGCTCACCGCTCGATTCTCGGCGTGGTTCTCTTCGCGGCGCTGCCGCTCGTCACCGGAGCGTCGGGCGACGGCTGCGGCGGCGACGTGGTCGTCGGCTCCGACGAGCCCTGCAAGGTCGCGGGTTGCAGCGGCCAGCTGTGCGTCGAGCCGGACGACGAGGGCGCTTCCACCTGCGAGTGGAACGACGTCTACGCGTGTTACGACCAGTTCGGCACCTGCGAGCGGGCGGAAGACGGCACGTGCGGCTGGCGACCGACGGCAGAGCTCCAGGGCTGCATCGACGCGGGGGGCCCCGCCCCGGAGCCGAGCCCGTGTGTCGTGACCGGCTGCAGCGGTCAGCTCTGCGCCGACGAGCCGATGGCGAGCACCTGCGAGTGGACCGCCGCCTACGCGTGTTATGGCGACTACGGGATCTGCGAGCGCGACGCTGGCGGCGTGTGCGGCTGGCGTCAAACCGAGGAGCTCACCGCGTGCCTCGCCGATCCGCGCGAGCCGGTCTCGGGCGCGTGCGTCAAGAGCAGCGGGGATGCTTGCGAGAGCGACGCCGACTGCATCGGCGGGGGCTGCGGCGGCGAGCTCTGCTTCAACCCCAACGTCAGCTCGGGCGCCTCCACCTGCGAGTGCACCGCGCCGAGCCTCGGCTGCGGCTGCGTGCAGGGCCAGTGCACCTGGTTCGAGTGAGCCACGAGCGCCGGTCCGCCGAGCGGTTCCGAGAACACGAGCTTCGGATGGGCATCCCCGAGGTGTGGGGGTTCGAGCTCCCGCTTTTCGGAAGCACCGGGGGCGTGAGGCGTCACGCGAACCGCAGGACGCCGTCGTCGATCTTGCCGCGCCCGAGCGCGAGCGTGTCGAGCACGTAGTTCTGGTAGACGCGCCAGGGGCGCTTCGAGCCCTGGCGCGGGATGTGCTCGATCGATCGCAGGACATAACCCGAGCTGAAGTCGATGACGGGCTCGGGCGTGACGGTCGGGTCGTCTTGCACGGGGACGACCTTCGTCTGGCCGTGCTCCTCCATGTGGTTGAGGAGGCGGCTCACGTATTTCCCCGTCAGGTCCGTCTTGAGCGTCCACGAGGCGTTGGTGTACCCGATGGCGAAGGCGAGGTTGGGGACGTCGCTGAGCATCATGCCGCGGTAGACCATCGTGCTCTTCCCCTCCACCTTGCGCCCATCCACGACGAGCTCCGCGCCGCCGAGGAACTTCAGGTTGAAGCCGGTCGCGGTAACGATGATGTCCGCCTCGAGCTCCGCGCCCGAAGCGAGCGTGATGCCCCTCTCCGTGAAGGTCTCGATCGTGTCGGTCACGACAGACGCCCTTCCCTGGCGGATCGCCTCGAAGAGGTCTCCGTCGGGGACCGCGCAGAGGCGCTGGTTCCACGGGTCGTAGCGGGGCGTGAAGTGCTTCGCCGCGTCGACCCCCGGGCCGAGCTCCTTCTTCACCGCACCGACGAGGAGCCGCTTCGCGTGCTCCGGGAACCGGCGGCAGTAGTTGTAGAAGGCCATGCCGAGCGCGACGTTTTTCCAACGCGTGACGCGGAACGCGGCGCTCGCAGGGAACACCGACGAGATGGCCCGGGCGAGCGGATCGCGCTCGGGCCGCGACATGACGTAGGTCGGCGAGCGCTGGAGCATCGTCACGTGTGCGGCCGTCTTCGCCAGCTCCGGCACGAGCGTGACGGCGGTGGCGCCGCTCCCGATGATGACGACGCGTTTGCCCGCGTAGTCCAGCTCTTCAGGCCAGTGCTGCGGATGAACGACGGGGCCGCCGAAGCGCTCACGGCCCGCGAAGTCCGGCGTGTAGCCCTTTTCGTATTCGTAGTAGCCGGCGCACAAGTAGAGGAAGCGGCACGTGCGCTGGCTCACGGCGCCGGTCGCGACGTCCTCCACGTCGACCGTCCACAGCGAGTCCTCGCTGGACCAGGACGCGCGAACGAGGCGCCTCTTGAACTCCATCTTCTCGTCGATCCCGAAGGTGCGCGCCGTCTCCTTCAGGTACGCGAGGATCGAAGGGCCGTCCGCGATGGCCTTCGGGTTCTTCCACGGGTGGAACTCGAAGCCGAAGGTGTACATGTCCGAGTCGGACCGGATGCCGGGATAGCGGAACAAATCCCACGTCCCGCCGAGCCGCTCGCGAGCCTCGATGATCGTGAACGTGCGACGCGGGCTGAGTGTCTTCAGGTAGTAGGCGGCCCCGATCCCCGAGAGACCGGCGCCGACGATGAGCACGTCGACCGAGGGAGACTTCATCGTGGCAGAGCGGTCAGGTCCAGATGACCTTCTCGCTCTTCTTGTACCAGTCTTCCGCGAGCTTGCCGTACTTGTCCTCGATGACCGCGCGCTTGACCTTCAAGGTCGGCGTGAGCGTCCCGTTTTCGATCGTCCAGGCATCTTTCGTGACGGCAATGAGCTCGAGCTGCTCGTGTTGATCGAGCTCGGTGTTGATGCGCTCCAGATGCTCCAGCAGCGCTCTCTCGATCTCCGCCTTCGCGTCCCCGCCATCGAGCGCTTTGCGCGCCTGCTCGGAGAGCACGACCACCGCGTAGGGCTGCGGCATGCCGCTGCCTTGCACACACGCGAGCTCGAGCGTCTCGGTGGTGAGGAGCTTGTTCTCGATCGGCGCGGGCGCGACGTATTTGCCTTTGCTCGTCTTGAAGAGCTCTTTCACGCGACCGGTGATGCGCAAGAACCCCTCGGAGTCGATCGCGCCGCGATCGCCCGTCTTCAGGAACCCGTCGTCGGTCATGACCTCCGCGGTGATCTCGGGAGCCTTGAAGTAGCCGAGCATCGTGGCGGGGCTCTTCACCAGGATCTCGCCCTGATCGCTGAGCTTCGTCTCCACCCCCGGGTTCGTGATCCCCACCGTCCCGACCTTGGTCTGGCCCGGCCGGTTCAGGTGGGAGTAGGAGAAGTTCTCGCTCATCCCGTAGCCCTCGTAGAGCTCGAGCCCGAGGGAGCGGTACCAGGCGAGCAGCTCCGGCGGGATGGGAGCCGAGCCCGTGACCGCCAGGCGAACCTGATCGAGGCCGAGCCCGGCCAGCACCTTCTTGCCGATGAGGCCTCGCACGAACGGGATCTTGAGGAGCAGGCTGAGCCGCTGCTCCGGCATCTTCGCGAGGACGCCCTGGTGGAACTTCAGCCACAGCCGCGGCACACTCGCGAAGATCGTCGGACGAGCGCGCTTGATGTCGTTCACGAAGGTGTCGAGGCTCTCGGCGAAATAGATCTGTGTGCCCTGCGTGAACGTGACCGTCTCGACGATCGTGCGCTCGAACACGTGCGCGAGAGGCAGGTACGAGAGCATGCGGTCTTCGGGCGTCGCCTTCACGAGCTCCATGATCAGCATCGACGCGCACATCGTCCCGAAGCTGTGCATGACCCCCTTGGGGACGCCGGTCGTGCCGGAGGTGTAGACGATCGTGGCGAGGTCGCTCGCCTCGCGCGTGGGTGATCCGACGGTCGGCTCCGTCTTGGCGACGATGTCCTCCCACGTGGGGTGGTCGCCCTTCATCTTGGGCGCGAGCGGCAGGATGATCCGCGGCAGCGACTCGGGGATGCCGGGCTCCATCTCGGAGAAGCCGTCGAGCTTGCCGACAAAGATGAGCTTCGACTCGCTGTGGTCGAGGATCTGGCGGATCGTCTGGGCCGTGAGGATGGGATAGAGCGGCACGCTCACGTGGCCGGCCATCCAGATGGCGATATCGGCGAGGAGCCACCACGCCGTGTTCTTCGAGAAGAGCGCGATCTGGCTCTTGGGCGGCAGGTCGAGCGAGACGAGGTGCGTCGCCATGCGACGCGCCTCGTCCAGCGCCTCCTTGAACGTCAGCTCCTTCACCCGACCACCACCGAGCGGCTGCGTGAGCCAGGTGCGGTCGCCGAACTTCTTCTCGAGGTCGTAGAGATGATCGAGCTGGGTCTTTTCGGCCATCCGCGAGGGTATTTCGCGGGCGTTCCCTTGCGTCAACGGTGGCCGGACCTCATTCAGCCGTAGACTTTCTTGAACGCGGGCCGCACGCGCAGGCGCGCGAGGTACGCGGCCACATGGGGGGCGTCTTGGATCGCCCCGGCCTGGTCCATGAGGTTGAGCGCGTAGCCGACGGCCACGTCGGCCGCCGAGAACGCGTCGCCGAGGAGGTACGACTTGCCGGCGAGCGCGGCGTCGAGCACGCGGCACGCAGCCTGCAGAGTAGGACGGTGCTCGTCCACCACCTCTTGTTTCCGCCGCTCGGGCGGGAAGATGACGGTATGGAAATAGGTCTTGATGACGGGCTCGTCGAGCGTCGCCGCGCTGTACACGATCCACTGGTAGTAGGCGGCTCGCTCGGCGGTCCCCAGCGCGGGCGCGAGCTTCTTCTCGGGGTGGCTGTCGGCGAGGTGCAGCACCGCGGCGCAACTCTCGAGGAGCTTCACCTCCCCGTCCTCGAAATACGGCACGCGCCCGTGGGGGTGCCGCTCGAGGTACCCCGCCTCCTTGTGTGCCCCTTTCAGGATCTCGACGAGGACGAACTCGTAGTCCACGCCGAGCTCCTCGAGCATCCACCGGACGCGATTGGTCCTGGTCCCCGGAAAGCCGTGCAATCTGATCGTCATGAAAGAGCCTCCCTCGTTCGAGTCGACGAACGACACGCTACGCGCCAGGGACGGACTCGGGAACCCGCAGGAGCGTTACACGCTCATCGCCTGGGCGCGTTCCGCCCGAGCTTTCGCTGCAGGGACCGCCGGTGCATGCCCAGCCGGCGCGCCGCCTGCGAGACGTTCCCGCCCGAGTCCACGAGGACACGTTGGATGTACTCCCACTCGACGCGCTCGAGGCTCGGCAGCGAGTCGTCCGCGTCGGCCTCGACGACGCGACCGAGGAGCGCGCGCTCGCACGCGGCGGCGTCCGTGGGCTTCGTGAGGTAGTCCTGCGCACCCGCGCGCATCGCGGCGACCGCGTTTGCGATGCTTCCGAAACCGGTGAGGACGACGATGCGGGTCCCTTCGTCGATGGCCCGGAGGCGCTCGACGAGCTCGATGCCGCTCGGACCAGGCATCCGCACGTCCACCAAGGCGTACTCGAGCTCCGCCTGCTTCGCGGCGACCTCCCCTTCGATCGCGTTCGCGGCGAGCGTCACCGCGAACCCGCGCCGAGCGAGCGCCGCGCCGATCGTCTCGCGGAAGGCCTTGTCATCGTCGACGACGAGAAGCGTCGGCAGCCCCTCGACCTCGCTCATGCGGGGCTGGCCTCGAGACCGCCGAAGGTCATCTGGATGCGGGTGCCCGCCGGACTGCGGCGCTCGATCTGGAGCTTGCCGCCGGCGTGCCCGAGGAGCGTGCGCACGACGTAGAGGCCGAGGCCCATCCCTTCCCCCACGCCCTTCGTCGTGAAAAACGGCTCACCCACCCGCGGCAGATCGTCCTCGGCGATCCCCGCGCCTTCGTCCTCCACCGACACGTAAGGCACGCCGCCTCGCTCGCCTGCCTCGACCACGATCGGCGTCGCGCGGCCTGCGACGGCCTGCGCGGCGCGAGCGTTGTCGAGCAGGACGAACAGCGCCGCCTCGACGTCCGCGTGGCCGAGCGGAACGACGCCGGAGCCAGCGCTCCGGACCTCGACCTCGACGTCGGGGTTCGCGGCTCGCCACGCAGCGACGGCGAGCGGGACGCTGGTCGCGAGCTCCGCGTCGCCGCCCTCGGTGGGGGTCGCGCCAGGTCGCATGCGCTCGAGGACGGCGCGGCACCGCGCCACCTGTTCGCCGATGGCGCGAGCGTGCCGCGGCACCTCGTCCGCCGAGGCGTGCGAGAGCTCACCCGCGAGCACGGCGATCGTCCCGAGCGGCGTCCCCAGCTCGTGTGCGGTGCCGGCGGCGAGGGTGCCGAGCGCAGCAAACTTCATCGACTCCTGCGCGCGCTGCGACAGCTCCGCGAGCTCGCGCTCGCGCTCTTGCAGCGCGCGCCTCACCCGGGTGAGGAAAAACGCGACGAGGCCCGCGCCGAGCGCGAAGGCCACCCACATCCCGTAGAGGTGGCTCGCGAAGTCGGCGCCGGGCACGTGGCACGAGGCGCTGCCGGGGACGAAGAAGAGCGCGCCGAACGTGCAGGCAGCGAGGCCGGCGATGAAAAACGTGGCCCCGGGCGGCAGCATCGAGGCCGCGAGCGCGACGTACACGAGGAGGATGGCGCTGAACGGGTTGGCCGCGCCGCCGGAGGCGCCGAGGACGACCGAGATCGTCAGCACGTCGAGGACGACGTGCGCGACCACCGCGCGCGGGCGGATGACCCCGCCCGAGCTCGAGCGGATCGTCGGGGCGACGTTGGCCAGCGCGAGGACGGAGAGCGCCGGCACCGCGACCGCCCAGGAGACCGGCAGCCCGAGCCAGTGCTCCGACGCAGGCAGCGCGGCCGCGAGGATCGCGACGATGACCCAGCGGAGACCAAACAGCCAGCGGAGCAGGGAGCCGGTTATCAACGTGTCACTCGACGAGTATCTCGAACGTCACGGTGTCGTGAGCGCCCTCGGCTTCGGCGTCAAGCTCGAGCGTCCACTCGCCGGGCATCATCAGCTCGAGGTCGTTGATCTCATAGATGCCTTCACCCAGGTCGTCCGCCCGAGCGGCGCTCTCGGTGTGCGTATGGCCAGGCATTCGTGCCGTGATCCAGACGTTGACCCCCTCGAGGGGCACGTCGTCGCGCAGGATGGTCAGCTCGGCCGAGACCTTGCCCGCGGGGACGGCGCCGGCGAGGTCGAGCTCGAACTCGAGGACGCCCGACTCACCGACGTCCTCGCGAACGGGCTCGTCTCGTTCCGCGGTGGCCTGGGAGCAGCCGACGAGGACGAGGATGAAGGGGAGGATGGAACGGGTCATGATCATTTCTCGAGCAAGGCGAGGCGCACGGCGAGCGAGGCCGACACCTCGGCGGTTTCTTGCGCACCGAAGCCATCCGCGGGGAGCGGTCCGCGAAGGCGCGCGACGAAGGCGAGACGACGATTGACGGGGAACCAGCCGAAGAGCGCGAGATCGGTCTTGCTGCGACCGACCTCGCTCGGCTCTGCGGACTCGATGAGCGGAGCGGCCTCGGCCTCGTGGCTGACGCCGGCGCCGATCGAACCCCAAGCAAAACTCGGGCCCAGCGCAGCCGTGACCGTCAGGCGCGGCGCACGCAGGACGCGTTCGGCGCCGATCGACTCCGGCACGAAGAAGCCGGCCGTCGCGTCGACGCGCGCGAAGAAGATCTCCTCCCAGAGCTTGTCGGCCGAGACGCCAACCACGACCTCACCGGCGCCTTGCCCCGTGACGTCCACCGCGAGGTCGTCGGTCGCGCGAGAAGCAGGGACGCCGGTCGGGACCACGGCTCCGACGAGCGCGGAGAACCCGGGCCAGTAGCGCGTGTCCGCGCTGTCGACGATCGTCACGCGGGCGCGCGCGCGCACGTCGCCGACACCCCCACCGACCGCGGAGACGGAGCCCGACTCGCGGACGTTGATCGAGCCGTCGAGCGAGGCGCCGACCTCGAGCCGCTGCGTCACGCGCGCGACGGCGTCGACGAAGATCGACGCCCCCACGTCGGTGCTCCCCGCGGGGATCCCGTGAAAGCCGCCGTCGGCGTCGAAGCTGCCGAACCGCGGCTTGAACGCGAGCCCCAGGGACGTCGCGAGGGCCTCGCTCGAGAGGAGACGATCGCCCAACGTCGACACCTCGCCACAACACGCGCCCGCCTCCGCGATGCGCGGCGCGAGCGTCGCGGCGAGGAGAAAGGCGAGACCGAGCGGGCGACTCATGAGGAGGTTCCGGCGCAACCGAGGTCGTGCTTAACAGCGCGGCGCAAGGCCGGCGCGCGACAAGGCGTCGCACCCCCGATCGCGCATTTCGTGCGCGATCGGCTGCATCGGGTTCGCTCTGCGTGGCTCAGGGAGCGGGCCAGTACCGCTCGACGAAAAACAGGACGATCTCGACCGCGATGAGGGCGATGACCACACCCTCGAGCAGCTGGGCGCGCTTGTGTTGCACGAGATCGACGAGCAGCTCCAGGCTGCCCTGGATCTTCGTCAGCTTGTGATCGAGCGCTCGGTAACGCTCCTCGACGCCGAACGCGTCTCGGAGGACACGGTGGGCGCGATCCAGGGTCTCGTCGTTCCACGACGAGAGCGGCGGGTCGAGGATGCTGAGGGTGAGCACGGCCCGGTTCGAGAGCGAGAGGCCGGTCCCGATGAAACGCAGGAGCTCGCGCTTCGTGCCGCGGTAGTCGCCGCGCAGACGCAGGGCCTCGGAGTACGTCTCGAGCCGCAGGAGGGTCGCGTCCACCTCGGTCTCGATGTGCTCCATCGCGACCGACTGGCCCACGACGAGCGCGACGATGTCGACCAGCGGCGTCGTGATCTCGGGGACCTGGATCGCGTCGAACGTCGCGGCGACCTTCGAGCCCGGCTCCACCACGATCGTGAAGTCCTCGGTCGTCGGCTCTCTCGTCCGCTTGCCGGAGAGCGCGAACCAGCGCTCGAGGAGCTGCTTCTCCGCAGCCTCGGTCTCGCCGATGAAGATGACCGCGCCGAAGTCGTAAGCGACGACGTAGCGCCCGCGCTCACCGTCCTCGCCGAGCACCACGTGTTTGCGGTCCTTGGTCAGCTCCGGCAGCCCGAGCTTCTCGCCGAAGTTCACGATGGGGACGCTCACCGGGACGGCGTAGGCGGAGACTCGGAGCTTCATCGCGGGCTCGGCCATTCGGGGGCACCGAGCGTACCACTCACCTCACGCGGCGACGGGGTCAGAAGCCGATGAACGCCTGCCCTGGATCGCTCGGCGCGCCGACGGCCTCGAGCTTTCCATCGACGAGGACACAGGTGGCCTCGCTCGGAGGCACGATGCGCACTCGCCCCAGCGTGGTCGCGTCGCGCGTGTCGAGGCCGCTCGTCTCCAGCACGCGGCGGTAGCCTCTGCCCTGATCATTGTCGCGATAGACGACCGTGAGCGCGGCGTCGGGCCGCGGGAGGCGGAACGCCGCGCGGAACACGCGACGCTCCTTGTCGAGGGCTCCCTCGAGGAGGACCGGCGGCGTCAGATCGGTCCTGCCCCGGGCCTTCGGCTTGCCCGACTCGGGCGAGATGGAGAGGCCTGTCACCGCTTCATCGGTCTCGACGCAATGGCTCGAGTACGAAGGGGCCTCCGGGTGGGTCCAGATCTCGAGGAGGTCGCGCCCCGAGATCACGTCGTCCTCGGCTTCGACGTAGACGACGCCGTCCATCACGACCGCGGCGAGCCTCGCGCTTCCGTCTTCCCGGAGCGTGGCCGCACAGGCGCCGAGCCCGCTGCTCTTCCAGCCGCCGTCCACGAACGAAGCCACGGGCGCAACGCTGGGGATGCGCGTGAACGCCCGCTCGACGATCTCTTGGGATGGCCCGTTCTTCGTGTCGCATTTCGGGGCCGCCCATTGGGTCTGTCCCGAGAAGGTGGTGTGGTCCCACGAAGCGGTCTCGTTGTTCTCCCCCACCGTCCAATAGCCCGACGACCGTTCCGTCATCCTCTGGAGCGGCGCCAGGGAGATCGCGACGTCCCTGTCCCAGCGCCAGGCCGAGCCGCCGTTCACCTGGTACCTGAGCGTTCCGTCCCCGGGGATCGACACGAGATCCTCGCCCACCCCGGACGCGCCGTGCCCGTCGTTGCAGATCTCGAGCAAGAGGCGGGGGGGCTCGTCGCCGTTCACGAGCCAGTATTCGTAGGGCTGGCAGCTCCCGAACCGCGCGCCGAAGCGGTCGTCCGGGCCCTCTGCCGTGAGCTGCGGCGGCGCGTCGGTCTCGTCCTCCGGAGGAGGGGGGAGCGACAGCAGCGCGACCATCGACGACTCGGCGCTCGCGCCTCCCACCTTGCGTGTCGAGACGAGCGAGCAGCCCGGCCTGCCCTGGCAGAGCCGCGAGCGGAGATCTCGCGGGGGGGCGCTCGAAGCGGGGGCGGCCTGCACCGACGATGAGGACACCGGAGGCGGGTCGAGCACCGCGGACTCGGCCACCGGCGCAGCCGGCTGTCCCCCGCCACATCCGGCCGCCAGGAGGAACCCGGCAATCACGAGGTTGCGATCGATGGTCTCCACACGCGTCACGACTACCAGAACGCCCCAGCGGTGGCGGGACTTCCTCGCGTGACCCCCCTCGAGAGAGCGACCTCAAACGAGACCGAGGCCGCGCGCCCAGCGCTCGACCTCGGCCATTCCCTCGGGCAGCGCGATCTTCGGCTCGTAGCCGAGCTCGCGCCGAGCCTTCTCGATCGAATAGGTCCCCGACCGCAGGAGGTAGTCGAGGGCCTCCCGCCGGGCGGGTGGCTCCTTGCCCAGCGCGCGGAACGCCGCGGCCATCGCTCCGAACGCGGGCCGCAGGAGCTTGCTCGGAAGCGAGGGAAGGGAGCGGCCCGCCATTTTCGCGAGGAAGCCGAAATACTCGTGGCAAGTCGTCGCCGCGCCGTCGGTCAACGTGAAGACACCCGAGGCCTCGCGCTCGACCGCGAGCAAGATGCCCTCGCAGAGCGTGTCGACGTGCACGTGGTTGAGGAGGCCTGCTCCGCCGTCCGGCAGGACGAAGAGCCGCTTCTTCATCAGCTCGAGCGGGCGCACCACCCACGGGATCGAGCCGGGGCCGTACACGTCGCCGGGACGGATGATCGTGATCTCGAGGTCGCCGCGCTCCAAGGTCCGCGAGAGGACGTCTTCGCTCTCGATCTTCGTCTGGCAATACGCGTTCCCCTCGCCTCGCAACGGCCCGTCCTCGCCGACGCCGTCCGGGAAGGAGAACCCGAACACCATGACGGACGACAGGTGGACGAAGCGCCGCGCGCCCGCCGCCTTCGCGGCCCGCGCCACGGTGCGCGTCCCGCCGACGTTCACGCGGCGGTACGCCTCGACGTCGCCCCCCTCACCCACGATCGCGGCCGTGTGGACGACGACGTCGACGCCCGCGACCGCGCGCGCGGCGTCCGCCTCCCGGGTGACGTCCCCCTCGACGACCTCGAAGCCCCGACGGCGCGCTCGATCGGCGGCGGGGCCTGGGAGCTCGAGACCTCGGACCAGGGCGCCTCGTTCGCGAGCGATCTCCGCGAGCCTCAGGCCGATGAACCCGCCGATGCCGGTGATAGAGAACGAGCAGCGTCCTAGATCCACGCCGAGCCGCGCCTTTCCGACGCCGTCAGAACGGCGTCTCATTCGACCAGACCGGGCCTTGGGGTGTCCCGCCGACGTTCAGCACGCCGTCGCTCGGACCGCCCGGGAACCCCGAAGAATCGAAGGCAACCGAGCCGGCCCCTTCGTCGAAGTGGTAGAGGGCGACCGTGTCCGGATCGGACACAAATGGGCTCGGCACGGGCGTAAACGGCCCTGCGTACCGAACCACGCGCGACAGGCGCAGCTCGTCGATTGTCCCGGCGAACGACGGATAGGCCGGTCCCGCGTCGTGTTTCTCCGCCGCGATCCCGCCGACGAGCCCGATGGCGGTCGTGGTCTCGACGAGATCTCGAGCCGAGCCGGCGACCGCTGCGCCGGCCATCAGGGCGAGCCCGAGGAGAAGGCACTCCACGAAGACCAGGATCCGAACGCGACGCAGGGCGCTCACGATGGCCGAAGAGGAGGCCGCCTCCTCGCTCACCGCCCCCAAGGTGTCCCTCCGGGCTGACGCGGCCAGAAGCCGCCCTGCGTTCGCGAGACCGCCTTCGGCCGCCCGTAGCCGAGGAGCAGGCCCAGGACGATGCCGGCCGCGAAGCCGCCGAGGTGCGCCCACCAGGCGACGCCGCCGGTCGCCGCGGTCGCCCGCGTGAGCGACGCCGCGCCATTGACGAGCTGCATGGCGAACCAGAGCAGCAGGAAGAACAGCGCGGGGATCTCGATCAGCTGGATGAAGAAGAAGATCGGGACCAGCGTCACGACGCGTGCGTGCGGGTAATAGAGCAAGTAGGCGCCGAGGACGCCCGCGATGGCGCCCGAGGCCCCGACCATCGGCGTGGGCGAGCCGGGGCTCGCGAGGGTCTGGGCGAGCGCCGCGCAGGTGCCGCAGGCCAGGTAGAAAAACAGGTACCGCCCGTGGCCCATCCGGTCTTCCACGTTGTCGCCGAAGATCCAGAGGTAGAGCAGGTTGCCTCCGACGTGCGCCCAGCCGCCGTGGAGGAACATCGAGGTGAGGACGGGGACCCACGATGACGGTTCCGTCAGCATGAACCGCGCGGGGACGAGCCCCCACTGCAAGATGAACGGCTCGATCGCGCGACCGAGCGAGAGCTCGTACAGAAACACCACGACGTTCAGCGCGAGGAGGACGTAGGTGACGACGGGTCGCCGGCTGGACGGGATGGTGTCGCGCAGCGGGATCATCGCCGAACAGGTCTAGCACCCCGAGGCTGCAGATGCCCCTTGCGCTCACCAAGTTGTCAGACTAATTAGTCTGACATGGCCAGGGTAAACGAGGTCGACCGCGTCGAGCGCGCGATCGCGGGGGCGATTGTCTCCGGCGCGTTCCCGCCCGGCGTCCGCCTGCCGGCCGAGACGGAGCTCGCCACGAAACACGGCTGCGGCCGCAGCACGGTGCGCGAGGCGCTCGGCCGGTTGGCGAGCCGAGGGATGGTAGCGTCCCGCCGCGGCTCGGGCGCCCACGTGCTGGACTGGCGCCACGAGGGGACGCCCGCGCTCCTGCCTGACTACCTCGCCGCGGGCATCGCCCCGGCGGACGCGCTCCGCCTCATCCCGGAGCTGCTCCACCTTCGCACGCTCCTCGCACGCGAGGCGACGCGCCTCGCTGCTCGTTACGCCACGCGCGACTCGCTCGGCCCCGCCCGCGAAGCGCTGCAGGACCTGGTCAGGGCGGAAGGCCCGACGGACAGCGCGCTCGCGGAGCTGCGCCTGTTTCGCGCGCTCGTCATCGCGAGCGGCGTCTGGCCGGTCGTCTGGCTCGGCAACGCCTTCTGGGCGCCCATGCGCGAGGTGAACGCCCTGCTCGCGCCGCTCGCCGGCGGACCGCCGCCCGGCCACACCGAAGCGCTCCAGAAGCTGCTCGACCTGGTGGAGACCGGGAAGGAGAAGGCGGCTCTCGCTCACCTCGACAAGTTCCTCGCCAGCGTGGACCGCACGCTCTCCACCCGCCTCGGCGCACATTTCGCAGGCAAGCAGGCTCCTGCCCGGAAGGTTTGACATGCAAAGGCCCGTGCTCCTCTTCACAGGTTTGGCCGCGAGCGGCGCCGTCCTCGCCAAGGGGCTCTTCCTCGGTTACCCGAAGAAGGCCTACCAATCCGGCTTCCTCACGGCGAAGGAGCAAACAATCGTCGCCGCGTGCGCCGACACCCTGTTTCCCGCCGGCGGGCCCATCCCGCTCTCCGGAACGCAAGCGGGGCTGGTCGAGTACTTCGACCGTTATGTCTCGCGCCTGCCCGACCAGCAGGGCGTGCTGATACGCCTGCTCCTCTGGTTCATCGAGCACGGGCCGTGGGTCTTCGGCCCGCGTCCCGTCCGCTTCACCAGCCTGCCCGAACGAGACAGGCTGCGGGTGCTCGAGGCCATGCGCACGAGCCCCATCTATTTCCGCCGCATCGCCTTCCTGTCCATCCGGACCATGCTGACAATGGGCTACCTCGCTCACCCCGAGGTGGCGCGCGCCATGCGCGTGAAGGCCGAGAAAGACCCATTCGCCTCGAGGAGGACCGCGTCATGACGAGGATGTCCGTTTTGCGCTCCGACCGCGCGCCCGAGAGCTTCGGCCGTGGCGGCCCGCACGAGGGTGTGCGTGTCTTCTCCGATTACGACGCCGATCTGACCATTCATTGCGACGTGCTCGTCGTCGGCTCGGGCCCGGGCGGCGCCGTCGTGGCCAAGGAGCTCGCCGAGGCCGGCCGGGACGTCGTCCTCCTGGAGGAGGGGCCGCCGTTCGGCGCCCACCAGTTCGAGCTCGAGGCGGGTCGCGCCATGCAGAACGTCCTTCGGGAGGGCGGCACCCGCGCGACGCGGGGGAACATGTTCATCCCCACGATGCAGGCGAACGCCCTCGGCGGCGGCTCGCTCATCAACTCGGCCATCTGCGCGCGCGCGCCCGATTGGATCTGGGAGAAGTGGAACCGCGAGACGGGCGTCGAGCTCGACGCCGCGACAATGGCTCCCCATTTCGAGCGCGTGGAGAAGTTCCTCTTCGTCGAGCCCACACCGAAGGACGTACAGGGCCCGCGCAACCTCAAGTTCAAGGAGGGCTGCGACGCGCTCGGGATCAGCTCGGAGCCGACCTGGCGCAACGTGAAGGGGTGCCGCGGCTCGGGGGAGTGTTTCACGGGCTGCCGCAACGGCGCGAAGAAGTCGACCGACGTGAGCTACGTCCCGGCCGCCATTCGCGCAGGCGCGCGCGTCTACACCAGCCTGCGCGCCGAGCAGGTGGTCACGCAGGGACGCCGGGTGGTGGAGGTCACCGGGCACGTCGTCGAGCCGATGACGAACCGGGAGACCCACGGCTTCCGCGTGTACCCGAAGACCGTGGTCCTCGCGGCGGGCTGCATGCAAACGCCGGTCATCTTGCAGAAGAGCCTGGCGCTGACGAGCTCGGAGTGGGTCGGCAAGCGCCTGCTCCTGCACCCGGGCCTCGCCGTGATGGCCGTGTACGCCGACCCGATCGACCCCTGGGAAGGCGCGACGCAGGGGTACCATTCGCTCCATTACCTTCGCGAGGGCATGAAGCTCGAGGTGCTCTGGTCGCCTCCGGCCGTCCTTGCGGCGCGGCTTCCCGGCCTCGGCTCCGCCTACCAGGGTCACCTGAAGACCTACGACCGGATGGCTCCATTCGACGTGATCGTCGCGGCGGACCATTCCCATGGAACGGTCTCTGCCAAACGAAGCGGCTACGATCCGGACCTGCGCTTCCACTTCCACGACGACGACGTGAAGCTCATCCAGCGTGGCCTCGCCATCTTGTCGGACATCTGCTGGGCATCGGGCGCTGTGTCGATCCTCCCCGGTATCCACGGCATCCCCGAGGTGCTCGGCTCCAAGGCGGAGAGCGAGGTCCTGCGGACGATGAAGCTCAGGGGTAGCGACACCATCACGGCCGCCAACCACGCGTTCGGCTCCACACGGATGGCCAAGCGTCGGGAGGACGGCGTCGTGCGGGACGACGGCCGCGCCCACGATCTCGACAACCTCTACATCTCGGACACCGGCATCTTCGCCTCGAGCCCGGCCGTGAACCCCATGCTCACCGTCATGGCGCTCGCGGACCGCGTCGCGCAGAAGATCGCCGCGGCCGGGTAGAGCGTCGAGCGAAGGTCAGCGCCTGCGCGCGCCGCGACCACGCCTCACGCCGCGCGCGCCGCAGGCGGTCGCGTGCGCCTCGAGCGCCGCGTCGAAGGCGCCCTCGTCGAATGCGGCGCCGGCCTCGCGCCAGAGCTTGTCCACGCAGAGCATGCCGCCCTCGATCCGCGCCTCGATCCGGCCCACGAGCCCTCCGCGGTGGTAGAGCGGGCAGACGTACCAGCCCCATTTGCGCTCGGACGCGGGCTTGTAGACCTCCCACACGTAGTCGAAGCCGAAGACGTCGCGCACGAGCGCGCGGTCCCAGAGCAGCGGGTCGAGCGGACCGAGGATCCGCATGGCAAGGTCGGGCTCCTGCGGCCTCGTCTCCCGGAAGCCCTTCGGCGCCAGGTACGGGCGCTTGCTGCCCTCGATGGAGACGATCTCGATCGCGCCTTCGCGCGCGAGCTCGTCGGCGAGCCCGCTCGTCCGCTGCTCGGCGAGCATCGACCACCACGGGCCGCTCGCGCGCGACAGGAGCCCCGCCGCGCTGACCCGCTCGACGAGCGCCCAGCGCGGGAAGTCGAGAGGCGCCGGTTGCTCCGCGACGTCCGGCAAGGCGCGCGCGGGGACGTCGTAGAGCTTGTCGCGTCCTTCTCTGCCCGCGACCACGACCTCACAGCGAGTCCAGAGCACCTCCAGGGCGAGCTTCGCGGCGCTCGAGGTCCCCTTCCACCCGCTCCAATCGATCGGGACCACCGACCCGCGGTGCTCGAGCGCGCGAGCCGATATCGGGCCCCGCGCCCGAACCTCCGCGAGGACGTCGCGGACGAGCCCTGGGTCGAGCCTCTTCATGCGCTCGGAGTGTCGCCACCACGGCGTCTCGACGGCGCGGTCGCGGTAATGAGGGAACGCGCTCGCCGGGAGCAGGCAGCGCTCCTTCGCGAAATGCTCGAAGGCGTGGCCGGGGTAGAGCGCGCGGTGCACCTCGCCTCGCGACGCGCCGCGGACGCGAGCCAGCACGACCAGGTCGGCGTTCTGACCGATGGCGTCGAGCGGGTCGAGCTGGATGCACCGGAGCGACGCGAGGGTCCGGCGGATGCCGGCCGCTCCTGCGCGCTTCTCGCGGCGCGCGAGGCCGAGGTGAGAGACGAGGAACCGACGCGCCTCGTCGCGCGAGATCACGATCACGCGCGCATCATCGCATCCGCGGGATCAGCTCGCCATGCGGGTCGCAGCCGCCCGAACGACGGCTCGCATCCACGCGCGGTCTCCGCGGCGGAAGGCGCGGTCCTCCCGGGCGACCTCCAGCACGGCGACCAGCTTGGCCCCGAGGTAGATCGGCGCCAGCGCGACCCCCGCCGCCGAGGCGCCAGCGACGCAGAGCGCGCGCGACTGCGGGACCACGCCAGCCGATCCGCGCTCCAGGACCGCGGTGCCGCGTCGTGCGATGCGGATGGCGAGGTCGTCCGCCGGCACCTCGTAGCCGAGGAGCTCTTGCCCCATGGAGCCGAACACGGCCCGGGTCTCCAGCGCGCCGAGCGCACGCTTCGGGCGGTGGGCCAGACCCACGTCCGCCCGCGTCTCCAGGACGATGGCCTGGAGCGCCAGCGCGACCACCTCGCTCTCGTCGGCGGCGTCGTCCATCCACAGCGCGGCGCGTCGCGCCGCCGCCTCGGGCCCCCCGCCCGGCTTCCAGGTCTCGGACGGGATCCAGTCGTCTCCTCGCGACGCGCGAGCCCGGATCAGCGCACGAACTTCACGGATGGAATCGAGCGGCCGCCAGCCGGGCAGCCCTTCGTGCCACGTCTTGCAGCTCTCCCCGATCTGTCCCATCGCGACGCTCCGAACGAGATCCGCGGTCGGCATGGGCCCTACCACGCGCTCGCCGTTGGTCACGAACCACGCGGTCTCCCCGCTCGTTGCTTCCATCAGGAAGCGCATTGTTCCGAGCCCCCTTCTGTCGGGCCAACAGTCGTGCGATCGAGGGCCACTTTGCGCGCGCTCACCGACATCGACTGGCCGACCTGGAAGCCCAAGGACGTCGCGACCCTCCTCTTCGTGGTGGAGGGCTCGCGCATCCTGCTCATCCGGAAGAAGCGGGGCCTCGGGGCCGGGAAGGTGAACGGCCCAGGCGGCCGCCTCGACCCGGGCGAGACACCGATCCAGGCCGCGGTCCGCGAGATCGGAGAGGAGCTCTGCGTGAAGCCCTTCGGCGTGGAGGAGCGAGGGGAGCTCGCCTTCCAGTTCACCGACGGCTACGGCCTCTTCTGCCACGTGTTCACGGCGCGCGGCTGCGAAGGCGAGCCGCGCGAGACGGAGGAGGCGATCCCCCTGTGGACGCCGCTCGACGCCATCCCGTACGACGAGATGTGGGCCGACGACCGTCTGTGGATCCCCCACATGCTGGCCGGACGCTGGTTCGCCGGGCGGTTCATCTTCGACGCCGACCGGATGGTCGACCACGAGATCGAGGTCGGCGACGTCAGAGCTCCAACACCGCCACCTGGTTGAACCAGATCTGCGTTCCGCCGGGCATCGGGTTGTCGAGCTCCACCCCGACGATGACGCTCGTCGCGCCGTTCAAGGTGAGCTGTCGCTCCGCGTTTGCTCCGAACGAGAAGTTCGCCTCCGGAAGATCCATTCCGAGCGGGCCGAAGGTGGTCCCGCCGTCGGTCGACGCGATCAGCCGAAACGCACCGCCCGCCGTCTTCCCGTAGTGGAGCGCCACCGTCACGGCGTCGAGCCCGCCGACGAACACCGCCGGAGCGATGGCACGGCTCTTGTTCTCCGTCGACCCGTTTACGTCGTGAATCTCCTGCAATCCGTTGTCATAGACCCAGCTCCCGCCCCCGAGGCTCCAGCTCGTGAGCTCTGCGTCGAGCCAAAATGCGCGAAACGGGCGCGCCACCAGCGTCATGTTCCCGCCCGTATCGCTCTCGTCGGCGATACCGAAGTAGACCGAGAGGCCCGGCGCGAGCACAGGCGTGCGGATCGCCGAGAAGGGCCCTGGTGACGAATAACAGGGCGTGAGCACATCGGAGCCGCATCCGTAGCTCGCCCAGACGGCCGGCCATTGCGTTCCCGTCGACTCCACCAGCGCCAGGAGCACACCCCGCGGGTAGGCCCCTGCGTCGAATCGAAAGACCTGGGTCGTGGACCCCTGGACATTGCAGTCGTTGGGGAACGGCGGCTTGGATTGCGACGTCAGCGCCTGGGTCGTCGTCCCGAGCGGCAGCGCCGCGGCTTTGAAACAGGTCCCGCCGGTGATCGCGCAGCCCACACACTCCGGATCGCCGGACTCGCAGGTCTCACCGGCCTGGAACACGCCGTCCCCGCAGGTGGCCGCGTCGAACGCGCAGCCGGTACACCCGTCCGCCGCGGCGTTGTTCCCGTCTTCACATTGCTCCGCCGCCTGCACGACCCCGTCGCCGCAGGTGCTCGGCTCGCCGCCTCCGCCGCCGTCCCCTCCGCCGCTCGAGGACGACGACGAGCCCGTCGTGCTCGTGGACGTCGTGGCGCCGCCGCTCCCCGCCGTCGTCGTCGAAGCGCCCGCGCCCGTCCCGGCCGGCGCGGTCTCCGCGTCGGGCTCGCCCACGACGTCGACGAAACACGCGCCGAGGAGACGAGCGGCCAGGGCGATCGCTGCGCGCATGGTCGTGAGGATATCCGGTCGGCCGAGAAGAAGCGCCCGCGAAAGTTGGCACCCGGTGCCACTTGACACCGCGTGCCACATGGCCGATAGATGCTTCGAGGTCCGACCATGCGAATTCCTGCTCGCGGCATCGAGAAATCCGAGCTGTTCTCCCGACTCGAGGCCGCCCGCCAACACGACTGGCCGTGGCGCGAAGGAAAGCTCTTCGCCTACGTCTTCGAGGACGGGCCGGAGATCGAAGAGGTCGGGAAGAAGGCCTACATGGCCTACCTGACCGAAAACGGTCTCGACCCGACGACGTTCCCGAGCCTCCTGCAGTTCGAGAACGACATCGTCGACATGGCGCGCCGCCACCTCGGGGGCGACGACCGCGTGGTCGGCAACTTCACGAGCGGCGGGACCGAGTCGATCATCCTCGCGGTCAAGACGGCCCGCGACTGGTTCCGCGCGAAACACCCCGGCGTCCGCCCCGAGATGCTCGTGCCGATCACTGCGCACGCCGCCTTCCACAAGGCCGCCCACTACCTCGACGTGGACGCGATCATCACGGACGTCGACCCCACGTCCTTCCGCGCGGATCCCGCGTCGATGCGCGCGCACCTCTCGGATCGGACGATGCTCCTCGTGGCCTCCGCCTGCTCGTACGCCCATGGCGTGGTCGACCCGGTGCGGGAGATCGCGCAAATGGCGGCCGAGAAGGGGGCGCTTTGCCACGTGGACGGCTGCATGGGCGGCTTCTTGCTCCCCTACTTCCGGCGGTTGGGCGCCACCATTACCGACTTCGATTTCGCCGTGCCGGGCGTGACCAGCATGTCGATGGACCTGCACAAATATGGTCTTTGCCCGAAAGGCGCGAGCGTCGTTCTTTATCGCGACGAGTCCCTCCGCAAGCACCAGATCTACACGTGCTCGGAGTGGACCGGGTACACCATGATCAACAACACGATTCAGAGCTCCAAGTCGGGCGGCCCCCTCGCTGCCGCCTGGGCGGTGCTCCAGTTCGTCGGGGAGGCCGGGTACCAATCGATCGCGGAGCGCCTGCTGGACGCCAAGCGGCGGCTGCTCGCGGGCATTCGAGCGGTCCCCGGGCTCTCGGTGCTCGGCGAGCCGGAGATGAGCCTCGTCGGCTTCACCTCGGAGGAGGTCTCGGTTTTCGCCCTGGCGGACGAGCTGAAGAGCCGCGGCTGGCACGTGCAGGCGCAGCTCGCCCATGGCCCCTCGCGGGAGAACCTCCACATGACCATCAACCCGGGGAACACCCGGTGGATCGACGACTTCGTGGCCGAGCTCCCGCGCGCCGTCGAGGCGGTGCGCGCCGCGGGTGGTGGTCCCAAGCCCCCGAAGGAGCTCGCCGCCCTGCTCGCCGCGCAGATCGAGTCGGACCCCACCGGCGAGGGCCTCGGCAACGTGGTGGAGAGCGTCGTCGGCTCGGGCGGCGGCGTCCCCGGGAAGATGGCGGAGGTGAACGCGCTCCTGAACGAGCTCCCCCGAAAGGTGCAGGAGAAGCTCCTCGTCGCGTTCGTCGGCAAGATGTTCACGCCCAAGGCCCAGGGGTGAGCTCCGTCGTCGCGAGCCAGGCCGAGCGGGGCCAGAGCCCCGCTCGGCCGAAGCTCGGCCTCCGCGAGAAGAAGAAGCGCGCGGTCGAGGCGGAGCTCGGCAGGCTGGCGATGGAGCTCTTCGCAGCGCGCGGGTTCGACGCGGTGACGGTGGACTCGATCGCCGAGGCGGCGGGGGTGTCCCGGCGCACCTTCTTCCGGTATTTCCCCTCCAAGGAGGATGTGTTCTTTGCGCGTCGCCGCGATCAAATGGAGCGGCTCGCCGCGCTCGTCACCTCGCCGCGGCAAGGCGAGCCCGCCTTCGAGCGCGTGCGCCGCGCGTTGCTCGAGCTCGCCTCCGAGCACGTCGAGAACAGGGCGCTGATCCTGACGGAGCAGGCGATCCTGGCGCAGTGCCCGGCGCTCGTCGCCAGGGACCTGGAGTGGGATCGCCGCGCGGAGCGTGCCTTCGCCGAGGCGCTCGAGGCGGGCGCAGCGAGGGACGCCGCGAGCCAGCGCCGCGCCCGGGTGTGTGCGGGCGCGCTGGTCGGCGCCTTGCGGGTCGTCATCGAGGAATGGGTTCTGCGAGGCTGTCGCGGAGACCTCAGGCGCGCCGGGGAGGAGGCGCTCGACTGGCTCGCTCCGCTGGCGCCCGACGCGGCTCGAGCAAGGGGCTGAGCGGCTTGCCAGCGAGGCCCAAGTCCCCGACCATGGGCCTCGCCTTGCGATTGGGACCCAACCTCTCTCTTGTCCTCACTCTCGTCGTGGGGTGTGGCGATCCCCCGGGCTCGGCGGGGGCGCCGGCTCCGCCGTCGAGCTCGAGCTCGGCGGGCAGCGCGACCGCCCCCTCGAGCAGCGCCGCGCTCCCGACCGCTACGGCCGTCGCCTCGGCGCCCCCTGCCCAGCCGAAGCTCCCCGTCGACGAGCCCGAGGCCAAGCGACTCGTGGCGGAGACCGCCTACGCGAAGCGAATCCTCGGGAAGAACCCAGACCATACCGTCATCCTCGATCCGCCGGCCAATCCACCTCCTACCTGGCACACGTTGCGAATCGCGCCGCCGCGTCCCGCCCAGGACGTCATCTACCCGGCGCTGCGGGTGAAGGCCGCGACGGGCGAGATCGAGGCCCAGTCGAGCTGCGAGGGCAAGACCTGGGTCCCGGTCGCCGTCGCCGACTTCGAAGAGCGCGCCCTCGACGCCCTCTTCGCGCTCCCGGAGATGCGCGGGCTCGACCGATACCTGCGCAAGGAGTCCGGCGGGACCGCGGTGATGACGGTGCGCATCGAGGAGTGCCCGAAGGACGACGTCGTCAGGCTCTACGTCGGGGAGCGGAACCCCACGCACACGGTGCGGACCTTCACCGTGATCGTGTCGGGGCCCCGCCTCGAGATCAGCGTCGCCGATCTGGGCGGCAACGTGCTTCCGTATGCGCGGTTCAAGCAGACCGAGAGCGCCAGGATGTACGCGGGTTATGGGCTCCCGGCCGACAAGGGCTCCGGACCGCTCGGCTATGGCGCCCCCGAAAAGGTGGTGCCGGTCGCCACGTTCCAGCACCCGACCAAGGCCGCGCTCGACGGCGTCCTCGAGCTGGATCGCGTCGAATATTACGCGGACGGGTTCCCGGTCTTCGTCGGCGCGCGGGCCTCGACGGCCCTCCCCACGAACGACGAGATCGAGCGCGTGAAGAAGGCGAACTACGGCTTTCCCTTCGAGCTCGTGTGGGACGAGGGCCGGCGCCGCCTGAGGACCGACGGACAGAGCGTTTCGGTGTTCGAAGGCGGCGTCTGGAAGGCTCCGTGAGCTACGGAAGACCCGGGACGTTGAGCACGACCCGATAGAGACCGGTGCGCGCCGTGATGAAGAGCGTCTTTCTGTCCGCGCCACCGAAGGTGCAGTTGGCCGGCTGCTCCGGCACGGGGATGGTCCCCCAGGGCGTCCCGTCGTCACGGTAGACCTCGACCCCCGCGCCTGTCGTCAAATAGAGGTTCCCCGCGTCGTCCACCGCCATTCCGTCGGACGGGTCCGCGTCGATGAGCAGCGTGCGCGCGCCGGTCGAGCCGTCGGTCGCGACGTCATACGAATAGAGCCCCCCGTCTTGTGAGTCGCTCACGTAGAGCTTCGTCTCGTCGGGGGACAGCGCGATGCCGTTGGGCTGACCATATTCGTCGCCGACCAGGTGCACCTCCCCGCTCGTGTCCACGCGGTACACGCCCTGCCACGGGATCTCTTGCTGCCCCATCAGGCCGTAGGTCGGATCCGTGAGGTAAGCCTGCCCGTCGCTGCGGACGATGACGTCGTTCGGCGAGTTGAAGCTCATCCCCATGTAGGCGTCGGCGACGGTCGTGGGAGCGGGCGCGCCGGCCGCGGGAGACCGGGAGACGCGCCGGCCGCTGTGCTCACACATGAAGATGTCGCCGTTCGGCGCGAGGCCGTTGCCGTTCGTGTTGGCGGACGGCTCGCGCCAGACGGAGATCGTGTCGCTCGACGGGTCTAGCTCGTGGATCCGGCTCTCGGGGATATCGCTGAACCGGAGCACGCCGAGCGCGGGCAGCCAGACCGTCCCCTCGGTGAAGGAGAAGCCGCCCTGCACGAGCGCCACCGGCTCGATGCCGGCGATGGGGTCGACGCCCTCGTAGCTGCCGCCCATCCCACCTTGCCCGCCGCTGGTCGTGGAGCCGCTCGTCGCCTGCCCCGTGGTGGACGAGCCCGTGTTGCCCGAGCCCGACGAGGTGCTCGTCGTCGAGCCGGTCGCGTTCGAGCCGCCGGAGCCGGAGTCGTCTCCGCAGGCGGCACCGACGACTGCGAGCAGGGTCCCCAGCACGAATTTTCGTGACATCATCGTCATTTCCCCTTGTAAGCGGGCTTCCGCTTCTCCATGAACGCCGCCATCGCTTCGCGAAGGTCTTCGCTGGCGAGGTGCGCGGCGTTCCAGACCGCCACGTACCGGAGGCCGGCCTCTTCTCCCCACCGGGTCGTGGCGCGCAGGACCTCCTTCGTGCCCTGGACGACGAGCGGGGCGTTCTCCGCGATCTCCGTGGCCATGGCCACGGCCGCCTCGATCGCGCCCTCATCCGTCGGGAGCACGTCGCCTACGAGCCCGATCGCCCTCGCGCGCTCGGCGTCGATGTCCTTGCCGGTGAAGGCCAGCTCGCGCAGGTGCCCGCGCCCGATGACGCCCTCGAGGCGCTGGAGCGAGCCCATGTCGGCGACGATGGCGATCTTCGTCTCGCGAAGCGAGAAGCGCGCCGAGCTCGCGGCGACGCGCACGTCACACGCCGCGATGAGGTCCAGCCCACCGCCGATGCACCAGCCGTGGACGGCCGCGATGAACGGCTTGTTGCTCTCCACGATGGCGTCGAAGCCGCGGCGCATCTCCCCGATCTTGCGGAACAGCGCGAGGCGATCGGCGGCGAGGCCGCCCGTGGTCAGCGCCGGCCCGAGCTCGGGCGCCATGCGCATCAGGTCGAGCCCGGTGGAAAAATGCGGGCCCCTGGCCGCGACGACCACCGCGCGGACGGCTTCGTCGGCGTCGAGCGCGGCCACGACCCCAGGCAGCTCGGACCAGAACTCAGGGCCCATCGCGTTGCGGCGATCGGGGTTGGAGAGCCAGAGCACGGCCACGTGCTCGCGGCGTTCGATTTCGAAGGGCTTCACCATCGGCGCGCATGGTACGCGAGGACGAGCCCGGCGTGACCTCCCGACGAGGGGAGCCGTGAGCGTGGAGATCGTTACCTCGTGCCCGCGATGCGGAGGATGCGATCTTTGTCGGCCCCGCAGGTGCCCCGCCCGTCGCAGTTGCTGGTGGTGACGTAGAGCTTGCCGTCGGGGCCCATCACGACGTCGCGGAGCCGGCCGCTCCCGGAGTCGCCGGCGAGGTAGACGGCGTGGTTGAGGATGCGAGCGCGAGCGTCGTTCGGGTCGAAGCGCACGACGTGGAGGTGCTCGCTCCGGAGCGTGGCCACCACGAGAGCGCCGCGCCAGCCGGGGATCGCGCTGCCCCGGTAGACCGCGGCGCCGCCGGGCGGCGCGGCCTCGCGCCAGACGAGAGACGGGGCGCGGGCGCCCGCGTAGGGATCGCAGCCGTGCACGCGCGGCCACCCGAGGTTCTCACCCGGGCGCGCGACGTTGACCTCGTCGTGGCCGCTCCAGCCGTTGAGCTCTCCGCTGGGACCGTGGTCGGTCACGACGAAGCTTCCGTCGTCGAGCCAGTCGAAGCCCTGCGAGTTGCGGACGCCGGTCACGTACGCGGGGCTGCCGGCGATCGGGTTGTCGGCGGGGACCTCGCCCTCCGGCGTGAGTCGAAGGATCTTGCCAGCGGGGTCCTTGGGATCCTGGGATCGCTCCGGCTCGCGCCCGTCCCCCGTGCCGACATACAGCATGCCGTCAGGTCCGAAGCGGATGCGTCCGCCGTCGTGGTATTGCGCCGCCGCGATCCCCGAGAAGACGACGCGGTCGAGCGACGCGGTCGAGAGGTCCTCCGAGAGACGCCAGCGTTCGATGCGGTTCTCCGCTCGACCTTCGCGCTCACCGGTCAGGTAGACGTAGAAAAACCGGTTGTCGGCGAACGCGGGGTGCAGCGCGATGCCGAGCAGCCCGCCCTCCGATCCGGCGCGGATGGCCGGCTGGGCGACCGGCGCGGAGACCTGGCCGTCAGCGCCGACGACGACGACGCGGCCCGGCCGCTCGGTCACCAAGAGCTCGCCGCCGGGGAGGAACGCGACGCCCCACGGGACCTCGAGCCCCTTGGCGACGACCTCGACCACGAGCTGCTCCTCCCCGGGCGGCCCGTAGCCTGCCTCGACGTAGGTGCAGGCGCCGGTCGCCTCGGACGCCGCGCCCGACGCGCCGCACCCGAGCATCACGAGCGACAGGGCGACGATGGATCGGGACCCCATCTCCGCAGCATGCAACGGTCGCGGCGCGGGCGCACCGGGATTTGCTTCGTGTCAGGTGGGGCGAATCGCCTCGAGCGCGCCGAGCTCGGCTTCGTCGAGGACACGGGAGCGCGTGAGGAAGCGGAGCCCACGAGGCGCCTCCACGGAGAACCCGGCACCGCGCCCCGCCACCACGTCGATGATGAGCTGGGTGTGTTTCCAGCGCTCGAACTGGTCGGCGCCCATGTAAAACGGGCAGCCCTCGATCTCGCCGAGGTAGACGTCGCGGGTGCCGAGCAAGAACTCGCCGCGCGGGTAACACATGGGCGCGCTGCCGTCGCAGCACCCGCCCGACTGGTGGAACATGAGCGGGCCGTGCTCCTCCCGCAGCGACCGGATGAGCTCGGCCGCCGCGGGAGTGAGCGTGACACGCGCCGGGGTCAGAAGAACCCCATCGGCTTCGCGTCGTAGCTGACGAGGAGGTTCTTCGTCTGCTGGTAATGGTCGAGCATCATGCGGTGCGTCTCGCGACCGATGCCCGACTGCTTGTAGCCCCCGAACGCCGCGTGCGCCGGGTAGAGGTGGTAACAGTTGGTCCACACGCGCCCGGCCTGAATGGCGCGGCCGGCCCGGTACGCCTGCGTGCCGTCGCGCGTCCACACGCCGGCGCCGAGCCCATAGAGCGTGTCGTTGGCGATCGCGATCGCGTGGTCGAAATCCTTGAAGCTGGTCATCGACACGACCGGTCCGAAGATCTCCTCCTGGAAGACGCGCATCTTGTTGTGGCCCTCGAACACCGTGGGCATGACGTAATAGCCGCCCGCGAGGTCGCCGCCGAGCTGCGCGCGCTCGCCGCCGAGCAGGACCTTGGCGCCCTCCTTCTTGCCGATGTCGATGTAGCTGAGGATCTTCTCCAGCTGGTCGCTCGACGCCTGTGCGCCGACGGTCGTCTTCGGATCGAGCGGGTTACCCGGCACGTGGCCGCGAGCGCGCGCGACCGCGCGCTCGATGAACTGGCCGTAGATCTTCTCGCTCACGAGCGCGCGGGACGGACAGGTGCAGACCTCCCCCTGGTTGAGCGCGAACATGGAGAAGCCCTCGAGCACCTTCTCGGCGAAGTCGTCGTTCTTGGCGAAGACGTCCTCGAAGAAGATGTTGGGCGACTTGCCGCCGAGCTCGAGCGTCACCGGGATGAGGTTCTCGGAGGCGTATTGCATGATGAGCCGGCCCGTCGTCGTCTCGCCGGTGAACGCCACCTTGGAGATGCGCGGGCTGGACGCGAGGGGCTTGCCCGCCTCGATCCCGAAGCCGTTCACGACGTTGAGGACGCCGGCCGGGATCAGATCGGCGACGAGGTCGAGGAAGACCATGATGCTCGCCGGCGTCTGCTCGGCGGGCTTGAGGACGACGCAGTTTCCTGCGGCGATCGCAGGCGCGAGCTTCCACGCAGCCATGAGGAGCGGGAAGTTCCAGGGGATGATCTGGCCGACCACGCCCAGCGGCTCGTGGAAATGATAAGCAACCGTGTTGTCATCGAGCTCGGCGACCGTGCCCTCCTGAGCGCGGATGCAGCTGGCGAAGTAGCGGAAGTGGTCGATCGTCAGCGGGATGTCCGCCGCGAGCGTCTCGCGCACCGGCTTGCCGTTGTCCCAGGACTCCGCGACGGCGAGCTTCTCGAGGTTCTGCTCCAGTCGATCGGCGATCTTGAACAGCACGGAGGCGCGATCGGCCGGCGAGGTGCGGCCCCATTTGTCCTTCGCCGCGTGGGCAGCGTCGAGCGCGGCGTCGACGTCCTCCGCGGTTCCGCGGGCCACCGCGCAGAACGGCCTGCCCGTGACCGCCGACAGGTTCTCGAAGTATTGACCGCGCTTGGGCTTGACCCAATCGCCGCCGATGAAGTTTTCGTATCGGGAGCGAAAGGCGACGGGAGAACCTTCGGTGTTCGGCGGCTGGTAGACCATGTCTTCCTCCAGGGTTGTGAATGACGCGCGGGCAGCCTTCGCAAGGCACGTTCCAGCCCGCAGCGAGTGGTTCTTCCCGGCGTTCGTGGGGCCACAACACGGCGCGTCATGTCCCGCGTATCGAAATGGAACGATTCGATCCGAGGCACCGGACACGCGTGGAGATGCCAGAGAGGTTGTGACACCCTATTCGGGATGGGCTCCGACCCGCCGCTCCGCCTGGACCCGGTGTCGCTCGCGCGATGGCGCGACTTCCACGCAGGCAGGCTCTCGGACGCGGAGGCGGACCCGGTGCTCTCACGGTGGAAGCGCGCGCTCGCGGCCGGGATCTCACCGGAAGGCCAGGCGGCGCCGCACGGCGTGGCCGACGGCGACCTGGTCGAGCGGCGCGCGCGCGTCGAGTCCCTGCTCGGCGGGGAGGACATGACGGACGTCTCGGCCGATCTCGTCGAGAGGCCGCTGGTCGCGGTCCTGTCGGATGACGAAGGCGTCATCGTCCACGCCGACGCCCGCGGCTACGATCGTCGGGCGACGACGGCGCGGCTCGTGGAGGGCGCGCGGTGGGCGGAGGGCGCCCGCGGGACGAACGCGATCGGTACGGCGATCGCCGAGCGGCGAAGCGTGGCCGTGATCGGCAGCGCCCACTACGAGCGCGCGAACCACGCCCTGTTCTGCTACGCCGCGCCCATCTTCGACCCGTACGGCGTCCTCGCGGGCGTCTTCGACGTGAGCGGCGACGTCGAGGACGACGACCCGACGCTCGGGCTCCGCGTGCGGCAGGTCGCCTCGGCCATGCAGACGGCGCTGCGCGCTCGCGCCTACGCCGCGGCGGTGTCGGGCGGGGCGCGCATCGTCGAGCGCATGCTGGAGCGGTCCGCGAGCCCGGCCGTGTTGCTCGAGGCGCCCGGGCTCGTCCGGCGGGCGAACGACCGCGCGCGCGCCGCGCTCCGGCTGGAGGACCCGACCGGCACCTCGACCGAGCGGCTGTTCGGCGTCTCGTGGGACGTGCTCTCGAAGGAGGCGCTCCGCGCGTCGGACGACTCGATCTTCGAGACGGCCTCCTCTCGTTATCGGTTGAGCTTCGATCCGATCATCGGCCCTGGCGGCCGCGTGCTCTCCGTCGTCGTCCATTTCGATCCCGCGCCGCTGCCCGCTCGCTCGGCGGCCCGCGCGCCCGAGCCGCTCCCGGGAGCCTTCGACGCGCTGTTCGGGGAGGACGCGGCCGTCCTCGAGGCGAAAAGACGCGCCGCTCGGTTCGCGCGCACGCCCGTCCCCATCTTGCTCCTCGCCGAGACGGGGACCGGGAAGGAGCTGATGGCGCGCGCGATCCACGCGGCGAGCGATCGCGCGCGCGGCGCGTTCGTCGCGGTGAACTGCGGCGCGCTCTCGTCCCAGCTCCTCGCGAGCGAGCTCTTCGGCTACGCGCCCGGGTCGTTCACCGGCGCGCGGGCGCAAGGGCAGGAGGGGAAGGTCGGCGCGGCCAACGGCGGCACGCTGTTCCTCGACGAGATCGGCGAGATGTCGCCGGAGCTTCAGGCCATGCTCCTCCGCGTCCTGGAGGACGGCACGTACGCGCGCGTGGGCGAGGCGACGACCCGGCGCGCGGACTTCCGCCTCGTCTGCGCGACGTGCCGCGACCTCCCCGCGCTCGTTCGCGCCGGCTCCTTCCGCAGCGACCTGTTCCACCGCATCCACGGCGCGGCCATCGGCCTCCCGCCGCTCCGGAGCCGGACCGACCGGGTCGCGCTCGCCGAGTCGATCCTCGAGGAGCTCGCCCGGGAGGCGAGCCTGGACGCGCCCGCCCTGGGCCGCTCGGCGAAGGAGCACATTCAGGAGCACGTGTGGCCGGGGAACGTCCGCGAGCTGAAGAACGCCCTCCGGCATGCCCTCTACCTCGCCAGCGACACGATCGAGCGCGCGGACTTCCCCGACCTCCTCCTCGAGGACCGTCCCGCCCCCGCGCCGACGAGCGTCCGATCGCGGGTCGAGGCCGAGACCGAGGCGGTGCGGAGCGCGGTCGAGGCGTGCGGAGGCAACCTGACCGAGGCGGCCAAGCGCCTCGGCGTGTCCAGGAGCACGCTCTACCGCATGCTCGCCCGCGCTCGCCCGTCACGGCGCTGATCGCGCCGGCCCTTCTCCTCCACCCGCCGCGAGCTGTAAGGTCGGCGCGATGGCTTCCGTTGCCCCGCTCGACATGGCTCGCCCCTCGACTGTCGCGTTGATGCTCGCCGCAGCGCTCTCCTCCGGATGCGCCGCTTACGTTCCGTTCACGCAGGAGCTCCGCAACGAGCAGAGGCTCACCGGCGAGGACCTACGAAACCTGCAGTTTTACAACTCTCACACGATCACGCTGCGACGTGAGCTCGCGCGCGGAGACAGGCAGGTGACGGGTGGGCACAAGCTCCTCGTCATCGCCGGCAAGCAGATCGAGGAGGTCGTCATCGAGCGACACACGCCGGGCGTCCTCATCGGCGCGAGCGCCTCCTCGCTCCAGGTGAGCTTCGAGGAGGGCACCTTCCTCGAGTTCGCCGTCCGCGGGCCCGAGCCGCTCCGCGACCCGCTCGTGCCGAGCGGCGGCTTCGCCGAGCCGCCCGACCCGTTCCCCGGCGACCGTCCGCCCGTGGTCGCCGCCGAGCCGACGGTGTTCCCCGGCTCGGGCAACTACTGGCTCTCGCCGTTCGACGGCGGACAGATCCAGTTCCAGGGCAAGGTCTACGACGCCTCGGGCGACACGTCGCTCGCGCACCTCGTCATCAGCACCGAGTCGCTGGAGAGCGTGGAGGAAGAGCGCACCGTCCTCAAGGGGCGGAAGCTGTAAGCGCGGCGGGGGCCGATCGTTCTCTCGGCAAGATGGATCGCCGAGCCCTCCTCCTCGCCTTCTCCGCCGCCGCTCTGTGTCTCGCCACCGGTTGCGCCTCGTACGTGCCGGTGACCCAGGAGCTCCGGAACGAGCACCACCTGAGCGCAAACGACCTCTCGAACCTGCAGTTCTACAACTCCGACACGATCACGCTCCGCCGCGAGCTCGAGCGCGGTGATCGGGAGGTCACCGGCGCGCACAAGCTCCGCGTGATCGCCGGCAAGCAGATCGAAGAGGTCGTGATCGCCGAGCACACGCCCGGCGTGATCGTCGGGGTGAGCGAAGGCCTGCTGCGCGTGAGCTTCGAGGAAGGCACCTTCCTCGAGTTCGGTGTCTCGGGCCCCGAGCCGATCTCCGAGCCCCTCGTTGCGCGGGGCGGCTTTGCCGAGCCGCCGGATCCGTTCCCGGCCGACACGCGCCGCGACCCACGCGAGCTCCGGCCCTTCCTCACGGGCTCGGGCAACTACTGGCTGCTGACGGACGGCGGCGCCGTCACCTTCCAGGGCAAACGCTACGAAGCGGTAGGAGCCACGACGCGCGCGCACCTCGTCATCAGCACCGAGTCGCTCGACGAGGTCGAGGAGGAGAAGACGGTCCTCAAGGGCCGACGCCTCTAGCAGGCATCTTGGGGGGGTGGCGTCGGTTGCGCTCCTTCAGCCGGTCGACAGCCCGGCCGTTCCCATCGCGCGCCGATCGAGGTCACGCGCACCGGACGGCATGGACGGCGCGCGACTCCGCCTGCTCTCGTGGGTCGGCTGTCTGGTGGTCCTGACGCGGCCGGCGATGAACTGGGGCGACCCACGAGAGCCGTCGGAGCCAAAAGAAGTGACGTCCTCCGAGCTCGGCGGCGACGATCGAGTTTGCACATCTGAACTCGTCACCGAAGGAGGACGCCATGGATCGGTCTATCGGTCTCGATGTGCATGCGACAAGCACGACGCTCGCGGTCGTGGGCCCGAGCGGCAGGAGGCTCAAGACAGCTGTCAGCGAAACGACGGCAAGGCGCTGTTCGAGGCGCTGAAGACGATCCCGGAGCCAAGACACGAGTACTTCGAAGAGGGGACTCAAGCGGAGTGGCTGTTTCAGATTCTGAGGCCGCATGCAGCCGAGGTGGTGGTCGCCAAGGTGGAGAGCAGCCGCGGCCAGAAGAGCGACGCGAAGGACGCGTTCGGACTCGCGGAGCTCTTGAGGACCGGCAAGATCGGGACGCGCGTGTTCAAGGACGTGGGCGCGTTCGCGACGCTGCGCGATCTCAGTCGCCTGTACTCGATGCTGCGCGACGACGTGGTGCGGACGAAGAATCGCATCAAGAGCCGCTATCGATCGCGTGGCGTGGTAACGCCGGACGGCGACGTGTACGCCTCGAAGCATCGGGCGAAGTGGCTCAAGACGCTCACGCCCGGGAAACGCCTCGTCGCGGAGAAGCTGTACGACGAGCTCGACAAATAGAGCGAGCTCAAGGACGCAACCGAGGACGCACTGGTCGAGGAATCGCGCCGGCATCCTGCGGCCAGGATCCTCGCGACCTGTCCCGGGTCGGTCCGATTCGCGCGGCGCAGATGATGGCGATCGTCTTCGCGCCACACCGCTTTCGAACGAAGCGGCAGCTCTGGGCCTACTGCGGGCTCGGGGTCGTGACGCGGTCGTCATCGGACTGGGTCCCGGGCTCGAAGAAGGGCGAGTGGCTCCGCGCACCAGTGCAGCTGACTCGCGGCCTCAACCTGAACCACAACCACCTCGCCAAGGCGATCCTAAAGGCGCCGCGACAACCGTGATCACGAAGCGCACGTCGGAGCTCGCCGGCGACTACCAGCGACTCGAGATGAACGGCACCAAGCCCAACCTCGCCAAGCTCACTATCGCCCGCCGCATCGCGGTCATCTTGCTCGCGGTCTGGAAGACCGGGGAGGAGTACGACCCGAAGGAGCACAGGAAGCAAAAGCTCAGCCTCGCCTCGTAGATGGGCCGTCCGTCTGGACGGACGAGCTCCACGATCGACACCACCGAAGGCGAGCACGGTTCGAGGATGAGCATCCATCAGCAGACTGGTCCCGATCGCGATCGGAGTCCCGGCTAGCAGGCTATGCCCCCTCGGAGTTGCCGAACGAAGCCATGGCCCCAAGAGGCCTACACAGAAGGATGGTTCCCGCCCTTTGGGCGAGAGAACAGAGCTGCTTCCATCTCGCTGACGACGTCGATCACAACGATCTCGTCATGAAGGACGTCACGCCGAGCGACGCCGCCAGCGGTCTCATGGCGACCCGCTCGGAGCCGGAACGCGATCTCAGAAAGCCCCCTCTCGCGACTGGAACCCGACGCCCGACGACAAGGGTCGAGGCGAGGCGGGCGGGTGCGCCTTGACATCGACCCCCACAGAAGGCTGCGAGAAAACGGTCCGAAGAGAACCGAGCAGGGGCTGCCCACCCCACCCTCGCTTCGCTCGGGATCCCCTCCCAAACGTGGCGCTGCTCGCGCCATGCCCTTCGGGCCGCAGCGCCTGACAGCGTTGCTCATGGCGCGAGCGCGCCACGTGGGAGGGGATCGACGCCGCGAGTAACGATGGATAGATTGGTGCGATGCGCGGCCGCCTCGAAGACCAGACGTCGATGGTGATGCTGATGACGCTCGAGAGCCGGGTGCTGCTCCCCTATTTGAGACATGCGGTCAGCATCACGGAGACTCGTTGCCTACCGCCGCTCGCAACCAGATCGTTCCGGCCGTCGCCGTTGAAGTCCCCCGTCACGACCCTCTGAGTCTGGTACTCGGCCCCGTACTCGGCAGGGGGCCCGAACCCACCGTTGCCGTCGCCCAGGAGCACCCCGACCGCTCCGCCGCCGAAGCCCGCCGCCATGGCGAGGTCAGGCGCGCCGTCACCGTTCAAGTCCGAGCTGACCATCGCCATCGGGCCAAAGACGGTTGGCACGGTGCCCGCGCTGCTGAAGATGCCCGCGCCGTCATTGATGAACAGCTCGACGACGTGGTTTGCATGGCTGGCCGAAGCGAGATCCGTGTCGCCGTCTCCATCGAAGTCTCCAGCAGCGATCCCATAGCTGCTGTCAGCGACCGCCGCGTAGTCGATGCGGGACGCGAACGTTCCGTCGCCCGCCCCGGGGAAGACACTGACGATACCGCCTTCGACGCACGAGACCGCAGCGTCCAGGATACCGTCGCCGGTCAGATCCTCGAGTACGACCTCCGTCGGCGTCGCGCCGGTCGTGTACAGCGTCGCGACCTGAAGGGTGCCGTCTCCCTGGTTGAGGAAGACCGCAACCTTGCTCGACCCCTGAAGTAGGGTGACGACATCGAGCGAGGCGTCCCCATCGAGATCGCCGAGCGCGATGGCAGACGGTACGCTTCCTACGCCCGCGGGGTAGCTCGCCGCCATCGTGAGGCCGCCGACGCCGTCTCCGAGCCGCACGTCGACGGTGCCCGTCTGCAAGTGCCCCGAGACGACGTCGGGAACACCATCCCCGCTCAAGTCGCCGGCCGCCACCGCGAATCCCGGCCAGTCGACGGCGTAGGTCCCGGACACGCTCAGCAGACCCGTCCCGTCGTTCTCGAGCATGTTCATCTGCCCGGCGAACCCATCCAGCGAGATGAGGTCGAGATCTCCATCTCCATCGAAGTCTGCTGCGGCGACGCTCGTCGGCTGCCCCCCCACCTGCGTCGAGAGCGGGGCGATCAATCCCCCCGCGCCGTCCCCCAGAAGGATCTCCATCACGCGCTTGGCCGCGCTCACCATCCCGACGTCCGGCGCTCCGTCACCGTCGAGATCGGCTGTCAAGATCGACGTCGCCTCGGCCTGGGTCCAGATGGTCCCGACCGCCAAGAGCACGCCAGCGCCATCATTGCGGAACACCTGCAGCCCGTCGTCGATGCCCACGACCAGATCGCGATCCGAGTCGCCATCCAGATCGGCGGACTCGATCGAGCCGGTGACCATCGCTGCCGGGTATCCGACGGGCGCCGCAAAGGTAGCGTCCCCCTGATTGTAGAGCACACCGACCGCGGTCCCGTGGGTGAAAGCGAGATCGGGACGACCGTCTCCGTTCAGGTCAGAGGCGACCATCGAGACCGAGGTCGTGGCCGTGGGGTAGTCCACCTTTGGCGCGAAGCTTCCACTGCCGTCGTTGACCAAGATGCTCGCAGTCGAGCCGAGCGCGTTCAGCGAGGCGAGATCGACGTCCCCGTCGCCGTCGAGGTCGGCGCTGACGACTTCGAGGGGCGCAGCGCCGACCACCAGATCGACCTTCGGCGAGAAGGCGCCCGTGCCGAGCCCCAGGAGGATGCTGACACTCGCGCTGCTTTGGTTCGCTACCACGACGTCCGGGATACCGTCAGCATTGAAGTCGGCGATGCTCGGGGCTCGAGGGCTCGTCGCCGTCGCGTAGTCACCGCCGATCGCGAAGGTGCCGTCTCCGTTGTTCAGCAGGACGCCCACCTCGTTGTCGAGCGGCTTGGCGACCACGAGATCGAGATCGCCGTCCATGTCCAGGTCCGCGCTCTCGACGCCGAGGGTGCTGCCCACCGCGTACGACGGCCCGTCCGCGTAGGTCCCAGCACCCAGTCCCCGGAATATCTCCACCCGGCTCTCGGTCGCGACCGCGACGTCCAACGCGCCATCCGCGTCGAAGTCGCCGACAGCAGCGGACGTCGGCACGTCTTGAGAGACCAGCCGGGGTGGCCCCGGTAAGCCGACGAAGCCGCTGCAGACGGTGAGGCATTCTCCGTCGATGCAGGCAGCGTCAGGCCCGCAGTCGATGGGGTTGCCGCCGACGCAGACGCCGGCCTCGCACGCGTCGGTCTGGGTGCATGCGTCGTCGTCCGAGCAGGCGGTGCCGTCGAGCGGGAGGTGAGTGGGCGCACCTTGATCGCAGACTCGCTCGGTGCACGCGTTGCCGTCATCGGGAGGCAGATCCGCGTCATCCGCCAGCGCCTGCTCGGCTCCTTGGCCATCGCATTGCAACCCTCGGCAGTCGCCCGGAGTCGGATCAGGCAGCGAGGTCCCCGCAGGCAGCAGTTCGAGAACGCACGCGCCCTCGGTGCACGCGTACGCCACGCACCGGCTCGGCGCGACAGGGCAGTCAGCGACAACCGCGCAAGCCGCATCCCCGCCGGTCGTGCTGGTGCCGGCGCCCGCTCCACCTGAGCCATCGGGACCGTCATCCCCACAGGCGAGGCCCCCGAGGCCTATGGTGCAAAGCAGAAACCAGCTCGACACGGGGGGTTTCGTCGACTTCCAAGCGGACGAGAACAAGAGCATGGAGAGGACGTCGTGCACGTTCTGTACCGGCGAAAACGGGCGTCAGAACGCGGGATTTTCGGTCGCATCGTGCAATGGGTTGCGCGCAACGCCTCGCGTGCTGCGATCATCGCGCGGGCGCCTGCAGGCGAGCCGCTGCTATCCGGCGACTGCTCGCAACGATCCCCCTCCCGGCCCCTCATGAAATCACAGGTCGCTGCGCCAGGCCTCCGGAGCACAGAAGGATAGGGCGTTCATTTCGCAATCGCAGGCGGCGCAGTCGGAAGCTCCTCTGGAAGCGGGGAGGGGCCTCGCCTCGAGCCCAGCTCCGCGCTCGGCGCACCGCGCGCAGCGCCAGCACCGGCACGACGGCGACAGCGCCGAGCGCGCGACCCCGGTCGACCGCGACCTGCGTGTCGACCAAAGGTGAGGCGACGAAGGGCGGACACTCGCTTCTTCCCGAAGGACCTCGTTCCTAGCGAAGCGGCCGGGTGGGTTCGGCGTGATGAGCTCGGCCATCGCTGCGGCGGGGCATGACTCAGGCCGGTAGACCCACGAGGTCCCCGAGACCGCCGCCACCTGCGCCGCGCTGCGCGTCGGCGTCCCTGCTCACACCGGAGCAGAACGCGCAGCATCAGCTCGATCACGCCCGTGAGCTGCGTGAGCTTGAGCGCGGGCGCCGTGTCGCCGTTGACGAACTTGACCTCGGCCGGCGCGGTTCCGCCGGCGTCGGGCTCGCCCGGCGAGTTCATGATGTTCTGCGCGATCACGCAGAGGAACGCCGCTCCGCTCCGGCAGTGTCGAAGGCTGGCCCCACTGGCCGCGGGCGAGGGTGTTTTCTCGGGACTTTCCGAGGGAGGGAAGATTCGGCTTGCCGCGCCGTACTAGCGCGCCAAGATCCGCCGCCCCCAAGGAGCCCCCCATGAATTTTCTGAAGCTCGCCCCCGTCGCCCTCGCCTCCCTCGCCCTCCTCGCCGGCTGCAAGGGCGGCCCCGAAGGCACCTACAAGCTCGACAAAGAGTCGATGAAGACGGCCATGAAGGCCGAGATCGAGAAGATGCCGAAGGAGCAGCAGGCGGGCGCCGAGCTCGGCATGGCCATCATCGAGATGATGGACATGACCATCGAGATCAAGTCCGACGGCAAGTACGAGGCGAAGACCTCGATGCCCGACCTCATGGGCAAGGACAAGGAAGCGAAGAAGGAAGAGACGGAGAGCGGCGACTGGAAGGTCGAGGGCGACAAGATCACCCTCAAGGGCAAGAAGGACCTGACCTGCAAGTTCGACTCGTCCAAGATCGAGTGTGAGGGCGACAAGAAGGGCGCTCCCTCGCTCGTCTTCAAGAAGTCCTGAAGCAACGCGCCTCGCACGCAACCAAGAGGGCCCTCCCCGCGGAGGGCCCTTTCGCTTTTGTGGCGCTGGTCTCTTGGTCAGGACCGACCGGGCGTGGCGCGGAACAACGTGCCACTGCCCTCGGCGCGGTACGCCGCGACGCTGGCGGGCACGAACGCGCTCTCGCCGCTGCGCAACGTGACGGAGGTCGCCCCCGAGAGGACGACCTCCCCCTTCGCGCAGAAGACGATCTCCGCGCTCTCCACCTCGGCGACGATCGCGCCGTCGGTCACCTCGATTCGCGAGAGCTCGAAGTCGGGAGCGGAGGTCCGGTACGCGTGGACGCCCGCGCGCACGACCTCGGGCTTGACCAGCTCGGGGCCCACTGCGTCGAAGTCGAGCACGGCGAGCAGCTCCTCCACGTCCACGTGTTTGGTCGTCAACCCGCCGCGCAAGACGTTGTCCGAGCTCGCCATGATCTCGATGCCCACACCGCGGAGGTAAGCGTGCAGGTTGCCGGCGGGCAGGAAGATCGCTTCGCCGACGGCGAGCTCGACGTGGCGGAGCAGGAGCGAGGAAACGACGCCCGCGTCCCCCGGATAGCGGTGTGCGAGGGTCGCAGCCCAGTGGTAGGCGCGTGCGTGTGGGCCGCCGTCCTTCGCCCGCTCGCGCGCCGCCGCCCCGACCGCCTCGACGAGCGGTGCGCGGTGCTCGTCCGCGAGCCGCATGAGCGCTTCGAATGTGTCCTTCAGCGGGGTGCTCGACGATCGCAGGAGCGTGAGGATCGGCTCGAGGTGCGGGACGCCGAGCGCGGTGAGCACCTCGAGCGCCTCCGGGTGCTCGCGGAAGCCGGACAGCGCCTCGAAGGGCTCGAGCGCGCAGAGGAGCTCGGGCTTGTGGTTGGGATCCTTGTACACGCGGTGCGAGGCGGAGAGCGGAATGCCCGCCCGCTCCTCGCGCTCGAAGCCCGCCTTGGCTCGGTCGAGGCTCGGATGGGCCTGGAGGCTCAGCGGCTCCTCCGCCGCGAGGACCTTCATCAAGAACGGCAGGCGCGTCCCGAAGCGCGAGAGGACGCGCTCGCCGAGGTGATGCTCCGGCGCCTCCTCGATCAGGTGGACGAGCGAGCGACCGCCGTGCGCCTGCGCGAGCTTCGACGGCGCGAGCGGGTGAGCGCCCATCCACAGCTCGGCCTGGGGCTCGGCCGCAGGCACCTCGTGTCCACGGAGGGACGCGATCGCGGAGCGCGAGCCCCACGCGTAGGGCATGACGGGGCAGTCCAGAAGAAACACGTGTCTCGACTGTAGCTCGGCGTGACCGCGGCAGCACCCTTCCGACGCGTAAGGGCCAGTCACCAGCCCGTTTCGTCCTCGTCTGGAGGACGACATGAGACTCTCGATGATGACGCCGGCCCTCTTTCTGTTGGTGGGGTGCGGGCACGGCGCGATGGGACAAGCCGTATTGTCGGATGGCTGCCGGGCGGAGGACTCGGCCTGCGAGAAGCGAGGATTCGAAGCGCCGATCGCCGTCGGCGCGACGGTGGAGCCCGAGGTCCGGATCGATCTGCGAGGGAGCGGCGCACCGGCTGCGCATTTCACCGCGGTGGGGGACGACGTCATCGTCGCCGACCGCGGCGTCCTGCGCGGCAAGGCCGCGGGTGTGGCGGCGGTGCTCCTGCGTACCGACAGCGGGACGGTGCTCGACTTCTTCCATGTGTGGGTCAAGGCGCCGACCCACCTCAAGCTCTTCCAGCTGGCGCCCGCGGGGAGCACCGAGGCGATCACGACGCCTCTCGAGCTGCTCGAGGGTGAGAGCGTCCGGCTCTCGGCCAGCCTCTTTGGTGATGGGCAACCGCTCGCCGGACGAGCCGACCAGGAATGGACGATCGACAGGCCCGTGGTGGCCGTGCTCGGCGAGGGCCGCTCGGATCGGCGGCGGCTCGTCGCGCTCGAGCCCGGCCGGACGACGCTGCGTGTGCGTTCGCTCGATCAGACCGCGTTCGTCGAGATCGTGGTCCACGCCGCGTATCCCGGCTCGCTCGCCAAGACCGAGGTGAAGAAATGAACCGTCTCTCTCTCGTTGCCCTCGCCCTGCTCGCGTCCACCGGCTGCTCGCCCGCCCTCGGTGGCCTCTCCGGAGCCGCCCCGGGGCTGACGCTCAAACACGAACACGTCGCCTTCGGGGACGACGTCGTCACGCTGTCGGAAGGGACGGCCTACGCGCTCGATTGCTGGACCCTCGATGGCCCTTGCGACTCGGTCCGCGCGGTCTCGAGCGATCCCAAGATCGCGGAGGTGCTCCCGTCCCACCTCGAGCGGAGGATGGATTGGTATGGCGAGCTCCGCGCCGCGCCAGCGAAGCCCGGCTTCGTGATCGCCGCGATGAGCCCCGGGGAGACCACGATCAGCTTCCAGGACGGCGGCGCGGAGACCCGGATTCGTGTCGTGGTCGAGTGAGCGGCAGGCTCAGCGGCAATTGCAGTAGCAGTTGCCGTCGCCGCCGTCGTCGCGCGACGAGCAGGTGTACCCCGCCTGACAGCCGGTCCGCTCGCAGGGCCCCCAATAGGCGCCGCCGAGCGAGCACGAGCAAGCGTTCTGCGCCTTCGCCGGCGCAGCCTTCGCGCCGGTGATCTTGATCCGCTGGCGCGAGAGGACGCGCCCCGTCTTGTACTTCGGGTAGACGTCGTGGAGTCGAATCTCCCAGTCGCCGGGCTCGGTGGCTTCGAGCGTGTGGGAGCTCGCACCCGACGCGACGTATTGCCAGCTCCCGAAGTCGGTGTCGGGCGCGTCCGGACGGATGAGCGTGATCCAGTATTTCTGGCCCTCGGGCGGCGAGAGGGTGACGCCGAGCTTCACGGTGATGGCGTCCCCCTTCTCGAACTCGGTCCGGTCGATCTTGATCGTGGGGATGGCCTCGGCCGATGGTGCATCGGGCGGCGGCGGCGGCGCGGCGGGCGCCCCCGGCATCGGATTCGTGGCGCCGAACGCCTCCAGGCAGGCGCGCGCCTCGCGGTTGATGAAGCCTTCGAGTCCCTCCGGCGGCGGCTCGTTCCTGCGCGGGCTGCTCCCTTCCCACACCTGGTACTGCTTGAGCCTGCGTTTGTGGAAGAAGGCGACCTCGTTCTGCCGCGGATCGCCCGACTCGGCTCCGTACCAGAGGATGATGTCGCCCGCCGCGCTCATCGCGTATTCGCTGCTCTGATCGTCGATCTTGAAGACGAGGCGCCGGACCAGGTTGCCCTCGTGGAAGAGCAGGCACTGGTGACCACGCGCCTGCACGGTGGTGTAAGGCAGCTCCTTGTCGACCGCCCGCCGGAGCACGATGCCCGCCTCTCGCCCGACCCACGCGGCGGAGAACGTGTCCGGCTCCTCCGGCATGTGGGGCGCGCCGGAGAAAAAGAGACCACCTCCTTCTTTGCCCTCGTCCATCCCCTCGTAGAACTCTCCGAGGATCCCGCCATAGCCATCCTTCAGGGACGTCGTGAGATCGACCTTGGACGGTGCCTTCTTCTTCGCGCGCGGCGAATCCTCCGCCCCGCTCTCATCGGAGCTCTTCTTGTTCGCGTTGCAGCCTGCCGAGAGGGAGCCGACGAACGCGAGGGCAACGATGGCGCGGGTGACGTGGTGCATGAGCCTCCAGGGTCGCCGGGACGATCACCGGCAGGGTCCCAGGCTAAGGCGGCGCGCTCCGCCGACAATCTCAGCTCGATTTCAATCGAAGGTCCGCCCGGTCCGAGGAGGCTGGCGTTGCCCTCCGCTTGCTCGGTAGTCTCAGGGGATCGTGAAGCGGTACATGGTCGTCATCGAGCTGCCCGAGAGCGTCAGCGACGGTCGCCAGACCGGGCGGTTCGACAAGGTCAACGCCGTGACCCTCGAGGCCCAGAACCGTTTGCGCGCGTGGTTGAACGAGCAAGGCGCCGCACGCGACAGCTTCAGCTTCGATCCGCCGATGGCGTTCGGCACGTTCGGCGGTCAGTGCACGGAGGACGTGGCCAGGCTCATCCGGCGCGCGCCCGGCGTGCAGGCCGTGATGGAGATCGGCTGACGGAAGCGACGTTCAGACCCGCCGCGTCTTCGCGATGAACTTTCGATCGAAGAGGCGGACGCGTCTCACGAAGAGGTCGAGGACGAAGACGACGATGGCGACGTAGATGAACCAGCGCCAGAGATCCTCGTGGTAGGTGATCTTCTCGCCCGCGGGGTCGAAGACCTGCGCGACATCCGCCGGGTCGATCGCCCCGCCGGTGGCGAGGGCGACGCGCGCGAGGGCTTCCCGGTCGGGCTCGAAGCTCGCGTACTCGCGCGGGTACGGGTTCGACACGTGCCCGTAGCTCACGGCGACGACCTTCGACGTTCCGTCGGGCTGCTCGCGCACGTGCTCGGCCTTGAGCAGGAAGCTGCCGTATTTGTCCATCGGCATCTCCGCCTCGTACCGGCCGGGCGCGGTCTGCCGCAGGTCGACGACCTTGCTCTCGCCGCCGGGCTCGGGCCCGGTGATGGTGAGGCGTGACGTGAGGTTGTTCTCGAAGCGCTCGTCGGGCGTGAACGCGTCGACCGAGGCGCGGAGGACGCCGCCGACGATCTCCGCCTTCATGTCGAGCTCGCGCTGGTGCTTCTGGCGCATGTGCTCGCGCACGAGCTGACCCCAGAACTTCTCGAAGCCGTCCCAGCGGATCCAGTCCACCGCCCACTTGGCCTTCACGTCGCTCGTCCACGCGAGCGACCAGCCGAGGCCGACGCGCCAGCGCGCGAGGATGGGCTCGTCGGTGTCGGACGCGAGGATCTGCTCGGCGGGAGCAGGCTTGAGCGTGGTCGAGACGTAGCCGTGCAGGTAGCCCGCGCCGCGCACGTCCACGTTCTTCAGGAACTGCGGCTCGCTCGTCTGCACGACGGGGAACCACTCCTCCACCGCGGCGGCGCGCGAGATCATCTCGGCCTCCTTGGTGAAGATCTTCGGGAGGTTGTTCGGATCGGACACGATGTGACAGCGCCCGGTGCCTCCGGCGTCCGCCAAGGTCTGCATGAGCTGCTCGTCGACCTCGCTGCCGACGCCTACCGTCGTCAGGGTGATCGACTCCGCGGTCATCGCGGTCACCAGCTCCTTCAAGCCGTTCGTGGTGTTGGGCCGACCGTCGGAGAGGAGGATGACGTGTTTGCGGCGCGCCTGCGCGACCGTGAGATCCTGGAAGGCCGCGTCGAGCGCCCCGGCGAACTCGGTCCCGCCGGCGGGCTGGATGCGCGCGATCTCGGCCGAGATGCGCGTGCGGTTGCGCGCCGGCTGCAGCTTCACGAACCTCGTGGGGTTCGAGTCGAAGGCGATGACCTCGATGAGGTCGTCGCCCGACAGCGTCTGCACGGTGGCCTTGGCGGCAGCCTTGGCCATCTCGATGGGGAGGCCGGTCATCGACCCGGAGCGGTCCATGACGAGCGCCATCGCCACGCTCGGCATCTCCTTCTTCTTCTCGTTCTCCATCCGCACCGGCAGGATCCGCTCGATGGTCGTGCGGTACCAGCCGCCGAGGCCGTAGCCGGACTCGCCGCCCGCGAAGAGGAAGCCGCCGCCGAGATCGCGCACGTAGCGCTCGATGAGATCTTGCGCGGCGAGGTCGAGCTGCTCCTTCGCCACGTCGCTGACGATGACGAAGTCGTACCGTTCGAGCTCCTTGAGGGAGGCGGGGAAGCCCGCCGGGCTCCGCGGCTCCACGTCGAACTGCTGCGCGCGCAGCGCGTTGGCGAGGTAGGTCCCCTGCTCGGGCGTGCCCTCCACGTAGAGCACCATGGGCCGGCCTGGGACGTCGATCGTCGCGGCGTATTTGTTGTTGTCGGGGAACTTGTCGTCGGCGACCTGATCGAGCTCGAGCGCGTAGGTGACCGGCCCGGCGTAGCGGACGACGCTCTTGAAGACGACCTCGTTCTGGCCGCCCTTCAGCTCCACGTCTTTGATGCCCTCGAGGCCGTTCAGCGCCTCGCCCTGGTAGAGGCGCGCGCGCGCCTTGGTCGCGCGCGTGGAGTAGACCTGCGCCTTGACCTCGAACGTCTCGCCCACCTTCACGCGATCGGGCAGCTTCACCGACTGGAGCGCGACCTCTCCCGGAGGCGGGCGCGTGTACGGGATGGTGAAGACGCGGACGCCGTGGTCCTTGGCGCGGTTCGCCTCGGCGAGGATGTCGCCGTCGGTCTGGGCGCCGTCCGAGAGGATGACCGCGCGCTTGAGGTAGCCGGGCGGGTAGAGGCCGTAAGCGAGCTGCAGCGCCGCCTGGAGGTTCGAGCCCGCGCCCTCGTCGCTGGGGTTGCCGCTCGCCTTCGGATCGCCGTGGCGAGCGATCGCCAGCTCGGGCGCGCCCTCGGGCGCGGGCTCGGTCCCTCCGCCGGGCACGTCGACGAGCCGAGGACGCTTGGCGAACGTGATGAGCTTCACCACGCCCTCGGGCGGCTTCTCTTTCACCGCGCGCGCGACGATCGCCTGCGCGTCGGCCAGCGCCTCTTCCGGCACCGAGTTCGACACGTCCACCAGGTAGACGGTGGCGGTCTTCTCGGTCGTCGCGGAGCGCGCGAGGCGGGAGAGCCCAAACGCGACCGCCGCCACGAAGAGACACCGGAGCAACACAGAGATGACCCGCTGCGGCCACGGCAAGTCGGCGAGCGACTTCGAGAGGACGCCCACGAACCACGGGAACACGAGCATGATCCCGAGGAGCTTCGGGTTCAGAAGCTCGTATTCGACCTCCTTGTAGGTGTACTTGAGCGTCGGATCCGGCGCCGAGAGGACGTACTTCTGGAACGCCCAGTAGAGCAGCCCGGCGAGCGCGGCGCAGGTGACGACCCAGCCGAGCGCGGCGAGGCGGCTCCGCCACGCGCGCGACGGGCCGCGCAGGACGGTCGCGGGCCTCCGGGACGGCGGCGGCGTGCTCTCGCTCATACGGTCACCCGACGGTGGTACGTGAGCCACTCGACGACGCTGATGGCGATGACGGCGAAGAGCAGATACGCCCAGATCTCTCGGCGCACGCCGACCGTGAAGCCGCTCACCTCACCGGCCGTCGTCCCGTTCACGGTGAGCTCCTTCTGCGGCTCGATGCGGCTCTCGAAAGGGTCCACCAGGTTGGCCGCGAACATCGTCTCGTATTTGTCGCCTTCCCCACCGCCGCGCACCGTGTAGATGCCCGAGCGCTGACCGAGGAACACGGCGCGACCGTCCTGCACGGGGATGACGCGCTCCGCGCCGGAAGGCTCGACGAGCGTCGCCGTCTCGAGCTGGGAGGGCGCGGGGACGCGCCAGACGGTGCCGGTGGAGAAGCTCGAGATGTAGCCGGTGTCCTCCTCGACGAAGTCGTTGATCGTGTTCATGAGCAGGAGCGGCCACGAGATCATGAAGGGCAGGTCGGTGTCGCGCAGATCGATGCCCATCGCCACGAACTTGTGACCCTCGCGGCGGCCGGAGATGAGGAGGGGGCCGCGCACGCTGGCCCCGATGATCTTGTCCTCCTTCTCGGGCTTGAGGACGTGGGCGCGCCACACGCTCGCGGCGCCGAGCTCCGTGTAGCGCACGACGGGGCTCTTCTCGTCGATCTCGTCGAAGCCGAGCGGCGCGTTTTTGTCGTCGTCGAGGATCTCCTTGTCGACGGTGAACGGCAGGTCCTTCCCGGTGGGGTTCAGGTAGAAGATGTGGCCCGAGCCAGGCGTGGGCGCGGCGGAGATGCCGTCGAAGATCGTGACGTCGAACTTGCCGTCGGCCGGGTAGCGCTTCGGCGAGACCATCGTCACGTCCAGGTACTCGTCGAGGAGCAGCGCCGCCTCGAGGTACATGTTGCCCGTCGTCACCACCTGGATCCGCGACCGGCGCCGCTCCGGCAAGAGCGCATACGCGATGTCGTCCGCGGGGAGGTCGTCGCCGCCGACCGTCGCGCCTGGCTTGCACAGGTCCGTCCCGGGCTCCGCCTTGTCGCCGACCGCAGCGAGGCGCGCCTCGAGCGTGCGCGAGGCGCCCGACAGGTTCGGATAGAAGCGAGGCAGGCGCTCGCCGGCCTTCAGCTTCAGGCGCGCGACGTCCGTGAGCGCGCCGTCACCGCAGAGGACCAGATCGAGGTCCATGTCCTCTTTGCCGGTGTTCGTGACCTCGAGCATCACCTCGTAGCGGCTCTTGTCGAGCGGGTAACGGCGAACCGAGAACCCGGTGATCGCCGCGTTCTTCGAGCCCTCCCCGACGCCGACGAACGAGAGCTTGGTCCCCGAGAGATCGACCGGGCCGAGCTGGTCGGCCGCCGGCCCGAGCGCGCCATCGGAGACGACGATGATCTCCGGGTTGGGCAGCCCCCGCAGCGTGTCGGTCGCGAAGCGGAGGGCGCGCGGGAAGTCCGCCCGCGTCTCGCTCGGCGTGATCGAGTCGAGCGCCTTCTCCAGCTCGCCGATGTCGTTGGTCAGCGTGGAGAGCGGCGTGATGGCCGCGTCCATCTGGGCGATGATCATGCGGTCGTCGCCCCCGAGGCCACGCACCGTCTCGCGCAAGCGGCGCTTCCCCTCTTCGAGGCGGCTGGGCGCGACGTCCGTCGCCTGCATGCTCGCGCTCGCGTCGACGAGGACGACCACGTTCCTGCCCTCGACGAGGTTCTGCGCCGTGCGCGGGTCGCCGAGCGCCAGGAGGAGCAACGCGAGGAGCGCGAGCTGCAGGAGGAGCGAGAGCAGCCGCTTGAGCTGCGAGAAGAGGCTCGTCGCCTCCTTGTCCCGGAGGATGCGCTCCCAGAGGCGCGAGAACGGGACGGGGACGGGCCGCCGCTTGAGCTTGAGGATGTAGAGGAGGACGACCAGGCCGCCGGCGACGCCGCCGATGGTGAGGAGAGTCTGGAGCGGGAGACCGACGAAGTGCGGCATGTCAGCGCAAGAACCCGCCTCGCCGGAAGACGCGGAGGATGAGCTCGTCGAACGGGATGTCCACGTTCGCCTCGTAGTAGGCCACCTGCTTCTTGCTGCAGAAGCGCTTCACCTGCTCGATGTAGCCGTCGTAGGCCTGCGCGTAGCGCTCGAGGATACGCGGCGTCACCGTGACCTCGCGCTCCTCGCCCGACTCGCAGTCGTACACGCGCACGTCGCCGCGGAGCTCGGGCGTGCGGTCCTTCGGATCGGTGACGTGGAGGACGAAGGGCTCGAACTTGTTGTACCGAAGGACGTTGATGCCCTTCTCGAAGCCCTTCGCGTCGTAGAGGTCCGTGATGAGGACGGCGAGGCCGCGCCGTTTGTGCTGAGCGACGAAGGTCTTGAGGCTGTCCTCGAGGTCGGTGTGGCCTTCGGGCTGGAGACCGGAGAGGAAGCGGAAGATCCGGAAGATGCGCGCCTTGCCCCGCGTCTCGGGCATCCGACCGCTGAGCTCGTCGGTCGCCGAGACGATGGTGACGCGGTCGAGGTTGGCGAGCCCGACGTAAGCGAGCGCAGCGCAGATGCGCTTCGCGTGGCGAAGCTTCTCGCCGTCCCCGAACCCCATGGACGAGGAAGTGTCGAGGATGAAGTAGATGCTGAGATCCTCCTCCTCCTCGTAGAGGCGGATGAGCAAGCGCTGGAATCGGCTGTAAGCCGACCAGTCCACCGAGCGGATGTCGTCGCCCGGCGCGTAGTCGCGGTGATCGGCGAACTCGACGCCGCTGCCGGTCTTCCGGGTGCGCCGCTCGGCGCGCATCGCGCCGGAGAAGACGCGCTTCGAGACCATCGCGAGGTAGTCCAGCTTGCGCTGGAAGTCGTCGTCGAAGAGATCGTCGTCGCGCGCCGGGGCGCGGCTCCGCAGGCTCTTCGGCGCGCGCGCGAGGAAGTCGAAGACGCCCATCTGTCGCGCGCTACTTCGCGCTCTCCGGGAGCCCCTTCAGGATGGCCGAGAGGACCTCGTCCGTCTTGATGCCCTCGGCCTCGCCTTCGAAGTTCAAGAGCACGCGGTGCCGGAGCGCCGGCAAGCTGCTCACCTTCACGTCTTCGATGCTGGGCGCGAAGCGGCCATCCATCAGGGCGCGGATCTTCGACGCGAGGAGGATGGCCTGCGCGCCGCGCGGCGAGGAGCCGAACTTCACGAAGCGCTTCACCGAGTCGAACGTCGTCGACTCCGGGTGTGTCGCCTGGAGGAGCCTCACCACGTAGTCCTGCACGTGCTGGGCGACGGGCACCTCGCGAACGAGCTTCTGCATCTCGAGGATCTGGTCCTTCGTGAGGGCCTGGGTCGCGCGATGGGACTCGCTGCCGGTCGTGCGGCTGAGGATCTGGTGGAGCTCCTCGCGGCCAGGGAACGGGACGTGGAGCTTGAAGAAGAAGCGGTCGAGCTGCGCTTCGGGCAGCGGGTACGTGCCTTCGCTCTCGAGCGGGTTCTGCGTGGCGAGGACGAAAAACGGCTTGTCGAGCTCGTACGTCTTCGTGGACACGGTCACGCGCTGCTCCTGCATGGCCTCGAGCAAGGCCGACTGCGTCTTCGGCGTGGCGCGGTTGATCTCGTCAGCCAGGACGATGTTCGCGAAGAGGGGCCCCTTGCGGAACACGAGGGAGCGCTGCGCGCCGCCACCGTCGTCGGAGATGACGGTGGTCCCGATGATGTCGGCGGGCATCATGTCCGGGGTGAACTGGATGCGCGCGAAGTCGAGGCTGAGCGCGTCCGCGATGGTCCGCACGAGGAGCGTCTTGCCGAGACCGGGGACGCCCTCGAGCAGCGCGTGGGAGCCCGCGAACATGCAGGTGAGCACGCCGTCGACGACCTCGCGGTTGCCGACGATGACCTTGGCGACCTCCTCGCGCAGGTTGCCGATGAGCTTCTGGAAGTGCGCGACCTCTTCCCGCGCGCCCTTCGTTTCTTCGTCCTTCGTTTTCGCCATGATCTCTCGCTCAGTCTCGCGGGCGGATCAGCTGGAAGTAGCGCTGCACGTAGAAGCGATACCCGTCGGGGATCGTCTCGGTCTTCATGTCCTCTTCCGCCTTGGTCTTGGCTTCCTTGTAGACCTGCTTGTACTTGCTGCCGCGGAAGCCGCGGTCGGCCGCCGAGCGGATGACCTGCTTCGCGATCGCGCCTTGCCCGCTGTCGTTGGCAGCGGCCTCGACGTCCATCGTGTCCATCCCGGCGCCGTCGGTCGCGGCGCCACGCGGATCGCCCCCCGAGCCGACGCCGCCCGGCCCCTTGTCGCCCTTCCCGGAGCCTTCTCCCGGCTGGTCGCCTTGACCGCTCTGCCCCTCCCCTTGCCCTTGGCCGGCGCCGGGGATCGGGATGTTGCCGCCGGGGCCAAAGGAGATCTCGAGGCCCTCTTCCCCTTCTCCCTCGCCTTCGCCCTGGCCCTTTCCTTTGCCCTTCCCCTTGCCCTGCTGGCCGTCCTCGCCCTCTTCGCCTTCGCCTTCGCCGTCTTGGCCCTGGCCCTCGCGGTCCATCTTGTCGCCGGACTTGCCCTGACCTTCGCCTTGCTCGTCGCCGCCCTCGCCCTGCTTGCCCTTGCCCTGCTTCCCCTTGCCGCCGCGCGCGCGCTTGGAGAAGTTCTCGAGCCGAGCGCGGCCCTTCTTGCCGGCCTTCTGCTCCTGGCGCAGGCGCTCGCGTAGCTCCTCCAGCTTCTGCTTGAGCTGCTCCTTGTCCTTCTGGGACATCCCTTCCCGCTCCATGCGGTTGATGTCCTCCGCGGCCTGCTGGAGATCCTGCGCGGCCTTCTGCAGGTCCTCCTGCGTGATGCCGGCTTCCTTGAGGAGGTTCTGCGCGGCCTCGGCGAGCTCGCGATCGAGCCGCTCGAGCTCGCGATTGGCGCGTTGTTGCTCCGCAGCCTCTCGGTCGAGGCGCTCGAGCTCGCGCTCCTTCTTCTTGAGGAGTCGCTCTTCCTCCTCCTTCTTCTGGGGGTTGGTCTCCTTCTCGAGGTCCTTCTTCTTCTTGAGGAGCTGCTCCTCGAGCTCCTTGCGGCGCTCGTTGATCGCCTCCAGCGCTTGCTTGCGCTGCTCGGAAGCCTTCTTCAACGCCTCTCGCAGCTTCTCCAGCTGCTTCTTGTCGGGCTTCTTCGTCGTCTTGAGCTTCTCGGCGAGCTCCTTCGTCTTCTGCTCGGCGCGCTTGAGGTCCTGGTCCTTCAGGGCGTCGGCGATCTCCTTCGAGAGCTCGCTCTTCTCGAGCTGCTTCGCGGTCTCTTTCAGCTCCGCCTCGAGCTTCTTCGCGTCGGCCTCCGCGCCGTCGAGGAGCTCGCGCTCGATCGACTCCATCTGCCGGAAGGCCTCGGTTCGGTCGAGACGACGGTCCGCCATGTCCTCGATGAGCCGGTTGAAGCGCTCGAGCGCCTGCTTGACCTCGGGGCTCTGGTCCGGCCTCTCGAGCTCCTTGGCGGCTTCTCGGAAGAGGTCCAGGTCGTCCTCCGAGAGGACGAGCGGGTCGATGGTCTTCGCCTCGGTTGTCGTCACCGGGACCGCGCGAGGCAGCTCGAGCAACGCGAGCGCGACGAGCACCACGGCTGGCGCCAGGGCTGCGCCGACCTCGAGCGGGACGACGATGGGCGCGGCCCTGGAGGTGGCGAGCGTGGCGCGGCGCGGACGCGCCGCGACGAACGAACAAGCCTCGTCGATGGCGGCCTGCATGAGCTCCGTCCGCTCCGCCTTGGGCACCGCGCTGAACTCGATGGCGTTGGTCAGCCTGCCGTGGTGGCCGTGGTGTCTGTCCAGCGCGAGCGTCCCGGCGTTGGGGGGGAGCTTGAGAAGAAACGCGACCGCGTGCACCACGACGAGGAGCCCGCCGATGCCCGCGAACACGAGCCAGGCGCGCGGCTCCGGCAGGCGCTCCGGCGCGAGCTTGTGGGCGGCGAGCGTGACCGCTGCGAGCGCGAGCGCGATGGTCACCGAGAGCGGCGCGACGCGGAGCGAGCGGCTGAGGCGCATGCGGAGCTCGGCCAGCCCTGCGGCCCGCCGAATGCTCCCGAGAACCCTCACGTCTCCGCCGGTTTCCAATGTTCGCGCTCCGCCACCGATAAGGCCGTTCGAGCGAGTGTAGCCTCGCTTTCGCGGCCGCGCCTGTTCCTCATGCTAGCGCTCGTCGTCCGCGCGCTTTCTCGTCCCTGGGACGAGCAACAATGTGACGTGGGGCCTCGGGGAAAGTTCCGACTCGCCTCGGGGAGGCCCAAGATGGCTGGATCGTCCGCCGTGGCAACCTGACAAACGGCGCGGCTTACAGGCCACGGGACGAGAACGCTCAGGGGGCAGCGCGTAGTCCCGCCTTGACCCGGAGCCCAAGGCTGTTCTTTCATGCGGTGCCAGTGGATAAGAACACCCTCCGTGCGCTCGTGGCCGAAGACGAACCGGCGATGCTCAGCCTCAACGCGGGCTTCCTTCGGCAGAAGGGTTTCGACGTCACCGAAGCATCCGACGGCGAAAAGGCGTGGAACTTGGCTGAGCCGGGCAAGTTCGATCTCGTCTTGCTCGATGTGATGATGCCGGGCATGAGCGGATGGGAGGTGTGCAAGCGCATCAAGAACACGCCGTCCACCAAGCGAACGGCCGTGGTGATGCTGACGGGCATCGGGGAGACGCTGAACGACATGACGTCGTCGCTCTTCTCGGCCGACGCCTGGCTCAACAAGCCTTACGACTTCGGCGAGCTCGAGCGGAAGCTGCGTGAAGCCCTCGGCAAGTTCGGCAAGCGGATGCCGGACGGCGGGTCGGACTTCTACGCCGACAACGACGAGCCGCCGCCGAGCTTCCCGCCCGACGAGATCTCTGCCGGTCCCTCGGTTCGGAAAGCGCAGGCACGGCCCGCTGCAGGCAAGCAGGCCGCCAAGAAGCCCGCAGCCAAGAAGGCCGCGCCCGCCAAGAAGCCGGCGCCCGCCAAGAAGCCCGCAGCCAAGAAGGCGCCCGCCAAGAAGCCGGCGCCCGCCAAGAAGCCGGCGCCCGCCAAGAAGGCGCCCGCCAAGAAGCCTGCGAAGCCGGCTTCGCGGAAGAAGTAGGGTTTCGCAGCAGATTGCTCTCGCGCGGCCCTTGATCGCGCGGCCAGAAGCATCAGGCTCAAGGTGTCGCCTGCTGCGGAGGTCCCATGCTGGAGAGCTTCTTCTCGCCCCGTGTCGTCGAGCGCCGCGGAGCCCCCACCTGGCTCGTCGTCCTCCTCTCGGGCGCGCTCGGCGCGGGCGCGCTCGGCGCAGGCCTGCACTACCTCGGAAGCGGTCAGACGCCGTCGTCCCAGGTCGAGGTGAGGCCTACCCCGACCATCCTCAGCGCGGTGAAAGACCTCTCGCGTCTCGAGGTGACCGAGGTCCACGTCGAGAAGGTCGTGGACCTCGCCGACCGGCAGAAGGTCGCGTTTGGCCTGCTGGACGGAGAAGACAACCTGCTCCTCGTGGCCTCGGGCAGCGCCATCATCGGGGTCGACTTCGACAAGCTCGGCCCCGACGACGCCTCGTTCGACGAGCGGACCGGAACCGCGCGGCTCACGCTCCCGCAGCCGGAGGTGCTGACATCGAGGCTCGACCCCGACAACACGTACGTCTACCGCCGCGAGACGAGCCTGCTCGCCAGTCGCAACGAACGCCTCGAGGGCCGCGCCCGGAAGGAGGCGATGGTGGCGGTGGAGAAGGCCGCGAGCGAGCCGGAGATCATGCAGCGCGCTCGCGCGCAGGCCGAGACGCAGCTCAAGGCGTTGCTCGGCAAGCTTGGCGCCAAGCGGGTCGTCATCACCTGGCAGGCGCCGGGAACGCGCGCCTAGACACGACCGCAGGCTTCATCGTCCACGCGTCTCTCGGCTGAGCGGGGTCTCCCTCGACGGTGACGGCGACCCCCTCCGCGGTGCGCTGGTAGATCACGCGCTTCGGCCAGTCGTGCGCGCGGTTCTCGAAGGTGATTCGCTCGGCCGTGGTCCCCGCGACCTCGACGAACTCCGTCGGCGGTTTGCCCAGCGGGTGAGCCACGTAGACGAGCTTGCCGTCGCGCGCCTCGATGCGGAGGAGCTCGAAGAAGACCAACTTGTCATCTTTCGAGGATCGCCCGGAGCCGACCATCTTCCCGCCCACGGGCACCATCCAGGTCTCCTCGACGCGCTCGCCGCCGTCGCTCACGCCGACCCACGCGCCCGAGAGCCAGCCGACGCGCGCTGCGGGGTCGCTCTCCTTGGCCTCGAGGACCGTCGCCGGACCGGCGGCTTCCTTCACGAGCGCGAAGCGATCGTTCGGCACGGTGATCGTCAGGTTGTATTGCAGGATCTTCCAGGCGCCGCCTCGCCTGGCGAGGACGCCGCTGCCGCGCGCCGGCCCGAGCCCCTCGGTCTCGAGGTCCTCGTCGAACCACGCGATCGCGCCGGAGGCGTCGACCACGATCTCGCGGCGCGTCGCCCGAAACGCCCACGCCTTGCCCCTGTCGAAGTGGGGCTTCGCGTACGCGAGGAACGCGGCCTTGGTCCACCGCTCGGTCGCGTCCGTGCCGAGGAAGACGGCGTCCTCGGCGAGGTGGCCGAAGTACCGTTCGAGATCCGCGCGCCGGGCGGCGTCGTGCCAATCGTCGAGGACGGTCACGATCGCCTGGCGCTCGTCGGCGACCATCGCGGGCGCGGCCGGCGGGGCGGGGGGTGAAGCCGCGGGCGCCGCGCACGAGACGAGCGCGGCGCCGGCGAGCAACAGGAAGGGGCGACGCATGTCAAACCTCGATCCCGAGGACCGCTCTGGCCTCGTCGCGGAACTCCTCTTCGCTCGCGGTGATCTCGCGCAGGTGCTCGAGCACGATCGCCCGGAGCTCCTTGCGCGCCGCGTGAAGGTAGTTCGTCACGCTCGTCACCTCGACGCCGAGCGCCGCCGCGACGGCCGCGTACGACGGCCGCTCGGCGCCGTCGTGGAGGTCGTAGAGCTTGAAGGCCTCGAAGTACTTCCGCTTGTCGAGCGCCGTCAGCCGCTCTTCGAGGATGGCGACGCTCCGCGCGAACAGGTTCCTGGCCCATTCCCGATCGAAGATGGCCTCGGGATCCATCCCCGTCGCGAGACCGAGCTCGCGCTCGGCCTCGATGCCGTCCGCCGCGACCATCTCGAGGCCCCCGCCGCGCTTCAGACGCTGACGAGCCTCCTCTGCATTCATGACGAAGTTGTCGAGACACGAGCGGACGAACGTGCGAAATCGCGCCTTCGACGGGTCGTAGAGCCCGAAGATGCCCTTCTCCACCGCGCGGGCGAAAAAATCGTGGGCGACGTCCTCGGCGTCCGTCGGATCCTTGCGCCACTTCACGCGCAGGTGTTTGTAGACGGGCTTGTAGTAGGCCCACAAAAGCCGCTCGAGCGAGCGCTGTCGCTCGGCTGGGTCGCCGCTCTTGACCGCGATGATCGCGGAGAACTGGGTCACCGGGAACTCGCCCATCGCCGGCATGGTACCGTGCTTTGCCGCCGTGCTCTCCGACAACGTCTTGCAGCACCTCGCCGGGATCTTCGCCGAGGCCGAGGCACCCCCCACGCGGCGCGACGGGTCGGGCGAGGCGGTCGAGCAGAAGACGGAGGTCGGCGTCGCGATCGCGCTGCCGCCCATCGGCGGGCGCTTCCAGGTGATCGCCCCCCTCGGGAGCGGCGGGATGGGGACCGTCTATCGCGCGATCGATCTCGAGACCAAGCGCGAGGTCGCGGTGAAGGTCCCGCACCTCTTGAACGCGTTCGTCGACAAGCGCTTCGCGCTCGAGGTCGACGCGATCGCGACCGTGATCTGCCCGGCCACGATCGGCTTCGTGGCGCGCGGCGACGCCGACGAGCCGTTCGTCGCGATGGAGCTCGTCCGCGGAGCCTCTCTCGCCCGACGCCTCCACGAGGACGGCGCGATGCCGGCGGAGCGAGCGATCGCGGTCGCGCGCCGCCTCGCCGCCGCGCTCGCCGCCGTCCACCTGTCGGGCTGGGTCCACCGCGATCTGACACCGAGCAACATCGTCCTCACCGACGAAGGAACCGTGCGCCTCGTGGACTTCGGCCTCGCGCGCAACATGGAGGGGCCCGGGGCAGGCACCGAAGACGGCCAGATCCTGGGGACGCTCGGGTACCTCGCGCCCGAGCAGCTCGGAGCCGATCCCGTCGTCGATCCACGAGCGGACGTGTACGCGCTCGGCTGCGTCCTCTTCGAATGCCTGACGGGCCGCGCGGCGTGGACGCGCGGCCTCGCCGACGTCCTCTCCGGGCGCTGGTCTCCCGAGCGACACCCGCGGCTCGACGTGCGCGGCGCCGGCGTTGCTCCCGAGATCGCGTCGCTCGTCGAGCCCCTCGTCGAGACCGCTCCGGCCGATCGACCGGAGGACGGCCTCGCCGCGCTCGAGACGCTCCTCGGGCTCGACCCGCGCGCGCGCGCAGTGCTTGACGAGACGCGGGCGCTGCGGGGAGTGGTCCGCGACGTCGTTCGGGCCGCGATGCGCGGCCCGGTCGCCGTCACCGGCGGCCCGGGCGCGGGAAAGTCGAACGTGGCGGCGTCGGCGGCGCTGCTCCTCGCCGAGGTGCTGGCGCCGGCGGCGGTGTTCGTCGTCCGCTGCAACCCGCGCGCGGCTCGGCGACCGGGTGGCCACGCGTTCCTCCTCGAGCGCGCCCTCCGGCTCGCCGGCTTCGGATCGGCGGCGCGTGTGCTCGGCGGACTGGGGGTCAACGTCGGCGCCGCGTCGGATGAGCCCGCGCTCATCCTCGTCTTCGACGACGCTTCATTTGCGGACGACGACAGCGTGCGATGGGCGCGCACGCTCGCCGAGGTCGGCCTCGCGCGGGTCATCTTCACCGTTCGCCCGAGCGCGTCCGCGCCCCCCGATCTCGCCGCCGTCCACGTGCCCGGTCAGGAGACCGCTTCCACCGGCGAGCTCGACGAGCTTCCCGGCGCGCACCGCCGTACGCTCCGACTCTTCGCGGCCCTCGGGACCTCATTCGACCTGTTCTCGGCCTCCCAGCTCGCGGTCGACGTGGGCGCGCCGATGGCCCAAGATCTCATCGAGGATCTCGTGGAGCGAGGCATTCTCCGCAAGCTCGGCCCTTCGGGCCTCGCCTTCGCGCGTGCCTCCCTCTGGGAGCACGTCATCCGAGGCAGCTTGCCGGAGGAGCTGCGGGAGCTCACGCGAAGGATCGATGCCCTCGAGGAGCACAGCGGCCGGATGCCGCTCGAGGTGACGTTCGTCGGACGCGCCTCGGCGACCCTTTGAGCAGGTTGGGCGCGTCGAGACAGTCGAGACGCGGTCCACGCGCATGCGGTATGGTCCGGCCCTCGGTCGCATGGCTCCTGTCCGCGCCCTCCTCCTCCTCGGGCTCACCTCCTGCCTCGACCCGACCCAGGTCACGCTGGAGATCACGACCAACCTGGAGTGTGGCGCGGACGAGCCGTCCGCGGGCGCCCTCTTCGAGACCGCGATCAGCGCCGGGCCGACCCCCGACCTGCCGCGCGAGACGCGGGCGACGACGCGGGCCTGCTCGAGCAACGGGGCCGGACGGGGCGAGATCGGGACGCTGACCCTCGTTCCGACGGACGGCGCGTCGCGAGCGTACGCCCTGGTGGTCGGCAGCATCGGCGAGACGCCAGCGAGCGAGTGTCTGCTGGCCGCGCTCGCGCCCGCGCCGGTGGCCGCCCCCGCCTGCGTCGTCGCGCGGCGCACCATCTCCTTCGCGCCGCACAAGAGCCTGTCGTTGCCGGTCTTCTTGGATCGACAGTGCGCCGGGGTCCTCTGCGACGGCGACTCCACCTGTGTCGTCCGAGACGGCCGCCCCGGTTGCGTCTCGTCGGCCACGGAATGCAGCGGCGAACGATGCGACGTGGACGTCGAGACGAGCGGCGGGGGCGGGGCGGGCGGAGCGGCCGAGGGCGGCGGCGGCGCTGGCGGCGCGGAGGGCGGCGGCGGCGCTGGCGGCGCAGCGGACGTGCCGGTCCTCGAGCGCCTCGACACCCCCACCGGCATGACCCAAGCGCGCGCGGCAGCCATCAGTGATGATGGTTCCGTCATCGTAGGCAATGCCTTCTCGGGCACGGAAATCCGCGCCGTCGCCTGGCGCGCCGGCGAGATCTTCGTGGCGCCCACACGATCGCGGATGATGAGCGTCTGCAAGGGCGGTGACCTGGTGGTGGGGGCCAGCTGGCCCGGGCCGACGTCACGCGCGACCGCGTGGCAATGGCAGGGCGCCAGCTACGCCCAGAGCTGGATCCACACGGGACCGCTCGAGAGCGACGCAGAGGCGTGCAGCGATGCGAGCTCGATCGTCGCGGGCATCCAGGCGGGTCAGGGCGCGACCTGGACCCTGGGGCAGGGCGCGACTGTCGACACGACAACGGAAGGCCTCTTCTGGGACGCGTCGAACAGCGCGACGGTCGCGGTTGGCGTGCTCGCCGACGGGCGGCCGGGTCTCTGGCCGCTCTCGGCGGCTGGAGTCATCGGTGGTGCCACCGCGCTCGGAGCAGAAGCGGGGGTCGCGTGGGCGGTCGACGCCGACGCCACGCTCGCGGCAGGGAACACGGGAGAAGCCGTGGTCGTCTGGGATCTGCTCGCGATGGCTCCCCTCGTGACTCTGATGGCGGACTTCCAGCCTTCCGCCGTGGCCGGGAGCGCGTCGAGCTACATCGTGGTCGGCAACTGTGATCCTTTCGCCGTGCCTCGCGCCTGCGTCATCGTCGACGGAGAAGGACCATTCGACATCGACGGGCTCGCGGGGGTGCCCTGGAGCTCGACCGCCGTGGTCGACTTCGGCGGCCTCTCCCTGACGGACGCGTCCGACGTGAGCAAAGACGGCCGGGTCATCGCCGGAAACGCCCTCGACCCGTCGACGGGCGAAGCCTCCGTCTATCGCCTCACCCTTCCTTGACCGGCCGGGCGATCATCGCTCGACCTGCAACAGGCCGCGCGCCGACGGCACGTAGACGAATCGATCCGTCGAGACCATCCCCGGCTCGACCGGCTTGGTCGAGGGCGACACGACCGCGAGCGCGGGCGGCTGGAGCTGGCGAAGCACAAGGGCGGCGCCGCCGGTGCCGATCGTCAGGAGCGTCGCGCGCCCCGCACCGGGCCACAGAAGGACATCGATGTTGGACCGCGTCACGCCGATCGCCACAGGGCGTCCGTCGAACGACGCCACCTTCGTCTTGTCGGTCCCGTCCGTCGCGACGTCCCACACGGCGCCCGCGCCCGCCCCTTCGCCTGCTGTCGCCACGTACACTCGACCCCGACCCAGCGCGAGCCGAAGGGCCCCCGGCAGCTCTTTTGCGATCGGCGTCCGCGGCCCGCCCGACTTGAGCAAACGCCAGACCACCCCGGCACGAGGCTCGACGAAGTAAACAGATCTGTCATCGATAGCGACGTCGGCGGCGTTGGCGCCCGAGACCAGCGTCTCGACCTTGCCGCTCACGAGGTCGACGCGCGTGAGATCGATACCCGCGAAGAACGCGTGGGTCGTGTCGACGGCCACCCGGTCTCCCGCGGCCGAGATCAGGCGGGAAGCCCGGCCGTCCACGCCGGCGGCTTCGAAGACACCGCTCGCGCCCCAGAGCACGTGTGAGGCGCCGACGGCCACCACAGTAGGCTCGCCCTCGCGCCCCATGATCCGCTGGCCACCGCGCGGGCCGAGCTCCCGGAGCTCGGCCCGGTAACACGGCGGGTCACAGGCCTTCTCCTTGTCGACCGCCGAGCGAACGAAGAAGACGCGGCCGCCCTCCGAAGCCACAGCCAGGATCTGCTCCCCTTCCGCCGCGTCGATGATGACGCCCTTCGACTCGGGATCCGCGGGCTCCTCGCCGGGACCACGAAAGAACGCGAGGTACGCGCCCGCGGCCGCCCCCAGGAGGGAGACGACAACCAGCACCGCGACCAGCCACTTCACGGCCTTGCCTTGCTCGGGACCTCGCCTCGTTTGCGCCACGTTCCTGGACTCTAACAAGGCGCGGGCGACCCCGGGAGCGCTCCGCTCATGCTCTGCTCACGATCGCCCGCGGTCCGCGTCGTTCATCATCGTCGGATGGGGACAGCACGTTCGTCGCGGGAACGGGTGGCGATCGTCGGAGGGGGGATCGCCGGGCTGACGCTTGCCTGGCTGCTCGACCATGTCTGCGACGTGACGCTCTTCGAGAAGGCTCGCGTGCTCGGTGGACACATCGAGACCGTCGAGGTCGACCTCGCCGGCGAGCGGCACGCTGTCGACCTCGGCGCCCAGCTCTTCAACAGGCGCGTCCATCCGACGTTCATGGCCCTGCTCGACGTGCTGGGCGTCGCCGATCCACCGCGCGCCTCTGCTGGCTCGCTCGTGACGCGGGAGATGGGCACGACGCTGGCCGACCACGGCGCCGCCCTCCCGCGCTTCGTCTCGCCCCTGTTTCGCGACGGCCGGCTCTGGCCGACCGTCGCACCGTGGAACGCCGCCGGGCAGGCCGCGTTCCTCAGCCTCGCACTGGCGGCGCCGAAGCTGAATCAGGCCGACTGGAGGCTCACCCTGGACGAGTGGTTGCGTACCGTCCGAGGTCTCACGACAGAAGGGCGCGAGCGGATCGTGCTGCCGTGGCTGTCGGCGCTCGCGGGCTGCTCGATCGAGGAGGCGCGGGCCTTCTCGGCCCGCGCCGGCGCCGCCATTCCGGCTCGAGCCATCCCCGCGAACCCGCTCGAGCCCTACAGCTGGTCACACGTCGCGAGAGGCCTCGGTTCGGTGGTCGCGCTCCTCGAGAGGAGCTGCACCCACCTCCGTGTTCGCCGAGGCGCGCGCGTCGTCTCGGTGCGTGTGGTCGAGGGCGGCCTCGCGGTGCGCGCCGAGGGCTCGCCGGAGCTCGTCGTGGACCACGTCGTGCTCGCGGCGCCGCCCCACGCCACGGCCGCGCTGGTCGCGGACATGCCGGGCCGCGCCGACCTGGCGGCCGTGTTGGGTGGCTTCCGATACTTCCAATCGCGGCTCCTCATCCACACAGATCCGGTCTACATGCACCCCGACCGGCGGTATTGGTCGGCCTACAACGCGACGACGCGCGAGACATACTGCGAAGGGTCGATCTGGTACGGAGCCATTCGGGACAAGCTGCCGAGCGGCGCGACCGCCGACATCTTCAAGAGCTGGGCGACGAACCGCGACAAACAGCCGCGGGCGCTCGTGGCGGAGAAGGAGTATCGCCACCCGCTGCTCGATCCAGCCTTCTTCCGAGGCCAAGCCGCGCTCGAGCGAGCCCAGGGGCGCGGCAACCTCTGGTTCGCGGGCTCGTATTGTCGCGACGTCGATCTCCAGGAGACGGCGCTCCAGTCGGCGCTCCGCGTCGCCGACTCGATCGCCGCGAGCGCGCCGAACGTCATGAGGCTCCGGGCGGCGGCGACGCGGGCGGCGATCGAGCGCCGTCGAGCGCGGCCCGCCATCGAAGAGGCGCAAGCCATGCTGACTGGGGTGCTCGGGCCGCTCTTCGGGCGAGGAAAGCGAGTGAGCTCGACTTGAGCCTTCATTCGGCGTCGCTTCGGCTGAACCCGTTCGATCGAGCCCCGGGCGATCGTGGCGGCATTCCCATCCTCCCAGGCAGGCTCCCCGGCGTCGGGCACCTGATTCAGGTCCGGATGGCCCTGCCCGACCTGCTCGCTCACGCAAAGCTGACCGTGGGGCCGCTGTTCTTCCTCGACATGCCCAGCCCAATGGGCCGAGCGCTCGACCTGGTCCCGCTGCATGGAGACTACACGGCCCTGCTCCGCTCGAGCTCTCTCAGCAACTCGATCGTGCGGGACAACGCCCAGGCGCTGTTCGGTGAGTCCATGATCGTGCAGGACGGCGACGAGCATCACAGGCAGCGACTTCCGTGGAGCGCACCATTCACGCCACGGGGGCTCGCGGGCGGCGAAGTCGGCGGCCTGGTAGCGGAGATCGTGGCTCGGCACATCGAGGCTTGGGTTCGTATCGGGCGGGTGCGGGTGCTCGACGTCACGCAGCACCTGACGCTCGAACTGATCTTTCGGCTGCTCGGCTCCCCGTCCGGCGACCTCGCGGAGTGGAGAGCCCAGTATCGCCGACTGCTCCTCGTGGTGGCGCGCCTCCCGGTGGAGTTTCCCGGCAGTCCCGCATCGCGGGGCGAGCGCGCGAGAACCTGGATCGACGCCCGGATCGACGAGCTACTCGCGCGTCGACTCTGTGGCGGGGCCGATGGCTCGTTCTTGGCGAGTCTCGCGGCCGCGAGCGCCCTCGGGAGTCGGTCGATGCGCGACGACCACCTGCGCGACAACCTCAAGCTGCTGTTCTTGGCGGGCCATGAGACCACTGCCACGGCGATGAGCTGGCTGCTCGTGGAGCTCGGCAGGAGCGCAGAGCTCTTCCGACGTCTCCAAGCAGAAGCCGAGCACGTCGGTGGATTGCCGAGCTCGCCCGAGGACACCCGGCGCTTCCCGTTCGCCACCTCGCTCGTGCGCGAGGTCGTTCGGCTCTATCCGCCCGTGCCATTGATCACGAGGGTCGTCCGAGAGGATCTCGAGATCCTCGGCCACACGCTCGCTCGCGGCACCCGCGTCACGGTGCCTCTCGTCGAGGCAGGACGCGATCCGTCGCGCTACCCGGCCCCGCTGCGCTTCGACCCCGACCGATGGCGCGGCAGAAACGTAACCCCAGCATCGAGCGAGACGCTCGCCTTCGGCGCCGGGCCCCACTTCTGCCTCGGCTACCACCTCGCGATCCTCCAACTCGTCACCTTCGCCGTCGCGGTCGCGCTCACCTGCAAAGCCAGGGGCAAGCGTCCAACACATCCGTCGCGCCGCCCGCGCAGCGTCTGGTTCCCCGTGGCCGCACCCATCGGCGCCTCCATCCGATTCGACTGAGCCCCTTTGATACGAGGTCAATGGCAGAGGGGGCGGGCACCCAGCCAGTCGACGAGCCGGCGGCGACACGCCCCGCAGAGCACGCCCGCCGTCTCCCAGTGGACCTCGGACTCGGCCTCCTCCGACGTGAGATCCGCCATGGACTCCAGGATGGCCCGCGGGTCAGCGGCGTCGGCGGCGCCCGTGTCCAGGACGTCGAGCTCGCCCTGGATCGCGAGGGCGAAGCGGAAGTACAAGCTCGTCGCGGGGAGCTCCCGTGCGCAGCTCGTGCACATTCGGCCGGTGTCCTTTACCATCGCACCGTCAGCGTATTGCAGGATTCACCATGCAAGAAGTCCACGACGAAGACGGCCTCACGCGCCTGCTCGAGAGCGGAGGCCCCCTGGCGAACGTCGTCATTCGAGGCCTCGATCTGCGGCAGGAGGGGGCCGCGCTCCTGGCTCGAGACCTCCGTGGCGCCGTGCTCCTCGGCTGCCAGCTCGCCCCACGTGACCTCCTCGCCGCGATCGGCGGCGGAGCGGTCGTCTTCCCCGATCTCCCCGACCTGCCCTACGAGCCCTGGAGGACGAAGCTCTATACGCCCGAGGAGCTCTTCGCCGGCTTCGACCCGGACGAGCCCTGCACCTATTGCGACACGCTGGATGCTCGCGTGTACCGCCATTTCATCTCGATGGGCGGCGCCTCGGAGGCGCCGATGCTCGAGGCCTTCGCCCAGCGGCTGCACGACCATGGGGTCACCGAGGCGCTCGAGGATCGGCTGAGGCGACACGACCGCGTCGTCGCCTTCATGGGTGGCCACGGCTTGAGCCGGAGCGATCGGGTGTACCGAGAGGTCGCGCGGATGGCCGCCGCGCTCGCACGGCGAGGGTTCCTCGTCGCGACAGGTGGCGGCCCCGGCGCGATGGAGAGCGCGAACCTCGGCGCCCGATTCGCAGCAGCCGACGACGCGGCCCTGACCGACGCGATCGCCGTGCTCGAGGCGGCGCCGACGTACACCCATCGGGACTGGCTCGCGCAGGCGTTCCGAGCCCGACGACGGCACGCGGCCGTGCTCGACGCCTCGCCGGTGCCGACGCTCGGTGTGCCGACGTTCTTTTATGGCCACGAGCCGCCGAACGCGTTCGCCTCACACCACGCGAAGTACTTCGCGAACTGCGTTCGCGAAGACGGCCTCGTCAGCCTCGCCACACACGGGATCGTCTATGCGCCCGGGAGCGCCGGAACGGTACAAGAGATCTTCCAGGACGCGTGCCAGAACCATTACGGTACGGTCCGCAGCCTCGTCTCGCCCATGGCGCTGTTCGGAACCCGGTATTGGTCCGAGCGCCTGCCCGTGTTGCCCCTGCTCCGTGCCCTCTCGGGCGACAAGTGGGGTGACCAGATCCTCGTGAGCGACGACCCGGAGGAGATCGTCGCGTTCCTTGCCGATCACGGGCCGCGGAAGCTGGATCGCGCCGCCTGGTCCTATTGCGCCGCGCTCTGCGATTCGACCGGGTAGCAGCTCGGGCCATCGACCGCCCAGTTGGCACCCGGCGACCGCTCCGGCATGCTGCACGCATGAGACCTCTCTTCCTCGTCGACGCGTTCGCCGCGGCCCCATTCGAGGGGAACCCAGCGGCCATTTGCCTGCTCGAGGAGGAGGTCTCCGCCGCGTGGATGCAGGCGCTCGCCGCCGAGCTCAACCAATCGGAGACGGCGTTCGTGCGTCGGCAGCCGGGTGGCTGCTTCTCGCTCCGCTGGTTCACGCCCACGGTCGAGGAGGAGCTCTGCGGCCATGCGACGCTCGCCGCGGCCCACGTGCTCTGGGAGGCCGGGGTCGTCCCGCGCGAGCGCGACGTGCACTTCGACACACGCAGCGGATCGCTCGCCGCACACGCCGGTGAGGAGGGGATCGAGCTCGACTTTCCGACTGAGCCCGCCGCGGCGACGGGAGAGATGCCTGCCGACCTACCCGACATGCTCGGCGCGCGCGTCGTCGCTTACGGACGCAGCCGTCTCGATCACCTCGTGCAGCTCGAGACGGAGTCCGACGTCGCCGCCCTGGCCCCCGACCCGAGGCGCCTCGCCGGTCTCCCGGGGCGTGGTGTCATCGTCACCGCGCGCGCGGAGCGACCTGGGTTCGACTTCGTGTCTCGTTTCTTCGCGCCGAGCGAGGGCATCCCCGAGGATCCGGTCACCGGCTCGGCCCATTGCACCCTGGCGCCCTGGTGGAGCGAGCACCTCGGACGACAGGACCTCCTGGCTCGACAGCTCTCGAGGCGCGGCGGGACCGTCCGTGTGCGTCATTGGGGCACGCGGACCATCCTCATCGGCCGCGCCGTCACCGTGATGCGAGGGTCGCTCACCGCTTGAGCCAGCGGCGAGCTCGACGCAGGGCGGTGGCCAGTCGCCGCCCCGCGCCGGACCGCTCGGGTCACTTCTTGCCGGGGTCCTTCTTGGCGGGCTCTTTGCCCGCGTCCTTCTTGGCGGGCTCCTTGCCGGCGTCCTTCGGCTTCTCGTCCATGAGGCCAAACGTCTTCGCGAACTCCATGGCGTTGCCGTAGGCGACGGCACCGCTGATCTTGCCGTCCTTCACGGACATCACGTCGAGCGAGTGCACGGTGCCGGTCTTGCCCGTCGCCTTCATCCCCATGAAGGCGCCCTTCCAGGTTGCCGTCCATTGGTACTCGCAGGCGACGAGGCCACCGGCCGGGACACACATGACGATGTCGTTCTTCTGATCGGTGAAGGCCTTGCCTCCCTCCGCCAGCTCCTTCTCGAGCGCCTTTCTCCCCTTGGTGTCGGTCGGCATGTATTGGTTCGACACGACGATGTCGTCCGCCGCCAGCGCAGCGATGGCCTTCGCGTCACCCTTCTCGGCAAGCCCGAGCCAGCTGCGCCCTGCGGCGTCCGAGTCCGCGTCGGTCGCGAGGAAGAACTGCGTCGCCGCGGTGGGCTTCGCCTCGGCGGCACGAACCGGCTGGCCCTTCGGACCGAGGCCGAGCTGGCCCATCATCGTCCCCATATCGAAGTAGTTCGTCTCGCGCTTCACCTTGCCATCCGGCGTGAAGGTGATCACCGTGGCACCGCGGAAGCCGACCTTCTTGTTGGTCGCCTTCTGGCCCATCATGTCGCCCTTGTTGGTTCCCGTGAACACCCACTCGGCGACGGCGTACGGAGCCTTGGCGACCACGCGCGTGTACGTCATCTCGAGATCGGGGAACGAGCCGAAGTACATTCCGCGCTGCTTCTCGAGATCGGCGACCTTCGACTCCTCGATCCCGCCGGCGCCGGCGATCGCAATGACGGCGTCGTCCGTGTAGAGCGCGGCCGCCTTCTTCAGGTCCTTGGCGGTCCACGCCGCGGTCGACTCGGAGACGTACTTCTTCACGGCGTCGCCGATGGCGACGGGCGCCGGGGCCGGAGCGGCAGCGCTCGCGCCTGCCGCAGCCGAGTCCACCTGGGACGCGGCGGGCGGGGCCGTCACCTCGGTCTGGGAGAGATCGTTCGTCGGGGGCTCCGCGGCGGGCTTTTCGCCGCCGCAACCGAACACCACCAAACCAAGGGCCCACGCTACCTTCTTCGAGAACATGTCCACCTCCGCCCGGGCGCCTACCACCGCCGGCCCCGTGTGTCAGCCGGGGGGCGGCGCCGGCCGTGGCGGCGGAGCCCTTCGTCTCGATCAAGCAGGAGCCGGCGCAGCGCCGCGAAGCCGCTTCCTCAGCTCGTCGCGCAGATACGCCGTCGTGTGCCGAACACGCGGGATGCTGCGGCTGCCCCGATGGATCGCGAGCCAGAGTGTGCGACGGGGACCAGGAACGGGCGCGGGGAGGAGCCGCAGCGACGGCGTGTCCGCACCGATCGCGAGCGGCAGGCACGCGATTCCGACACCCGCCGCCGCCAAGGTCGCCATGGGCAAGCGCCCGTTGGCTCGCGCCACCACACGGGCGCGCCCCGCGACCCCGGGCAGGAACTCCAGATCCGGAATGCGCGTGAGCGACTCGCTCATGGCGATCAGGGCGTGTCCGTCGCAGAGGCGGCCGAAGTCCGGCATGCCGTGCGCGGCGAGGTAGGCCTCGGAGGCGAACAGCCCGAACGCGAGGCTCCCGACCTCGATCTGAATCACCTCCTGGTGCTCGAATCGCGACGGGCGAATGGCGATCTCGGCTTCGCCCCGTACGAGGCTCAGGTGTCGGGCCTCCGCCAGGAGCTCGATTTCGAGCTGCGGGTTGCGCGCGAGCACCGGCGCGACCAGGGGCGCGAGCACCCGCACTACGAGCCACTCGCTCGCGGTGATCCGGACAGGCCCGCGCAGCCCGACGTCTCGGCCGGATGCCGTCCGCTCTGCTGCGAGCGCGTCGGTCTCCATTCGCTCCGCAAACGGGACGAGCCTCCTGCCGGTGGCAGTGAGCACGTGCCCCGCCGAGGTTCGTTCGAACAGGCGAGCACCGAGCGCCGCCTCGAAGGCCGCGATTCGCCGACCCACCGACGGCTGCGTCAGGCCGAGCCCCTCCGCCGCGCCGGACAGCGTGCCCGCTCGTGCGACTGCCAGAAAGCAGCGGAGGTCGTCCCAGTTCATCGGGCCCCGGAGCCTAGCTGCGCCATGCGAAAACGCATAGGCGGCATACGAAGGCGGTGGCTCGACGATCGGTCTCACGCCGGGCATCGTCGGCGCATGTCGAGACGCAACTTCTTGGTCGGGGTCTCTTGCGCCGCGCTCGGCGCGTGCGCGCCGAGCCCGCCCGCTTCGCCATCGAGACACGGGCGATCGTCGGAGCCCCGACGACCGATCGCGGCGATCTGCTTCGACCTCTTCACGCTCTTCGATCCGCGCTCGGTCGTCGACGTAGCCCGCGAGGAGATCGGGCCCGGAGCCGAGGCGCTGTGCGAGACCTGGCGCAACAAGCAGTTCCAATACGCGTTCCTGCGCGCCGCGGGCGACCAATATCTGAGCTTTCGCGCCGTCACCGACGCGGCGCTGGTCTTCGCGGCGCGCGAGCGGGGACACGAGCTCTCCGCGTCGGACCGCAGCCGCCTGGTCGGCGCCTACTCCGCCCTCCGACCTTGGCCCGACACGCGCGAGACATTGGAGCGCTTCAAGGCGGCGGGGCTCCTGCTCGCGCCGCTCGCCAACTACTCGCCGGACATGCTCGCGCCGCTCCTCGAGCAAGCCGGGCTGACGACCTTCTTCGACGCGCAGATCTCCACCGACGCGGCCGGCTCATTCAAGCCCGATCCGAGAGCGTACGCGCTCGGACCGAGCGCGCTCGGCGTTCCGCGCGAACGGATCGCGTTCGCCGCATTCGGAGGCTGGGACGCGGCCGGCGCGGCCTGGTTCGGGTTTCCGACCTTCTGGGTCAATCGATTGGGCGTGACCGCGGAGGAGCTCGCTCCAGGACCGGACGCGTCCGGCCCGAGCCTCGTTGAGCTCCGCGCGTTCGTGGAGGGCTGGGCCTGACGGCGCCGGGGCTCGGTACCCTCACGCCGCCATGGCCATTTCGATCTTCTCTCGCTGCCCGCCGGCGTGAAAGCGCCTGAGCTGCCGCATGGCTTTGTCGTCCGCCGTTCGATCGAGCTTGCCGTCGAGCCGCCGCACGAAGCGCGCGGCGAGATCGTTGGCCAGCCGATATCGCTCGCCGGGCTGGGTCCCTTTGGGATGGAGGAAATGCACGCGCCCGAAGAGGCGCTCGCGGAGCGCGCTCGCGGCGTGGGGTGGAAAGGAGCCACAAGGACGCGACGCGACGACCGAGCCGGCGAGCACGATGAACTTGTCGACCTCGGCCTGGAGCTCGAGCTCGAGCTGGGTCGTCGGGAGCCGCCTCCTCGAGCGCTCGACGAGGTAGACGAAGTGACTGACGCCCTCGGCCACCTGACAGAGCAGGTCGAGCGACGACGGCGTGCGCGCCTCGAACGCTTCTTCCGGAAGGTAGAGCCCGATCTCGAGCTCCCCGCCGGACTCACGGATCTGGAGCACCTCGCGCCCATCGTTCGCAGGGCGGAGGAACGGCGTGACGTCGGGTGTCTCCAGGCCGTAGAGCGACTCGAGGCGCTTCTGGATGCGCCTCGCGAGGGCGCTCATCAGTGGACGCCGCCCTGTTTGCCGAGCGCCATGATGCCTCGCTCGCCCAGCTCTTGCTTCAGCACCGACGAGCCGGTCTTGAGCCACCGCTCGTAGAGCTTGAGCATGCCTACGTGGCCGCGCGCGCTCTGCGCCATGAGGAAGTCGGCGACCCAGGCGATGACGGCTGCGAAGACCTCGAACTTCTTTGCGAGCTCGTCGAGCACGTCAGGCCCGCTCGTCTTGCCGTAGCCGGCTCGGAGCATCTGCGCGGCGTGGCCGTACGCGCTCTCGCCGACGAGGATGTAGTACTTCCGATCGGGGCCCTGGAGCCCCTGGCCGAAGAAGCCGATCCCGTAGAGGACGCCGTCACCGAGGCTCTGGAGGCGCTTGAAGCGCTCGGCGCCGGTGGCCTCCATCGCCTCCTTGAGCAAGAAGGAGATCGGGCGGTCGAAGGTCGAGCGGGTCTCGGGGGCTGGGTTCGCGAACTCGGTGAGGAGCTGGACGAGGTACGTCTCGCTCGCGGCGGACGCCTCGATCTCGCGGCGCTGGATGGCGGAGTGGACGGGGCCCCGGAAGTAATCACCGAGGCTCGGCGTGAGCGCGATGGCAGGGGTCTCTTGGGACATGCTCTCCTCCGGCAGTCCCGGGCCCGTTGCCTCCCACGAAATCGGACAAGCACGGCGCCCGGGGGTGGGTTTCCCTTCGGCTTCTCTTCCGAGGGGAACGGATCAATCGTACCGTCACCAAAGGCCTCGGGCCGCCTTCCGAGGCACGAAATCCTGAGCAGTGCCAAGCAATTGACGCTGATCCGTCAGCCGGTGCTGGAGGGGAGTGCTACCGCGGCGTCACACCCCCGCGCTCCCCCCGGCCGACCGTCGAAATCCCCGGCGATTTGCTGGAATCGACAGGGGTTTTCGAGCGCTGCTCGGGCCGGGTTGACAGGCTACGGACCGTGACTAATGTTCGCGGCGCTCGCTAGCACTCACTTTCCGTGAGTGCCAACAATCGACAGCGAGCAGACGCGCCCCGGGGCCCGACGCCACGCGCGAGAGGCAGCCGGGGTGTTGGGGAAGGTTTGTGTCGCGCGAGTCGCGCGACAACGTTTCGGAGGAAACAAGCATGAAGATCAGGCCGCTCCAGGACCGCGTGGTCGTTCGTCGCGTGAAGGAAGAAGAGAAGACGAAGGGCGGGATCATCATCCCGGACACCGCGAAGGAGAAGCCGGTCGAGGGTCTCGTCGTTGCCGTGGGCAACGGCAAGGTGCTCGACGACGGCACCGCGCGCGCTCTCGACGTGAAGGAGGGCGATCGCATCCTCTTCGGCAAGTACTCCGGCACCGAAGTGAAGATCGACGGTGAGGAGCACCTCATCCTCCGCGAGGACGACATCCTCGGCGTCATCCAGAAGTGACCGCGAGCGCGTCCAGAACGAATCTGTAGGAGAGAAGAAACATGGCTGCCAAAGAGATCATTTTCCACGAGAACGCCCGGAACCTCATCCTCCGCGGTGTCGACGCCCTCGCCAACGCGGTCAAGGTCACGCTCGGCCCGAAGGGCCGCAACGTCGTCATCGAGAAGAGCTTCGGCTCGCCGACCGTCACCAAGGACGGCGTCACCGTCGCCAAGGAGATCGAGCTCGAGGACCGCTTCGAGAACATGGGCGCCCAGATGGTCCGCGAAGTCGCCTCGAAGACGAGCGACCTCGCCGGCGACGGCACCACGACTGCGACCGTCCTCGCCCAGGCGATCGTGCGCGAGGGCTCCAAGCTCGTCGCCGCGGGCCACAACCCGATGGAGATCAAGCGCGGCATCGACAAGGCCGTCGAGGCCGTCGTCGAGCACCTGAAGAAGGGCGCGAAGTCGACGAAGGACTCGAAGGAGATCGCGCAGGTCGGCACGATCAGCGCGAACGGCGACGCCGAGGTCGGCAAGCTCCTCGCGGACGCGATGGAGAAGGTCGGCAAGGAAGGCGTCATCACGGTCGAGGAGGCGAAGAGCGCCGAGACCACGCTCGACGTCGTCGAGGGTATGCAGTTCGACCGCGGCTACCTCTCGCCGTACTTCGTGACCGACCCCGAGAACATGAAGTGCAACCTCGAGGACTGCTTCATCCTCATCGCGGAGCGCAAGGTCTCCAACATGAAGGACCTGCTCCCCGTGCTCGAGGCGATCGCCAAGGCCCAGAAGAACCTCCTCATCATCGCGGAGGACGTCGAAGGTGAGGCGCTCGCGACGCTCGTCGTCAACAAGCTCCGTGGCACGCTCCACTGCGCCGCCGTCAAGGCCCCGGGCTTCGGCGACCGCCGCAAGGAGATGCTGAAGGACATCGCCGTCCTCACCGACGGCCAGGTCATCGCGGAGGAGCTCGGCCTCAAGCTCGAGAACGTCACCATCAGCGATCTCGGCCGCGCCAAGACCGTCATCATCGACAAGGACAACACGACCATCGTCGGCGGTCAGGGCAAGAAGGAGAAGATCACGGCTCGCCAGTCGGAGATCCGCACCCAGATCGAAGCGACGACCAGCGACTACGATCGCGAGAAGCTCCAGGAGCGCCTCGCGAAGCTCGTGGGCGGCGTCGCGGTCGTCAAGGTCGGCGCTGCGACCGAGACCGAGATGAAGGAGAAGAAGGCCCGCGTCGAGGACGCGCTGCACGCGACGCGCGCGGCCGTCGAAGAGGGCATCGTCCCCGGCGGCGGCGTGGCGCTCATCCGCGCCCAGGCCGCCCTCGAGGGCCTCAAGGTCGCCGAGGAGCAGCAGTTCGGCGTGAACATCGTGCGCCGCGCGATCGAGGAGCCCCTGCGCCAGATCGCGTCGAACGCCGGTGAAGAAGGCTCGATCGTGGTGCAGAAGGTCCGCGACGGCAAGGACGCGACGTTCGGCTGGAACGCGGCCACGGGCGAGTACGGCAACCTGATCGGCATGGGCGTCATCGACCCGGTGAAGGTCGTCCGCACCGCGCTCCAGAACGCCGCCAGCGTCGCGAGCCTCATGCTCACGACCGAGGCGCTCGTCGCGGAGCGTCCGAAGGACGAGAAGAAGGACGCGGGCGGCGGTCACGCCGGTCACGACCACTTCTGATCGACAGCTGAGCTCGTGAAGCGAGAGCCGGTCGCCCGAGAGGGGTGGCCGGCTCTCTGCTTTTGTCTGCTCGCGTGTTGAACGGCGGCACGGTTGATGCGACCGGGGTCGTCATGCCGACATGCACACGAAAGCCGCCCGCGCGGAGGGCGAGACCGAGCAGCGCCTGTACGAGCTCTCGGCCTGGCGCGAGACGCCGTTCTATTCGGACCGCGAACGAGCCGCGCTGGAATGGGGATCCAATGGCCGTCGAAACAGGCACGCGACGACGGAATGAAGCGAGCGATGGAGGACCCGCGTATGGCCGGGCCGGAGGGCGCGCCGTTCGACGGAAAGCGGATGGTGTTCGGCGGGTTCGTTCCGCTCCTGGACGCCTGAGGGCGCCCGCGGCGCCGGCCCGCCGATTCATCCAGCCGCAGACGACCTCACGCGCGGCCCAGTCCTCCCATCCCGGGCGTCGGGGGGGCCGCGACGCGATCCGGGCGGATGGCGAGCACGATGGCGAGGATGAGACCGACGAACGCGAGCAACATCACGTTCTGGAGGTCCGAGCTGCCGCCCGACGTCTTCATTCCGACGATGAGGAAGGCGAGGACGCTGAGGGCCGAAGCCCACCGCGGCATGACCGGCTTGACGAACGTGCCGAAGGCCGCGCACGCCGCGGGGACGAGGCAGGCGACGAGCAAGAAGATGCCTTGTCCCCCGAATGAGAGCGCGTCGTACGCGAGGGAGAGGATCGCGGACAGGACGCTGATTCCGAGGATCGTGAATTTGACGTAGCGCATGGGACAGTCTCCGAAGGGGTTCGTTGCGACACCCTCTCGACGAGTCCTCCGAGTCGATGTCGCGTTTTTCTTGCGAGCCCCCAGCCACGACCCTCTCAAACTGGACGTTCGCCCGGGATCGACGCGGCTTAAGCCCTCTCGGGTGGTGCCGTTGGAAGACCTCAATGCGAACCTTCCAGCGCCCAGGACGTCGATCCCATACGAAGCTCGCCACCTTGCTCGTGCTCCTGGCTGCTCCCGCCTGTGGGGATGACGGCGGCTCGGGAGGCAGCGGAACCGGAGGCGACGACGGGACCGGCGGGTCAGGCTCGACGACGAGCTCGACCTCCTCGAGCTCGACCTCCTCGACCTCGTCGTCGACCACCGGCCAGGGCGGCGAAGGCGGACAGGGTGGTGGACCTGCCCCCGCCTGCGGGGATGGCGCAGTCGACCCCGGCGAAACGTGTGACGACGGCAACCGGACCGACGGCGATGGCTGCGACTCCAACTGCACCATGACGGATTGTGGAAACACCATCGTCACGACCGGCGAGGCGTGTGACGACGGCAACGCGGTCGATGACGACGGCTGTGACTCCAACTGCACCGTCACGGGCTGCGGCAACGGGGTCGTGACGGCTGCCGAGGCGTGTGATGACGGCAACCTCGTCGACGACGACGGCTGCGACTCCAACTGCACCACCACCGCCTGCGGCAACGACATCGTCACCTCCGGCGAGGACTGCGACGACGGCAACCTCGTCGACGACGACGGCTGCGACTCCAACTGCACCACCACCGCCTGCGGCAACGGGATCGTCACCGCCGGTGAGGTCTGCGATGACGGCAACGCCGTCGAGGGTGACGGCTGCGACTCCAACTGCACCGCGAGCGCCTGCGGCAACGGCGTCGCCGCGCCGACCGAAGGCTGTGACGACGGCAACGCGGTCGACGGCGACGGCTGCGACTCCAACTGCACCGTGACCGCCTGCGGCAACGGAATCGTCACCACCGGCGAGGACTGCGACGACGGCGACGCGATCGACGACAACACCTGCTCGAACGACTGCTACGTGCTCCAGCCCGAGGCGCTGTATTACAAGTTCGACGGCACCGGCACGACGGTGCCCAACCTCGCGATGTCGCCGCCGGCGGGCGCGGAGAACGCGACGCTGATGGGCGGCGTGACCCAGGGCGGCTCGGGCGGCATGTGTAGCTCGGGAAGCGTCATCGGCAGCGGTCTGAGCGCCAGCACCGACTACGTCGACACCGCCTGGGCGCCCGACCTCGGCACCGGCAGCTGGAGCATCTCGTTCTGGGCCTCCGGGATCAGCGTCAACGGCACCCTGTATTACATCTTCGGCGACACCAACTCGGCCTCGTTCCGGTGCTTCACGAACGGCGTCGCAGGTCCCAACAACTGGATCCTGCGCGGAGGCGGCCTCACCGACACCTACGTGAACGGCGGCGCCATCGACACGCCCACCATGACGACGTTCGTCTACGACTCGACGACGAACGCGGTCTACGGCTACCTCGACGGCGTGCTCGTCACCACGGTCCCGCAAGCCGCGCCCAACGTCGCCGGCACGGGGCCCCTCAAGGTCATCGGGTACGGGTCCAATGTCGGCGCGCCGGCGGGCGGCTTGCTCGACGAGTTCCGCGTCTACCGCCGTGCCCTCACCTCGACCGAGGTGGGCCAGCTCTTCGCGGCGACCTCGAGCTGCATGCCCTGAGGCGAGTCGCTCCAGGCGTCACCCCGAGCTCTCGAGCGCCGTCGGCAAGAGCTGCCAGCCGGCGCGCCGAGATCTCGGGGGCTCGCTTTTGTCTTCCACGAGATGGCCGAAGAAGGCACGCTGAGCTCGGCCGGCCGCGCTGAGGCAGAGCTCCCGCGACAGGCGATGCGTCCGCTTCCCCGATCCGCTGGCTCTCCTTATTGGCAGCGCGACGCCTCGTAGGTCCCGTCGGCGTTGCCGAAGCCCGTCGAGAGCTCGGCCGTGCCGGAGAGCGTGTAGACCACCTGCTGGTCGTCGATAGCGACGACCTCGATCGAGCCGTCGAAATACGAGCCGCCGCCGCCCGAGCACTCACCCGGCGAGCCCAGGCCGACGCTGAAGCTCGAGATGATGGCGGGGTCGGAGAGCGAATAGACGCCCGGCGTCTGGTAGGCGGCCGGCAAGATCACCGTCACGCCCCAGCCCTGGGTCTCGCATCCCGGCGAGGCGAACGGGTCGCTGCAGATCGGCACCTCGCTGCCGGTCATCAGCAGCAGGTCGTCGCCCGGGAGAGAGCCGCCGCCGGTCGAGCTCGAGCTCGAGCCGCCGCCGCCGCCGGAAGGCGGGAGGTCCTCGCGGAAGATCGCGATCGCATCGGGATCGGGCTGCTGCGGCGCGGAGCAACGCGGGACGACGTAGCTGCCGTCCACGCTCTCGCCCGAGAGGCTCATCGTGTCGCTCAGCGTGATCTCGATCGTCGCGTCATTGACGGCGACGACCTGCACGTTGCCGTCCCAGAACGTCCCGCCGCCGAAGCCGCAGGTGCCGTCGCCGTTCGGGAGGATCTCCTCGAAGAAGCCGTTCAGCGCCTGGAGCGAATACACACCCACCGCTTGCTGCTCGGGCGCGAGCGTAAAGCGGACGAGGTGACCGCCGTCGTCCGGGCACTCACCCTCGAGATCGAAGATGGTGGCGGGCGGGTCGGCGCAGGACAGGTTGCTCGACGCGACGAAGATGACAAGTGAGTCAGGGTCGACGGGGTTCCCGCCGCCGGTCGAGGTGCTCGAGGAGCTCGACGAGCCGGAGCCGTTGGGATCGGGCAGGTCGTCGGGGGCGATGGCGATCGTGTTCGCGGAGACCTGGACGCCGCTGCCGCCGCTGCCGCCGCTGCCGCCGTCCCCTCCCCCGCCGCCTTCCCCATTCGTGACGAGGGTGTCGCAGGCGGCCGTGCCGAGGGAAGCGGTGGCGAGGAGGAGCGAAGCTACGGAGAAGCTCTTTCGGTTCATGTCTCCGTAGTGGCGAAGGTCGAGCCGCGCGGCTCAGAAAAACGCCAGCTCAGAACGGCTGGTTCCAGGGCGCGGGGCAGCAACCGAGCGAGCCGCATCCGCCGCCGGGCTGCTGGCATCCGCAGAGCACCTGCCCGCCGAGACTGCAGGAGCAGTCGTCCCCGACACAGTCGGTCTGCCACTGTGCCCCGGTCTCGTCTTCGACACAAAAGAAGCATTCGTTCGCGCCTCCCGTCGCCGTGACGCCGCTGCCGCCGCAGAACGTGAGCTCGCCCACGGGCATCTGGCCGTTGCAGCCACCGCCGGCGTTCATCATCGTGGCCGTGGTGACGCTGGAGGTAGTGGCGGGCGCGCCGCCAGCCCCGCCGACACCGACGTTTCCGCCGCCGCCGCCCTGCCCGCCGCCGCCGAGCGGCGTCACGACGACCAGTGTGTCCTCGCAGGCGGCGAAGCCCGAGAGCGTGACGGCCGAGAGGATTGCGATCGATGCGACTGCCTGGATTCTCATGGGCTCACCTGCACACCGAGCGAGAGGCCGAACATCGGGAAGCCGCCGCGCGCCGCCTCCTCGCGCACGATTCGCACGACGGGCTCCGGGACCACGAAGACGAGCGACACGTCCGCGAGGACGCGAACCGAGCTCGTAGCGTTGAGGTCGACGCCCAGATCGACGCCGCCGACGAAGGCTGCGCCGTAGGCCGAGCGCCCCACGCTGATCCCCGGCTCGCCCTCCCCTTCCACCCGCAGCACGTGCGCGCCGGCGAGGACACCGACCCGCGGCGAGACGACGTCCGTGCCGATGTCGAAGGAGCGCGCCGCCGACGCGACAGGCAACACGTGCAACGTCGTCGCCGTTCCGCCGTTCCCTTCGACCTCTGTGAGACCAAACGGCACCGCGACGCTGAGCCCTACTGAGAAGCGCTCCGGCAATCCGAGCGCGAACGATGCCTCGGGCCCGAGCGCGGGCGGGAGGCCCCGATAGCCGAGCACCGATCGCACGCCCAGGCCGAGCCACACCGAGACGGCGGGCTCGGCCGGCGAGATGGGCCTCCACTCGAGACGCGGGGAACTGCTTGGTCGCTCCGCGGGCGCGGGTGGCGACGCAGGGGCGCGCGCGGGCGCAGGCGTGGGGGGCGGCACCCCCGCCCACGCAGCGACGTCGACCGGGAGCGCGCGTGATCGCTCCGTGGATTGGGCCAGCTCGAAGAGCCCCGCGCGGAGCCGCTCCACGACCCGGATCGCCAGCCCCGCGGGGGACACCTCCGCCCCGAGATCGCCCGCCGACACGCGCAGCGGCACCGGCGCACCGTCCGCCACGAGGATGAGCACGTCCGCCGAGGGTCCCTCGCTCGTGGCCTGGATGCTGATGATCGAGAACGGCGCCGCTCCCTCCACGACGGGGCTCCGGCCGGGCTGCCGCACGAGCGTCACGACCTCGAAGCCCTGCGCCTCGATCTCGGCGCGGAGCCTGCGCGAAGCGTCCTCCTCCGCGCTCGCTGCGCCCTCGTCGATCACGATGGCCACGCGCGATCGGGCCGGCGTATGCCCCTCGGGCCCGGCGGCAGCGACGGACGACACGAGCAGGCAGATCACCAGGAGGAGGAGTGCGAGGAGCCGCGCCGTCGGCACGATGTGCCCGAGGATACGCCGGCTCAAGGCGTCGCGCCGAGCTCACCCGCGATCGAGGCATACGCGCCCTTGGGATAAGCCTCGAGGTAGGCGCGGGCGATGGGCGCGGCAGCCGCCGCCCCCTTCGTGCGGCTCACGATCATCATCTTGCGTCCGAGCGCCTCCGACGCGAACGCTCCGCCCGTGGCAAGGTAGGCGTCGTAGAGCTCGAGCGCGCGCGCGGGGCTGCCGTCGGAGTCTTCCGCGATGCGGCCGAGGAGGAACGTCGCCGTCCGCCCGGCCGTCGTGTCCGCGAAGCGCGCGCGCTGCGCCTCGAGCGCGCGGCGCGCGACGGCGGGAGACTTGGTGTAGCGCGCGGCGTCCGCGAGCGCGATCAGGTCTGCAAGCGGCGCGGTCGAGGCCACGCTCTCGAGCCCGCGCGCGTTCGCCTCGTCGACGACCGCCTTGTATTCGCCGCGAGAGACCTTGGCGCTCCAGCTGGCCTTCGCAGGCTCGTCCGCGCTCGACTCGTTCGAAGGGCTCGACTCGCTCGAAGGGCTCGAGGCGCTCGGCACCGGCCGAGCAGGCGCGCCCGGCGCGTCGAGCGAAGAGGCCGCAACGTCTTCGGTCAAGGTCGCCGCGTCGGCGATGTGATAGCCGCCCGCTCGCTCCGCCACGAGGGCCTGTCCACGGACGACCGGCAAGCCCTCGGGCGCGCCCGGTCCGGCGACAATGACACGACCGTCACGCATCCGAACCTCGAAGTGACCTCGCTCGGGGTCGAAGCGGACACGGAACGAGGTGCCGGTCACGCGGACGACGTGAGGCCCCGCCTCCACCGACCACTCGGTGGCGTCGCGATGCACGACGTCGAGATCGACGACGCCGCTCGACAGGACGATCCGAGCGCCGCGGGACGTCCGGTCTGCGACGCGGCCGCGCGCCCCGCGCGCGAAGACGACCCGCGAGCCGTCGGAGAACGTGAGGAGGGTCTCGTTCGCGCCGGCGTCGATGAAGCCGTCTCCGCGTGCGACGGCCGGATCCGCCGGAGCCTCGAAGCTGATCGGCTCGAGGTTCGGGGAGCGCGCGGGGAGGGCCGCCGTGCTCGCCGTGACGGGCGCCGGCGCCTGAAGCAGGGTCGGCACGACGAACCAAAGCCCCACCGCGGCGAGCGCCGCCGCGACGAGCAACAGCAAGGGCCTCGCGCTGCGTCGCTTCGGGAGCGACCGATCGCGGAGCGCAGCGACGAGGAGCTTCTCGCGTCCGCGCGCGTGGACGTCGTCGGGCACGCTCCCGGTGAGCTCACGCTGGACGAGCTCGCCCAGGGAGGAACGATTCAGGGAGGGCTTCATTTCCCGCCCTCCGCCAGCCGGCGACCGAAGAGCGGCGCGTCGTCATCCGTCGATGACGATTCCTCTGCGTAGCGCGCGAGCAGGGCGTCCGCCCGCACGCGTGCCTCGACTACCGGGACCACCTTGGCGAGTCGGCGCTTCGTCGTGGCGAGCGAGAGATCGAGCGACCGCGCGACCTCCTCGAGCTCGAGCCCTTCGATGTGGCGCAACACGAACGCGAGCCGACTCTCGGCGTCGAGCCGGTCGAGGATCGCGTAGAGGCGCCGGACCGCCTCACGCGCCTCGTCGTCGCCGGCGGGAGCCGGCGCGTCAGGCACGTTCCCGTCGTCGGTCAGGAAGAACCACCTTCGGACGCGCCGTTTGCGGAGCTCCCCGCGGGCCACGCGCATCGCGATACCGATCAAGAACGGTCGCAAGGCTGCCGGGTCGCGCAGGGTGCTCGCGACGCGGAAGAACGTCAGGAAGACGTCCTGCAGCAGGTCCTCGACCTCGGCCCACGGGCCGAGCGAACGGCGGAGCACGCCGCGGAGCACCGGCGCGTAGACGTCCCAGACCTCGGCCTGCGCGGCGCCGTCGCCTTCCAGCACGCCGCGGAGCAGGTCGTGTGGCTCACGCTTGGGCGGCGCTTTCCGGATCGGCAGCTGCACGACCGGCGCGACGCGGCGTCCCGATGCGCCGTTCGCGAGCGAGGGCCGAACGACGCCTGGTCCGACGGAGCGCAGAGGAGTCTTCGGGAGATCGTGCACGAGAGCGAGCACTCGTGGGTAGTGGCGCGCGCCGCGCTGTGCGGCTCACGATTCTTTGGCTGGATGCGCCCGAGTGCAGCCGAATGCCCGAGCACGTGACGTGCCACGCCGGCGAGTAGCGATTCTCCTGCCATTCCGGAGGCTGCGCCGCCGCCCGCGACGCAGATTGGCGCACACCGTGCCGTGCAGCGGGCCACGTTCGGTCGAATGTTCGATCTGGCCCACCAGACGTCACGCCGAGTGCGACAGCGGCACACTCATTTCTGCCTCGGTGTGGCGAATCGGTGACAGCTACCTGGCAGAAACTTACCATCATCAGCCGTTCGGTCAGCGAATGAAGTCCGCCATCTCCGGCCAACACCGCCTCGGCTCCGAGCCCCCGCCGCCGTTCGGGCCCGCGGACATCGTCGCGGACAAGTATCGGGTCGAACGAATCGTTGGTCGCGGTGGGATGGGCTTCATCGTCGAGGCGACGCACCTTCACCTCGACGAGCGGGTCGCGCTGAAGTTCCTCCGCGCGAACATGTTGAAGAACCCGGAGGTCCAGGCGCGCTTCTCCCGTGAGGCCCGCGCCGCAGCCAAGCTCAAGAGCGAGCACGTGGCGCGCGTGCACGACGTCGGCGTGTTCCAGGGCATGCCGTACATGGTGATGGAGTACCTCGAGGGTGAGGACCTCGGCACGTACCTGACGACACATGGCCGGCCTGCGCTGGCCGACGCGGTGGACTACGTGATCCAGGCGTGCGAGGCCCTCGCCGAAGCGCACGCGCGCGGCATCGTCCACCGCGACATCAAGCCGGACAACCTGTTCCTGACGCGCCTCGCGGGAGGAACTCGCCGCATCAAGGTGCTCGACTTCGGGATTTCGAAGGCCGCGCTCACCGGAAAACTGAGCGAGTTCTTCGTCGACCGGCACGAGACCACCGCGCTCATGGGGTCGCCCTATTACATGTCGCCGGAGCAGCTGCGCTCCACGAAGGACGTCGACCACAGGGCGGACATCTGGTCGCTCGGCGCGGTGCTCTATGAGCTCTTGGCCGGGGTCACGGCGTTCGAGCCGAAGAGCGAGCTCACGGAGATCGTGGCCGCGATCCTGGAGACGAAACACCGGCCGCTCTCGCAGTACGCGCGCGATGTCCCCCCTGGCCTCGAGGAGATCGTCGAGCGTTGCCTGGCAAAGGACAAGCTGGAGCGATTCCAGACCACGGCAGAGCTCGCCGTCAGCCTCTTGCCCTACGCACACGGGCGCTCGCAGGCGACCGCCGACCGCGCGCTGCGCCTGACAAAGGCGAGCGCGCTCGGCCCGCTCGTCGAGCACATCGAGGCGCCTGCCTCCGTCGCGCCGCCCCTCGGCTCCGATCCGCCCCTGCCCGATCTGCGCGTGAGCGCGCTTCCGCGCGACCTGCTCGCGCGCGAGGAGGTCGTGACGCTGGTGAAGCCCACCTCGACGGGGCCCGCCGCCCCGATCGTCTCGTCACCCCTCCCTCCGCCGGTGTCGGGCCCCGCACCGGCGCTCGCGCCCGTCCCCTCGCAGCCCGCGCCCGTCGAGGCGCAAACGGTGGCGATGGCAATCGCGCCAACGGTGCCCGCCGGGCCAGGCCCATCGCGTCGGTGGACGGTGGCTGTCCTGGTGCTCCTCGCGGCGAGCTTGGGTGGCGCCGTCATCTGGCTCCTCTTGAGCCGCGGTCGCGCCCCCGAGGCAAACGCCACGACCTCCGCATCGCTGCCCGCGGCGACCGCGCCGAAGCCGACGGCGGAGCCGCTGCGGGAGCCCTCAGCCGCTCCGAGCGCCGAGCCACCCGCGCCGTCCCCGAACGGCAGCACCGAGGTGCCGCACACCGAGCCGAAGGCGGCCGAGCCGCTACGCCCGAAGCCGGCCCCCAAGCCGTCCCCGTCGCCGACTGCGACTCCGACGCCCAAGCCACTCGAAATACGGATGACACGCTAGTGCTTCGTCAATCGCTCGACTCGCGCGCTTCCCGCCACGACAGACGACGATCCCAAGGCCAGCCGACGACACGACGCTGGGCGCTCGCGTTGCTCGCGTTGCTCGCGGGGCTCACGTGTCTGCTCCTGGTCCCCCACGTGGCGCACGCCGACGACGTGGCCGACGAGGCAGAGCTGCAGTTCTCGCTCGGCGCGGAGAAGTACCAGGCCGGGAGCTTCCAGGAAGCGCTCGCGCACTTCCTCGCGTCCAATCGACTGTCGCCTAACAAGAACGTCGTCTTCAACATCGCGCGCACGTACGAGCAGCTGAGGCAGTTCCCCGAGGCGTTCCGGTACTATTCGATCGCGCTCGAGGCAGAGGCCGAAGCGGCCGGCCGCGCACCGATCGAAGCAGCCCTCGCGCGGATCCGCCCTTCGGTCGCGGTGCTTGCGGTCGAGACCAGCCCGCCGGGTGCGACGATCTTCATCGACAGGAAAGACCTCGGCGCGCGCGGGGCGACGCCCCGTTCGCTCGGGTTCAAGGCCGGCACGTACCGCGTCATCGTGGAGCGCGACGGCTACGAGCCCAAGGTCATCGAGGGCGTGGTGCTCGAGACCGGCAAGGAGCAGAAGCTCAAGCTGGACCTGGTCCCCATCCTCGGCGAGGTGCTGGTGAGCGGGCTCCCGGTGCGCGCCGAGGTCCGCGTGAACCGCTCCGACGGCGAGCCGGCTCGCGTCGGACCGGGCACGCTCAGCCTGCCGCCCGGACGGCAGCGGCTCTTCATCTCGGCCCAAGGCGCCGAGCCCCTCGACATCGAGGTCGACGTCAAAGCCAATGAGCGAGTCACCGTTCGGCCGACGCTGCGAACCCAGAAGGGCACGCTCCTCGTCTCGACCGACGTGAAGGGCGCGCTCGTCGAGCTCGACGGCGCGGCGGTGGGCTTCACACCGATCGTCCTCGAATCGCCCATCGGCCAACACAAGCTCAAGATCTCGCTCTCTGGCTTTCGCCCGATCGAGCGCACGGTCCAGGTCACGCTCGGGAAAGAGCAGCGGCTCGCGTTCGACCTCCTGGGCGGCGAAGAGGTCACCGCGGTCTCTCGCTTCGCCGAGGCCGTGACCGACGCTCCCTCGAGCGTCACCATCATCGACGGCCGCGAGCTCCGTGCGTTCGGGTACCCGACGCTGGCCGAGTCGCTGCGCGGCGTGCGCGGCGTCTATCTGTCCGACGACCGCAGCTACACGTCGGTTGGCTTTCGGGGGTTCTCGCGGCTGGGCGACTACGGGAACAAGGTCCTCATCCTCTACGACGGCCTCGCCGCGAACGACAACATCCTCGGGCAGAGCTTCCCGGGCTTCGAAGGCCTGACCGATCTCGAGGACGTCGAGCGAATCGAGGTCGTGCGCGGCCCGGGGTCGTCGCTCTACGGCACCGGCGCGTTCTTCGGCGTCGTGAACGTCGTTCGTCACGACGCCGCCCAGCCCTCCCGCGCGGAGGCCACGCTCTCCACGGCCGAAGGCGCATTCCGAGCGCGAACCATGGGCTACTGGGGCGACGGCAAGGAGAGCGCGATCTGGGGTAGCGCCTCGGTCGCCCGGTCCGCCGGACGAGACTTCTACTTCAAGGAGTTCGCCGACGAGCCGTCGCTCGGCTTCGCTCGAGACGTCGACGATTTCACGGCGGCAATGGGCCAGGTTCGTGGATTCTACAAATTCTTCAACGCGCAGGCGTTTTTCCACCAGCGCACCAAGACCCTCCCGACCGGCGAATACGAGACGCTCTTCGGCGACAAGCGACACGTCTGGATCGACAGGCGCGGCGCGGTCGAGGCCAAGCTCGAGCCCGAGATCACCGACTGGCTCTCGTCGATGACGCGAGCCCACGGCAACTTCTATTCGTACGAGGCCACCTTCCCGTACGCGGAGATCGACGGGGGCGAGGCGTCGGAGGACTACCTCGGCGTCTGGGCCGGGCTCGAGCAGCGCTTCATCTTCCGCCCCGCCGATTTCGTGCGCATCACGGTGGGAGGCGAGGGGCAGCGCCATTTCCTCGCGCAGATGAAGGGACAAGACGGATCGGGTGTGTACCTGCCGGACGATCCGAACCCGTATTGGGTCGGCTCCGGCTACGCCGAGGCTTCGTTCGACATCCTCGGTGTCGCGACGCTCGTCGGCGGCGCGCGCATCGACGGCTTCGCGTGGGAGTTCCCCGAGCCGCTCGGAAACGTCTCGCGCTTCAGCGTCAACCCGCGGCTCTCCGGCGTCTTCAAGCCCTACGAGGACGGAATCCTCAAGGTCATCGCCGGCAAGGCGTTCAAGGCTCCCAGCGTCTACGAGCTCTTCTACCAGGGCGCCGTGCAGCGCCCGAGCCCCGACCTCGAGCCGGAGGAGGTGTACTCCGGCGAGCTCGAGTTCACGCACCTGTTCTCCAAGGTGATGTCGCTCACCGTCGCGGGCTACGCGAACTACGTGACGAGCCTCATCGTCGCGCGCGGCGCCGGCTCGGAGGAGGACCCGCTTTTCCTCGTGAACGCGGAGTCGCCGGTGCTCGCGGCCGGGGGTGAAATCGAGGCGCGCCGCACCTGGAAGGACGGCTGGATGTTCGCGGCGTCCGTGAGCGGCCAGCGGTCGAGCTACATCGGGGACGACACGGGCCTGCGCAACGTGCCGAACTCTCCTTACCTCATGGCCTCGGTCCGCGGCGTGGCGCCCATCGTGGGCGACTCCTTGCGGATAGCGTCCCGCGCCACGCTCGAGTCGGGTCGTTACGACCGGAACGAGACGGCGTCCGACGCGCCCCAGACGCTGACTGACGCCACCGTCATCTGGGACATCACCCTGAACGGCGACGTGCTCGACGGCGTGCTGGGCTACGTCGTGGGCGTCTACAACGCGGCCGACATGCGGCAGCGCGTGCCCGTCTCGGGGGAGTTCCGGCAGCGCACGATCGAGCAGAACGGTCGCACGTTCCTCGCGTCGATCACCGCGCGATTGCGCTGAGCGCGTGCGGCGGGTGGACGTGCGCGCGTCCACGCGGATCCGTCCACTTCTCAATCGTGTGCACCGCACTATCGTGATGTGCATGGAACGGCACTGGAGCGCGACGGGGCTCCTCTTGGCGGCAAGCTTTCTTGCGGCGTGTGAGAGCGAGGTCCGGATCGAAGACGGCGACGGCGACGGCGGCGCCGCGCAATCAACGACGGGGGCGGCGCCGACCGGCGCGGGCGGAGGCGCGGCCGAGAGCGGCGTGCCCTACACGCAGCAGGTCGAGGACGCGTGCCGTGA
>JAEUKE010000044.1 GCA_016794345.1 Myxococcales bacterium
TACGTCCGCCCGCGCCAGCTGGCCAAGATGAAATCGCTCTCGACCACGCTGAGCGTCAGCGCCGAGAGCGGTGACCAGCGCGTGGTGGACGAGATCGTCGACAAGCAGCTCGACCTCCGCGAGATCACCCGCGTCGCGCGGGACGCGCGAGAGGCCGGGATGCCGCTGCTCGTCCATTTCTTGATCGGGACACCCGGCGAGACGAAGGCCGAGATCAGCCGGACGCTCGCGTTCGCCATCGAGCTCCACGAGGAGCACGGCGCGGAGCCGAGCCTCCAGTTCGCGACGCCGCTCCCGGGCACGCCGCTCGAGCGGCGCGCAATCGATCGGAGGATCACCCTGCCGGTGGTGGACGACTGGGGCCCGCTCTTTCAGAAGGAGCCATCGCTTGCGACCGAGGAGGTCTCGCTCGAGGAGCTCCACCGCTTCAAGCAGACCTTCGATCGGCGCCTCGCCGCTTCGCGCGGGCCCAAGAAGATCATCTTGAACGCCACGTACCGGTGCAACAACCGGTGCACGTTCTGTGCGACGGGCACGCGCACGCAACTCGACGGCGATCCGACGAGGCAACGCGAGATCCTCGTCAAGTACCGCAAGCTCGGCGTCCGCCTCCTCGACATCGACGGCGGCGAGCCGACCCTCAATCCTGGGCTCTTCTCCTTGATTCGATTCGCGCGGAAGATCGGCTACGAGCGGGTCAACGTCACGACGAACGGTCGGATGGCGAGCTACGACCGCTTCGCGGAGGAGCTGCTCGGGAGCGGTGTGACGTCGGTCCTCGTCTCCATTCACGGCCCGGACGCCGAGACACACGCCCAGAACGTCGGCGTCGCCGAGGCCTTCGACCAGACGATCGCCGGCGCGAGGAACCTCGTCAGGCTGGCGCCGCCGGGCGTGGAGCTGGGCGCCAACGTGACGATCACGAAGTCGAACCACAAGAAGCTGCCCGAGCTCGCCGCGCTCGTGCACGAGCTCGGCTTTCGTTGGCTGAACATCCAGTTCTTGACCCCGTTCGGACGGGCGACGAAATGGGTCGCGCCGGACACGGCGGAGGCCGCGCGCATCGCGATGGAGACCATCGACGCCTTCCGCGACCGGATGCGGTTCCAGGTCATCAACCTGCCGGCTTGCTTCATGCCCGGCTACGAGGAGCACCTCGTGGGCGATCTCCTGAAGCTCGAGCGGCACATGATCTTCGTCAACAACGACGAGGTGAACCTCTTCGGTTACCTGCGCGAGCGGCGGTCGAAGAAGCCGGTGTGCGATGCTTGTCCGCACGCCGTCTTCTGCGGAGGCTTCTTCGACCTGGAGGACGCGCCCGAGCCCACGTGGCTGCTCTCGCCCGCCGATTTGGTCCGCCCCACGCGAAGCGACATTCCCGAACGCCCAAGACCATGACAAGTGAACAGCTCGCAAACGATGAATCCGATGGCGTGCTCGCCCTGCGCGTGCCGTCCTCCGCGTATCCTCGGGACGCCGTCTACGCGGCCGCGTTCTCCTTCATCGACCGTGCGTACGTCATGCTCCGTCGACCCGACGAGGCCCATATCGAGATCGCGCTGCGGCCGAAGGAAGGCAGCGCCGCGATCACCGCGGCCGAGCTGGAGGAGGCGCTCGGCGCGGCGAAGCTGACGGTCGAATCGGCGGAGGCAGGACGCGCCTGGGTGGAGGGCATCGTCCTCGGCGCATTCGGCGCGCCCGAGCCCACCGAGACCGAGACCGCGGCCCCTGCACTGCCCGACCTCGACCCGGAAGACCTCGCGGCATTCGACGACCCGCTGGGGATCGCCAAGAGCTGGGAAGAGAAACACAAGAAGCCGTGAAGGCGCTCGTCAAGGTCGGCTACGCGTGCAACGAGAACTGCACGTTCTGTCATACGGCCGACGTGCGACACCAGAACGACTCGGCCGACCGTGTGGAGTGGAAGATCGAGCGAGCGAGAGCGCTCGGCTATGACATGGTCGTCCTCTCCGGAGGCGAGCCGACGATCCGGCCTGAGCTCCGGCGCTGGGCGGCCAAGGTCGCGTCGCTCGACATGGACCTGGGCCTCGTCACGAACGGGCTCGTGCTCTCGTACCGAGGCCTGGCCGACGAGCTCATCGAGGAGCACAGGCTGCGCTACGTCTACCTGTCCCTCCACGGCGGCACCGCGAAGGTGCACCGGTCGGTCGTGCGCGCCGACACCTTCGCGCAGGCGCTCGCCGCCATCGACAACCTCGAGGGGCGCGTGCCCGACCTGACGATCAACTGCGTCGTTACGACCGCCAACCTCGAGAGCCTCGGCGGGCTCGTCGACCTCCTCGCCGAGCGAAGCGGCCTCACCCTCAAGCTCTCGATGACGCAGCCCAAGGGCGGCGCCGCCCACGCCTTCGACGTCATCGTCCCGGACGTGGAGGCGTGTGCACGCGCCATCCACGCGGCCATCACGCGCGGCATCGAGAGGGGCGCGACCATTGGCTTTGCTCACGACGGCGTCCCGCTCTGTCTCTTGCCGGGGCTCGAGCACCTCTACGACGACCTGAAGACGCACCGCTACGCGACGATGATCGAGGCCGACGAGGACGACTTCGTCCCGGTCGACGACGTGGCCAAGATCCACCCGCCCGCGTGTGACGACTGCGCGTTGAAGGGCCCGTGCCCGGGCCTCTACCGCGGGTACGCCGAGTCGCGCGGCTCTGGCGCGCTGCGGCCCGTGCTCGGCAGAGCGCGCTCGAACTCCTACAACCTCTTGCCGGAGCGCGATCTCGCCGGGCAGCCGGGCCCAGCCTGCCCGGTCCGCGCGTTCGGCGTGAGCCCGTTCGATCGCGGCCGGACCCTCCTGCTCAAGCTGCGTGATCGGCTCCGCCTCTACCGCACCGAGACGCGCGACTTCACCGACGCGGAGCTCGCTTCCACGAAGCTCGAGCGCGAGCAGATCTACGTGGACGTCTCGCGCAAGCTCTTCTCCGACGACTTCGCGCGCGACCTCCGCAAGCTCACGCGAAGCCCGGCGTGCGCGAGCTGCCCGGACGACGCGCGATGCACCGGCGCGTACGAGCCCATCCGGGCCGACCTGTTCTCGCGAGACGACGCGCGCGTGCGCGAGATCTTGGCCGGGCTACGCGGCCGCATCCTGGACGTGGGCTGCGGAGAAGGTCGCTACCTCGACGCGCTGGCGCCCGCCATGGACCGCGGCGAGGTGACCTACCTGGGCCTCGATCCCGAAGAAGAACGCCTCGCCCTGCTCGCGGCGCGCCACCCTCGCGCGTCGTTCCTCGCGGCGCACGCCGACGAGCTCCCTGCCGAGGGAGAGCCGTTCGACCACGCCCTCTTTCTTCGGAGCTTCAACCATCTCCCCGATGCGCGGCGCGCGATCTCGGCCGTGCTCGAGCGGCTCGCCCCGGGCGGCACGCTGCTGCTCGTCGACAACGTCGCCTTCGGCCTGGTCCGCGAAGCAGCCGTCGCCAAGCGCGCAGAGGCGGCGCCCGCCGGCTTCGAGCACCACCGCAACGACGGAGCGGCCGAAGCGCTGGCGCGCCTCGACGGCCTTCCGCTCACGCTCGTCGAGCGACGGGACGTCGCCCGCGACACCTCGAATCAGTGGCTGCTGCGCTTCGAGCGGCGAGCGGTATCATGAAGCCCTTGGCCACGCGCACGCCTCATCGATTGCCGGTCGTCCAGTCGGGACCGGACACGGCCTGGACCGACTTCCAGAACGACGTGCTCGCGCGGTCGAAGACGCTGGCCCACGAGAGCGCCGCGCACGAGAAGCGAAACTGGGTTCGCCTCAGCTACGACTGCAACAACCATTGCATCTTCTGCCTCGACTCGAACGCCCACGACGGGACGATGCGCGCGGCGGCGGACATCAAGACGCAGATCGTGGAGGGGCGGAAGCGCGGCGCCGACCGGCTCATCCTCTCGGGCGGCGAGCCGACGATGCACAAGAACTTCCTCGACTTCGTCCTGCTCGGGAAGAAGGCCGGCTACCCCAAGGTCCAGACGGTGACCAACGGGCGCATGTTCCGCTATCCGGAGTTTCTCACGCGGGCAGCCGACAACGGGCTCGACGAGATCACGTTCTCCTTGCACGGCCACACCGCGAAGCTGCACGACGCGCTCGTCGGCACGCCCGGGGCCTTCGAAGAAGAGGTGGCCGGGCTCAAGGCGGCGCTCGCCTCGGGCCGGTTCATCGTGAACGTGGACATCGTCATCAACAAGCGGAACGTCCAGCACCTGCCGACCATGCTCGAGACCTTCCTCGAGTGGGGTGTGCGCGAGTTCGATCTGCTCCACGTGATTCCGTTCGGCAACGCGTGGACCGAGGCGAGGGAGCACCTCTTCTACGACCTGGAAGAGAACCTACCCTACCTGCAACAGGCCTTTGCCTTCGCACGGCGACCGGACGTGCACGTCTGGCTCAATCGCTTTCCGCCGCCCTACACCGAGGGCTTCGAGGATCTCATCCAGGACCCGTACAAGCTCAACGACGAGGTCCGCGGGCGTCGCGAGGAGTTCGACCGCTATCTCTCGCTGGGCGAGAAGCTCTCGTGCCGCGAGCCGGAGCGGTGCGCGGTCTGTTACCTGCAGAGCCTCTGCGACGGGCTCGACGAGACGCTCGCTGCCGTGAAGGCCAAGCAGGTCGATCGACTGCGCGTCGAGCGCCGCCTCCCCGTCGGGGGCTCGTTGCCGGCCGCGCGCTCGGTGCTGCTGGTCGCGGTCGATGTCGCGGAGGCGAAGGCGCTGGCGGCCAAGCTCCCGCCCGGCGCCCGGCTCGAGCTGCGGCTCGACGAATACCGCGGGCTCGAGGCCGAGCTCGCGGACGACTCCTCCGTGCTCGCCCGCCGCGTCGACCGATGCCACGCGAAGAGCCCCGAGCAGCTCACGCGACTCGCGGCGATGGCGGAGCCGTTCGAGATCGTCGTGGATCTCGACGTGGACACCGCGGCGGCGCTCCGCGCGCTCCCGGAGGTGCCGGCGCGCGTGGTCCTCCGGCAACCGAACTACGACCGAGCTTCCGCCGCCGCCGAGCGCGACGTCGCGGACGTCGCGGCGGTCTTGGCGGAGCTGCCGTCATCCGTCCAGATCGAGAACGTCCCGCCCTGCATCGCCGGCTCACGCTACCGACCCGAGCCACGCACGGCCGACGTGGCCGTCCTCGGGTCGGACGGCAGGCTCGTGATGACGGCGTTCACGCAGCGGTTCGTGGAGGACGGCTTCTACACGAAGCCCGTTCGTTGCCGGACGTGTGGGGAGAACACGCGCTGTCGCGGCGTCCACGTCAACTGGGTGCGCGCCCACGGCTTCGCGCGTTTGTCGCCTCTTCGGTAGGCGCTCAGTCGACCGGCGGCCCCGCCTCGATGGCGCGGCGGTAGCGCTCGCGCCGCGGCTCCTCGCGCAGGATCTCGTACGCCTCGTCGAGCACCTCGAGGATGAGGGTCACGTCGGCCTGGAGATCGGCGGTCTTCGCGGTGAGGAGGCGGGACGGCTCGAGCGACCGGCGAAGGTCGAGGTAGGCGCGCTTGATCTCGTACGAGGTCGCCCCGCGGCCGACGCCGAGGAGCGAGAAGTAGTCCCCCTCCCGAACGAGCGCCACGCGCGCTCGCACACGAGCCCTGACAGCTTCGTCATCGATCGGATCGGGGGCCTCTCGCGGAGCGGCCTTGGGTCGCGGCGCGGGCGCGTGAACGGCGAGCACGTCCAGCTCGACGAGCGCGCGCACGACGCTGACGATCTCCGCCGCCGGATCCGGGCAGACCTCCTCCACCGTCTTGCCCGCCGCGCCCAGGGCGGCCGCTCGCTCTTCATCGGACAGGGCGCACTCGGAGAGGAGGGCGGGGCGGCTCCCGCTGTCGAGGCGAGCAGACGCCCCGCCCAGCGCCGCGAGCGAATGCTGCGGCGCGAGCACCCGCCGCGCGGTCTCCACGAACACCTCGGCGCCGGTCGACCCGCCGAAGACGCCCGGCTCGAGCTTGAGGCGTCCGTTGGGCTCGTCCTCGATCTCGACGGTGCCAGGGCCGCTCGCCATGGCGCGACCGACCAACCACTCCGCGTGGGCCCGGAGCACCGGCCAGAGATCGTCCTGCGCGAGGTGTCCTTGAGCGATGAGCGCAGCGCCCGCGTGGCGGCCCGATGGAGGCAGCTTGCCGGCCATTCGCGCCGCCACGGCTCGGTCGATGTCGCCCCGGCTGACGAGGAACGCGACGAGCGTCTCGTCCGCGATCTCCGACGTGGCCGTCACCACGTCCCCCTCCGAGAGCACGATGCGCCGGACGCCGGTGTTCGTCGTCAGGGACAACGTGCCGGTCATCCGTCCGGCGATGGCGCGGGCCAGCGGCTTGAGGCCTTCGGCCGCGCCGAACACGACCGGCATCGCGGTGGACTCACGGCGAGCCGGCGCGGAGGTGGCCACGGAGGTGCGCGGCCGCGACAGAGCGGCGCTCGCCGGCTGCATGGTCATGATCGGCGGGCCGGAGTCGCGCGCCGTGCCGGACGCCGGCATGGGGATGCTCGGGATGACGAGGACCGGCGCGTCGTCTTGGGTCGCCTGCACCGCGTGACGATCGAAGGCGCGGCCTTCGGCGATGTCTCGCGGCTCGCGGAAGCGGACGGGCGGCGACAGCGGAGGCGCGGTGAAGAGGCCGTCCGGCTGCCCCGGCATCTCGGTCGGCGCGAGGGCCTGCGCGGGCGCCTCGAAGAGCTCCCCGGGCCCGAGCGTGTGGAGGAGCACGGGCGGCGAGCTCGCGAGCACGCTCGGCTGGACGGACTCGGCGGCTGTCGAGACGCGAACCGGCTCCGGCGTGCCGACCCCCGTCGCGACGCGTGACGGCGGCGGGGTGCCGGAGACCTGGCTGCGACCATGCTCGAAGGGCGAACGTCGGGATGTCGCCTGTGTGCCCGCTGCGACGGGCGCGCTGGAGCCGAGGTATGTGGGCGAGGCGAGGCCCGAGCCGTCGTGCGCCCCGTCGCCCGCGTCGATCCCGCTCGAGGAGCTGGAAGCGCGCGGGATCGGCGTCATCGCGGCGGGGCTGAGGCGTATCGATCCGGTGCCGTCCGCTCCTGGCACGCGGCCGCCGGTCCCTTCCAGCCCGGTCCCCACGTTCTCCTCGAAGGCGTCGAGGGGCTCGTCCAGGATCGCGAGCGTCTCGGGAGAAAGGACAGAATCGTCATCACTGGGAGCGGGTGAGCTCGACCGGCGGTCGAGCGTGGAGCGAACGCGCTCCTCCGCTTCGGCGATCTTCCGCGAGAGCTCGGGGCTCAGCGCGACGGGCTCGAGGAGCAGGCCTGCCGCGAAGCTCCCCTCGCCCGGGTCGATGAAGGCCCCGAGCTCGAGCGGGTCGTCCGAGATCGAGAGCTGGGAGATCGGCGGGATGCTGTCGGCCGCAGGCGGCACGCTCGGCCGCGGGGCGTACATCGGCGGGGGCGTGGTGCCGCGCCGCGCATAGCCTGGGCCCGCGGGGCTCGCCAAGGAGGTGATCCGGTCGACCAGGCGAGCGACGTCGACGGGGCGCTCGAAGACGCTCTCCAGCAAGCTCACGTCCGGCAGCTCGGCGGCGCGGAGCGGATCGCCCACACACAGGACCTCGAGGTCGTCCGCGCGAAGCGCGCGGGCGGCCTTGACGGTCGCGATCGCGCCCGGCTGGTCCACGTCCACGACGAGGATCCGCGGGACCTCGCTCACGACGCGCGACTCGATCATCCCCAGCGGAACATCGATGACCGCGAAGCCGCGCGCGCGCAGCGCCGCCGCGATCTCCTCCCCCTCCACCGAGGCGTCGGCGAGGAGGATCACGTCCCCTCCGAAGTCCTCGAACAGCTCGGACGGATCCGCCGGCTTCGCCTCGGGCGGCAGCCGAGATTCGGGTCGAGCTTCGTTCGGGGGCGCGGACGGAGGCACGGGCGCGACCGAATCTACCAGACCGAAGGGGAAAGGTTGCCGCGGCGAGCGTCCGCGGGCAGAAGAAGGGTCATGCGGGAGACAGGCCAATGAGGGTCCCGGCCACCAAGGAGGAGCTCCTGATCGTCGCCTGGCTCGTGCTCCTCGTGATCGTCGGCACGAAGCTCGGCAGCATCGGCGAGCTCATCGCCAGGGCGCTGCACCGGCGGCGATGATCAGCCGAAAGGCAGCGGCCATCGGCGGCTCGGTGCTCCTCCTGGCGTCGGTTGGCCTCTACTACGGCCTGTCCCGGCCCGAGGCGCCGTCCGCGGCGCTGCCCCCGCCGGCTCCGAGGCCGGCCATCGCGGCGGTCCCCAAGGGCGCCACCGCCGTCGTCACCTTCGATCTGAAGGAGCTCCGTGCCTCCCCGCTCGCCGCGCCCTACCTGGCCGGCGAGAGGACGATCGAAGGCCTCGGCCGCATCCGTGACGCCTGCGGCTTCGATCCGCTCACGATGGTGAACGAGCTCGTCCTCGCGGTGCCGGAGGCCTTCGACGCGGAGTTCGGGATGGCCGCCACGGGCACCTTCGGCGACGGCCCGGTGGTGGACTGCGCGACGAAGGTGATCGGCTCCCGAGGCGGCAGGCCGGTGAGCTCCTCGGTCGGCTCGTTCCGCACCGTGCGCGACGTGGAGTCCCCTTCGAGCGGCGAGATCGCGGTCCGACCCGGCGGCCCGCTGCTCTTCGGCGGGGGCGGCTACCTCCGCGCGATGATCGACGCCGTCGACGGGTCGCTCGCGGCGCTCGAAGGAGGAGACCCGCACCTCGCGCTCCGTACCGAGCTCGCCGGACACGACACGATCACGGTGACCATCGTGCTCTCGAAGAAGCAGCGCGAGGTCGTCGCCCAGGAGCTCGCCGCGGCAGGCGGCGCGGCGCCGGCGCCCATCGGGGCCGTCGCCAGCGCGGCCGCGGGCCTCTCGCTCCAGGGCAACACCGCAAAGCTCCGGGTCGTCGTGGCGTGTGACGACCCCGGGTCCGCAGCCTCGCTGCTCGCGCTGGCCGAGGAGGCCAAAAGGAACGCCGCAGCGAGCAAGCCGGCGCTGCTGCTCGGAGCCGAGCCGCTCCTCGCCCGGCTGTCGGTCGAGACGCGCGGCCCTCGCCTCATCGCCTCCGTCGACGCCAGCGTGGAGGAGATCGAGACGATCATCGATCGCGCGATGAAGGTGCGCGCCTTGCTCGAGGCGCAGCGAGCGATGCCCGCCCCGGACGCCCCGACCGCGAGCGCCAGCGCGCCGGCGGCGCCCTCGGCGGCCCCGACCGCGTCGGCGCGGCCGCGCTGATCACGCCGTCGCGCGTTCCGACTCGATCGCGTCGACCACGATCTCGGATCCGTCGGTCCCGACGAGAGCCACCGTCCCGTCGTGCAGCTCGCCCTCGAGGATGAGGTCCGCGAGCGGCGCTTCGACGAGCCGCGCGATCGTCCGGCGGAGCGGCCGCGCGCCGAGCTCGGGATCGTAGCCGCCAGCCTGAAGGATGGCGTCGACCACGCCCGGCTCGATCTCCAGCTTGATCCCGCGGGCGTCCATCGCGCGGGCCAGGCCGTCGAGCATCCGCTCGGCCACGAGCGCGACCTCGTCACGCGCGAGCGGGGCGAAGAAGAGCACCTCGTCGATGCGGCCGTAGAGCTCGAGCGGCAGGTGCTTCTTGGCCGCGTCGACGGCGACGTTCTGGAGCCGCGAGCCGTCGTCGGAGATCGCACGAGCGAAGCCGACCGCGCTCCCCTTGCGCTCGGCCGCGATGGCGCGAGCGCCGATGTTCGACGTCATCACGACGACGACGTTCGTGAAGTCGATCTTCCGGCCGCGCCCGTCGGTCAGCCTGCCTTCGTCGAGCACCTGCAGGAACGTGAGGAGCACCTCGGGGTGGGCCTTCTCGATCTCGTCCAGCAAGACGACCTGGTAGGGGCGACGCTTGACGGCCTCGGTCAGCTGCCCGCCCGCTTCGTGGCCGACGTACCCCGGCGGCGCGCCGATCAGCCGCGCGAGCGCGTGAGGCTCCGCGAACTCCGACAGGTCGAGGCGAGTCATCGCCTCCGGTGAGCCGAACAGGACCTCCGCGATCGCCTTGGCGGTCTCGGTCTTGCCGACGCCGGTCGGCCCGAGCAAGAGGAAGGACCCGAGCGGGCGCTGGTGGCGGAGCCCCGCCGCGCTCTTCTTGAGCTGCGACGCGATCCGCGAGAGCTCGACGGAGTGGCCGACGACCCGCTTCTTCAGCTCGGCCTCGAGGCCGACCAAGCGCTCGCGATCGTTCTGCAGGAGGCGCTCGACCGGCACGTCGGCGAGCTCCGCGATGACGTCGGCGACGAGCTCGAGCGTGACCTCGTGGCCTCCTTTTCCAGGCGCCGCGAGCCGCCGCGATCGCGCGCCGGCGAGGTCGAGCGCGCCGATGGCCTTGTCGGGCAAGGCGCGCCCAGGCAGGTAGCGAACCGACCAGCCGATCGAGGCGGCGACGGCCGTGTCGGGGTAGGTGGCGCCGTGGTGTTTCTCGAGCGCGGCGGCCGCGGAGCGCACCATGAAGAACGCCGCCGCCTCGTCGGGCTCCTCCACCTCGACCGGCACGAGCCGGCGCGCGAGCTGCGCGTCCGACTCGATGTAGCGCCGGTAGGCGTCGAGGCTCGTCGCGAAGAGCATGGCGACGTCCCCGCGCGCGAGCTGGGCCTTGAGCTCGAACACGGCCTCGTCTCCCGCCGTGAGCAGCTCGTGGACGTCGTCAAAGAAGAAGACGATGTTGTCATCGACGCGACGCGCCTCCTCGAACAACGCGGAGAGCCGCTCGGCGAGCGCGCCGCGCGCCGCAGCGCCGGAGAGGAGCTGCGAGGTCGAGACCTCCACGAAGCGGGCGCCCTTCGTGCCGAGCTGCGTGGCGACCAGGCGCGCGACCGCCGTCTTGCCCGCGCCGGCCGGTCCGACGAGGCAGGGCGCGTTCGCCCGGTGTTTGGAGAGGACGTCGATGACGCGGGCGACGTCCTCCTCGCGGCCCGAGATCGGCAGCTCCTCCGCCGAGGACTTCGCGGTCAGCGCGTCGATGAGGGGAGTCCGCGCTTCGTGGCTCTGGTCCGAGGAGCCAGGGGCGCCGTCCTGGGGCTGAGGCTTGCGGGTGTGGCGCTTCGCAGGCGGAGGCGGCGTCGGACGTACGGGCGCGGCCCGCGCCGGGGCCGGACGCGGCGTGATCGGCGCGGCGACGATGGCGCGCGGCGGCGTGACGACGACGGGCTGCGCCTTCGGGGCCGGCGCAGGCGCGACGTGGGACTTCGGGACGAGCGGCACGACGGCCGCTTCGACCAGCCGCCGAGGGCCGAGGGGCGCCGCCGTGACCTCGGTCCTTCCGGCCGGAACCACGGCGCGGCGGACACCGACCGCGCCCGAGACGCGGGCGAGCGCGATCGCGCGGAGCCGCGTGACGTCCACGCCCGAGAGGGTCAGCGCGCGATGGGCGGCCGACGTGCGATCGGCGAGGAGCGCCACGAGCACGTGAAGCCCGTTCGGCTCGACGTGCGCGAGCCGGGAGTCGGGCGACAGCGTCCCCTTCCCTCGCTCGCCATCCGTCGACACCGCGCCGCGGGACCGCTTGGCGATGTCGCGAGCCTCGGCGAGGGTCCTCCCGATGGCGTCGGGGGTCTCCTCCGAGAAGGAGCGGCCGGCCTTGAGGACGTTGTCGCGGTCCAACCCGCGCTCCACGAGCAGGTCGGCGCCGGCGCCGCCTTGCGCCGCGACCGCGGCGAGCAGATGCACCGTCGTCGAGGTCTCTTTGCGGCCTGTCGCGAAGTCGATCGCCAGCTTGCGCAGCAGGGCAAGCTCGCTCTCGGAGCGTTCGGTCCGAGCGGGGCGGGTCACCGTGCGGGCTTCGCACGCGAGAACGTGTCGGGGCAAAAAACAGGCGCGCCTCGCCGACCGGTGCCTTCGCGAGCCAACGAGGGTAAGACGCGCGCCCATGAAGCCCCGCGCCCTCTGTGCCATCGCGCTTTTCCTTGGTCTCGCCGCCTGTCAGATCACGACGACGGAGCCCGTTTCGCCCGAGCCGGAGCCCGAGCCCGCCGCCACGCAGACGCCTGCGCCCGTTGCGACGAGCGCGGCCTCGACGAAGCCGAGCGAGGGCGACCTGCTCGACAAGCTCAAGAACGAGAAGGTCTGCACCGAGATGGGCTGCGTCGACGGGTTCCACGTCGGCGTCGATCCCGAGGTCTGGCCGAAAGGGCGCTACCAGCTCGAGCTCGAGGCCGACGGAAAGAAGTCCACCTGCGAGGCGAGCCTGCCGCTGCCCGCTTGCGGCAAGAAAGCGGTCTCCTGCAAGGGCGACGTGGAGGTCATGATCGGCGAGTCCGGCTGCGCCCTTCCGCCCGAGCAACACGGCCTCGGCCCCTTCACCTTCAAGGGCAAGCCCGCGAAGGTGGCGATCACGGTCAAGCGTGGCGGCAAAGAGGTCGGCAAGGCCTCGTTCTCTCCGACCTACAAGACGGTGCAGCCGAACGGCCCTTCGTGCCCGCCGACCTGCGAGCACGCGACGGACAAGATCACCGTCAAGTGAAGGCCGCGGAGGCTCGCAGGCCGAGCTGCCCGCACCAATGACAGTACCGTCACTCTAGACCGCCCGCTGCGTGTCCTCGGACCGGCGCGCAGCGGCGGCTCGTCCGGTTCCGGAGGGGCACCCGTGCGGGGTAGCCGCCCGCCCGCCGCACCGGCGAGTCCGTTCAGTCGGCCTTGATCAGCTTGGACTTTCAGCCTGCCTCGTTCTCGCGTAGGAAGGCCTGGCCACCATGCTAAGGCTCCGCACTGCGCTCGCTCTCTTTTCGGGTCTCGCCATCGTCGGGACCGTGTCGTCTGCCTCCGCCGAGGAGCCGACCTCGAAGCCCGCCGCGACCAAGCTCTCCAAGTCGAACGGCGGCACCATCGAGGTGGCCGCCGTGAAGGCCTCGGTCGGGGGCTCGGCCGGCACGGCCGGCGTCGGAGCTTCGGCCGACGCGCCAAGCGGTCCGCCGCCAGCGGCGGACTGGGAAGAGAAGTGGGTTCCGTGGGACACGGGAGAAGCCGAGGCCGACATGGGCTTCGCCTTCTTCGGCCACCTCGGCGTGGGCAGCCGTCTCAACGAGGGTCCCGCGGGTGATCCGGCGGGCCCGAACGGCCTTCGCATCGGCATCACCGGCATCTTCCGGCCGATCCGTTACTTCGGCTTCGGTGTCGGCTTCGAGCACGCGGACATCGAGCGCACCCGCACGGACCTGCCGGACCAGCACTCGTACGACGACGCATACCGCGAGATGAACAACCTCTGGATCGACGCCCGCGCCTATCCCCTGCGGTTCGATCCGTTTGCGATGTACGTCAACATCGCCGGCGCGTTCGCCTTCCAGAACGTGCACACCTCCGCTTTCTTGAACCCCACGCCCGAGAACCCCGGGACGGGCACGACGTTCAAATGCGACGGGAGCGGGGACGTCGGCATGGGCATGAAGGCTGGCCTCGGCGCGGAGCTCGCCCTCGCGTCCGGCGCGGTCCTCTGGGCCGAGTTGGGCCCCGATTACTATCTCCTCTCCGAGAAGGAGCTGGACGGCTGCGACCTCGGCGCCGGCAACGCGTTCGTGTTCGGCATGCGCGGCGGCTTCGCGGTGGGCTTCGAGCGCACGCGCCTCCAGAAGGAGGCGCCGCCGCCGCCGCCCGCCCCGAAGGACTCGGACGGCGACGGCATCGCCGACAACCTCGACGCGTGCCCGTCGGTCGCCGGCGTCGCCAACGCCGACCCGAAGAAGAACGGTTGCCCGCCCGACCAGGACGGCGACGGCTTCCTCGACGCGCAGGACGCCTGCCCGACCGAGCCCGGCGTGGCCGATCCGGATCCGAAGAAGAACGGCTGCCCGCCGCCGAAGGACCGCGACGCCGATCTCGTGACCGACGAGCTCGACGCATGCCCCGACATCCCGGGCATCAAGACGGAAGACCCGAAGACGAACGGCTGCCCCGGTGACACCGACGGCGACGGCTTCCGCGACGATCAAGACGCCTGCCCGCAGGAGAAGGGCCAGGACGATCCCGATCCGTCGAAGCGCGGCTGCCCCAAGCTCGTCCGCGTGACCGACAACGAGATCATCATCCTCGAGCAGGTCCAGTTCGACTTCGGCAAGGCCACGATCAAGAAGGAGAGCGATCCGCTCCTCGACTCGGTCGCCCAGGTCCTGAAGGAGCACCCGGAGATCTTGAAGGTCGAGGTCCAGGGCCACACGGACAGCAAGGGCTCCAAGAACGTCAACACGAAGCTCTCGCAGGACCGCGCGACCGCGGTGCAGAAGGCGCTCGAGAAACGTGGCGTCGAGTCGAGCCGGCTCGTCTCGAAGGGCTACGGCCCCGAGAAGCCCATCGCCGACAACGCCACCGACGACGGCCGCGCGAAGAACCGCCGCGTGCAGTTCATCGTGGTCGACAAGAAGGCGAAGGCGCCGCTCCAGACGTTGCCGGGGCTCCAGGCGCCGCCTGCGGCGCCCGCCCCTGCGCCGACTCCCTGAGCCCACGACGCAACAGCGTGGACCTCGGTCCACCCGGTCGACATCTTCTCCCCCGGCCCGCCCGCTCACTCGAGCGGGCGCGCGCGGGGGAGCGTCGTTTCCACGCGACTGGACGCGAGGCGAGCGTAGCGTCTATCGTTCGCTGATTCGTCCGAGGAAAAATGTTGGGAGGTCGCCCGCGCTCGCCCTCGTATCACGCGCGGAGCGTCCCTCTCGAGGGAGCTCGAGACGACCTCGCTGGAGCACGCCTTTGCTATGATGGGACCTCAAACGAACGAGCCGCTTAGGGCCGCGAACTATCCTCCCGGTGGCTACGGCCCGCCCCCCGGCGGCGGCGGCTACGGCCCGCCCCCTGGCGCTCCGCCCGGCGGTGGCAGCTACCCGCCCGGCCCGCCCGGCGGCTACGGCCCTCCGCCGGCGCCTCCCGGCGGCTACGGTGGTCCGCCCGGCCCCGTCCAGGCGCAGCCGCCCGGCGCCCCGCCCGGTCCGGTCCCCGCGCCGGCGAAGGCCGCAGGCAAGGGTGGCCTCATCATCGGTCTCGTGGTGGGTCTCATCGCGCTCGGCGGTGGAGCCGCGGCTGCGTGGTGGTTCTGGATGCGTTCGACCGGGCCCGAGCTCGCGGTCTACATGCCGAAGGACACCCAGGTCTACGTGGAGGTCCCCAGCGTCACGAAGGCGCTGGTCAGCTTCATCGGCGTCGACGCGATCGACGACAAGGAGCTCGATCCCGAGAAGTACAAGGGTGAGATCATCGAAGGCTTCTCCTCCTCGTTCGACGTCAGCAAAGACGAGGCTGAGTCGTTCCTGAAGAGCGCGAAGTCGATCGCCGTCGGCGTGCGCGATCTCAAGGAAGACGATCAGGGCGGCGTGCTCATGGCGTTCTCGTCGAAGGGCGATGTCGAGCCCATCCTCGGCTCCAAGCGCTTCGACAAAGACGGCGACCTCGCCGGCGGCACCAAATACAAGGTCCTCCGCAAGGACATCGACGATCTCGACAAGCTCGAGAAGATGTCGACGTGGGAGAAGGCCTTCAACGGCATGGGGGACCGCAAGAAAGAGAAGGGCGAGGACAAGGACGACAAGAACGCCTGTGTCTGGTGGGAGAGCAAGGCGATCCTCGGCTGCGGCGACGTCGACTTCATGGAAGACGTCGGCAAGGTCATCAGCGGCGACAAGGAGAGCCTGGCGAAGGCCAACGAGACGTTCGCCAAGGCCAAGTGGCCGGCCGGCTCCTCGCTTCTCGTCTACTTCGATCCGGACGCGATCGACGAGAAGGACGTCAAGAAGGACTTCTTCGACGGCACGGGCCCCATCCTCGGTTCCGCACGCTTCTCGGACGCCGGCGTGATCATGAGCGTCCACGCCGAGCTGAAGGGCAAGAAGCTCCCGAGCGACAAGGTCTACGGCAAGCCCGCCGACCTGACGCTCTACGAGCGCCTCCCGGCCGACACGTTCGCCTACGTGGCGTTCTCGACGAAGACCGAGGCCTCGTACAAGGACTTCGAGAAGGACCTCATCAAGTCCCTCGAGGAGACGGACGAGAAGGCCGGCGAGAAGTTCGAGAAGGGCCTCGAAGAGATGGAGAAGACCCTCGGGTTCTCCCTCGAGGACGTCTACAAGGCCGCCGGCGACGAGGCGATCCTGGCCGCGACGGCCAGCGGCAAGATCGACCTCGAGACGGTCATCAAGAAGGACAAGGAGGCGCTCGACTACTTCGGCGTCGTGCTCGCGCTCCACGTGAAGGACAAGGACGCAGCGGAGAAGGTCATCAAGGGCCTGAAGGAGACCGCAGAGGACAAGGCCAAGGGCTTCGTCGAGGTCGACAAGGCCGACGGCGGCGGGTTCTCGGTGAAGGCGAAGGAGGGCGACTTCCCGGAGGCCACCCTCACCATGGTCGATGACAAGTACCTGGTGCTCGCTGCGGGCAATGCGAAGCGGGTGAAGTCCATCCTCGGCGCGTTCGGCAAAGAAGGCGACACGCTCAAGGCGGACAAGGCGCACGCGAAGGCGCTCAAGGCGCTCTCGGGCAAGAACGCCATGTTCCTCTGGGTCGACACGGGCCGTATCGCCAAGCTCGCCCTCGAGATGGACGACGACATCAAGAAGAAGATGAAGAAAGAGGGCGTGCCGATCGACGCCCTCGTCCTCGAAGGCGACGACCGTCTCACGGGAGCGCTCGCCGTTCGCGTCGACGTGAAGGACGGAACGTGGACAATCGAGGCGGAGGACCTCAACGGCCTGCTCGCGTCGGTAGGCGGCGCCGCAGCCGGCGTGGCGCTCCGAGGCCTCGGCGGAAGCGCGATGCCGAAGCCAGTCCCCGAAGAGGGCGGCGGATCCGGCGGCGGATCCGGCGGTGGCAGCGCGTTGCCGTCCGACATCGCCGTCACCGGCGTTTCCGCCTGCGACGACTACATCAAGAAGACCTGGGCCTGCGCCGAGAAGATGGGCGGACAGTCGGGCCAGGCCTTGAAGGACAGCCTGAAGCAGTCGGCCGAGGCATGGAAGAAGGTGGCCGCCACGCCGGCCGCCCGCACCGCGCTCGAAGACGGCTGCAAGAAGGCGAGCGAGGCCATGAAATCGCTCTGCCCCTGAGCGGCGTCGGGCCCTTCTCGTAGCTGGGCCCACGAAGCGAACGAGGCCGCCCCCTTCGGGTCGCGGCCTCTTCTCTTTCCATCCACCCCGGGGGCTCGCGCTCTACTTGAGCGAGAAGAACCGCTTGATGCGCCCGATGAGCTGGCTCGACTCCCGCTCGACCAGGTTGGAGCGCTCGTCCGCCGAGACGCGCGCGGCGTGCTCGTCCAGCTTGATCTGACGCTCGGCGAGGACGTGACCGAGCGCCGAGATCACGTCGGGGTTGGCGCGGAGCACGTGCTCGAAGGCGTCGTGATCGATCACCAGGAGCTCACACTCCGTCACCGCCTTCACGGTGGCCTTGCGCTTCTCGCCCGTGACGAGCGCCATCTCTCCGAAGAACTTCCCCTTCGCCAGCCGGGTCACCTCCATGGTCTCGGTGCCGGCCTCGAGGACGACAGCGACCTCGCCGCGAAGGATGATGAAGAGCTCGTCGTCTTCGTCTCCCTGGCGGACGATGACCTCCCCGGGCGAAAACAGGCGCGTCGAGGCGCGCTCGGCCAGCTCGTGGAGCTGCTGCTCGGCGACAACCTTGAGGAAGTCCACCTGCTCGAGCGCCCGCTTGCGCTTCTTGGTCCTCCGCTGGGCCTCGCGCTCGCGGCTCTCCTCCGAGTGCTGCTGGAGGTGGACGGTGCGGCTCGGGTACGGCAAGACGACGCCTTCGCGCTGGAACGCGTACCAGACCCGGTCGCGCACCCCGCCGTCCACCGCGTCGCGCCGATGGAACTGGTCGGTGAAGATCCGGATCCAGTACTCGACGCCGGTCTCGGTGAACGAGTTGGTCACCACGCTGGGCGCGGGCTCGCTGAGCACGCCGGGCGAGTCGCTGATCGCCTCGAGAATGATCTTCTGCACGCGGCGGGGCGGCACGTCGAAGCCGACGTGTACGAAGATGTTCCGGCGCGAGGCGACCGTCGGCCGCGTGTAGTTCCGGAGCGGCGCCTTGGCCAGGAGGCCGTTCGGGACGATGATCTCGATCTCGTCTAGCGTGACCATGCGCGTCGCGCGCCAGTTGATCTCGAGCACCTTGCCGATGTTCTTCGGCTCGTTGTCGTATTGGATCCAATCCCCGACGTCGAACGGGCGCTGCATCTGCACCGCGAGGCCCGCGATGAGGTTGCCCAGCGTGTCCTGGAGGGAGAGACCGATGACCGCGGTGAGCAGCGCCGAGGTCGTCAGGAGCTGCCCCGGCTCGAGCCCCAGCTCGCGCAAGACCCCGAGCAGCAGGACGAAGTAGACGACGCCCTGGAGGATGTCGCGGATGATCTTGGGGAGCGTGCGCTTGAGCCTGCCCGCGAGGATGGCCTCGACGAAGAGGAGCACGGCCGCGCGTCCCGCCGCGATCAGGAGGAACGCCAGCGCGAGCGTCTTCGCGATCCGCCACATGGGCGCGCCCTCGTCCAGGACGAGCTCGATCGTCTTGAAGACGAAATGCGCGAGGAGGAAGTAGAGCGGCTGCCGCAGCGGCCGCCGCTGCCCGGGCCCGAAGAGGAGGGCCGCGGCGCCCAGCAGCACGAGGACGACGCTCACGCCGATCGTGGCGCCCGACGCGCCGCTCAACGTCTTCTGGATGTGCTCCAAAGCCGAGAGCGCGACTCTATCAGGTCTTCATCAGGTGCTCGCGGCGGATGCACCGACCGCCGAACGCGAGGCCGCGCCAGCTCGGGATCGAGACGACCGCGGCCGGGCCTCGGCCGTCTGGGGGATCATGCCGGCCCACATGGTGCTCACGTATTCGCGCACGTACGACTCGCGATCGATCGCCTCGAGCCCACGCCGGGCCACGACCAGCTCGGTGAAGACGTAGCCGGACACGGCCCCGGTGAACGCGCGCGCCAGCACCTTCGCGTTGATCGGCCGGACGCGCCCCAGCGCGGCCTCCGCCGTCAGGTAGTCGGCCACGAAGCGCTGCATCTTGAGCGGGGGCGGCTCCTCGTCGTTTCCGAACGGCATGCACTCGTTCACCTTCGGATTCGACCAGGACATCATCGCGATGGGGAAGATGCGCTCGACGTACGCGATGGAGTCGAGCAGGGCCGCGCGCAGGTTCTCCTCCACCGAACCGACACCGACGCGGCTCGGGAGCTGAGCGACGGCGGGTGGCGTGTCCTGCACGTCGAGGCCCATCGCCGCGCGGAAGAGGTCCGCCTTGGTCTTGAAGCGCTTGAAGAGCGACCCCTCGCTCACGCCCGCGCGCTGCGCCACCTCCGCCGAGGTGGCGAGGATGCCCCGCTCGAGGAAGACGGCGCGCGCGGCTTCGAGGATCGCCTCGTTCCGGATGACGGTGGGTCGAGCCATGGCGGTGCCTCATAATTGAGCACTCACTCATTTTCATCAAGTTAAGAAGTGAGGCCTTACTTATTTTCCGGTGTCGGGCCGCGCCGGCGGTGTAGACCGGAAACGTCATGTTCGGTCGCACCCTCGACGTCGCAACCTCCTGGCTCGCCTCAGGCCTGACCGTGGGGCGGGGCCTCCGGGTCCGCATGACCGCCAGGCAACCGGAGGCCCTGCTCGAGCTCTACGAGTTCGAGAGCTGCCCGTTCTGCCGGAAGGTCCGCGAGACCCTGAGCGAGCTCGACCTCGACGCCATGATCTACCCGTGCCCGCCGAACGGGACGCGCTTCCGACCCGTGGCCATCGAGCGCGGCGGGAAGAAGCAGTTTCCTTTCCTGGTCGACCCCAACACCAAGCGAGAGCTCTACGAGTCCGACGAGATCATCCGCTATCTGGCCCACGAGTACGCCGACGGCGTGGTCCCCCTCGCCGAGCGAATGGGGCCGCTCACGACGCTCCGCTCGGGGCTCGGGAGCTTGCCGCGAGCCGGGCGGGTGCATGTCGTCCCCTCGAAGGCTCCGGCGACGCCCCTCGAGCTCTGGAGCTTCGAGGCGTCTCCTTTCTGCCGCATCGTGCGTGAGGCGCTCTGCAACCTGGAGCTCCCCCATGTCCTCCACAACGTCGCGAAGGGAAGCGCCAAGCGCGACTCCTTCGTCGCTCGATCCGGCAAGATGATGGTGCCGTTCCTCCACGACCCGAACACCAAGTCGAGCCTGTTCGAGTCGGCCGAAATCGTGCGCTACCTCGAGGATACGTACCGAGCCTGAGCACCGACGAGTCAGCGACGCAGCGGCCCGTCGATTGCAACACCCGATGCGACATGGAAGCCAAAGCGAGGCTAGGCGGTGTTCGGTTGCCGTGATCGAGTTTGGCGCTCCAAGGGCTCCTTGGGTGAGAGCCCTTTCCGCGGCAAACAAGCCACCCGTCTGCATCCGCCGCTCGATCGTCAATGGCGAGGGTCGGTCAGGGCAACCGCCCCTCGCTGTTGTTCGGCCATCCGATTCATCAGATGCTTGTCCCGATCCCGTTTGGGCTGCTCGCCGTCGGCGCGCTCATCGATATCGCGGGCCGATTCGTCGACCTCCCCTGGCTGACGGTCGTGTCGTTCTACGACATCGCGATCGGCGTGGTCGCCGCGCTCGTTGCGGCCGTGTTCGGCGCGATCGACTGGACCGCGATACCCAGCGGGACGCGAGCGAAGCGCGTCGGATTGGTCCACGCGCTCGCAAACGTCACGGTGGTCCTCCTGTTCGCGTTCTCCCTCTTCGTTCGAGCCGACGAGACCGCGTTTGCGGTCCCGCCGGCGGCGCTCGTCGCCGAGATCGCGGCCCTGGTGATCGCGCTGGTGGCCGGCTGGCTCGGCGGCGAGCTCGTCGATCGCCTGAGCATCGGCGTTCATCCGGAAGCGCACCCGGACTTCCGACCTCGACGCAGGCGACACGCACACGTTCCGCAGCCCGGGCTGGGGCACGGCCAGCGCGCCTGATGCCCACACGACGGCGCTCGTCGCCGACCGATTCCGGGGCTTGGCCGTGGCGCGCTCAGCGCTTGGCCGCGCCGATGACGCCGAGGTCGAGCTGACCGTCCCCTGCCGCGATTCGCTCGTCGAACCGCGCGCCGAGCGCCTCGAGCACGGCGCTGCCTTCGGGCGCTCGCGCCAAGATGTCGAGCATGAGGCCGAGGTCCTTGCGGGCCATCGAGAGGTGGAATGAAGGCGCGTAGTTTCCGGCTGCCATGCTCTTGCCGCGGTAGGTGAGGACGTTGGCGACCTGGAAATGCTCGAAGAGCGAGAGCGCTTGCGCGGGCTCGATGCCCTCGGCGCGTGCCATGGCGAAGACGTCGGACAGGCCTCCGACCAGCGCGAAGATCATGGCGTTGCCGAAGAGCTTGAAACAGGCGGCGGCGTCGGGCCTCTCGCCGAGGTCGAGGACCTTACCCGTCATCGGCGCGAGGTGCTCGCGAGCGGCGTCCACACGCTCTCGGGCCCCGGAAACCAGCATGACGCCGCCCGGGCTCCGGCACATCGCCGGAGACATGAAGACCGGCGCGTGTACGAAGCGCACCCGAGACCATTTTTCGACGCGCCCGCGAACGCCGGCAGGGCTCGTCGTGGAGTGGTCGACCACGAGCGTACCGTCGGCGAGCGCAGGGCCCGCCGCTTCGAGCACCGAGTCGACAGCCTCGTCATCGGAGAGCGCGACGTGCACGCGCTCCGCCCCGCGAACGGCCTGCTCCGGCGTGGCGGCCACCCCCGCGCCCAGCGCGGCCAGCGCCTCCGCTTTGTCGCGGCTGCGGTTGTATGCGGTGACGGCGAGGCCGCGGCGGAGCATGGCTTCGATCATCCCGGCGCCGATGAGGCCGGTCCCTAGGAAGGCGATGTGGCTCATGGGCCCGGACCGTACCCCAGCGCTCACCCGTGTCGAGGTGTGAGCTCGGCCCTCCGCTCCCGAGCGTCCAGCTCGACCCGGCTCGATACAGCGACCTCAGGCCGTCGCGGCGAGGTCGTCGATGATGCCGCGGACCACGGGGCGGAGCACCGTGGTCGCGTAGCTCGGCAACAGCTCCCTCCGCGCTCGCACCCGCCTCGTGAGCCGGAGGGTCACGAACCCGTGCGCCGCAGAGAGGAACGCGATCCCCGAGTCTCGGATCTTCTCCTTCGGCACGTCGGGTGCGACCCGCCGCAGCTCGGCCGACAGGACCCGCACCGACTCCGAGATGGCCGCCTCCAGATCGGGGAAGCGGCCGTCTTCGTTGAGCCTCGGGCCGAACATCACCTCGTAACGCGCGCGCTCGTCGACGCCGAACTCGATGTACGCCCGGCCCATGGAGAGGAGGCGCTCAAGCTGCTCGTCGCGCTCCGAAGCCTCCACCGCGGCCCGCATCTTCGCGGCGAGGGCGCGGTAGCCGTCCGCCGCCACGGCGGCCAAGATGGCCCGCTTGTCCTCGAAGTGGCGGTAGGCCGCGCGGTGATTGACGCCGACGCGCCGTGCGAGCTCCCGCAGCGTGAACGCCTCCACCCCGCCCTCGGCGAGCAGCTGGACCGCGCCCTCGAGCAGCGCGTTGCGCAGATCTCCGTGGTGGTACCGATCACGAGCTTCAGCGGTCATGTTTGGATCGTCCGGAAGCTACCACCATGCCGCGGTTGTTCCTCCTCTCGCCCGCAAGCTCGACGGGCCGGCGCGCCCAGATCCTGCTGCGTCCCGAGGCCAGCTTCCCTCTCGCCGTCGCCCTCCGGAGCCGGGAGGGAGCCGCGATAGGCGACGTCTTCGCGTTTCTGTCGGGCCTCTACTTCCGCGGCAAGCTCACCTACGCGCGCGCGTTCTGCCCCGAGCACGCCTACGTCATCACGCCGTGCCAGGGCCTCTACACCCTCGAGCAACGGGTCACGCGCGAGACGATCGAGGCGTTCGCCGCGGTCGACATCCACCACGAGGACGAACGATACCGCGCCCCGCTCCTCCGCGACGCCCACGACCTCGATGAGGCGACCGGCCACGCGAGCGACGCCGTCTTGCTCGGGAGCATCGCCTCCAAGAAATACGTGGAGGTCCTCGGCGGCGTCTTCGGCTCGCGCCTGCTCTTCCCGGAGGCGTTCGTCGGGCGTGGGGACATGAGCCGAGGTGGCCTCCTCTTGCGCGCGGCTCGCCAGAACACCGAGCTGGGCTACGTCCCGGTCCTCGAGGCGACGAGGCGGGGCAAGCGGCCCCCCAAGCTCGCGCCCGTTCGATGATCCTCGCCGCTCAGTCTGCCGCTGCGCGGGCGGCGAACGCCTCGAGCAACCCAGGCCAACCCCCGGGGGAGTCGAACTGACCGCGCATCACTTCGGTCTCGGCGCCATAGGCGTCGAGCTTCCGGTGCTCGAGCTCGACGCGGGTGACGGCGGCGCCCTCGGCGAAGAAGCGCACCTCCACCTCGGTCTTGATGCTCGGATCGCTCTGCCAGCTCGCGCTGATCTCCCAGGAGAGCACGAGCCTCTCGGTCGGCTCCCAGGTGAGGACGTGCCCCCAGTCACACGTCGAGCCGTCCTCCCCGCGCTCGTACCAGCGCCCGCCGGCGCGCGGCTCCAGGACGACCTCCTTCGCTGGGCCCTTTCCGAGCTTGTGGGTCGCCAGCGGCCACCACGTGGACATGCGCTCGGCGAACACCCGCCACGCGACCTCCTTCGGGGCCTTCACCGAGATCGTCTTCTTCACCGTGCTGTCGATCACCGTCTCGTCAGTCGCCATCGTCATCGCCTCTCTCGTCTTGCCTCGGCCTCGGCCGCCTCTTTGAAAGCGGCGAGCGCCTCGTCCCAGAACCCGTCGAGCCAGCGCCGCGCCGCCTCGACCCCTCGCGAATCCACCTCGTAGAGCCGCCTCGTCCCCACCGCGTGCACGCGCACGAGGTGAGCCTCGGCGAGCACCCGCAGGTGTTGCGAGACTGCCGGCCTGCTCACATCCATTCCGTCCGCGATCTGCTGGACGGACCGTGGCCCTGCGCGCAACCGGCCCAGGACCTTCCGGCGCGTCGGATCCCCGAGCGCGTCGAACACCGCGTCAGCGTAAGCCATGGCTTACCGTAAGCTTGCGCTTACCGATAGTCAAGCGGGCAATGCGGTGGGGCGGCGCCTACAGCTCACCCGTCTCGATCGCTCGCACCGCGGCCTCGGAGAGGAGGCGCACGCCGAAGATCATCATCGCGAAGCGGCTGTCTTGCGTGAGCCCCTTCTTGTATCGCGCGTAGATCTGCTGGGCGACGACGGCGTTCTTGAAGAGGGAGAACGCGTAATAGAAGCGGATGTGCTCGAGCGAGACGCCGGGGCGGCGCTTCGCGTAGGCCTCGGCGATCTGCAATCGGGTCTGGCTGCCCGGCAAGTTGGTGGGGCCGAAGGCGAACTCCTGCAATGGCGCCGGGTCCTTCGACTCGACCCACCAGGCGAGGGCGGTGCCGAGGTCCATCAGCGGGTCGCCCACCGTCGACATCTCCCAATCGAGGACCGTCGTGATTCGTGTCGGCTCGGAAGGATCGAGGATGAGGTTATCGTATTTGAAATCGTTGTGGATCAGCGTCGGGGCGGGGGAAGCCGGAAGATTGGCGAGCAACCAAGCGACGGCGCGCTCGACCTCGGGGATCTCGTCCGTCTTGGCGACCTCGTACCGCTTGGCCCAACCGGTGACCTGCCGCTCCACGTACCCAACCGGCTTGCCCAGATCGCCGAGACCGATCGCCTGGTAGTCGAGGTCGTGTAGCTCCACCAAGGTGTCGACGAACGACTCGCCCAGCTTCGCGATCTCGGCCTCGCTCATCGTGAGGCCGGCCGGCATCTTGCGGCGCAAGATGATCCCCCGGCGGCGCTCCATCACGTAAAACGGAGCGCCCAGCACCGACTCGTCCTCGCAATGGACGAGCGGGCGCGGCGCCTTGTCCCAGACCTTCGAGAGGGCGCTCAGGATGTTGTGCTCGCGGCCCATGTCGTGAGCCGTCTTCACGACGTTGCCGAAAGGCGGCCGCCGGAGCACGAGCTCCACGTCCCCTCCGGAGGGCTTCCCAGCGCGGATCAGGTACGTCAGGTTCGAGTGCCCGCTCGGGAACTGCTCGACGACGAGCGGCGCGGCCACCTCCGCCGGAAGGGTCTCGGCGAGGTAGCGCTCGAGCGCCGCGACGTCGAGCTCCTCCCCTTTGCGCGGGGCCTTGGTCCCGTCGACAAGGGCGGTCATTTGTCCCGAACCCTTCCGAGCGGGGCCCCAACCCCGCTCGGAGAATCCAGGTCCTTCACGCCATAGCGACCGAGGATGCGCTTCGCGAGGCTGACCTTGTGGACCTCGTCCGCGCCGTCGTAGATGTGCGCGCCGCGCTCGTGGCGCCAGAGCCAGGAGAGGATGGTGTCGTCCGTCAGGCCCAGCGCCCCGTGGGCCTGCACCGCGCGATCGAGGACCTTCGTCAGCACGTCCGCGGTGAAGAACTTGATCGCGCTCACCGCGTCGCGCGCCTCGTGTTGACCTTCTTTCTCGATTCGCCACGCGGTGTGCATGACGTAGAGGCGAGCGGCGTCGATCTCCGCGCGGCTCTCCGCGATCCAGGCCTGAACGATCTGCTTGTCCGCGAGGCGCTTGCCGGGGGACATGGGTCGCTCGGCCGCGCGGCGGCAGAGCATGTCGAACGCGCGCTCGGCGATGCCGATCCAGCGCATGGCGTGGTGGATGCGACCGGGTCCGAGCCGCTCCTGCGCGAGGAAGAAGCCCGCGTTCTCTGGACCGAGCAAGTTGGAGACCGGGACCCGGCAGTTTTCGTAGTCGACCTCCGCGTGACTCGCCCAGTCCTCACCGGGCTCCCCCATCACGGAGACGTTGCGCACGATGCGGAACCCCGGCGTGTCGGTCGGGACGATGATCTGGCTCGCCCGGAGGTGTGGCGGCGCCTCCGGGTTGGTCACCGCCATCACGATGGCGAACGCGGAGCCCTCCGCGCCGGTCGTGAACCATTTGCGGCCGTTGATGACGTAATGGTCACCGTCACGAGCGGCCGTCGTGCCCAGCCACGTCGGGTTCGAGCCCGGCAGATCCGGCTCGGTCATCGAGAAGCAGCTCCGGATGTCGCCGGCGGCGAGCGGCTTGAGCCACTTGTCCTTCTGCTCCGGCGAGCCGTGTGCGAGCAGGAGCTCCATGTTGCCGGCGTCCGGGGCCTGGCAGCCGAAGAGGTAATGGCCGAGCGGGCTCTTCCCGAGCTCCTCGCTGATACGCGCGTGCTCGGTCAGAGAGAGGCCCATCCCGCCCCACTCGACCGGGACGTGTGGGGCCCACAGACCCGCGGCCTTCACCTTCTGCCGCGCGGCAGCGAGCTCGGGCAAGATCGCCTTGAAGCTCTTTCGCCGCAGGAGCTCGGCCTCGAGCGGGAGCACGTCTGTCTCGAAGAGCTTGCGAACCTTTCCGACAGCGTCGGCGACGCGCGGCGGGAGCGAGAAGTCCATGGGTCTGATCTAGACCCGAAACGGGGCTGCCGCGAGCGGCAACGGCTCAGCGCTTCACGTCTTTGCAGCAGCGAAAGCCGAGGTGGTAGTTCAGGTGGCTGTCGTGGCTCATCACCTTGGTGACGTGCCAGTCGGGCGCGCGCCAGCGGCAGTCGTCGTCGTGGGCTTCGTATTTCTGGAAGATGAACCAGCTGCCCTTCATCTCGGTCTCGCCGCTGCCGCCTCGGCTGCCGAGCTGCTCGGGCCGGAGAGGCAGGTTCATGTGCTCCGCCACATTGCCGTGTTGGTCGTAGACGCCGAGCTTGCTGCGACACTCGGGGAAGGCGCCGGCCGGGTAGCTGTTCGAGCCACACTTCTTGAAGCCGCTTTTTTCACACGACTTGCTCTTCGACGAGCCCATCGCGCACTTCTGGTGCTCCTTGTCGGCGCCGTAGGCCCACACGATCTCACGGTCGGAGTTGTGCCGGTGTTTGGCCTCTTTGCGCGGGAGCTTCCACGCGTATTCGGTGTCGGGGTCGAGCACCGCGCCGGCGCACGCGCCCTCCCACTCGTGTGCGTCGCAGAGGCGCTTGCCGATGGCCTCGCAGGCGAGCTCGGCGTCGCGCGCGCTGATCCAGGTGACGGGGTACTCACACGGGATGTTCGGAAACTCGAACCGGTCGATGCAGGCGGTCGCGTCCTTTTCGGTCTGCCCCGCCTTCGGGTTGAAGAGCGGCACCATGAACGGCGCACCACACACGTCCGAGTCTTCGTCGAACACGCCGAGCTTCTCGCGTTTGTCGCGGCACTCCTTCCGCGTCATCGCGTATTCGGTGAGCTCGGGGTTCCCCTGCCCCATCACCGGGGACTTGTCGAAGATCGCCTTGAGCGCGTCGAGCTGCTTGCCGTCGAGCCCGAGCATGACCTGCATGCGCCCGAACATAGCGGCGCGCTGCTCCTCGATCGTCTTCGGGTAGAGGTCCTCGTCGGGCAGCGCCGGGCGCGCCTTCACGGGCGGCATCACGACCGCCGCAGAGGAGGACGCCGATGCCACAACCGACGCCGACGCCGAGAGCGCGGCCGACCCGGGCGGCGGCAACAGGACGTCGGCCGAGGGCTCACCGCCGGAAGCCTTCTCGCTGCATCCGATCAGCGAGCAACACGCCACCAGCAGCCATCCCCTCCCCCTCCACGAAGTGGAGGGGGCCGGGGGGAGGAATCCACGGGAACGCGGCCTCCCGTCACCCCAACCTGCCTGGCTCGGCATCACGCTCGTGGAGGGGGCCGGGGGGAGGAATCGACAAGGAGGACCCGACAGCCGGCGCAAACCTAACAGTCTTGTCACTACGTCACTTGCACTTGATGAAGCCGCCCTTCTTGCAGGGCGGTGGCTTCTTGCCGCCGCCGCCGGTGTTCGGGGTGACGGGCGTCTTGGAGCCGGTGTTGTCGGGCGCAGCGACGGCCTCCTTCGCCAGCGTGAACGTCTTGGTGACGGGTCCGCTTCCCTCCTTCACCTCGAGGTCACCGCTCTGCGCGACGTAGCCGGACTTGGAGACGTCGACCGGGTACTTGCCTGGCGCGAGCTTCAGGTCTTTCAGGTCCTTCGCCTCGATGACCTTCCCGTCGACCTTCACCTCGTCACACGCCACGGGCTGGCAGACGATCTTCACTTCGATTGTCGCGGGCGCAGCGGCGCTCGCGGAGGTCGTCGTGATGGGGGGCGGGGTCGGAGCCTGGGTCGCGGTGGGCTTCGGCTCCGTGGTCGGCGCGGCAGACGCGCTCGGCGCGCCGCTGACCGCGACAGGGCCGTCCCCCGACGCGGCGTTCAGGTCCTTCCATTTCAGCGCGAGCACGGTGCCGGCCGTCCCGAGCAGCGCGACGGCGGTGAAGCCGATCACGATGGGCACGGCCTTGCTGCTCTTCGGCGGCGCGCTGCCCAAGCTCGTGAGCATGCCGTTCGGCCCGGGAGGAGGCGGATACCCCTGATCGCGCCCCGGCTGCCCATACGCGCCGTACGGGGGCACGGCCATCGCCGGCATGCCCTGCTGCGACATCGACGCGCCCGCGTAGCCGCCCGGCGCCTGCACGGCCATCATTCCTTGTTGCGACATCGACGCGCCGGCGTACCCGCCGTGTTGCATGCCGCCCTGGCCCATCCCGCCCTGGCCCATCATCGCGCCCTGCTGGACCATGCCGCCCTGCTGTTGATCCGGCGGCATGTAGCCTCCGGTCAGCTGGTCGACGCTGAGCGCGAGCGTGGCGCCCGAGGCGAGGTTCGGGTTCGGCGCCGCGCGCGGGGGCTCGCGCTCCGGGTTCTTCATGTTGGACGGGAGCGGCGAGGGCGCGTCGCCCACCATCGGCAGCGCCATGGTCGCCGCGTTGCCGACCTGGGCGCGGAGGGAGTCCTCCATCACGTTGGCGAACTCGCCGATGCTCTTGAAGCGCTCGGCCGGGTCGTTGGAGAGGGCCTTCCAGAGGACGATGTCGAGCGTCGGGCTGAGCGGGACACCGAGCTCGGCGGCGCGCGCGGACATGGGCGCGCGCGCCGCGCGCAGCTCTTCTTGCCAGCCGGCGAGATCGAAAGCCTGGCCCTGACACGAGCGCCAGTAGCTCCGACCGCAGAGCGCGAAGAAGCAGAGCAGACCGGTCGAGAACACGTCAGCGGAGGGCGTGATCGCGCCGCTCTGCGCTTGCTCCGGCGCGATCCATGGCGCGCTCGACACGAACCCCTCCTGGGTGGGGACGGCGGCCTTGGCGAGGTTCGCTGCGAAGTCGGTCACGACGACGGGGTTGGAGCTCGGGCCGACGAACACGTTCGTCGGCTTGATGGCGCCGTGCACGACCTTGCGGACGTGTGCGAGATCGAGCGACCGCGCGAGGCCCTTGAGGAGCGCGACGACCTCCTCGGGCGCGAGCCTTCGCTGCTGGGCTGCCAGCGACGGAAGGCGCAGGAGCTCGGTCACGCTGAACGGTGCGAGCGTGGCCTGATCGTAGCCGGCGTCGATGATCGGCGCGGCTGAGTTAGCAGGCAGCGCGTTGGTCGCGGCGTATGCCTGCTCGAGCGCTTTCATCACCGTCTGGTGAGAGGCCACCGCGGGGTCGTACAGCTTGACGGCCACCTCCTGCCCGGTCTGGCTCGTGCAGTGGTAGGTGATCACCGCGCCGCCATCGCCGAGGATGTTGCGGACGGAGTACTTGCCGCCAATCACGCCCCCGGCGGACAGCCTCGGCGCGCTCACTGGTAGCTCCCGGGGCCGAGGGTCTCGAGCGACTTGCTGATCGCCTCGACGGCTTTGTCGTCGGTCTTCGGGGCAAAGGCGACACCGAGGATCTTGCGCTTGCCGCCGGGCTCGTCCGCGAGGAGCACGAGGAGATAACCGCCCTCGCCGCTCCGCTTCGCGTCCTCGGCTTGCCAGAGACGCAGCTCCACCTCGCCCGACTTGCGCTTGTCGTCCTCCTTCTTCCAGTTGGGGACGTATTTCTTCTTGAACTTCTCGGGGACGGTGATCTCGAGCTTCTCGACGAGCTTCTGGTAAGCCGCCTCGCGGGCCTTCGCCTCGTCGCCCTCCGGCAGGAAGGACGCCATGGCGAGGATGCCGCCGCTCTCCTTCGCGGAGGTGAGCGTGAGCTCGGACCCTTGGGCGTACACCCAACCTTCGGGAGGGATGAACACCAGCTCGACGCCGGCGATCTTGGCCTGGGTGTCGGCCGTGGCCTGACATCCCTCGGTCATGTCCTCACATTTGGGCTTCGGCTTCTCTTTGGGCTTTTCGGGGACTGTGGCGTCCGAGGTCGGCACCTCCACCTCTTCGTCGGACTGTTTGGGTCCGCAGGCCGAGGTGAGGGCTCCCCAGACGAGCACACCCCCGACGAGCATCGCCGGCACGAGCGCACGCATGGTCATTCTTCGCATAGGTTTCCAGGAGTCCGCCGTTCTCGCAAGCTCCTGGATGGCCGGCCCCCCACCTGTTAGGGCTCTGTCTCCCACACGCCCCTATGACAGCCCCGAGCCCCCTCGCCGACCGCCTTCGTGGGCTCGAGACCGGTAAGCCGGACGAGCTGCTCGAGAGCTTCCTCGCCTACGTCACCGAGCTCGGCCTCAGCCTGTACCCCGCCCAGGAAGAGGCCGTCCTCGAGCTCTTCGAGGGCAACCACGTCATCCTCGCGACCCCGACGGGCAGCGGAAAGTCCCTCGTCGCCACGGCGCTCATCTTCCGGACCCTGGCGAACGGCGGCCGGGCCTTCTACTCCTGCCCGATCAAGGCGCTGGTGAACGAGAAGTTCTTCCAGCTGGTCGACGCCTTCGGCGCCCAGAACGTCGGCCTCATGACCGGCGACGCGACGGTCAACCCCGAGGCCCCGATCATCTGCTCCACGGCCGAGATCGCGGCCAGCATGGCCCTTCGCCGCGGCGTCGACAGCAGCATCGACGCGCTGGTGATGGACGAGTTCCACTACTACTCCGATCGCGACCGCGGCGTGGCGTGGCACGTGCCGCTCCTCCTCCTCGAGCGAACGCACTTTCTCCTGATGTCGGCGACGCTCGGAGACTCGCGCCCGTTCCTCGACCGTCTGGAGAAGCTGACGCGCCGAAAGGCCGTGCTCGTGGAGGGCAAGGAGCGCCCCGTCCCGCTCGACTTCACCTACAGCGAGGAGCCGCTCAACGAGGCGGTGAAGGGACTCGTCGACAAGGGCAAGGCCCCCGTCTACGTCGTGTGCTTCACGCAGCGGGCCTGCGCCGAAGAGGCGCAGAACCTGATGAGCGAGAACTACACGTCGAAGGAAGACAAACGCGCCATCCTCGAGGCTCTCGAGGGCTTCCACTTCGACAGCCCCTACGGCAAGGACGTCGCGCGCTTCGTGAAACACGGCATCGGCCTCCACCACGCGGGCCTCTTGCCGAAGTACCGGCTCGTCGTCGAGAAGCTCGCGCAAAAGGGCCTCCTCCGCGTCATCTGCGGGACGGACACGCTCGGGGTCGGCGTGAACATCCCGATCCGCACGGTGCTCTTCACCAAGCTCTGCAAGTTCGACGGCGAGAAGATGGTCATCCTCGGCGTGCGCGACTTCCAGCAGATCGCCGGGCGCGCCGGCCGCAAGGGCTTCGACGTCGAGGGCAGCGTCGTGGTGCAGGCGCCCGAGCACGTCATCGAGAACATCCGGATCGACCGCAAGAAGGAGACCGACCCGAAGAAGTACAAGAACCTCCAGCGAGCGAAGCCCCCGCAGAAGGGCTTCTTGCCGTGGGACAGGTCGACCTTCGACAAGCTGGTGAACGGCAAGCCAGAGGAGCTCGTCGCCCGCTTCTCGGTGACCACGGGCATGCTCGTCGACCTGCTCGACAACCCGAGCACCGGCAAGCGCGGCGGCTTCGGCGCCCTCCTGGATCTCGTCGACAAGGCGCACATCCCCGAGCGCGAGAAGAAGAAGCAGAAGAAGCTCGCGACGGTCCTCTTCCGCGCGCTCCGGCGCGCGAACCTGGTGGAGCTCGTGCCGCGCGAGCACAAGCGCGGGAAACACGCGCTCGTCTCGGGCGACCTGCAGCGCGACTTCTCGCTCCACCACGCGCTCTCCCTCTGGCTCGTGGACTTCGTGTCCGTGCTGCGGGAGAGCCGCGAAGACCCGATGGCCTACGCGCTCGACGTGCTCAGCGCGGTCGAGGCGATCCTCGAGAGCCCGCGCGCCATCCTCGAGCGTCAGGTCGACAAGCTGAAGGCCGACAAGATCGCCGAGCTGAAGGCGGCCGGCGTGGAGTACGAGGACCGCATGAAGGAGCTCGACAAGATCGAGCACCCGAAGCCCAACGCGGAGCTCACCTACCAGACGTACGAGACCTTCGTCACGTTCCACCCCTGGGCGGGCACCGAGAACATCCGGCCCAAGTCGATCGCCCGCGAGCTGATCGAGCACGCCGCCACGTTCGACGAGTACATCCGCGAGTACGACCTCGTGCGGATGGAGGGCGTGCTCCTCCGGTATCTGTCGGACGTGGTGAAGACGCTCGAGCAGACCGTGCCCGCGAGCGCGAAGACCGACGAGCTCGACGAGATCTACCTCTACCTGCGCCAGGAGGTGCGGAGCACCGACTCGTCGCTCCTCGACGAGTGGGAGTCGCGCGCGCTCGGTCCGACGCCCATCCGGCGCGAGGCGGAGCGCGCGTCCGAGAAGGACCGGCTCGCCGACGACCCGAAGGCGGTGCTCGTCCGCGTCCGCCGCGATCTGCACCGCCTGGTCCGAGCGCTCGCCCGGAAGGACTGGGAAGCGGCCCTCGCCGCCGTGCGCCCCGCCGAAGGCCTCACCGCGAAGAGCTTCGACGAGTGGATGAAGCCCTACTTCGCCGAGCGGCCCGTCCTGCTCTCGCACCACGAGGCGCGCAAGGCGGAGTTCACCACGCTGAAGCAGACAGCCGGCGCGACGTGGGAGGCCTGGCAGACGCTCGTCGACCCGGACGGCGACAACGACTGGGTCATCGAGGCGGAGGTCGACCTCTCGACGGACGTCGACGACGCGAGCCCCGTCATCGCGCTTCGCCGCATCGGCCCCGCCTGACGGGGCGACGAGCGCGCGGGGTCAGTGGATCGTCTCTTCGAGGAGCTCGCGCCAGTCGTCCGCGTCGAGCTCGGGGTAGATGTAGTCGCCCTCGAAGTTCGTGTGGTGGAGCATGAGCCGCGCGACGTCGAACACGAGCTGAGCGACCTCCTCGTCTCCCGCGGCCTTCTCCAGCGCCTCCCGAAGCTCCCGGATGGCGATGTGGTGTTTCTTGGCGACGTCGACCTCGGGTCCCAAACCGCGGTCCTCGAGCTTGGGGAAGAGAGAGCGCTCCTCGTACTGCATGTGGCGCTCCATCGGACCTTGGAGGAACTCGAGCAGGGCCGGTCGCTCCTTGGCCGCAGCCTCGCGCGACCGGTTGGCGATGCTCATCAGCTGGCGGGCCATGTGGCGCGCGGCGTCCTCTTCCTGAAACAGGTCCGCCAGCATGCTCTCGTAATCCACGCTCTCCTCCGTTCCCGGGGGCTTTGCTACCACGGCGAGGAGGCGGAGTAGACTGGCCGGACCAGCCCGGAGGGAGTTTGTGAGAGGAATGCTCGCACCCGCCCGGAACCTGTTACACTCTTCGAGGCCCCCTCTTGGCTGGTCTGTCACTCATTCAAGCAGGCAAGGTCCTGAACGGACGCTACAAGCTGGTCCGGCCGCTCGGCCAGGGCTCGCAAGCGTACGTCTGGGTCGCGGAGCACCTGGCGCTCGGCTCCCAGGTCGCGGTCAAGCTGATCGACCCCGAGCTCGCCAAACAAGACGACGCGCGCGAGCGGTTCGCGCGCGAGGCCAGCGCCGCCGCGAAGCTCCGCAGCCAACACGTCGTGCAGATGCTCGATCACGGCATCGAGGGCGATCAGCCCTTCATCGTGATGGAGTTGCTCGACGGCGAAGATCTGTTCGACCGGCTCGAACGAAACCGCAAGCTCACCCTCGCGGAGACCTCGAAGATCATCACGCAGGTCGCGCGGGCCCTCATGCGCGCGCACGCAGAGGGGATCATCCACCGCGACATGAAGCCGGAAAACGTCTTCCTCGTCCGCAACGAAGACGAAGAGCTCGCGAAGGTGCTCGACTTCGGCGTCGCAAAGGTCACCGCGCCTGCCAAGGCCGTGATGACGAGGACCGGCGTCGGTACCCTGATCGGCACGCCGCACTACATGAGCCCGGAGCAGGTGAAGGGCGTGAGCGAGATCGACCACCGCTCGGACCTCTGGTCCCTCGGGGTCATCGCTTATCAGTGTGTCACCGGGCACCTCCCGTTCGACAGCGAGGGCGTCGGCGATCTCCTGATCCGGATCACCCAGAACACCCCGGTCACGCCGTCCAAGCTGAACCCGGAGCTGCCCGAGGCGTTCGACAAGTGGTTCACGAAAGCCTGCGCGAAGGATCCGTCGGACCGCTTCCAGACCGCGCGAGAGATGGCGGACGCCCTGGCCAAGGCGGTCGGAATCCAGGCCGCGCTCAGCCAGTCCGGCCGCGTCCTCGTGAACCTCGCGGACAGCCCCGATCTGGATTGGGGGAGCCTCGCCGGCGTCCGGATCCCGGTCCCGGGGTCGCGCAACCTGCTGATCACGGACGCGACGACCGCAGCGGCGGCCGCTCGAGCACGTGAAGAGACGCTCGACGGCAACGACATCGTCGAGGTGGTGGAAGGCTCGCGTCCTCCCCCACCACCGTCTGCTCCCCCAGCGGAGCCGGAGCCGGCGCCCGCGTCACGGCGCGATCTGCCACCCCCATCTCGCCCCGCTGCGCCTGCTCCGCCCAGGCCGCCGGCGTCGCTGGCGGGCAACCCATTCCTGGCCGAGCCGGCTCCGACATCCGCGCCGAGCTCGGCTCCGGCCCTGACGCGCGGCCCCTCGAGCGGACGCGGCCTGCAGTCGACGGTGACGGGGCTCTCGACCTCGGAGACCTCGGTCGATGCACCGCCCGAGTTCGACGGCTCCAGGAAACGAAGGGCCGGTTGGTTCGTCGGCCTGGCGCTGGTGCTGACGGCCGTGGGCGTGACAGTCGGCGTCGTCCGATCGCGCGGAGGCTTCAGCGCCGCGACGCAGAACGACCCGGGCGTAGCGGCCAGCGGCTTACCGAGCCCCCGCTCGACCGAGACCACAACCAGCGCGACCCCTCCTCCGGCTGCCTTGCAGTCGAGCTCGGCTTCTCCCTCGAGCGCGCCGAGCGCCTCCGCCACAACCGAGGCTATCGACCCCGAGGTGACAAAGAAGCCGACGAAGACTGCCCCGCCGCCTCCTGGAGGGCCGCGGCCCCGAAAGACGAGCGACGCGGTGGAGATCGAGATCCCCGAGCCCGAACGAGAAGTCCTGCGGCTGCCACGCGGCCAGTAGCGCGGACATCACGCAAACCCAAGCGCGCTAGCGCTTGATTCGAAGCCTAGTTGAGCAGCTTCTTCGAGAGCTGCTTGAGCGCTTCTTCTGCAGCTTCGTGCACGGCTTCCATCAGCTTGGCGGACTTGTCCTTGTCGCGCACGAGGATGGCGAACGTAGTGCCTTCCATGGTGAAGGCAGCGAGCGGAGTCTCCGAGGAAGGCTCTGGCACCTTCCGGACGGGGACCCGCACGTCGAGCGAACCCACTTTCAGCTCGACGAATCCCACCAGCTCCGCTTCTACCAGCATCATGACACCCCGAACGTAATGCCCACCTCCGACGAAGCAAGGGCCTTGCCAGACGCAGCTCACGGCGCGGAATGTGCGGACACGAGCTCACGACGGAGCACATCGGAGATCGCGCTGGTGACGCGCTCGTAGACGACTCGATCGTCGGCTTGGAGCTCGTCCGGAGTCACTGGCGGGAGCACATGGAACCCGACGCGAGAGGGCACCCAAGGGATCGCGAACGATGCGGCGTAAACGACGGCCGCTTTTGCGCCGCGAGCAAGCATCGGTTGATCGCGGGTACACGCGAGAGAAACCGCGATTGCTGCCAGACCCGCGACCGAAAGAGGCACGCGCCTCACGCCGAAGAGCCGCGCTCCGGAGAGGTAGGCCAGGAGCTTGCTGTAGCCGAGGGTCGGCGCGGTCACGTGTGTGCCCGTGATCGCCATCGGAACGATCGTGAGCCCGCTCTGCCGTGCGAGGCGTACCCAGCCCGTACGGCCTGCGAAATCGACCTCGTCGGCCCGCCACACAGGTCGCATGGACTCGTGATCGCCACCTGGAAACAGCACGAGGGCGGAGCCATGCGCGCGAGCCCAGCGCGCGCCATCGAGGGTAGCCTCCACGCAGCCCACGCTCCGCAACAGCGCCCCCAAACCAGGCGTTCGGAGCATCGCGGGGTGGACCATCGCGGCGATGCGCCGACCCGTGCCGACCTCGGAGGCCCAGAGCTCCGGAAGGACCAGCGACTCGACCGTACCGAGGCCCGAGTGGTTGGCAACCACGACATAGGAGTCATGGGCCGGCAGATAGTTGCGACCCGTGAATACCCAGGGGAAGGCCGCGCGAAGAGCGGGGACGAGCGCTCTCTGGTGAGCGCGCATCAGGCGAGGGTCGGCTCGCCCGGGGTGCTCGGAAGACAGGCGCGGCCGTGTCCCGGAGATCACGCGAGAACCAGAGCACGGCGCTCGGGAAGTGAAAAGGAGCGCTTGGGAGTTGCCGCCCCGGCGCGGTTCGGGGAAAAAACTGGTCATGCGCCCGCTCGCCATCTCGGGAACCTGGACCGCCCTCGTCACCCCCTTCACGCCGGACGGAAGCTCGATCGACTTCGACGCGCTCGACAAGCTCGTGGACTCGCAGCTCGCCGGCGGCGTGACGGGCCTCGTCCCCTGCGGCACGACGGGTGAAACGCCTACCCTCACCGACGAGGAGCAAGTCGCGGTCGTCGAGCGCGTCGTCGCGCGGGCGAAGGGCAAGGCGCCGGTCATGGCCGGCACGGGCACGTTCTCGACCAAGAAGACGGTCGCCGCGTCCAAGGCCGCGATCCAGGCCGGGGCGGACGCCGTGATGGTCGTCATGCCCTACTACAACAAACCCTCGCAGGACGGCATGCGCGCCCACGTGCTCGAGGTGGCCGCCGCCGTCGACGTGCCGATCGTCCTTTACAACATCCCCGGCCGCTCCGTCGTGGACCTGCTCCCCGAGACCACCGAGCGCATCTGCGCCGAAGCCAAGAACGTGGTCGGCATGAAGGAGGCGACCGGCAATGTGCTCCGATGTCAGGAGCTCGTCCGCCGCCTCGGTGACCGGCTGACCGTCATGTCGGGCGACGACGCGTTGACGCTCCCCATGCTGTCCGTTGGCGCCAAGGGCGTCATCAGCGTGACGTCGAACGTCCTGCCGGCCCAGACGAGCCGCGTGACGACCCTGTGGCGCGAGGGCAAGGTGGAGGAGGCGCGACGCGCCCACCTCGACCTCCTCGACTTCCACGGTCTCATGTTCGTGGAGCCGAACCCGTCACCCGCGAAGGCGGCGCTCGCGCACCTCGGAATGATGTCCACGTCCGTCCGCGGCCCGCTCGTTCCCTGCGGCGAGGCCCTGAGCCAGCGCATCAAGGACGCGCTCGGCCGCTTCGACAAGAGGGCCTCGTGACGAGCGCCCCGCCCGTTCGCATCGCCGTCATCGGCGTCGGCGGTCGGATGGGCCAGGCTGTCGTCCGCGCGGCGCTCGAGGCGGGGCACCGCGTCGTCGGCGCGGTCGATCGAGAAGGCGCGCCGTCGCTCGGTCGCGACGCGGGCGATCTCGCGGGCGCGAGCCACGCGGGCGTGGAGGTCTCGTCCGATCTCGCTGCCGGGATGCTCGGCGCCGACTGCGCGATCGATTTCTCCACGGCGGATGCGGTCGCACACGTGGCGCAGGCCGCGGCCCGCGCGAAGGTGGCGCTCGTCTCGGGGACGACCGGGCTCGGCGCCGAGGCGGAGCGCGCGCTCGTCGAGGCGGCGGCGAAGATCCCGGTGCTCTGGTCGCCGAACATGAGCGTGGGCGTCCACGTCCTCGCCGAGATCGTGAAGGCCGCCGTGAAGGCGCTGCCCGGCTACGACGTCGAGATCGTGGAGACGCACCACCGCGCGAAGGTGGACGCGCCGAGCGGCACGGCCAAGCGCCTCTTCGAGGCCGTGCGCGAGGTGCGCGAGGCGCGACAGGTCACCGGTCGAGAGGGCAAGCCCGGCGCCCGCATGGACGACGAGGTGGCCGTGCTCGCGCTGCGGGGCGGCGACGTCATCGGCGATCACACGGTCCACCTGCTCGGCCCCGGCGAGCGGCTCGAGCTCACGCACCGCGCGACGAGCCGCGAGCTCTTCGCGCGCGGCGCAGTGCGCGCCGCAGCCGCCATCGCCAAGCGACCGGCCGGGCGCTACACGATGGCGGACGTGGTCGGCTGAGCTGCTCGGCCCAGCTCAGTACGCGCCGATGTAGCGGGGGGGCAGCCCGGTGCCGTCGTCCACCGGGACGAGCTCGGCGCTCTTCACGTGCCCGGTCTCGTCCAGCGAGAGCATCTGCAGGCCCCCGAGCCCGGCGTCGGCGACGAAGCAGACGCCACACGCCTCACCACACCGGATGTCTCCGATCGTAAACGGCTCGCCGGTCGAGCGCAGCAGCTCACGAACCGAGGTGGTCGCGAGATCGATCTCGACGAGGCGGTCGTCGCGTTCGGTCTCACCCGTCAGCTCGTCGAGCGCGCCAAACGTGGACGCGATGACCACGTCGTTGCTGCCGAAGGCGAGGGAGAACGAGAGCGGCTCGTCGCCGAACGACGCCGCCGGGATGCGCAGCTTCTCGGAGAGCGAGCCGTCCGCGGCGCGATCGAGGACGAAGACCCCGGCGCCGGTCGTATCCGGCTTGCTGCTCCCGCCGAAATTCCCCGAGCACGAGACCGCGATGCGCGACCCGTCCGCGCTCGCCGCGAGCCCGGAGCAACCGCGCGCGCCGTCGAGGACGAAGGAGCCGACGACCTCGTCGCGAGCGGGGTCGACGACGGCGAGTCGCGCGTCGTGGGTGGACTTGAAATCAGTCGAATAGACGCCGAGGAGCACGTAGACGAGGCCACCGCGGAGGACCATGCGATCGGGTCGCGGCAAGAACCCGGAGGGCGCGCCGGCCATCGCCGCCGTGAGATCGACGCGGCCGATCGGCTCACCCGTCGACAGAGCGACGACGAGCACGTCGCTCCCTTCATCGAAGGGCTCTTGCCCCGCGTCCGGGTTGCGGTTGTACCGCGAGACGTACAGCGCGTCCTCCCGAGCGAGCAGCGCGTCGCGTGGGTTCAGCGGGTAGTTGCCGGTCTGCACGTTGATCTGGCTTTCCACCTTCGCGCGCGCCGGATCGAGCACGGTGAGCACGCTGGCGGGGTAGCGGTCGATCAGGAGGATCTTCCCCAGCCCGAAGCGTTCGGTCGGCGCCACCACGTCGCCCGAGAGCGTGACGCTGAGCCCCGACGTCTCGCTCCCCGAGCTGAGCATGCCCGCGCTCTTCACCTCGCCATCCCAGCCGACCACTGACACGCTGGTCGACGCGTAGTCCTGGTCGATGGAGACGACGAACATCGCGCGGCCACACGGGCCCTCCTCCACGTCCACCTTCTGGCCCTGGGGCACCTCGCCGAGCTCACAGCCCGACAGCGCGAGGCCGAGCACCAGCATGGCGCCCTGCAGTGACAACAGCTTCGTCATTTCCACTCTCCCGAGAGCTCCGCGAAGAAGGCGCGACCAGGCAGCGGGTAGCCGACGAGATCGGTCGTGACGTCGCCGAGGACGTTCATGACCCGAACGTCGAAGCGAAGCGTGTCATGAACGAGACGGACCCCCGCGTCGGCGTCGAGCATGACCTGCGAAGGCAAGGTGATGAGCCCGGCCGGGTCCGCGAAGCGCTGGCTCCTGTACAGAAACGTCGCCCCGATGCGCGCGCCGGACATCCAGTCGTCCGATCCGAGCTCGTCGAGGTCCAGCGCGGCGCCGGCCGTCGCGACGAGCGGCGCCTGGAACGGCAGCCTGTCGTTCGTGAGCTGGCGATCCTCCGACGTGTCACGTGCGTCGTTGAAGGCGAGCGAAGCGTCGAGCTCGACCATGTCCACGATCTCCGCGGCGGCGAGCGCCTCGGCGCCGAGGAAACGTGCGCTCCCGACGTTGTACGGCCGCACCGTGCCCGCCGCGCTCCGCTTGTATTCGATGAGGTCCGACGCCAGACGCCCGAAGAAGACGAGCTCTGCGCCGACGTCGATGTAGCGGCTCTTCGCGGAGGCGCGTGTCCCGACGTCGGCCGACGGCCCGGCCTCCGCCACGAGCGAGGGGTTGCCGAGGAACGACGCGGAGGCGCCGTACAGCTCCCCGAGCGACGGCGTGCGCGTGTAGTAGCCCGCGGCAGCGAAGGCGGTGAGCCAGCTCGTCGCCCGCGCCGCCGCGCCGACCCGCGCCGAGGGGACGAGCGCCAGGCCGTCGTTCGACGTGGCCTCGGTCCGCTCGGACGACAGCGCCGCCGCTGCGCGCAGCTCCAGCCAGTCGAGCGGCCGGACGGCGACATCCCCGAACGCGCGCGCGGAGAAGCGCTGCGCGTCCGACTCGGCGGGGCCGATGGGATCGACGGTCAGCCCTTCGACGGCGTGCCCGACACCGACGCGTGTGTCGAGCCAGTCGAGCGGAGCGTCCGCCCACGCGACCTGGCCTCCGGTGGAGGTCGTCGTCACGACCTGCCGCGTCGAGCCGAACGGGAGCTCGAGGTTCGGATCGTCGAGCACGTAGCGCGTGCGCTTCGCGAAGGTGGAGGCCGCGACGGTGCAGGCGTCTGTCGGGTCCTCTCCGCAGGCGACCGAGAGGCGAGAGGCCACGAGCGCGCGCTCGCTGGTCGAACGTGCGAGCTCGGCCGGGATGACGCCGAGCCCCGGGGTGCCCTGCTCGCGCGAGAAGACGTTCACGACCGAGCTCCACGTGCCGCGCTCGCCGAGCCTGACGCGGAGCGCAGCCCAGGCATCGAGCGAGGCCGCGTCGGCGTTTTGCCGGCGGACCTCGCGGTCGTCGGACGCGTCGAAGCGCGTGCCTCGGTCGTCCACGTAGGAGAAGTCGCCGCGCGTGGCGTCTCGCCTGACCGACAGCGCTGCGGCGGCCGCCTCCGTGCCGAAGCTGGCCGCGCCAAAATAGGAACGCGACGCGAAGCTCCCGGCCCCCAGGCCTGCGGCGACCCGTGTCCCCACGGGGACCTCCGGCTCGAGGAGCACGGCGCCGCCGAGACCGGTACGGTCGAGCTCGATGGGCGCGTGACCGCGGTAGACGTCGACGCGCCGGAGAAAGAATGACGGTATCGTCGACAGGTCCGCCGCGCGGTAGAGCTCGTCGTTCAGGCGGACACCGGCCAGGTACACCGGCGTCTGCGCGCTGCTCGCCCCGCGGAGCGTCATCGTCGTGAGCTCGGAGGCGCCACCCGTCCGCGCGATCATCACGCCCGGGACACGCGCGAGCGCGCCCGCGACGGATTGCCCCGGCCGGTGCAGGTCGTCCGCCTCCACCGAGGTGGAGGGCGTCGTCGGCTCGCCCGCGCGCGGCAAGGCGTCGCCGCGCACGTCGACCTCGAGCGGCGGCGCCTCGTCGGCGCGCGCCCGGCGCGCGCCGGAGAGAGGCGCCGCGAGCGCGCCCAGGCACAGCCCGATCATGGCGCGTCGCAAGCCCAGTGGACCAACGAGACGGCGTCGAGATCGAAGCTGCCCGAGAAGCCGGCGAGATCGGCGCGATCCACGATGCGGACGAAGCGCGCCTCCGAGAGCTCGACGTCCGCGAGGTCGAATGTGTCGCCGCCCGCCTCGGCCGGATCGTGTGGATCGATGTCCTCGGTCGAGCCGGCGTAGGTCGGGTGCCAGCCGGCGCAGCCGTCGTAAGGCGCAGCGGTCGCCGTGCACGGGAACGCGACCCAGGTCTCGCCGTCCGCGCTCACCTCCACCGACGCGATCTCGGCCCAGGGGGTCGCCGGATCGCCGCCCGCGAAGAAGACGTTCTCGAACACGACGAAGTCCGGCCCCTCCTCGTCGACGATGGCCCCGCCGAACGCGAGCGTGATCGAGCCGCCGTTGCCCAGCGAGACGACGTCGAGCGAGCCCATCAGCTCGCCGGTGCCGGCGGGCGGGCCGAGGACGATGCCCGGCATGTCGGCCTTCCCGAAGCCGGCGCCTGGGCCATATTCGACCTCGACCACGTTCGTCGCGAAGCCGTCGCAAGGGCGCGGCGCCGAGGAGCTGGTCGGTTCCGCGCTCGTGCCCGTCGTCGCAGCCACCTGGGCGTCCGAGCCTCCGCCGCCCTCGTCGCTTCCGCCCTCACCCCCGCCTTCGCCGGGCGGGGCGCACGCGACGAGCAACACCGAACAGACGAGAGCACCCCAATCGAACGAACCAAAACGCATCGCCGTACCCTCCGGGCGAAGCTCGCGCCCTAGGTGACGTCGTGAGCCGGTCTTCTGACTCCCCAGCCGCCCTGCCCGAAAGATCAGGAGAGCGACCCGGTTCCTTCCGGAGGACGACGAGCCCTCCGTGGATGCGCCGGCGGTGGGATTGTCCCACCGTGGGTTACAGCGGCGGCTCCGTGCCGGACTTTCACCGGCTTCCCACGGCGGATGAGCGATCCGCCGCCCGCCCCGAAGAGCGGAGAGCTCACGACGAAGAGGTGGCTACCACGGAGGACACGCTCCGAGAAGGGACGTCAGATCGGACGCCGGTCCCATCCGTAAGACTCGGCCATGTCCGACCCGTACCGCGACGAGCTCTCCCCGCTGCGCACCCGGCTCTCCGCCCTTCGCTCCGAGGCAGCGGACATCGAGGGCCGACTCGGGCGGGCGGAGGAGCTCCGGAGGCGGCGCGTCGAGGTGGCCTCGGAGATCGAGGACCTCGAAAATCGCCTCCGCAACCTGGAGACGCAGACCACGCTCGACGGCCTACGCATCGCCAGCCCGTGCAACGCCAGCTGGGACGGCATGGTCGGCGACGAGCGCGTCCGGTTCTGCGGTCAGTGCCAGAAAAACGTCTACAACGTGGGGGGCATGACCCGCGACGAGGCGTACGCGCTCCTGCGCTCGAACGCCGGCGGCACCGTGTGCATGCGCCTCTTCCGGCGTGCTGACGGCACTGTCATGACTTCGGACTGTCCGACCGGGCTGAAGAAGAAGCGCTTCCGCAGGCTTGCCATGGTGGCGGGCGGTCTGGCGGCCGCCGCGACCGCGAGCGCGTTCGTCACGCTCGGCGCCGGCTCGCGTATGGGCGAGATCCCCGTCGCGGGCGGCGTTCGCGTGCCGGAGAGGCCCAGCCACGAGCTCGGGAAGATGGAGATGGGCGACGTGGCGCCGATGGGCACGGTCGCGGTGCCCGACGCTCCTCCTCCTCCGCCGCCGACGCCCTCCGCCAAGCCGCCGCGTCGCTGAGCGCGCGGGTCGGCCGGTTTCTTGGCCGAGCCTGCGCCCGACGCCTACCCTGCCCGCGATGCGCTTCGTCCGCGTCGCCCTGTCGATCCTGTTCGCGCTGAGCATCCTCCTCGGGTCAGCGTCGCACGCGTTCGCCAAGGGGACGCTCGACATCGCTTCGGTCGAGTTCAAGGCCGGCGTCGACAAGAAGGGTCAGAAGCGGATCGCCACCACCATCCGCCGGCAAGCGCACCGCGCCGCCAAGCACCTCGACTTCGGCGTCAAAGGGCGCGTCGAGGTCACGTTCGTCGTTCGCGACATCCAGGTCGTCGAAGAAGACGACGTCGTCACGGTGACCTGCACGCTGGTCGGTCGCCTGAAGGGCGGCGGCTCGGCCCGCTCGAAGATCAGGTTCGGCGGCAAGCCGGACAAGAACAACAAGGTCGAGCGGCAGGTCGTCGCCGCGGCGACCGAGGGCGTGCTCACCCGTCTCGCCCAGCTCTCGCGCGAGCGAGCCAAGGCCCGGCAGAAGGCCGACAGCACCTGAGCGTGTGAGCCCTCGTCCGGGGTAGCGTGCCCGATCTTGTGTGGGTACGCTTCCGGCCGCATGCGTCGCCCCTTGTCCATCGTCCGGCTCCGTTCGCTCGTCGCCACGGCCTGCCTCGGCGCGCTCGCGGTTTCCGCGACCCTCCCTTCCGACAGCGCCCTCGCCCAACCGGCCGCGCCGAAGAAGCCGCAGCCGACCGGGAAGGAAGGGCCGAAGAAGCCGGCGCCGGACGACCCGAAAAAGCCGACGCTCAAGCCTGGGATCCCGCGAAGACCCCTCCTGCCGATCCCGGCGAAGCCAGGCGACCCCAAGGATGCCGAGGGCAAGGGCAGAGACAAACCGAAGGACGGCAAGCCGAAGGACGACAAATCCAAGGACAAGAAGCCCGCGGTCGTCGAGGAAGACGCGCCGGCCGACCTCCGTTGGACCCACGGCACTGCGGACGCGATGATCGATCAGGCGCTCAAGCGCGCCGAGTTCGGGACCGCGGACGCCGTCGCCGGTGTGCTCGTCTCGCTCGCGCTGCGTGACCACGCCTCGCCCGACCGTGTGTCGCGCGGGCTCGGCGCGCTCACGAAGAGCCCCCACCCGTTCACCAACGAAGCCCGCCTGCTCCACCTGTGGATGACGCCGCTGCCCCTGGGCCGTGCGTGGGAGGGGTTCTCCAAGGCCAAGCTCGACGCCCCCGCGCAAGCGACCGGCATCGTGAAGACCGTCGCCATCACGGGTCCGTTCCAGGACGCGGGCGGCGGCCTCTTCAAGCAGGAGGGGCCCGAGGCCGCCGAGTCGAGCTTCGCCGACATGCGGGCGGAGTACTCCTGGGGTGACTACGAGGTGCGTGTCCGGCGCGCGCTCCCGGACGCGGTGACGGCGCAGGGCGTGCCGCTCGATCTCTACGTCTCGCCGCGCACGGAGTCGTGCTCCTACGTTTCCGCGAGCGTGACGTTCCCGTCATCACCCAAGACCGTCGTCGCCCGCGTCGCGGCGAGCGGCAGCGTGCGCCTCGCCTGGGACGGCGAGACCGTCGCCTCGAGCGAGGAGGTCCACTCGCGAGGCATCCTCGATCGGCTCGCGGTGGCGATCGATCCGGAGGCCGGCGCGCACCTCGTCACCGTGAAGGTGTGCTCCTCGCCCCTGCCAGACGACGGGCGGGTCCGCATCCGGTTCACCGACGAAGACGGCGCGCCGATCCGCGTGGAGGCCACGAGCGATCTCTCGGGCCTCCCCGAAGGCCGCGCAAAGGCGAAGCCGCTCGCGGCGACGGCCAAGCCGGCCAAGGCGGGCGCGAAGCCCGCGCCCACGGTGAAGGCGCCGAAGGCGACCGCGTCACGCGTGAAGGCGCGCCGCGTGCAGACGGCGCTCGAGAGGGCGCTGGCCGTCGGGACCGATCCGCCGACGCGCCGCGCCTTGCCCGCCGTCGTGGTGCTCGCGCTCGGCGGCGCCGACGACACGCGGTCGCCGCGAGCGCCCGGCCTCCTCGACCGCATCGCGAAGGACCCGACCACCACGCCCGATCAGCTCGCCGTGGCCGGCTGGCTCTCGGGCTTCGGCGCCAACAAGAGCGGGTGGCTGAACCAGGCGACCGAACGAGGGCTCGCGTCGGGTGACCGCGACACGGCCTCGTTTGCCCTCCGGAGGCTCGCCGAGGCGCAGGTCGCGCAGGGCAACGTGGACTGGGCCCTCAAGACGCTCGACCGCGAGCCCCTGAAGGGCGCGACGGACGCGAACGCGCGGATGCTGCGCGCCTCCGTCAAGGCGCGCGCGGGCGGCGAAGGCGCTCGCCTGGCCGCGCTGGCCGATCTGCGTCAGCTCGACGACGATCTGAAGCGGCGCGCCCCCGTCGCCGCCCTGCGCGAGCTCGTGGCGCTCTCCTCGAGCCGCCCGGAGCTCCGCCTGGGGTACGCGCGAAGGCTCGCGAGCGCGGCGCACGACGGACGCTCGGTCGCCTTCGCAAACGCCGCGGCCATCGAGGGCTCCGCCGCCTTCGAGGCGACGGCAGCCACGCTGGTCGCGCACCAGACGAACGCTGACGGTCTCGTCAACATCGGGCGCCAGCTCCTCTCGCTGGAGCGATACGCCTGGGCGCGCGAGGTCCTCTACACGGCCACGCAGCTCTCGCCCAACGAGGCGGACGGTTGGGAGGCGCTCGCCCAGGCGCGCGAGGGCGTCATCCTGGCCGAGAAGGCGGCCGGCGCGCCGCCGAGCGACTCGCAGGACCACGCGCAGGCTGCCCGCAGGCGCGCGCTCGATCTGCGGCGCGGGGATCCGCGGATCCAGTCCGAGCTCGCGTTCCGTGATCGCACGGGCCCCAAGCCGGCCGACGTGACCGAGCACAAGCCCGAGCCCGACGAGCGGTTCCTGGTGCCGTCCGCGACAATCGTGGAGCGCGCGAAGAAGGCGCCGGCCAAGGTCGGCGAGGTCTTCGAGCGGCAGCTCCACTTCCAGCGGGTCGTGACCTACCACGCCGACAAACGCGTCTCGCAGCTCATCCACCAGGCCCGCGAGATCGTCGTCGAGCCGCGGACACCCAACGAGCTCGTCGAGCGGAACATCCCCCAGGAGGGCGATCAGATCGAGCTGGTCTTCGCGCGGCTCCACCGCGCCGACGGCACCGTGGTTCAGCCCGAAGAGCAGAGCGCCGCCGGGGCCTACATCAAGTGGCCTGACCTGAAGAAAGGCGACGTGGTCGAGTACGCCGTGCGCGCGTGGACGAGCGGCCCGGTGGGCCGGCGCGGCGACGCCCCGTTTTATTTCATCGACTACGTGGGCTCGACCACGACCCGACCGGTCCTCTTCAACGAGGTCATCGTCGACTCGCCCGAGAGCTCGCCGCTCGGGCTCGACGTGATCAACGGCAAGGCAGAGAAGCAGGAAGAGAAGGTCGAGAACGGCCGGAAGATCGTGCGCCTGACGTGGGACTCGCCCACGAACGTGGCCGACGAGCCCTTCAGCCCCCGCCCGACGGAGCTGTTGCCGCTCGTCGTCGGATCGACGTTCCGCTCCTGGGACGAGTTCCGCGCCTGGTACCGTGAGGCCATCAAGGGCTTCTCGGAGCCCGACGATCAGATCAAGCGCCTCGCGGCCGATCTCACGAAGGGAAAGAAGTCGGAAAAAGAGAAGCTCGAGGCCGTCTTCAACTACGTGGCCGACGACATCCGCTACGTGAACTACGTCTCCGGCGAGTACTGGCTGCCGAACCGCCCGCAGCAGTGCCTCGCGCGCAAGCAAGGGGACTGCGACGACAAGGCGACGCTCCTCATCGCGCTGCTTCGCGCCATCGGCGTCGAGGCCACCCCCGTGCTCGTGCAGACCCGGATCACGGCGATGCCCAGCGTGCTCATGGGGACCAAGGCCGCCGTGCCGCTCTTCGATCACGGCATCGCCTACCTGCCCGGCAAGAACGGCAAGCCGGGGACGTGGCTCGACGCCACGAGCCCGCAGAGCCGCATCGGCCCGCTCCCCAGCATGGACGCGCGCGCCAAGGCGCTCTTCATCCTCGAAGGCGACGCGAAGATCATCGACACGCCGAGCTCGAGCCCCGTCGATCACGGCGTCACGATGGACTGGACCATCAAGCTGGACGCGACGGGTGCGGCGGACGTCGTGGGCAAGGAGAAACACCTCGGCGACTGGGCGTTCGAGCTCCGCAACAACCTCGTCGAGGCGGACGCGCGCGCCCAGTGGGTCGAGCAGTACCTGTCCTCGCGGTGGCTCCCGACCGTCGATCTGGCGCCCAAGATCGACTACGTGCCCGACGCGGGCACGCTGGGGTACTCGGCTCGTTCGGAGGGGTTCGCCCGCAAGGAGGGCGAAGAGCTCGCGGTGCCCGTGCTCGGCACCTACAGCTTCATGGCCACGTTCGCCGCCCTGCCCAAGCGGACGCTGCCGCTCGTCCTGCCGCCGCAGCTCGGCCCGAGCCACCAGAAGCGCTCGATCACGCTGCTCGCGCCGCCGGGCTTCGCGTTCCGCGAGCTGCCGGCCGCGGGCGAGGCCAAGGGCGGGCCGTTCGGCACCGCGAAGGTGAGCTTCAAGCCCGGCAAGCAAAACGGAAGCGTCATCATCGAGTCGGAGGTCGTCTTCGACAAGTCGACGATCTCCGTCGCGGAGTACCCCGCGTTCCGCAAGTGGCTCGAGTCGGTCGACGCGCTCATGCGCAAGTCGGTCCGATTGGGCAAGGGCGGATGAGCAAAGCCGGCGCCCTCGTCGGGCTCTCGCTCCTCCTCTCGGGCTGTCTCCAGGTCGACTACGTGCTGCAGGCGGCCGAGGGCCAGCTCGACCTGGCCTGCCGCGCGCGGAGCATCGAGAGCGCGAAGCGCGACCCGGACATCCACCCTCGGGTCCGCGCGTTGCTCGGCGAGGTGGCTCACGTGAAGGCCTTCGCCAGGGAGCAAGGCCTGGTCCCGACCGACAGCTACGAAGATTTCGTCGATCTCGATCGGACGTCGGTCGTGTACGTCGTGACCGCGGCGCCGCCCATCTCGCTCGAGCCGGTCCGGTGGGATTTCCCGATCGTGGGGAGCGTGCCCTACCTCGGCTGGTTCGACGAGCAAGAGGCGAAGAACCACGCCCAGAAGCTCCGTGACCGCGGCTACGACGTCTACCTCCGCGGCGCCTCGGCCTACTCGACCCTGGGGTGGTTCGACGACCCGGTGCTCTCGTCGATGATCGACGATGGCGACGAGGCCGTGGGGGAGCTCGCCGACACCATCATCCACGAGTCCCTCCACGCGACGATCTACGTGAAGGGCCAGAGCGAGTTCAACGAGAGCCTCGCCGCGTTCGTGGCCGAGAAGCTCACGCCGGTCTTCCTCGCCGAGCGCTACGGTGCGTCCTCCGAAGAGCTCGACGCCTACCTCGAGGCCGAGGCGCGCGCCGACAAGGTGCAAGCGCGCTTCGAGGCCGCGTACGCGCACCTGTCGAAGCTCTATGCGTCGAAGGCGTCGCGTAGCGAGAAGCTCGCGGCGAAGAAGCGGTACCTCGACGACCTACGCGCGGAGCTCGGCTTCGGCCAGATCAACAACGCCCGCCTCGCCGGGTACGACTCGTACCACGGCGGAGACGCCGCGTTCGCCGAGCTCTTCGCGCGGTGCGGCAGCACACGTGCGTTCATCGAGGCCGTGAAACACGCGCGCGCCGCGGACTTCTCCAAGGAGCAGCTGGACGACATCGAGCCAGTCACGCGCAAGCTCGCGTCCTGGTGCAAGAAATGACCTCCGCCGTGGCCCAGGCGCCCGGCGGAGCCGCCGGGACCGCTACTGCCGGCCAGACGCTCGTATCGCCGCGCCGGTGACCGCCCGCGAGGCGTCGGACACGAGGAAGGCGATGACCTCGGCCACAGCGATCGGGTCGACGGCGCGCCCGCGATCGGCGTCGCTCATCCACTCGCGGTTCTGGGGCGTGTCCATCGTGCCGGGTAGCACCGCGTTGACCCGGACCCCCTCCTCCTTCGTCTCGGCGGCGAGGCTCTCCGAGAATGACAGGACGGCGCTCTTCGTCGCCGAGTACGCGGCTTGCCCCGGCCCAGGCCCGATGGCGGCCAGGCTGGCGAGGTGCACGATGCTCCCGGCCTTGCGGGCCAACATGCGCGGCAACACCGCCCGCGAGCAGGCGACCGTGGCGCGGAGGTTGATGGCGAGCATGAGCTCCCAGTCGGACCAGGCCGTGTCCACGACCTTCACGCCGCCTTTGTAACCGCCCACCGTGCAAACGAGCCCCTGGATGGGCCCGAGCTCCTGCTCGGCGGGGATGACCACCGAGCGCACCGAGGACTCGTCCGTCACGTCCGCCGCGGCGACGCGATGATGCGGGCTCCGCGCGATCTCCTCCAGGCCCAGGCGGACGCGCTTCTCGTCCCGATCGAGGAGGATGAGCTTTGCGCCGCGCGACGCGAAGAGGCGGGCTGTCGCCGCGCCCAGGTTGCCGGCAGCTCCGGTGATGACGACGACGCGCCCCTCGAGATCGTTCATCCTCTTTGACTCCGACGCGGTACGCTCCGACCTGGAGCTCGAGAGAGTCATAGCATGGGCGTCGATGGTGCTTTCGTCGGAGCGATGGCCTGTTGCCTGCTGGGGTGCAACCTGGTCGTTTCCCTCGACGATTTGCAGGATGGGGCAGGAGCGGCGGGCAGCACCGGCGCCCTCCCGGTCGGACCGGGGCCGAGCACCGGGCCCTCCTCGCCGACGTCGAGCGGGACGGGCTCACCGACGAGCTCCACCGGGACCGGCGACGGTGGCGGCGGCAGCGCTCCGACGTACGACGCGTGTGTCACGGCGCTCGGACCCGTCGCCCGGTTTCGCCTCGACGATGCGTCCACCGCCGACGAGCCGAACCTCGGAAGCTGGGGCGGAGTGGCCGTGGCCTCGGGCACGCGGATGGGCGAAGCGCCGCTCGTCGACGGCAGCCTGAGCGCGACGAGCTTCGCGCCCGACGGCGCGCTCACGCTGGCCACCCCCGCGTTCTTCGGCTCCCAGGGCGGCTACCAGCCCTTCTCGATCGAGCTCTGGTTCCGTGCCCCTTCGAGCTTCTCCGAGGAGGTCGTGTCCGTACAGATGGGCATGGCCTTGCTCTACCTGCGCATCCAGGAGCGGATGGATCCGATGGGGCTCGACTCCATCCAGTTCCGCGCGCTCGATCCGTCCCACGATCGCGGCGTGATCGAGAACCTGGACCTCGCGGACGGGGCCCCGCACCACCTCGTCGCGGTCTACCGCCAGACCGCCGCCACGGTCTTCACGAGCGGCTCCGCTGACGATTTGGTCATTTATGTGGATGGCGTCCCGACGGCGAACCTGGCGACCGGAATCGAGGCGCCGATCCCCGCGATGGACGGCCCGCTCGTGATCGGCGGCGGCTTCGGCGGCCCGCTCGACGAGCTGGCGATCTACCCCGTGGAGCTCCCCCCCGCGACGGTGGCGGCCCTCACGGCGCTCGGAAATGGGCAGCTCGTGGATTGCCCGGCGCTCTGAGCCCTGGGGCTCGGTCGCTCGCGGAGGGGTGTCATCGGCCATGGGGTTTGCTAGCGTCCGCGCATGGCAAACCCGACAGCCCTCTGCGAGACCTCGCTCGGCAACTTCAAGGTCGAGCTCTTCGTCGACAAGATGCCGATCACGGCGAACAACTTCATCAAGCTCGCCAAGTCGGGCTTCTACGACGGGCTCCATTTCCACCGCGTGATCGAGGGCTTTATGCTGCAGTTCGGCTGTCCTCACTCCCGCGATCCGGAGAGCCGACGCGCCGGCACCGGCGACGGCCCGGACGGGACGATCAAGGACGAGCACCCGGCGGACGCAAAGCTCTCGAACGAGGTCGGCACGCTCTCGATGGCGAACACCGGCGCGCCCAACTCGGGGAGCTGCCAGTTCTTCGTCAACACCGTCCACAACGCCTACCTCGACTGGTTCTCGCCCGGCCCGTCGAAGCACCCGGTCTTCGGCAAGGTCATCGAGGGCATGGACACGGTGCACAAGATCGAGCGCACGCCCACCCGCCCCGACGACCGCCCGGTCACCCCGGTGAAGATGATCAAGATCACGGTCGAAGGCGCCTGATCGACGACGCCTCGAGATCGGCGTGGGTCTGTCTACTGGCCTTCCGCGATCTCCGCACCGTCACGCTCGGAGGGCGAGAGCCCTCCGTCTGCGTTCTGGTCGTCGAAGAGGCTGGCAGACTTGCGGATGGCCTGATCGAACCGAGCGATCACCGGCGGCGCGGTGTCGTCGTCGATGACGATCTCCGGACCGGAGAACGAGTCGAGCTCGACGGCGTCGATCAGCGCACGGAGCTCGAAGCCGAGGATGAGCGCCTCCTCGCCGCTGAGCTCGAAGGGCACACCGCCGCGCGCGTCCAGCTTGAGCTCAAACGACTGCTTGGTTCGAATGGTGAACGGCACGCCGTCCGCTCGACGGCCCAAGACGACGACGGAGCTCCCCGCGAGCTCGGCTGGCGCCGACGGCGGGAGCTCCGTTGCGTCCACGCGGTGCAGGCTCACGTGGAGCCGACAGTAGCTGCCCGCCTCGACGTCGAACTGCGGGACGTCGTTCACGACGCCTGCGCCGAGGAGGTCCGCGATCGCCGGGCCTTCGAAGTCGACGGGAGGGTCACTGCCACCGGAGCAGTCTTCGCCGGCGCGCAACTTGACCTTCTCGACCGCGATCCAGACGCTGTCGAGCTCCACGCCGTTCTCCAGCGTGACGCTCTGCGCGCCGCCCATGGTGGGCTGCTCGTAGCCCCTGACGTTGAGCTTCACGGTGGCGCCATTGCCCACGTCCGTGCCGCCTTTGGGGCCGCACGAGGCGAGCAGGACGAGCCCGCAAGCAAGAGCCGTCGAACGCGTCATCGACGCCCTCGAGGGTAGCAGAGCGGCCACGACATGGCATCGCGTGTTCATCGAGAACACGGAAGATCCGGTTGGTGGCGAAGCGACCACACTCCGCCGGTTAGACTGGGTGGGCCGTCGTGTCCGCCCCGCTCCCCAAGGTCTACGAGTACGTCGACTACCGCGCGTTCATGCGCGAGCACTTCGCCGCGAGCAAGGCTGTGATGCCGCAATACAGCTTCCGGTACCTCGCGCGGAAGGCCGGCTTCACGTCGTCGAACTTCTTGAAGCTCGTGATGGACGGCGACCGCAACTTGGGCCCCCAAGCGATCGAGAAGGTCGCCAAGGCCATGAAGCTCGACTCCCACGAGACCGAGTTCTTCGCGCAGCTCGTCGCGCTGAATCAGGCGCAGACCGTCGCGGAGCGCAACCGCGCGTTCGAGGTCGTCGCCGCGAACAGACGCTTTCGCGCTGCCCGCAAGCTGGACGGCCCTTTGTTCGAGTACCTCACGCGGTGGTACTACCCGGCCGTCCGCGAGCTCGCGGCGAGATCGGACTTCGTCGACGATCCGGCCTGGATCGCCTCGCAGATCGAGCCCCCTATCGATGTGCGCCAGGCGAAGGCCGCCCTCGAGACGCTCATCAAGCTCGGGCTGCTGGTCCGGACCACGTCGGGCAAGGTCGAGCGCGGGGACGCGAGCCTGACCACCGGCCACGAGGTCCGGAGCGTGGTCATCCCGGCCTACCATCTCCAGATGATCGAGCAGGCTGCCAAGTCCGTGGAGCGCGTCTCGCCGGACCAGCGCGACGTGAGCGCGCTGACCGTCTGCATCAAGGAGTCCAGCCTGGCGGACCTCAAGGCGAAGATTCACCGGTTCCGCGAGGAGATGATGCACCGCTGCGACACCGATGAAGAGCCGGAGCGCGTCTACCAGCTCTGCATCCAGCTCTTTCCGCTCTCGAAGGGCAAGGCGCCACCCGGACCGACAAAGCCGACAAAGCCGAAGAAAAAGAGCGCCTGAGCGCTCAGCGGCGCCGCTCGTACTCCCAGAGCTCGCCGAGGGGGCTGTCGCGATCGCCGACGCGAACGAGGCCGCAGCGCTCGAGGACCTTCTGCGAGGCCACGTGCCACGGGGGCGTGGCGGCGCGCACCGCCTCGACGCCGGGCTGGAGAAGCGCCCACTCCACGCTCGCGTAGGTGGCCTCGGTCGCGTACCCCTGCCTCTGCGAGTCTTCTTCCACCCCGTACGCGACCTCCACGGTGCCGCGATGATCGGGCGCGCCGTGGAAGATCACGCTGCCCACCACACGGCGCTCGGCGCCGCGCGTGATGAGCACGCGGTCACCCCACAGACGCACGTGAGGATCCTCCCTGATGGCGTCGAGCGAGGCGAAGAAGGCTCTCTCGATGAGGGCGCGATTCGGCCAGGCGTGCGGCATCACCGCGCCCAAGATCTGCTCCGAGCGCGACCTGTCCGCCTCGAGCACCGCCTCGACCAAGGAGACGGAGATCGGCACGAGCTCCAGACGGCGCGTGACCAGCAGGGACACGCCGGGAGGATAGCGCCGTCGCCCCTCAGGCCGCCAACGCCGGCTCGCGCTCGGCGCACGAAAGGAGCTTTCGCCGTGAGATTCCGCTGGCCCGGATGTGGCCCATGACGCGTGTCGGCAAGACCCCGAGCGGGAAGAGCACGGCGGGGCGCGCGCCTTTTGGCTGTGTTCCTGCAGACCTCACCTCGTGACGTACGGAGGCGGGAGAGCGCGGGCTGCTTACCACCTATTCGGCCGGAGCGTCCTCGCGCTCGGCGTGGCCTTTGGGCTCGTCGCTCTCCTGGGCTTTCGGTTTCGCGCCGAGCTGGCCGGGGCGGGGCGATGGCTCGTGGACCACCTGGGTTATCCCGGGATGGGCTTCGGCACGTTCCTGGCTGACGGCCTCCACTTCCCCATCCCGCCCCAGTTCTACATGCTCGCGGCGATCGTGTGCCCGCTCCGAGCGCCGAAGATCGTCGCGTATTCCTACCTCATCGCGGCGGGCTGGCACCTCTGAGCCCACGCGCGTCGATCAGGTTCGAAACCGCCAGAGCGCCGGCACGAGCAGCGCGGTGACGCCGGCGACGACGAGGACCATGGCTCCGCCCGAGACCACGCTGAACGTCGGGGTCGTCAGGTACGCGACGAATCCTGCCTCGGCCGTCGACAGCTGGTTCGAGGCGCCGATGAAGATCATGTTCACGCTCGAGACTCGCCCCCGCAGCTCGTCGGGCGTCTCGAGCTGGACGAGCGTCGTGCGGCCGACCACGCTCACCTGATCGGCCATCCCAGCGACCGCGTACGCGAGCAAGCTCAAGGGGAAGCTGCGGGACAGGCCGAAGGCGACCGTGGCCACCCCGTACACGACCACGCTCACGAGGATGGCCCGGCCCAGCCGACGGATCGGCGGGAGCGTGACGAGGAGCAAGCTCGTCGCCAGGGCGCCGATCTCGAAGCTCGACGCGAGGATGCCGTAGCCCGTCCCGCCGACGCCCAGGATCTCGTTCGCGTAGACGGGGAGCAACGCGGTCGCGCCGCCGAAGATGACGGCGAAGAGATCGATCGACATCGCCGCGAGGACGATCCGCTGCTTGCGTACGAAGGCGAGGCCCTCCTTCAGACCGGCGATGGAGACGGCGCGCTTCGAGGCCGTACCCATTCCCCCCGTCACACCGGCCACGAGGAGCATCGACGCCACGTAGAGCCCGGCGGCGACCGCGTACCCCACGGCGACGCCCGCACGCCCGAGGACGAGGCCCGCCAGCGCCGGGCCCGACATGAAGGCGAGCGCGCCGGCGGTCCCCATCACCGTCACCGCGCGCGAGAGCTCCTCCTTGGGGACGAGCGTCGGCAACATCGACTGCCGCGCAGGGGCCTCGAGCGCCGCAGCGGTCGCGTTCGTGACGATGATCGCGAGCATGCCGGCGACCGTCGTCATCCCCGAGCGGCTGAGGAGCACGAGCGCGAGCGCACACGCGAGGCCCACCGTCTGCGCGACGAGCACCAGCCGGCGCCTGTCGTAGGCGTCGGCGATGAGCCCGCCGAGGAGGCTGGCGACCGGGAGCGGCGCGAACGAGAGAAGGCCCACCAGCGCGAGCACGGCAGTCGACCTGGACAGGTCGTACAGGTGCCACAAAAAGACGGCACGCATCATCGTCGAGCCCGTGCCCGCCGCGAGGCGGGCCAGCACCCAGCGGCGGACGTTGGGTCGCAACAGGACGACGGCGGCGCTCGTGGAGTCCACCTCGGACATGGACGGCGAGCATGGTGCCGGGCAGCCCGGGTGACCAGCGCTTCGGTTAACGAAACTTCACGTCCTTGCTGGGCGCCTCTTCACACTCGGGGATCAGGATGGTGCGAGGAGGAAACGGAAAATGATTGGATTCGTGTTCGGCGCCGCCTGCCTCTTCGGCCTCATCGCGATGGCTCGGCGGGGCAGGTGGCATCATGGGTACGGCCGGGGTGGGTTCGGCCACGGGCCGCGCCGGTTCTTGAACCGCATCTTCTCGAGGCTGGAGACGAGCCCCAGCCAGGAGAAGGTGATCGTCTCGGCCGTGGAGGACGTGCGCGGAGCCGTCTTCGCCTTGCGCGGTGAGGCGGAGGCGACACGCTCCGAGATCGCGCGCTTGCTCGCGGACGAGAGCTTCGACCCGGAGCGGCTGGGCGCGCTCTTCGCGCGCCACGACGACGCGATCAGGCAACTCCGCGAGAAGCTCGCCGGCTCGATGGCGCAGGTCCACGCGACGCTCGACGGCACGCAGCGAGCATCGTTGGCGCGCTTGATCGACGAGGGGCCGTTCTGGCGCCGCCGCCACGGCGGGCCCTACCGGCAGACCGTCAGCATCTGAAATCGGAACGAAGAGAGGTTCGCCTATGAAACGCAAGATCGTGATGGGACTCCTGGCGCTCGGCACAATCGGTGGCTTCGCATCCGGGTTCGCCGGCATGCGGTGCAGGGCAGAGCACAGGCGACAGGCCTTCGAAGATCGCGTGGCCGAGACGTGTGTCCGCGCGGCCAAGAGGGTCGAAGGATCCGCCGACGGGGAAACGCGTCAGCCGCGGTGAGGTCGTCGTGACCTCTCACCTCGTTGGTCCAACGACCGAATCAAGGCATTCGGTTCTTGGTGTAGGCTCCGGCCCCGGAATGGGTGCGCGAGTCCTCATCGTCGACGACGACCTACGCCTGCACGAGCTGCTCTCGAGCTACCTGGCGCAGAACGGCTTCGAGGTGGACCGCGCGCTCGACGGGGTGTCCGGGCTCGGCAAGCTCGAGGTCGGGTCCTACGACGCCGTGCTGCTGGACGTGATGATGCCCGGCCTCGACGGTCTGGAGGTGTGCCGGCGCATCCGCAAGCGCTGGGACGTCCCCGTGCTCATGCTCACGGCACGCGGCGACGAGACCGATCGGATCGTGGGGCTCGAGATCGGAGCCGACGACTACCTGCCCAAGCCCTTCAACCCACGCGAGCTGCTCGCTCGGCTGAAGGCGATCCTGCGGCGGGTGCGCCCCGACGTGGACGCGGACCGCGTCGCCGTGGGGCCCCTCGCGATCGAGGTGACGACCCGCCGCGTGACGTGTGGTGGCGCCGAGGTGGAGCTCACGGGGATCGAGTTCGACATCCTCGTGGCGCTCGCGCGGCGTGCGGGTCAGGTCATCCCGCGCGACCGCCTGCTCGCCGCCGCGGGGCGCGGCGACGTCGTGGTCTCGGAGCGCACGATCGACGTCCACATCTCGCATCTCCGGCAGAAGCTCGGCGACGGTCGGCTCATCAAGACCGTGAGGGGGGTGGGTTACGTCCTCGCCAAGGAATCGGCTTCCGGGCCGATCTCCGAGTAGGTCCCGTGCGCCGCCGCCCCGGCCGCCGCCGCCACGCGCACCTGCTCCGGTCCCAGATCTTCTGGTGGTTCGGAGCGACGATCGTCGTCGCCGGGCTCGCCTCCTGGGCGGTCGCGAACCTCGCCTCCGGCGGCCCGTCCAGCTGGCGGCGCGACATGGAGGGCATGAAGCGCTTCGGAGCCAACCGGTTCGCCGAGGTGTGGGACCGGCCCGAAGCCCGCGCCGCGCTGACCCGCGAGGTGGCCCACGAGTTCGACGCCGCGGTGACCGTCCGCAACAATGACGGAACCGTTCTTGAAATGATCGGGGAGGACTGCCACGGTCCGTCGGTCACCTTGAAGCCTCTCGCTGCGGACCGCGCGCCGCTCGGCGCGGTCGAGATCTGCCGAGACACGAACCGCGGCTTCCTCTCGTCGGTGCTCGGCCTCCTGGTCGCGCTCGGCGTGCTCTGGGCGGTCTCGCACAAGATCGCCAGGCGCCTCGGCCTGCCGCTCGAGGCGCTCGTGCGCGCCACGGCGGAGATCGGCCACGGCCGCTACAAGATCGACCTGAAGCTCCATCCACACGCGCCGCTCGAGATCCGCCGGCTCACCGACGCCATCGGAGACATGGCGGGCAAGATCGAGCGTCAGATGGCCGACCAGCGCGAGCTCCTCGCGTCGGTGTCCCACGAGGTGCGCTCCCCGCTCGCCCGGATCCGCCTCCTCCTCGAGCTGCTCCGCGACAGCGGCCAATCAATCGAGGCGCGCGAGAAGCTCCACCTCGAGCTCGAGCACGAGATCGAGGAAATAGACGACCTGGTCGGCGGGCTCCTCGCCAGCTCGCGCGTTGATTTCTCCGCGCTGACGATGCGTCCGCACGACATCGTGGAGGCAGCCGAACGCGCCGCCGCGCGCGCGTCTCTGACGACCCCGCCCCGGGTCGTCGGCGTTCCCCGCGAAGTCAGGTGTGACGCGACGCTCCTCGCTCGGGCGCTCGCGAACCTCCTCGACAACGCGGTCAAACACGGCGGCGGGGCGAAGGCCCTCGTCCTGACCTTCGAGGCGGACAGGGCTTCGCTCGAGGTGCACGACGCCGGGCCCGGCTTCTCCGACGGCGAGGCCGATCGCGCCTTCGACCCGTTCTACGGGCGCCCGAAGGGTACACACGACTCGCTCGGCCTCGGCCTCGCGCTCGTTCAGCGCATCGCCCGTGCCCACGGAGGGGACGCCTACGCGCGCAACCGACCGGAAGGCGGCGCGATCGTTGGGCTTTGGCTGCCGGCGGGCGCGCGGACGGAGAACGAAGTTTAAGCCGCCAAGCCTCCGTGCCGATGTCAGGAGAGCTGATGGCCACGTCCCTGCTCCCGCCGTCGTCGCTCGGCCCGCTTCGCGCGCGTCCGGACGTGCCGACGAAGACGGAGATGGTGGCGGTCCGGCCTGTCGAGGAGCCGCCTCGTCCCGCCGCGCGGCGCGTGCTGCTGCCGCCCATCCCGCGCGATGAGCCGGAGGAGACGCCGCCGAGCCCGGCCAAACACGCCCAGCCCGTCGTCACCCCGGAGGAAGACGAGGACCAGGACGATCGGCCGACGGCGATGCGCGACTGGAACGCGGAGCCCCATCCGGCCGTCCAGACCCGGCCGACACACGGCGTGCTCATCCGCCTCGACGCCACCTGCGCCGGCATGACCCTGCCGCTCCCCGAGAAGATGGTTCGCTTCGGTCGAGGGCGAGACGCCGACGTCCGCATCGACGACGAAGGCGTGAGCCGCCTGCACGCTGCCATTCGCAAGGTCGATGACGGCTACGAGATCTTCGACCTCGAGAGCCGAAACGGCACGGTCGTGAGCGGGCACCACACGAAGCGGGCCTTGCTGCGGGACGGCGACATCATCCAGCTGGGCCCGCGCGTGGCGTTCCGCTTCGGCCTCATGGACGAGCGACAGCTCGAGGTCATGCGTCAGCTCTTCGAGACGAGCGTCCGCGACGGCCTGACCGGCGCGTTCAACCGGCATCACCTCGAGGAGCGTCTCCGCGGCGAGCTCGCCTACGCGCTCCGTCACGGGACCGAGCTGGGCGTCTTGATCCTCGACGTCGATCACTTCAAGCGCGTGAACGACACGTTTGGTCATCAGGCCGGCGACGCGGTCCTCCGGCACGTCTCGTCGACGATCTCCGGGCGCCTTCGGACGGAGGACCTGTTCGCGCGCTACGGCGGCGAGGAGTTCGTCGCGGTGCTGCGGGGGATCGCCCTCGCGGGGACGGCGCGCGCCGGCGAGCGGCTGCGGGCCATCATCGCCGCGAGCCCCACGGCGCACGAAGGCCAGACGATCTCGGTGACGGTCAGCATAGGGGCCGCCTCGCTCGCGACCACGGCGTCCCAGTCCATCGATGCCCTCCTCTCCTCGGCCGACCGACGGCTCTACGTGGCAAAGGCCGCGGGACGCAACCGGGTCGTCGCGACCGACGACGGCTCTCCGATCATCGTTCCTCGAAACGACTGACGACCCGTCGCGACGTGAGGGTCAGGTCGCCGCGGCGGAGACCCGCGGCTCGCGGGCGGGCACGTCGACGACGAGCGGCGCGCCGAGCGACCGCGACGCGGGGCGAAGCACGTACGACACGGTCGCGAGCGCGAGCATGAACAGCGGCGCGACGGTCTTGCCCGTCGGGTCGCCGGCCATGGCGTGAGAGAAGGCGGCGCCGGTGAGGAGGAACAGGATCCCGGCGTAAGCGGCCTCCTTGAGCCGCGGCAAGCCTGGCACCACGATGGCCAGCGCGCCGAGGACCTTCCACGCGCCGAGCAGCGTCATCAGGTACGCCGGGTAGCCGAGCTTCTCGAAGCTGGCCACCATCTCGGGAGAAGCCGAGAGTTGCCCGAGCCCGCCAGCCGTGAGCCCCACGGAGACGAGGCCGGTCGTTGCCCAGTAGGCGATCTTGCGAAGGTTCATCACGTTCTCCTTTTGAACGCGGTCAGTGTGTGCTCAAGATTCACTTGCGACAACCGTTCACGAATCATCATCAGCTGCTACAAATCGATCCAAATGAACCCGGAGCCGCTCGAGACCGCCGAGCTCCTCGCATTCGCGAGGACCGTCGAATCACAGTCCCTGTCGCGCGCGGCGACCGAGCTCCGCGTCCCGCGCGCGACGCTGAGCCGCCGGCTCGCGCGGCTCGAGGCGCGGCTCGGCGTCCGCTTGCTCAAGCGAACGACGCGGCGCCTCACGCTCACCGACGCCGGTCAGACGCTCTACGCGCACGCGCGCACGGTCCTCGACGCGGTCGCCAGGGCGGAGGCGTCGGTGCGCGGGGCGGAGGGCGGCATCCGCGGAGATCTGAAGGTCTCGATGCCTCCGCTCCGGGACTCGCCGTTCCAGGACTTCGTGGTCGATTTCGCCCGCGAGCACCCCGAGGTGCGTCTGTTCGTACAGTCGACGACCCAATACGTCGACCTGACCGGGTCCGGCTACGACGTCGCCCTCCGCGCGTCGACGCGGCTCGAGCCCGGCCTCCTGGCCAAGCAGATCTCGAAGACGGAGCTCGTCGCGGTCGCCTCGCCCACGTACCTCGCCGAGCACGGCACGCCCACCTCGCTCGCGGACCTGCGCGGACAGCGCTGCCTGATGATGTTCGCGCGCGGCGAGGTCCCGGAGACCCACTGGCCTCTGCGGGACGGCAAGCGTCACCGAGTGGACGGGGCGTTCTTCTCGAACGACGTGGTCCTCTTGGCGCACGCGGCGCGGCGCGGCCTGGGGATAGCGATAGTGCCCCGTCTGCTCGTCGCCGACGCCCTCGAGTCGGGCGAGCTCGTGAGCGTGATGCCCAGGCGGCTCGGCGCAGAGGCGCGGTTCTCGATCGTCTTCGCCGAGCGCGAGCTCCTGCCTCCACAAGTGCGAGCCTTCATCGACGCGGTCTCACGCCTGCCGCGGACGCACTTCGAGCCGACCCCGCTCCCCGCGCAGAAGCGAGCCGCAGTCAGGGAACGTCCACCCAAGCCACGACGCCGGCGGTCCGCCCCTTGAAGGTCGGGTCCTCCGCTTGTGACTCGAAGTACACGCGGCGACCGTCCGCCGAGAAGAGCGCGCGTCGCTCGTAGAACGGGTCGTCCGTGAGGCGCGTCTCCTTCGCCGTGTCGACCGTGTACACGAAGACGTCACCGTCTCTCGTGTAGGCGATCCGCGAGCCATCCGGGGAGAGTGAAGGCGAGAGGCCGGCGGCGGAGGTGTTCGTCCGCGCGCCGCTCGCCGTGTCGAACAAGACGAGCCGGTATTCACCCGTCTCGGCGGAGCACCCGAGGACCACGCGCTTGCCGTCCGCGCTCGCCGACAGCCCGCCGCAGCGCTCCTTCTCCAGAGCCACGAGGCGGTCGTCCTTCGCAGGAGACTGCGAGACGTCGACCACGCGGAGCTCCTCCGGCAAGGGCTCGCCCGACTCCGCGACCCCGCCCGGGTGGTAGAGGTAGATGGCTCGGCTCGCGCCCGCCCACCCGTAGCCGCCGAAGCCCTCGTCGATCTCGCCGGCGCTCTCTCGACGAAAGAGCGTGTTGCCGTCGAGGAGCGAGATCACGGCGAAGTCCCGTTTGCACGCGTAACAGAGGCGCACGAACATCGCCGCGGCGCGGCCCCCCGGCGCGACCTCCGGGTTGTCGAACCTGGCCTGCTCGTGGACGATCACCCGCCGCGGCTCCTTCGAGCCCTCGACCACTGTCAGCGTCTTGGCGTGACCGAAGAGATCTTCCACGAAGAGGACGGCCGCGCCATCGGGCGCGGCGGCCGGGTAGCCGAGCACGTGGTAGCCGGACCACAGCACCGTCGGCGCGCCCGAGCCGTCGTGCCAGGCGACGGTCTCGAGCTCCGTCAGCCACTCGAGATCGGTTCGCTTCGGGTGGTAAAACGGGCGCCTGCCTTGTGTGTTGACGAGGGCACCGCTGGCGCCCGTGCCGGCGAGGTACCAGAGGCCGCGAAAGTCGCCGAGGTACGTGATGGGCAGCGGCCCCTTGTGCTCGCGGCGCTCGCGGAGGAGCTTGTCGTAGGCGGCGTTTGCCTCCTCGAGCTGCTTGTCGCGAGAAGCCGAGAAGCGCCTGGCGGCGTCGAGTCGCACCACCGCCTGGATCTCGCCTGCGTCGAGGCGCTCTTTCACGATCGCGTGGCCCGTGATTCGAGGCAGCGAGGCGTCGAAGGCCCGATTCGCGATCTGCTCGCCGAGGATCTTCATCGCGTCCTTTTTGGTCGGCCCGCCGGCCCAGGTCGTGAAGACGTCCTCGGCGTCGGAGCCGCCGCTTCCGACGTAGGTGACGGTGAGGGTCACCTTCGCACGGACCTCGACGAACCCCTGCTCGACCGGGTGCTCGATGACCTCCGGCGTGGTCACGCCGTGGACGACGAAGCCCGCGCGGAGCTTCTTCGCGGCCTCGACCGGCGAAGATGCGCTCGACAGGATCGAGATGGCCGCGGAGTCGTTCGTGCTGACGACCTCGAAGCCGATCTTCTCGAGACCATCGGCGATCTCTTCGCTGATCTCCTCCGAGGCGGCGCCGCCCTTCCACCAGGGCCCGTCGACGTCCACGGCGACGAGGACCTTGAAGGGATCCGGCCTCGTGAGGAGGTGAGCGAGGGTCAGCCCGCCGCCGACGAGGACGACCAAGAAGCCGAGCAGTATGGGCAGCCCCGAGCGCCGCTTCGGGATGACCGGGAGGCTCTCGGGCTCGGGCGCGCTCACCGGATCCCGTGCGCGGCCATGTGCCGGCGGAGCTCCTCGAATCGGCCCTCCCAGCTCTCGTCCTTCATGGCGTCGCTTCGCCAGGCCTTGGGCCCCGCGTCTTTCAGGGCCTCCTCGATCTTCTGCAGCATCTGCTCGTGGTCGTCGCCGATGTGGACGAGATCGCCGAGGACCTCGACCTCGGGGATGCGCGACGACACGACCGGCAGGCCGGCAGCGAGGTACTCGCGGACCTTGAGCGGGTTCGCGTTCAGGGTCACGTCGTTGATGGGGAACGCGTTCAACGCGACGTCGAAGCCCTTGCAATAGGCGGGCAGCTCTTCGAACGGCTTGCGCCCGAGCAGCTTCACGTTGGCGTGGCGCGTGACCTCGCTCATGTCGGTCGTCACCTTGCCCAGGAGGACGAGCGAGCCGTGTGAGAAGCGCTGAGCGACCTTCGACAAGAACGGAATGTCGATCCAGTCGTCCGCCATCAGGCCGAAGTAGCCGATGACGGGCTTGGGCAGGCTCGCGATGTCGTCGGGGACCTTCGTCTCCGGATCGAGCGCCTTCCGGAACTTCGCCCACTGCACGCCGTGCCGGATGAGCTCGATCCGCGCGTTGTACTTGGACTTCGATTTGCGCAGGCTCTCGGCCGAGACCACGACCAGGTCCGCGCGCCTGAGCAGCTTCTCTTCGAGCTCGACGAGGCCGCGTGTGCCGGCGTCCGAATAGGCCGTGAACTCGTCCACGCAGTAATAGATGACCTTGTCCTCCCCGAGGCTCCCGGTGACGACCGAGCCCGTCGGGTTGAAGACGAAGGAGAGCGGTCGCTTGAAGCGCAGGCTCTTCATCGCCGCGAGGATCTGCAGGCGGAGCAGCTCCTTGTTGATCCGCTGCACGACCGGCGAGTCGTAGACGGGGATGGCGAGCGGCCCCAGCACGAAGATGTTCGGCTCCACCTCCCGGACGCGCTCGGTGAATTTCTTCAACTTGTCCGCGATGCGCTTCATGTCGCGCGCGCTCGCGGTGGGCTTCCGGTAGCCAATCGAGTTGATCCACAGCACGCGGTTCTTGCGGGCGGTGAGCCGCATGAGGTGCGTCTTGGAGAGCGGGTCTCCGGTCCAGTCGTGCCCGAAGCACAGGACGTCGCGTCCTTCGAGGACGCCGCTCAGCTCGTCTTGCATGGAGGCGAGGTACCGAACCGACGCGCGGCCGTAAAGGGCCCTTCTTGCCGTGCTCTCGCGCCCGTGACAAAGCGCCCGGAATGCGACGTGCGCTCTCGATGCTTGCCGAGGATTTGAAGGAGAAGGCGCGGTACTACTACGGGCAGACCGATCGCCGCGCCATCCTCAAGACGCTCGCGACGGACGGCACGAGCTCCATGGTGCTCTATCGGCTCATGCAGGGGTCGCGGGACCTGGGCGTCGCGCCGCTCGAGATGGTGTTCAACAAGCTGAACTCGTTCACCGGCTGCGTCATCGGACGCGGCGCCGAGTTCGGCCCCGGGTTCGTCCTCTTTCATTCTCACGGCGTCGTCATCAACGGGAAGGTGCGCGGCGGCGACAAGGTGCACCTGCAGCACGAGGTCACGTTGGGCGACAACGGGTACGGAGAGACCCCCGTGCTCGGCAGCAACATCCTCATCGGAGCCGGCGCCAAGGTCATCGGGCCGATCACCGTGGGCGACGGCGCTCGCATCGGCGCGAACGCGGTCGTCGTGAAAGACGTGGCGCCCGACACCACGGTCGTGGGGATCCCCGCCAAGCCTGTCGCGCGAAAGCACACCTGAGCGCCGCCTGGGCCCACACGCGCCCACAAACGCACCGCGCTCCGCTCTCGGGAAAACATTGCCATGCGAGCGCAATCCCGACGAAGATCGATGCTCGGACGCGTCGGCTCGACGCGAGGAGGTCGCTATGCGTGGTTGCGCTCGTCTGATTTCGATCCTGACCCTGGCGGCCCCTGTTCTGGTCGCCTGCGGAGGTGACGGCGGCGGCGGCTCCGGTGGCGGCGATGACGGCACCGGAGCGTCGGGCTCGGGCACCGAGAGCACCGGCACCGGAAACCAGACAGGCACGAGCGGCTCGACCAGCACCGGTGTGATGCCTCAATGCACCCAGAACCCGGATTGCCCGCTCGGCAGCGTCTGCGAAGGCGGGACCTGCGTGCCGGGCTGTGCGGACGACCAACCCTGCGCCGCCGGCGCGCTGTGCTGCGGCGGCAGCTGCTTCGATCCGGCGACGAGCCTCGAACACTGCGGCACCTGCGACAACCCCTGCCCGACCGCCGCGAACGTCGCGAGCACGTGCGAGATGGGGATGTGCGGCTTCGGCGACTGCGACGCCGGGTACAGTGATTGCGACGGGACACCGGCGAACGGCTGCGAGACCGCCGGCGTCTGCGCCTGCACGCCGGGCGAGACGCAGCCCTGTTATTACGGCCCCGCCAACACCGAGAACGTCGGCACGTGTGTCGGCGGCACGCAGACGTGCAACACGCAAGGCACGGGCTTCGGGGCCTGCATCGGGCAGGTTCTCCCGGCCGACGAGATCTGCGCCGACGGTCTCGACAACGACTGCAACAACATCGCCGACGACTCCTACGACATGGACGGCGACGGCTGGACGACCTGCGACGGCGACTGCTGCGACGAGCCGGGAATCGCGTGCGCGGACCCGGTGCTCGTGAACCCCGGCGCGTTCGAGTTCGTCGGCAACTCGGTCGACGACGACTGCGATCCGGGGACGTCGGACGGGGCGGCTCCTCCGGCTTGCAGCACGGCGGAGAAGCTCTCGGGCGTGACGGCCCTCGAGGTCGTGAACGCGATGGACCTCTGCCAGACCACCACGCAGAACCCACCGTTGCCCCAAAAGAAGTGGGGCGTCATCAGCAGCGAGTTCCGGCTGGCGAACGGAGCCGCGCCGAGCTCGGGGCAGCTCACGAACATGCAGAGCTACCAGGCTGCGATCATGACGATGTACGGCAACGCGAGCAACGTCGCGCAGCTCGGGCCCACGTTCGCCGGCATCTCGAGCGGCCGCATGCGCGACAGCGGTGACGCGGGGTACATCGCGCCGAACGGCGGCACGGACTTCGGCTCCGACAGCCAGCCGCCCGCCGTCTACCTCGCCCAGCACGCCGGCGCATTGCCGTCCTCCTTCAGCTGCTACGGCAACTGCCCCGCAGGGGACGGCGCCAACGACTCCATCAACGTGCGCGCCGACATCCGCGTGCCCACGAACGCGCAGTCCTTCAGCTACAAGTTCCGCTTCTTCTCGTCGGAGTTCTGGACCTACTCCTGCACGGCGTTCAACGACTTCTACCTCGCCCTGCTCACGAGCGGCGCGGCCGGCATCCCCGCCGATCACAACATCTCGTTCGACAGCGCAAACAACCCCGTCAGCGTGAACAACGGCTTCTTCGACGTCTGCCAGGTGCGCGGCTGCCAGACCTGCCCCTCGGGCACGGGCGCGCTCGCCGGGACGGGGATGAACGCCTCCGCGAGCTCGAGCTTCGGAACCGGCGCGACCGGCGGCGCTACGAACTGGCTCACGACGACTGCGCCGATCGTCCCGGGGGAGACGATGACCATCGAGTTCATGGTGTTCGACGTGAGCGACAACATCCTCGATTCGCTCGCGCTGCTCGACGCGTTCCAGTGGTCCGTCACCCCGTCGGGCGTCGGCACCGTGGAGAACTGAGCTGCCGCGCCCCGGGCGGGGCGCGGCGGCCTCGCCCGCGCGGAATAGAGCCCCCTCGTTTCGACGTAGTTGGAGCATGTTCCCCAGGCTCCGGTCCGCCCTCGCCGCCGCCCTCGCGCTGGGCTCCGTCGGGTGCGTCGAGCCGGCGATCGGGCAGAACGCGCAAGGGTCAGGCGCGCCGAGCGGCGACATCCAGGCGGGCAGCACCGCCGAGGGCGATCCGGAGGGTGAGACATGCGAGGCGACGTGGCGTGCCGTCGCGGGCGCGCCCGAGGTGCCGGGGACCCGCGCGCTCTCCGAGAGGCGAGCCGCGTTCCTCGGCCGCGCGCGCGGCGCGGCCACCGTGCTCGTCCGGGAGCCGCGGGAGAGCGAAGGCGAAGCCGCCACGCGCGAGCGGCGGAAGCTCCTCGCCTCGCCCAAGGGCGTGCGCATCAACCGGATCGTGGCGCAGCTCAAGAACGACAAGGAGACGCTCCGCGCGGTCGTCCTACGCGAAGGCTACCTCTTCACCGACGAGCCGGAGGACGCGTTCGAGCTCGAGGCTCGCGTCAAGCTGACAGATCTGTTTGATTCACCGCGCCTCGTCCTCGAGCGCGGCGAGGAGACGTTCACGCTCGAGCGCAAGGAAAACCAGGACAAACGCTGGGCAAAAGCTGGCCCCGAATACGTGTTCGCCAGCGGCAAGAGCGCCGGGAAGCCCGCCAAGATCCAGCTCCTGGATCGCATCCGCGTCGACGGCGAGACGGCCGGACCGCCCCTGCACCGCGACATCCTCGCGTTCACGAGGCGCGAGGGCCACGATCGCATGGAGATCGTCCGGCTCACCGAGGACGCCATGCTCACGAAGCTCCGCTTCGGTGAGACCTGGGTGCGCGCCGTGGTGAAGAGCGACGGCCCCAAGCTCACCCTCGGCTGCATCGCCGAGCCGAAGGAGACGCGCGAACGCGTGCGCTCGTTCCTCGCCGAGACGGCCTGGAAGAGGAGGGCCGAGGCGAACATGCGCGCGGCCGTCTCTGCGATGGTCGACGAGGCGCTCCCGTTCGATCGTCCGCGCGAGGAAGAGGGGCCGGACAAAGACGGCACGATCCGGCCACACTGGCTGGCCGCTTACCTGATGGGCCGTCAGTCGTTCGTCGTCGACGACAAGACCTACGCGGTGTTCCTGCCGGACGGTCGTCCGCACCCGCCCCAGGTCTGCGTCGACTTCGTCCTCGACAGCTTCGAACGCGCCTCCGGCGGCTGGTTCACCCCGCGCGGCGAGAAGCCGCGCCGGATCGAGGGCGAGCTCGACATCTCCGACTACGAGCCGGAGAACGTGCGCGGCGTGCTCGGCTTCGGCAAGTTCGCCGAGGAGCACCCGGAGCTCTTCGCGTTCCGACGCTTCGAAGGCCTCGAGCGCATCCCGTTCGCGAATCGCGAGGGCTTCTTCACGTTCCTGGTGGAGCACGCGCACGAAATGAGGGCCGGCGACGTGCTGGCGATCCAGGGGCTCAAGCGGGACAACCGCGTCCATCAGCACGCGATCCTGCTGGAGGAGGTCGACCCCCTGACCGGTTTCCCCTTCGGGCTGGCCGACCAGATGAAGGCGCCGCGCCGGCGAAGCTGGGAGGGCATCATGGCGGAGGCCCCGAAACGAAGCCTCCTCTTCCGAGCGCGCCCGCTGGACGTCATCTTCCGGAAGATGGCGCCCGAGCCCCGCGCTCCGTGAGCCCCGCTCCCGCGATCTGGCCCACGTGGTATAGGGCGGGCTCGATGAAGCGTGAAAAAAGGCTGACCAAGAAAGAGCGTAAGGCCATCGCAGGCCCGCGGCCGCAGCAAGCGGCGCCGGCCCACCACCACCAGCACATCCACTGCGTCGCCTGCGGCAAGCACCTCGACGACGAGATGTTCGAGGACCCTGCGACGGCGACCTGGATCGCGTGCCAGCACCACAGCCAGTTCCCGACGTGCATCGCGTGCCGTGAGAAATCGCAGGCGCTGCTCGACGAGCACGACAGGACCGGCCAGCCGGTCCGAACCGCGTCTGCCTGGCATTGAACGCGACGGGCCGAGCCACGCGAGAGCGTCTGATCGTCGCGGTTGTCGTCGCCGTCACGGCGATCGCCGCGCTCCTCGTCGCCACGCGGGTTCGGCTCAACCCCGACGTCGTCGCGCTGTTGCCGTCGCGCGGCGACGCGGCCCTCCTCGCGCGCTACCTCCGCGGCTTCGGCGGCGGGGGCGTGAGCGTGGTCCTGATTCAAGGGCCCGACGCGGCGGAGAACGAGGCCGCTGCGGTGGCCACGGCCGACGCGCTTCGAGGCCTGCCGAGCGTCTCGTTCGCGCGCGCCCGGCTGGACGCGGGCGGCTCCCCCGATCCGCTCTTGCTCTGGCGCATCGCGGACGCGCCGGCGCGCAAGCGGCTCGCCGAGGCCCTCACCCCGGAAGGCATGCGCGAGCGCCTCGCGGGCACGCGCCAGCTCCTCTTGGCGCCCGGCTCGGGTGGAGCCACCGAGCGGCTGGCCAAGGACCCGCTCCGCCTCGCAGAGCTCGTGATGGGCGGCGAGCGCGCCGTGAGCTCCGGCGTCAGCACGCGCGGGGACGGCTACTTTGCGACCGACGACGGCTCGAGCCACCTCGTGGTCGTCAAGCCGAAGGGCCAGGCGCTGCGCGGCGCGGAGGCGGCGGCGTTCACGGCCGACGTCGAGTCCGTGCTCGACCGGACCCGGGCCGCGCACCCTTCGGTCACGCTCGGGATCACGGGGCCCCACGTGGTGGCGGCGCAGATGGAGTCGCTCCTCCGCGCCGACCTCACGAGGAGCGGCGTGCTCTCGAGCGTGCTGGCGAGCATCGCCTTCGCGCTCGTGTTTCGCCGGGTCCGCGCGCTCTTCGCCATCCTCCCTCCGCTCGCGCTCGGAACGCTGTGGACCGCGGCGCTCGCGGCCTTCTGGCCCGGAGGCATCAGCGCCATCGCGGTGGCGTTCACGTCGGTCGTGGTGGGCGTCGGCTTCGACACCGGCGTTCACGTCTACGCGGCGCTCCTCGATGCGCGCAGGCGCGGGCTCTCACCCGTGGACGCAGCGCACGCGGCGCGCGCGCACACCGTCCGGCCCGTCCTCGTGGCGGCGACGATCGCCGCGGTCGCGTTCGGAAGCCTGGCGCTCTCCAGCGTCGACGCGCTCGCCCAGCTGGGCCTCTTGTGCGCCGCAGGGGAGCTCCTCACCGCCCTGGCGATCGTGGCGGTCACGCCGGCCATCGGCTCGCTCCTCGAGCGAGGTGACCCGCCGCCGCCACACGGCGCGGGGGTATTCCGATCTCTCGCGCGGCTGACGGGCACGCGCTCGCGCGCGGCGGTCGCCGCCCTCGTCGCCGTCGTCCTGGGGGGCTCCGTCTTGCTGACGGGTGTACACGTCTCGGACTCGCTCGTCGCCGTCCGGCCGAGCAAGCTGGCCGCCCTCGACGTGGAGCGCGAGATCTTCCGTGTCTTCGGCGGAAGGCCTCAGCCGTTCATCGTCCTCGTCGCGGATCCCTCGCGTGACGAGGCCATGCAGCGGGCCGACCTCTTGGCCGAAGGGCTCGCGACGAGCCCCATCGTGGATCGTGTCGACGCGCTCGTCTCGGTCATCCCCTCGGTGGCCACGCAGAAGGCCAGGCTCGCCGAGCGCGACGCCCTCGACTTGCCGTCACGGGCCGCCGACCTCGAACGCGCCTTGCAAGACAAGGGCTTCGCGGTCGGCCGCTTCGGCGAGCCGCTCGAGGCGATGAGGTCGCCTCCCCAGGAGGTCCTCACACCCGACGAAGCCCTGTCGGGGGACGCCGGCGTGCTCGGCGCGCGTTACCTCGCGGAGGACGCCGGCGAGCACCTCGCCGCGCTCCACGTCCACTTGAAGGGCGGCGCGCAGGCCCGCGATCTGAGCGAAGCGGTCGCCGCGATCGACAAGCGCGCCGGCGTGACAGGCTACGCGAAGCTCGAGGTCGACCTCCGCGCGGCGCTGGCCGGTGACATGCCGCGCATCGCCCTCGTGGCGAGCGCGCTCGTCGTCCTCCTCTTGGCGGCGAGCCTACGCCGCGCGCGCGAGGTCACCATCGCCATGGGCGTCCTCGTGGTCGGGGTCGCCGTCCTGCTCGCCCTCGCCAGCCTCCTCGGCTTGCCGCTCCACATCTACTCGGCGCTCGTGATCCCGGTGCTGCTCGGGATCTCGGTGGACGAGGCGATGTTCCTCCTCCACCAAGCCCGAGACGCCGACGCCGACGGACCGGATCCCATCGAGCAAGCGCTCGTCGTGGAGGGACGCCCGGTCGTGACGACCGCGCTCACGACGTCCGCCGGGTTCGTGGCGCTGGCGCTCTCGGGGTACGAAGGTCTGCGGCACCTCGGGATCGTGGGCGCGCTGGGCAATGCCGTCACCCTCGTGGTCGCGCTGTTCCTCGTGCCGGCCGGGCTGCGCCTCCTCCGGCGATGACCCCGTTGCCCGCCCGCGTCATCCTGCTACGTTGCGAAGCCCGGCGACGGAGGACCCCATGTGGCGCTTCGACAACGATGACGACGACGACAAGAAGAAGGAAACCCAGGGCTCGGAATCCGACCGCCTGACGAACAAGCTCATCGATGCGCGCGCGCTCATCCTGGCGGAAGAGGTGAGCGACAAGCTCTACCGCCACGTGGCGATGATGCTGACCATCCTGGAGCGCAAGGACCCGAAGGCGCCCATCACCGTCTACATCAACTCGCCCGGCGGCTCCGCGGACTCGGGCTTCGCCATCTACGACCTGTTCCGGTTCTCGCCGTGCCCCATCATCACGGTGGCGAACGGTGTGGTCGCCTCCGCGGCCGTGCTCATCTATCTCGGCACGCCGAAGGAGCGCCGCGTTTCCCTCCCGAACGCGCGCTTCCTCCTGCACCAGCCGTCCACGGCCATGCGCGGCCAGGCGACCGACATCGACATCACAGCGCGCGAGATCCTCAAGCTCCGGTCGCGCTACAACCAGATCGTCCAGGAGACGACTGGCAAGCCGCTCGAGAAGGTCACGAAGGACAGCGATCGCGACTTCTGGCTCACCGCCAACGAGGCGGCGGACTACGGCCTCGTCGGCCGAGTCATCCAGCGACGGGGCGAGCTGGAAGAGCTCGCTCGCTGATCTCGCCGGGCCGAGCGCGCTGTATCCTCGCGGGTGTGCGTCACCCCGCGATCGCGCTCGGCCTCGTCGTGTCGTTCCTCGCCTCACCCCTGTTCGCGCAGGGCAAGCCCGACACACCTGCCGAGAAGGACAAGCCGAAGGCGGCCCCTGCGGCGCCGGCCCCACCCCCCACGCCGGCCCGCACCAAGCCCGCGGTCGTGACCGTAGCGGAGGAGCTCGCGAGCTCTGTACCCAAGATCGACGGGACGGTGGTCGTGGCCGTGGGCCCGCTCGAGAGCGACGTGAAGGCACCGCGCGCCGAGTCGCTCGCGACGCTCGTCGCCGCCCAGCTCGCAGGAAGACGCGGCTGGAGCGCGCCGAAGAAGGCGGAGCCGATCGAGGGCGCCATCGTCCGAGCGCGACGTGCCGCGGCCGTCGTCTACCTGAAGCCCCGGATCGAACGAGGTCGGCTGCTCGTGACGGCCGACGTGCACCCCGTTCCGCCGACGGTCTGGGCGCGTGTTCGCAACCCCTCACCAGGCCCCGTGGCCCACGCGTTCGCGGAGGCACCGATCGACGCGGAGGTGCGCAGCCACCTCGAGCCCGTACCCCTCACCGCGCCGCTCGCCGTCACGCGCGGCCAGACGTTCGAATCCCATGTCATCGGCCTCGCGTGTGGCGATCTGGATCGCGACGGCGGGCTCGAGATCGTCAGCGTCAGCCCCGAGCTCGTGAGCCTGCTCCGCATCCGCGACGGCAAGGCCGCGCCTCAGAAGGCGCGACCGTGGCGTGAGCTCTCCCCGATGGATCCGACGCCGCTGCGCGAGCCAATCGCGAGCGCGCTCGTGAGCTCCCCGCTGCTCGACGATCCGTACACGACGCGAGACGTCGTGGTCTCCATCACCGATCGATGGCGCGCGACCCGGCTCGACTCGGCGCTCGATCTCCTCGCGGGCTACGTCGGGTTCGCGGTGCCCGACGGCGGCTCGTACTCATGCACGAAGCTCGACGCCCCGACGATCACCGGGCCGCTCGAGGCTTGTTCCGACAAGACGCTGGAGCGCCGGCGCGCCTCTGTCGGCGGGCGCTACGACGCCGTCGCCGGCGCTTCTCTGGTCGGCGCGGACGGCAAGCCCTATGAGATCTGGGCCGGCCGCGAGGACGGGGTGGTGGAGATCTTCGACGACGCCGGCCACCGCGCGAAGCTCACGCCCGCAGGCGCGCAGCTCGCGGTCGGAGATCTCGATCAGGACGGTCGGCCCGAGATCCTGACGAGCCTCGACGTGGAGCGCGGCGCCACCGATGCCGTCGTCGTCTACACCTGGGATCGCTCGGCCAAGGCGCCGGCGGAGCAGCTGCGAATGCCCGTCGCCGCGGGCGTGCAGGCCCTCGCCGTATGCCCGCCGGACGGGCCGGGGAGGTCCACCTTCCTCGTGGCGACGCCCGCGGAGATCCTCGTAGCAAAATGACGATGTTGTTACGCCGCTCCCTGGTCGTCGGCGCCGTCGCGTGTGCGCTGGGCGGCTCATCCGTCGCGCGCGCGCTCGGGAGGACGCCGAGCGGCGGCCGCCTCTCGTTTGCGGTGCCGTGGTCGCTCGCCTCGATCGATCCACACGATCTCACGAGCGCGGGCGCCGCCCTCTTCGGCGCCGCGCTGTTCGACACGCTCGTCGTCCCCGACGCTCGGCTCGGCTTTCGTCCGACGCTCGCGGAGGCCCTGCCCGCGACGGAGCCCGGCGTGGGGACCGTCCTGCGCCTCCGCCCGGGGCTACGGACCGGCTCGGGGAAGCTCCTCACCGGGCGCGACGTGGTGGCGAGCATCAAGCGCGCGCGTGCCCTCGGCGGGGCGGCCGTGCTCGATCCGCTCGGCGACGTCTCGGTCCACCCGAAGGAGCCGCTCACGATCCTGCTCAAGGCGAACCCTGCGATCGCGACGCGCGCGCTCGCGTCGCCCCTCGCCGCGCTCGTCCCGCTCGGCTTCGATCCGACCCGACCCGACGGGACCGGCGCGTTCACGGCGACGCGCACCGCCGGCTCGCTCGTGTTGACACGCAACACGACCGCCGCGATGGGGCCCGCGTTCCTGGACGAGATCGCCGTTCAGGAGGCCGGCGATCTGCAGGAGAGCCTTCGCGACTTCGAGGCGGGGAGGCACGATCTCGGCTGGCTCGGGCTCGGCCTCTTCGGCAGCCGCGCGGGCGCGCAGAAGTTCGAGCTGGGCTCGGCGGGCTTCTTGGTCGTCGCGGCCTCGGGAGACGGCGGGTCGATCATGAAGGCCGGCGCGCTGCAGCGCCTGGTCGACCTCTTGCCGCGCGCACGCCTCGCTCACCTCGGCCTGGGGCCCGTCCCCGAGGGTTCGGACTCGGTGAGCTGGGACGAAGCCCCCATCGACTTGTGGGCCGACAGTCGCTCGGCCCACCTCCTCGAGATGGCGAAGACGCTCGCCGATATCCTCTCGAAGCCTGGTCACGAGGTGCGCGTCCGGCGCGGGACGTCCAGCGAGATCGCCGCCAAGCGCAAGCGAGGCGAGCCCATGCTCTCGTGCCACGTGGTGCGCCCGACCGGCCCTGGCGCGGCAGGGATCGCGACGGCGCTCGGGACGTTCGACGATCCCGGTCGCGCGAAGGACGTCGCCCGGCGACCGCCGCGCGGCGCGTCGGCCCGGGAGATCGCGCGAGAGCTCAAGGTGGGCGTGATGGGCGAGCTCAGGTTGACCGGTGGCGTCATGCCGACGCTGAAGCTCGCAAGAGGCCCGGCCGGGACCTGGGATCTCGGCGCGACGTTCCGGAAGAAGAGCTGAGGGCGCGCGCGGTCACCGAGCGGCGCCGAGGACGCGGCCGGCGACGCCGCTCGAAACGTCCGGGCGCGTCGCGCCCTCCGCAGCCCGCTTCAGCCCCTCGATCATGCGCTGCGTGTCCTTGCACAGCCGCGCGCGCAACCGGAAGACCCCACCGAACCGGCTCAACGCCTCGCGCTGCGGCTCGTATTCGACCACGACGATGGCGGTGCTCCGCCCGGCGCCGCACGGCTCCACGCCGAGGGTGAGCTTGGCGGACGCGAGCGGGAGCGTCGTGCTGGTGACCTCGGTCGTGAGCCAGCTCCCCTCGGCCCAGTCGATCACGCGCTCGTCGAACCGCCCGTCCTCGCCGGCGAGCCAGCTCTGGCGCTCCGCGCCGACACCTCGCCGCGCCGCGCCGACGAGCTGCGATCTCGCGAAGAGGGGGTTCCAGTCCGCCTCGAGATCGGCCACGAGGCGCCAGACGGCTGCCGGGGGAGCGAGGACGTCGGCGGCGTGGGTGACGCTGTACATGGGCTGGATTGTGGGGTCGGCGCGCGGGCTCGTCCCGTGAAGAAGTGTGCAGAAAGCTAACGTGGCGTCGCAGGCAGCGGCTCGATTCGAGCCGGCACGTATTTGTGCCAGGGCGTTCCCACGAACGGATCGCGGTCTTCGACGGCCGTGAGCTCGTTCGGCGCCACGCCCACGGCCTCGACGCCGGCGTCCGCCGGGTAGTCGGTGCCCAGACCGTTGGGGAGGGACACGTGGCCCGGCTGCATGGAGTCCGAGATCTCCACCGAGACGACGAGCGAGCCGCGCTTGGTCGTCAGGCGGACGGGCTCGCCGTCGCCGACGCCGAGCCGCGCGGCGTCGGCGGGGCTGATGCGCAGCGCCCCCGCGGCGTCTTTCTTCCGCCAGGCGGGGTCGCGGATGATCGTGTTGGCGGTGAACGAGCGACGCTCTCCCGCGGAGAGGACGAACGGGAAGCTCGGGTCGAGCGCGGGCGGCGGATCGCCTTCGAGGCGCCGCAGCTCGGCGACCATGTCGGGCAGGTCGAGGTGGAGCTTGCCATCCGCGGTCTTGACCCGACCGAGCACCTCGGGCCACTCGCCGACAGCGAACACGACACCTGACGGATTCGTCATGATTGCGCGGAACAGCGCGAGCGCCGCCTCCATCGGCGCCCCGGCGAACCCGGCCCGAGCGAGGGCCTGGGTGCTCTCCATCGCCATGCGGAAGCAGAGCCCGAGGACCACCGCGCCTTCGCGCACGTCGTCCGGCACATCCATCGTGCGGTAGAGGAGCACCGGAGCCTGCGCGGAGAGCCGCGGGTCGGGCAAGACCGTCGACAGGAACACGCCGGCGTACGCCTCAAGGCCCTCGCGGGCGGCGGCGCGCAGGGGCGCGTAGTCCGCCTCGGTGACGACCCCGAGCGCCTCCGTGAGCCTCGCGTGGATCTCGGCCTCGGGCAGGCGCTCTTCTCCCGGAGGGAAGAGACGCGGTCGCAAATGGAAGTAGTTCTCCGGGAAGTCGAAGTTGAAGAACGTGGCCTCCGCCTTCTCGAACTGGGTCGCGGCGGGGAGCACGTAGTGGGCGAGCCGCGCCGTCTCCGACATGGCGACGTCGATCACGACGAGGGTGTCGAGGGCAGCAAGCGCCTCGCGCATCCGCTTCGAGTCGGCCAGGGAGTGCGCCGGGTTCGCCGCCTCCACGATCATCGCCCGGTAGCGCTTCGGGTGATCGGTGAGGATCTCTTCCGCGATCACGTTGCAGGGGACCAGCCCCGAGACGATCGTCGCGCCGGCGACGGGGCTCTTGCGCCGAGAGGCGCCCCCGGCGAGCGCGACGAGCGGGCTCGGGACGTAGTGTGTGCCCGGCCTGCCCACGCTGCCCGTCAGCGCGATGAGGACGCGATGCAGGTAGCTGACCAGCGTGGAGTGGTGGTTCATCTGCACGCCGAGGTCCTCGAAGCTGGCGAGGGACTTCGCGCGGCCGATCGCGCGCGCGGCCTTTCGGACGAGGGCTGCGTCCACGCCCGCGCGGCTGCAAGCTTCGCCGATGCGCACGGCGCGCAGCGCCTCGAGAACGCCGGCCTCACCCGTGACCTTCGCCTCGAGGAAGGCGCGGTCGACGAGATCCTCCTCGAGCAGGACGGCGAGCAGCGCGGAGAGCAGCCACGCGTCGGTCCCGGGCTTCACGGCCAGGTGGATGTCCGCGAGCTCCGCCGTCTCGGTCCGGCGCGGATCGACGACGATCAGCGTGCGCGCCGGGTCCTTCGCGATCTCCTTGAGGGTGACGCGCGCCCGCGGGATGGAGTGGGAGTGCCAGGGGTTCTTCCCGAGGAAAAGCGCCACGTCGCAGTGCTCGAAGTCCGCGCGCGTCGCCGTCCCCATCACGCGATCGCTGACCCAGAACTCGCCCGTCTTCTCCTGCGCGAGCGCGCTCGACCGGAACCACGAGCCGAGCGCCCGGCGGGTGCCGGTGCCGTACGCGCCGGGCAGGTGATTCCCCTGCCCACCGCCGCCGTAGTAGAAGATGCTCTCGCCGCCGAAGGTGTCGCGGACGCGGGCGAGGCGTTCCGCCACCTCGCGAATGGCGGTGCTCCAGTCGATCTCCTCGAAGGTGCCGTCCGCGCGGCGACGGAGCGGCCGCTTCAGGAGGTCGCGACCGTGTTGATAGAAGTCGAGGCGATGAGCCTTCTCGCAGGCGTAACCGCGCGAGGACGGATGACGTTTGTCACCGCGAAGGCGGACGAGCCGGCGCCCGTCCTCCCCGCCGAGCTCGACCTCGACGCCACAGTTGCACTCGCAGAGGATGCACGCGGTCGGTTTCCAGGTCCCCATGTCGCCAACGGAGACATAGCACGGGAGGCGCCCGCCGACGACCGCCCGGCCACGAGGCGGTCCGGGGACTCGAACAGACTGGCCGCGGCCGCCTCAGTCGACGAACTCGACCCCGGTGGCGACGATCTCGATCTTCGCGATGGCTCCGTTCTCGGTGCCGCCGCAGGCGTCCTTCGTGCCGCATTCGTTCTGGGGCTCGCCGCCCTTGACGACGCCCTGAACGATCGCGCGGTGTCCGTTCGACGAGCGCGGCACCGAGAAGGCGTGACCAGCCATCTTGATGTGCGCGCGCTTCTCGGTGTCGCCGATCTCCATCCAGCAGCCGGCCTTCTGGCACACCGCCTGGACGGTCCCGGTGGTCTTGATGGTCTTGTCGGCAAACCGGGCCGGCTCCGCCACGACGTCGGCGAGGGAGACCTCGTCGGCCGCGGTGATCTTCTCGCCGAAGGTCCGGCCCGCCATCGACGACGCGGCTCCCTGGGTGGGCGTCGTCGCGGCAATGGTGGAAGCGGTGGCCTTGGGCTCGGGCGCGGCTGTCTGATCTTGCGCGCACGCGGCGAGGAGGAGGAGGGCCGAGCTGGCGAGGAGAAGGTGAAGCCGAGGCATGGCGAAAGCCTGCCTCAAGTTTCCGTGCGCGCCAATCAGCCGCGCGCCAATCAGGTCGGGACGACGCCCGGCGGCGGGGCCGACTCGAGGCGGCCCTCGGCTTGCGCTGCCCGAATCGACCGGAACGTCTCGACGAAGCGACGCGCCAGGGAGAGGTCGATGGGACCGCCCGCGCGCCCGTCTGCGCGCAAGCAGGAGCCGACAATGAGGCCGTGGGCGCGACGCAGGCTCGGCAGGGTGGCCTCCGTCACGCCGCTCGCGACGTAGACGGGCGCGGACACCGCGCGCAGGACCTCGTCGAGATCACGAAGCGCCACCTCCTTGCCGGTGCCGCTCCCGGTCACCAGCACCGCGTCTGCACCGCCTCGATCGACCAGGTCGTGGGCCTCTTCCCCGACGGGTCGAGGCGCGAGCGGAGCCGAATGTTTGACGTCCACGTCGCAAAGAAGCCGCACGTGGGCCGCGCCGAGCGCGCGGCGCGCGCGGAGCGTGCGATGGGCCGCGCCCTCCACGAGCCCCTGGTCCGTGAGGCGGGCGCCGGTGTGCACGTTCACGCGGATGAAGGAGCCCCCCGCGGCGATGGCCACGGCGAGCGCGGCTTCGGCGTCGTTTCGGAGGACGTTGATGCCGAGCGGCAACATCGGCGCGGCGACCCGCGCGGCCAGCGCACACCGGGTCATCGCGGCGATCGTCACGGGCGCCACGCTGCGCGGCTCGAAGGGCGCGTCGCCGTAGTTCTCGATGATGATCGCGTCGAAGCCGGCGTCGGCAAGGATCTCCGCGTCCCGCCCGCACGAGGCGGCGGCCGCGGAGATGTCCCCGCCGTAACGCGGGCTCCCCGGGAGCGGCTTGAGGTGGATGACCCCGACGAGCTCGGGCAACGCGGCGAGCGGGGGAACGGAGGCGCCGGTCATGGGGCAGGAGGCGCGGCCGCCTCGGCGGCGGGCTTCTTCTTTTTCTTCTTCTTGGGCGTCGCGCTCTTGCCGCTCGTGTCGACAGCACCGTCAGGCTCGAAGAGGCTGGGCCCGCCGTCCGCGCCGTGCTCGGCGAAGAGCACGTCGGCGATCTCCACGAGCTTGTCGGCGACGTCCGCGTCGAACGCGCCGTACACGGTGAGGGCCATGGCGTTCTTCTCGACGACGAGCCACGCGCGCGGCAGCTCGAAGAGGGAGTCGCGCACCTCTTCCGACAAGAAGTCGCGGATCGCCTGCGGATCGCTGCCGGCCCCCGGCGCGGCCTCGATGAGGAACTCCTCCGTGAACTCCGGGTCGTCCTTGAACTTGACGCCCGTGTTCTTGACTCGCTTGCCCTCGACGATCGGCAGCGGCTTGAGGGTGAACCGCGGCGCGGCGTCCTCGAGCGCCATGATCACGGTGTAGAAGTCGCTCACGCTGTAGGCGTCCGCCTCGACGACGGCGAGGTACGCGAGGTTCTTCTTGAGCTGGTAATAACCGACCGGTCGACCCTCACCCACCACCGGCAAGAGCCGCGCGAGCTCCGGAGGGAGGGTGGAGACCGAGCGGAGGAGCTTCGTCACCTCGACGGCGCGCGCCTTCTTGTACGCCTCGCGGTACGGGTGCGTCCCCTCGTGAGGCAACACCTCGACCCGCGTCGGGAACAGGCGAAACGCCTCGAGCTCACGACGCGCGCGCGTGTTCGGACCGCTGGTCACGTAGGCCAGGAGCGCGATGCTCCCGAAGCCCGTGAACGCGAGCGCCTCGATGCCGCTCATGAGCGTCGCGTACACCGCCGTCACCAGGCACGCCGGAAACAGGAGCGCAGCAGCGCGGCGCATCGGCGTGCCGCGGAAGTAGACGAGGGCCGCGGCGACGAGAGCGGAGACACCGAGCAGGAGCAAGCCGGTCCCGACGGAGAACTCGAGGCTCATCCTGGCGTCGAGGTCTTGTTTCTCGACCGAGAGGCGCTGCACCGTCTCCTTGACTCGTTCGCTCGCGATCTTGGCGGTGATCGCGTCGAGCTGGGGCTCGAGCTTCGAAGCCATGCTGCGCAAGACGAGGCCCGCGACGGTGCCGACCGCCCCGGCCGCCCCGACGGGCACCGCGAGGGCCTTCTCCGACTCGTTCTGCTTCGCGGCAGCGTCGGCCACGACCTCCGCTCCGGGTGCCTTTTGTTCCGCCATCGAGGTCCGATGGAATAGACCGGCGCGCGCGTGGCGGCAAATGCTGCCGGTTGACTGCGCTGGCGGGCGGGTCCATCGAGGAGCCGATGAGGGCGGACGGGCGCTCGGACGAGGTCGCCGACGGTGTGCTGGAGGTGGCCCTCGACGCGCGCGAGCCGGTGAGCGCACGCAAGAGCGCGCTCGCCGAGGCGCTCACCGCCGCGACCGAGACCATCCTCACGCGGCCCGGCGTCCGCGTCGCGGTCCTCCACCTGGGCGCGAACGCAGCGGAGGAACAACCTCGCCCCGACACGCGCGCGCGCGCCGAGGCCGAGTGTCGAGCGGAGCAAGCCGCGGTGGAGCGACTGGCGGCGCTCCCCGTCCCGGTGGTCGCGCACCTCTCGAATCGCGTCACGGGACCGCTCTTCGAGATCGCGGTCGCTTGCTCGGCGCGCGTCGCCTCCCCCGGCACGCGGGTTGGCCTCGATGATCTGGCCGTCGGCCTCGCCCCTCGGCTCGGAGGGCTCCGGCGCATCACGCAGCTGGCCGGTCTCGACGTGGCGGTGGAGCTCGGCGCGCGGGGAACGATCGTCGACGCGGTACGCGCGCAGGAGCTCGGGCTCGTGGACGCGATCGCCGACCAAGAGAGAGCGCGCGAGCGAGCGCTCTCCCTCATCTCGCTGCCTCGCGCCGCGTCGAGACGACGCCGTTCGCTCGGCGCGAGCCTGCGGACGCGTGCGCCGATCGACGACGTGCGTGCCGCGCTGCGCGCCAGGCACGACGTCGGGTTCCCCGCGGAGCTCGCGATCGTCGACCTGCTCGAAGCGATCTGCGACGGCGAGGACACCGCGGCGATCGAGGTGCGCGGCTTCGGTGAGCTCGTCCTCTCGACGACCGCGCGGAACCTCCGAGCGCTCCGTCGCGCGGCGCGCTCGTCGGAGGTCTCGGGCCTCGAGCCGGGCGCCACGAGCCCCTTGGTCACCAGGCTGCTGGCGCACGGCCTCTCGTACGCGGCCGACGCGGCGGCCGTGTCCCGGCCCAACGAGACGTTCGTCTGGCAAATCTTCGAGCCGCTCCACCAGGAGACGCGGGCCCTCGTGAAGGATGGCGTCGCACCTGCTCGGGTGGAGACGGCGCTCGCCGATTGGGGTCTGGAGCGGGAGCTGCGCCTCGGACCGGGGGCGGGCGCCGGCACGAAGATCGCGCGCGAGCTGATTCAGATGCGCTGCGTTCTCCCGCTCGTGGCCGAGGCGCTCCGCGCCCTCGAAGAGGGTCGGATCTCGAGCGCCGACCAAGGCGACGTGGCCTCCGTTTTCCTCGGGGGATTCCCCGCGTTCCGCGGCGGCGTGTTTCGCTACGTCGACGACGTCGGCGCCGCGGAGCTGAGAGAGAGGCTCCTCGTCTTCGCTCGGGAATTTGGGCCCCGGTATGCTCCGCCCGCGTTGCTCGATCGCCTGGCTCGCGACGACGGGCGCATCCACGCGGCCCCCTGAGGTCGCCCGAGGCCGCACCTACCGCGGCCCTTCGCGCAGAACCTGCAGATCATTCCGTTGCGGGTCCAACGAGCGTCGCGAAACGTAACGGGCATAGTTGCTGCTCGGGGCTTCAGCCACTACCTCGGAGTGCCGTCCAGATCTTGGACGACCCATGACAAAGGTGCTCAACACCAGGCCAATCAAACATGCGCCTGGTTTGGGGGGCTGAATGCTGGCGCGAAGCGCAATCGAGCTTTCGAGCGATTCGACTCTGACAAAAGCAATCTGCGACGCCGCCGCCGACGCCATCTTCGTCAAGGATCTCGAGGGTCGCTACACCTACGTGAACCCGAGCTGCGCGCGGCTGTTCCACGCCACGCCGTCCGAGATGATCGGGACGACCGACGATGAGTGGTTCGGCGCCGAGGTCGGCGCTCGCCTTCGCGCGGAGGATCGAGAAGCCCTCGCGCGAGGAGAGACCCACATCGAGGAGACACACCAGATCAACGACGGCGTGCGCGTCTTCTCCACGACGAAGACGTCTCTCGTCGACGCTGGCGGGACCGTGCTGGGGGTCGTGGGGATCGCCCGCGACATCACCGCGAGCGCCGGCCAGCGCCGAGCGGTCCTCGCGGAGCGAGACCTGTTCGCGACGATGGCGTCCGTCGTCCCCGCTGCGTTCCTGACATTCGTCGCAAACGCCGACGGCACGTACGCCGTGCCCTTCGCGTCGCCCTCGGTCGCGGCGCTGTACGGCTCGACCCCGGAGGAGCTCCGCGACAACCCTCTCCTCTTCTTTCAGCGCATGCACCCGGCCGACATCCGGCGGGTCCGCGAGGAACTGGACGTGTCGGCACGGGAGCTCACACCATTCCGGAGCGACTACCGGCTCGACAACCCGGAGCGAGGGGAGATCTGGATCGAGGTCGCGTCGGGTCCCATTCGCCAACCCGACGGCGGGACGCTCTGGCACGGCATCGTCCTCGACATCACCGAACGCAAGCGAGTCGAGCGCCAGCTGCGAGAGCAGAAGGAGATGCTCGAAGGGATCGCCTCGAGCTCTCCCGGCGCGATCCACACCTTCCAGATGGACGCGGACGGCGAGTTCTCCTTCCCCTACGTGTCCGACGCGATGAGGCACATCTACGGGATGTCGAGCACGGAGATCTCGCGCTCGACCGAGAGGGTCTTCGCGCTCATCCACCCCGACGATCGCGAGCATGTCAACCAGCTCATCGAGCGGTCGGCCGAGACCATGACACCCTGGCGCTGCGAGTTCCGCGTGAACAACCCGCTGCGCGGCGAGATCTGGGTCGAGGGGCACTCCTGCCCGACGAAGGCCCCGGGCGGTGGCATCTCCTGGCACGGCGTCCTGCTCGACGTGACCGATAGAAAGCGAGTCGAGGCGGAGCTCCTCGCCTCCGAGTCGACGCTGCGCGCCGTCGTCGAGACGGTGCCCGACTTTCTCATGCTCGTCGAACGCGACGGCAAGATCTCGTTCATCAACCACGTGCTGCCTGGCCTCACCAAGGAGGACGTGATCGGAAAACACGCGTCCGTCTTTCTCGCTCCGTCCATGGGGGAGGCCGCCATGGAGGTGGTCAACCGGGTGCTCACGACGGGAACGCCGGAGGTCTACGACGCGAAGGCGATCGTCCCGGGCGGCGAGTACCGGTGGTTCGAGACCCGCATCGGCCCCGTGATCCAGGACGGCCAGGTCGTCGCCGTGGCGCTCGCCACGACAGACGTGACGGATCGCAGGCTCGCCGCCGAGAAGATCCAGGCCTCCGAAGCCGCGCTGCGTTCGGTGCTCGAAACCACGCCCGACCTCATCCTCTCGGTCGACCGCGACGTGCGGATCCGGTTCATCAACCACGTGATGCCGCACCACGATCGAAGCCAGATCATTGGCACTGACGCCCTGGCGTATCTGAGCGAGGAGACGCGCAAGCTCGCCGAGGAGAAGATCCGGCACGTCTTCGAGACACGCCAGATCGAGTCCTACGAGGCGGAGCTCTCGGATCCGGCGGGCCCGCGGTGGCTCGCCACGCGCGTGGGCCCAGTCGTCGAGAACGACGTCGTGGTCGGCGCCACCCTCACCGCGACCGACCTGACCGAGCGAAAGCACATGGAGAGTGCGCTTCGCGCGAGCGAAGAGCGCTACCGCATGCTCATGGACTTCTTGCCCGAGCCGGTGTTCTTGAACGTGGAGGGCAAGATCGCCTTCTGCAACCCGGCCTTCGTCCGCCTCATGCGGGCGAGCTCGGCCGAGCAGCTCCTCGGCCTCTCCCCCTTCGACGTCTTCCACGCCGACGACCACGAGAAGATCCGGGAGCGAATCGCGATGATGGCGGCCCGAAACGAGCCTGTCGCTGCACGCGAGGAGCGGATCGTGGCGATGGACGGGACCGAGCGGCTCGTGAGCGTGGTGGCCACCCCCGTCGTGGACAAGGACCAGCGCGCCATCCTCGTGGTGCTCCACGATCTGACGGAGAAGGAGAAGACCGAGCGCCTCCTCGCGTCGGTCCTCGAGAGCGCGAGCGACGCGATCGTCACGATCACGGCGGAGGGCGAGATCCTCACGATCAACGCCACCACGTCGCACATGTTCGGCTACACCGCGGAGGAGCTCGTCGGAGAGAACGTCAAGCTGCTCATGCCGGAGCCGTACCGCGGCGAGCACGACGGCTACCTGCGGCGGTTCCGGCAGCGGGGCGCCTCGACCGTGATCGGCCGCGAGCGGGAGGTCACCGGGCTCCGGAAAGACGGCCACCAGTTCCCCATCGAGCTCACGATCAGCGCCTTCCGGCTCAACGGCAAGCAGCACTACACCGGCGTCATCCGCGACATGACCGAGCGCAAGAAGCTCGAGGAGGAGTTCCGCCAGGCCCACAAGATGGAAGCCTTCGGCCAGCTCGCGGGCGGCGTGGCGCACGACTTCAACAACCTCCTCACCGTCATCATCGGGGAGAACGAGCTCCTCGCCGGCGAGATCGGGGACAACGAGGAGGCCGCCGCGTCGCTGGCCGCGGTCGCAGAGGCCGCCGATCGCGCGGCCTCCCTCACCCGCCAGCTCCTCGCGTTCAGCCGCAAGACGGTGCTCGAGCCCAAGATCCTCGACGTGAATGCGGTCGTCCGAGAGACCGAGAAGCTCCTCAGGCGCCTGATCGGTGAGGACATCCAGCTGTCGACGCGCCTCACCCCCAACCCCGTCCACGTGCACGTCGATCCCGGCCAGCTCACGCAGGTGCTGATGAACCTCGCCGTGAACGCACGGGACGCGATGCCGAAGGGCGGCGAGCTGGAGATCCGCACCTGGCCGGTGGTCGTCGAAGACGACAGCGTCTACGAAGATCTGTCACCAGGACGATACGTCGCGATCTCCGTTCGCGACTCCGGCGTCGGGATGCCGGAGGAGGTGCGTCGTCAGGTCTTCCAGCCGTTCTTCACGACGAAGGAGATCGGCAAGGGGACCGGGCTCGGTCTCGCGGTCGTACACGGCATCGTCGCGCAGAGCGGCGGCACGGTGCGGGTCCAGTCGGAGCCGGGTGTCGGGACGATCTTCGAAATCCTGCTCCCCTCGGCGCGCTCCACCTGGCTCGACAACCCCGACGATCGCGTTCGGACCTCGCGCCCGCCCATCGAGACCATCCTCGTCGTCGAGGACGACGAGGCGGTGCGAAAGTTCGCGATGCGTGTCCTCTCGATGCGCGGCTATCGGGTCCTCCTGGCGCCGGACGGCGCGACGGCCGTGACGATGCTCGAGTCCCACGCCGCGCCCGTGGACCTCGTCCTCACCGACGTCGTCATGCCGGTGATGGATGGCACCGAGCTCGGCGAGCGCCTTCGGGACCGCTTTCCCGAGACGAAGCTGCTCTACGTGAGCGGGTACACCGCCGACGCGCTGCTGCTCCGCGGGCTCGAGAGCGACACCGTCGACTTCCTCGCCAAGCCGTACACACCGAGCACGCTGGTGCAGGCGGTCGAGCGGGTGCTCGCCCGACCTTGATGGCTCCGGGCCGCGATCCTGGGTAGAGTCCTCGCCGTGTTGTCGACCGACGTCCGGTTCGAGGGGTTCACGCAGAGCGATTGGTCGCGTTTTCTCTCGTTGTTCCGGCCCCGGATGGCGAGCGGAGTCGAGCGAGACCCGGACCGCGCGCAGGGCGGCATCATCGCGGTCGTGGGCGAGGGCCGCCTCCGCAAGCTCGTGCACACGCAGGCGGGTCGCCTGCGCCTGGAGGACGTGTCGTCGAGCTGGCCGCTCACCGTGGAGGAGCTCGCTCGACGTCACAACGCGAGCTGGGGCATGACGATCGAGGCCGGCGCGCTGGAGAACGTCATGGAGCGGTTCGGCGCGCGGCTCCGCCGCGGGGACGGGCTGACCGCACAGGTCGTGCTCCTCGTGTCGCTTGTCCGGGACGAGATGGCCGCGGGACGGATCCACGTCTGGCCGGTAAGGCTGGCTGGCTTGCCCGTCCCGACCGTCGGGATGATCGAGACCACGCTCGACGCGGTCTGCCCGCGCAACCACGCCATCGCCCTCGGGCTCTTCGACGCCGGGGACCTGTGGACTGCCATCGCGCTCAGGCGCGGCACGTCCGGGGCCTTCGATTGGATCCTCGGCCCCGACGAGCTCCGGCGCGACATGGGCCTGCTCGCGGGGGACTGGCGGAGGGACTACCGCCACCTCGCGCGCGCCCTCGAGGACAAGGTCGGCCCGCTTGCGCTGGGCGTGTACGCGGAGGCGTCCACTTTCCGCGACCTCGAGGTCGACCCCAACCCTGGCGCGTGGGCCCGCGCCGTCGCCATTCGCGACGTCATCCTGTCGCCCGTTCCGCTTGCGCTCACGGTGCCCCTCGGCATCGACGCGGGGCGCGCGGCGTTCTCCGCCATCCGCGGGCTGACGGAGCGCGCGCAAGGCCTCGGGGTCGTGAGCCCCGTCGTCTCGCTCTTCCGCGAGACGCTCGGGCAGGTCGCCGCGGTGGTCGGGCTCGAGCGCGACACGGAGGGCGGGTTCGGCTTCGACCCGCTCGAGATCCTCCGCCGGCTCCTGTCACGCGAGAAATAAGACGGTTCCGTCAGTCTTCTCGCGAGGCGGCGTTCTCCTCGGGGGAGATGATGATCTCGTTGATGCGCGCGCGGAGCGCCTGGAGCGGCGCGACGAGCGGGCCCAGCTCGTCGATGGCAAGGGCGCGGGCCTCGAGGTCGGTAGAGGCATCGGCTATCAGCGCGGCGAGCTGCCACATTCGGGGCCTGTCGGCGACCGGCACGTCGGCCTGGACCGTCGCCATGTCCGCTCGGAGTGTCGCCACTTGTACGAGCGCGGCCCCGAGCGACGACTCGCCCTTCTCGGTCGCCACGAGGAGCTTGCAGGCGAAGCGCCGGCACGGCCCCGGGCGCTCCTCATAGGCGGAGCAGCCCGATTCGTCGAGGAGAGGGCAAGGCTGCGCAAAGGCCGAGCCCATCGGCGTCTCGACCAGGGGAAGCCGCCTTCGCTGGGCCCATTCCCTCTCCTCGCCGCGCACGAGCACGCCGCTGAGCACGACGCCCTGACAGCACAGCTTGCAGGCCGTGCAGAGTGTCGACCCCACGCTCTTCTCGGAGTGGCTCGTCATGATGCTCACACGTGCGCCAGGCCAGCCTTGCCGAGCATTCGGGTCTTCATGCACCCTCCATGCGCCTGTCGGTCCAGCGCCGAAAGGGAGATATTGAAGCCATGCGCGCCGTCGTCGTTCGCGAGCCCGGCCCCGAGGACGTCCTCACCGTCGTCGACCGTGACGACCTTGCACCCCCTCCGGGGCACGTGCGCGTCCGCGTGCGCTTCGCCGGCGTGAACCGTGCTGATCTGCTCCAGCGGTTGGGGCTCTACCCTGCGCCGCCCGGGTCCCCGACGGATATTCCTGGGCTGGAGTACGCTGGCGAGATCGACGCGGTCGGGGCGGGCGTTCCCGAATCGAAGATCGGCGAGCGCGTCTACGGAATCACGGGCGGCGGCAGCTACGCCGAGCAGGTCGTCGTGCACGAGCGAGAGACGGCACGTATCCCCGACGGGATCGCCGAGCGCGACGCCGCAGCCGTTCCGGAGGCGTTCATCACCGCCTACGACGCCCTCGTGTTGCAGGCGCGCCTGCGACCTGGCGAGCGCGTGCTCGTACACGCGGTGGGCAGCGGCGTCGGCACGGCGGGTCTGCAAATCGCGAAGGCGCTCGGGTGCCAGGTGGTCGGCACCTCCCGCACGGCGTCGAAGCTCGACAAGGCCGCGCCCCTGGGCCTCGACGCGGCGGCGCTGGTCGAGTCTGCGGCGTCCCTCGAGAAGGCGGTGCGCGGAGCGTTCCCCCAGGATATCGACGTCGTGCTCGATCTTGTCGGTGGGCCCTACTTCGCCGCGACCCTGCCGCTCCTGGCACCCAAGGCGCGTGTCGTCGTGGTCGGCCTCACCGCAGGCGTCCGAGGCGAGATGGACCTCGGCCTCCTGCTGCGCAAGCGGCTGACGGTCGTCGGCACCGTCCTGCGCTCGCGTCCGCTCGAGGAGAAGATCCAGGCGGCGGATCTGTTGCGGCGCACGCTCTCGCCCTGGCTCGCGCGCAAGATGATCAAGCCGGTGGTCGAGGCCGTCTTCCCGCTCGCCGAAGCGGCGGCCGCGCACCGGCTGGTCGCGAGCAACGCGACCTTCGGCAAGGTGCTCCTCGAAGTGTGACGTGTTGCGGGCGGCTGGTACGCTCGCCCGATGCTCTGGGGACTCGCTACCGTGCTCGGCATCATCCTGGGCGTGGCCGTCTACGATCGGCTGCAGCGCAAGCACGCGATCATCTCGAACTTCCCGATCGTCGGGCGGTTCCGATACTGGTTCGAGGCGCTCGGCGGTCCGCTTCGCCAGTACATCGTGACCGGCAACGACGAGGAGCGACCGTTCTCGCGCGACCAGCGCCGCTGGATCTACGCGTCCTCCAAGAAGGAGAACAACTACTTCGGCTTCGGCACCGACAACGACATCGAGCTGGCGTCGAGCTACCTCATCATTCGCCAGAGCGCGTTCCCGCTGCCCATCCCCAACAAGGGCGAGCCCGGCTACGACGATACCTACGCGTGCCCGAGCGCGAAGGTGCTCGGCGGCTTCCGTGGTCGGAAGAAGGCGTTCCGGCCGAGCTCGATCGTGAACACGTCGGCGATGAGCTACGGCTCGCTCTCGAAGAACGCCGTCGAGGCCATCAATCGGGGCGTGAAGATCGCCGGCGCGCTACAGAACACCGGCGAAGGCGGCATCGCGGATCCGCATCGCAGCGGCGGCGATCTCATCTGGCAGGTCGGGACGGGGTACTTCGGGTGTCGCGACGAAAAGGGCCGCTTCTCGATCGAGCGCCTGCGCGAGACGGTCGCCTCGGCGCCGGTCCGCGCGATCGAGATCAAGCTGAGCCAGGGCGCGAAGCCCGGACTCGGCGGCGTCTTGCCGGCGGCCAAGGTCACCGCCGAGATCTCCCGCGTCAGGCTGGTGCCCATCGGGCAGGACTGCATCAGCCCGTCGCGCCACACGGCGTTTTCGGACGCGTCGTCGCTCCTCGACTTCATCGAGCGCCTGGCCGACGAGACGGGTCTGCCGGTCGGGATCAAGTCGGCCGTCGGCGACCTCGGCTTCTGGGCCGACCTCGCGAGGCTGATGGAGACGACCGGGCGCGCACCGGACTTCGTCACGATCGACGGAGGAGAAGGCGGCACGGGCGCCGCGCCGCTCGTCTTCTCCGATCACGTCGCGATGCCGTTCAAGCTGGGCTTCACCTCCGTCTACAAGACCTTCGCCGAGCGAGGCCTGCACGAGAAGGTCGTCTTTGTCGGATCCGGGCGGCTCGGCTTCCCCGAGCAGACCATGCTCGCCATGGCGCTCGGCTGCGACATGATCAACGTCGCGCGCGAGGCGATGCTGGCGATCGGCTGCATCCAGGCCCAGCAATGCCACACCGGCCATTGCCCCACCGGTGTCGCCACGCAGACGCCCTGGCTCGTCCGCGGCCTCGACCCCACCATGAAGGCGGCGCGCCTCGCCAACTACATCCTCACGCTGCGCAAGGAGGCCATTCAGCTCGCGCGGGCCTGCGGCCAGCCGCACCCCGGGCTCGTCCCGCTCGACCGATTTGAGATCATCGACGGCTTCTCGAGCCGCCCCGCCGGCGAAGTGTTCGGGTACGAAACAGGCTGGGGATTGCCGTCGGAGGAAGAGCGAGCAGCCATTCGGGAAATCATGGAAGCGGGGGCTGGGAAGGAGGCGGCGAGCGCGGCGTGACACAAACGGAAACGCCACCGCCTCCCCCTCGCGGGGCGCGAGGTCGCTCGAGAAAAGCGGCAGCCCAACCCACGGTTGCGGCTACCATGCGCGCCCATGTCGGAATCAGCAGCGGCACCCGCGAAGGAGGCCGGTTTCCCGCAAGGGATCCCGTTCATCGTCGGAAACGAGGGCGCCGAGCGCTTCAGCTACTACGGGATGCGCGCCATCCTCTACACGTACCTGGCGGCGCTCTACGTGCAGTTCGTCGCCGAGTCCGCGCTCTCCAAGGCCGAGACGGACGCCGCGAAGTCGAAGGCGACGGCCGTCGCCCACCTCTTCATGGCGGGGGTCTACGCCTTTCCGATGATCGGCGCCATCCTCGCGGACCGGCTACTCGGCAAATACAAGGTCATCCTCTGGGTCTCGATGATCTACTGCGCCGGGCACGCCGTGCTGGCCGTGGCGGGCCGGCTCGCCGAAATGGGGAACTTCGGTGGCGGCGAGATCGGCATGTACCTGGGCCTGGCGCTCATCGCCGTCGGCTCCGGCGGGATCAAGCCGTGTGTGTCCGCCAACGTCGGCGACCAGTTCGACGCGTCCACGTCGCACCTCGTCTCGAAGGTCTTTCAGGCCTTCTATTTCATCATCAACTTCGGGTCGTTCTTCTCGACGATGATCACGCCCGCGCTCTATTCGGCCTACGGCGCCGAGGTCGCGTTCGGGGTGCCCGGCATCTTCATGGCGGTGGCCACGTTCATCTTCTGGCTCGGGCGCGGGCGCTTCGTGCGCGTTCCCCCGAAGCCGGGTGGCGTGGTCGGCGCTCTGGACGTCGCTTCGGCGCTGCTTTTCTTCAGCCCGGTCATCGCGCTCATCGTGGCCGTGTTCGTCGAGGGCGACCATTACAAGGCTCCGGACCCCGCGGGGATGAGCAGCGCTCAGTTCTACAGCACCTACCTCAGCGGCTACCTGGGGCACCTGGCCGTTTCGTCCTGGCACTACTTCGCGATCAGCGGCGGGCTCATCGTGCTCGGTTTGGCCCTCTTCAAGATGCGCCAGGCGCGGCAGCGAGACGACGGGTTCCTCGCCGTCACCCTCTATTCGATCGCGAATCGCGCGAAGCGCAGGAAGGGAGAGGGCTTCTTCGACGTGGCACGCGGGGAGTTCGGCGACGAAGCCGCCGAAGGGCCCCCCGCGGTCCTCCGCATCGTCGTCGTCTTTTCGATGATCATGTTCTTCTGGGCCCTGTTCGACCAGCACGCTTCGACCTGGGTCCAGCAGGCCAAGGAGATGAACCGCGTGATCACCGTTCCGCTGTGGGTGGGCCGGTTCGCCGTGGCCGGCACCGTAGCGGGCGCGCTCTACGGCGGTACGTGGCTGATGCTCTGGGTCTCGAACAAGACAATCCCCTCGCTCGTCCCCAAGATCTACTTCGGCCTCCTCGTCGTCGCCGGGCTCGCGGCCGTCGGCCTCGACGCGACGCGCGGCGAGACCATGACGGTCGAGCTCAAGGCCTCGCAGATCCAGGCGCTCAACCCGCTGATGGTCATGATCATCATCCCGGCGCTCAACATCCTCGTCTACAAGCCGCTCGAGCGGCGAGGCAAGGCCATCAAGCCGCTCCGCCGCATGGCCGCGGGGATGTTCCTTGCGGCGGTCGCGTTTGCGATCGCCGCGCTCCTCCAGGCTCGAATGGAAGCGGCGGCCGCGGCTGGCGCGAAGGTGCACGTGCTCTGGCAGGTCGCTCAATACGTCGTGATGACGACGTCGGAGGTGCTCATCTCCGTCACGGGGCTCGAGTTCGCTTACACCCAGGCGCCCCGCCGCATGAAGTCGACCATCATGGGGTTTTGGCTCCTCGGCGTCACGTTCGGCAACGTGCTGGTCGCGTTCCTCGCGCCGATGCAGAAGATCCTCACGTTGTCGCAGTTCTTCTGGGTCTTCACCGGGCTCATGGTGGGCGCCGCGGTCGTCTTCACGATCCTCGCGTCCACCTACAAAGGAAAGACGTACCTCCAGGCGGAGGCGAAGCACTGACCGCTGCGACGGCGCGTCAGCGGGTGGGCTGGCGCGTGCCGTCCGAAAGCACGTGCTCGATGGCGCGGCCCTTGTCGTAGAGGGTCGCGCCGACCGGATACCCGTCATCCTCCCAGAGCTTGGTCCAGCCGTGGCGGGTGCCGGCTGCCCACATGATCTGGGCGCAGACGGCGCCCCCGGGCGCGTAGCTGGTGTGCAGACCTTGCTCGCGGTGCGTGGCTGGGTCCTGGTCGACGAAGAAGCCCACGCTCGCGCGGCCGCCGCCCGGGTGGTACTCGATCGCCCAGCGCAAGAGCCCGCTCTCGTAGAAGCGTTGTGATTGGATGCGCTTGGATCGATAGAAGCCGAGCGAGAGGCCGTGCCAGACCGGACCGGTCGCGGCGGGGATGCCGCAGCCGAACGTGTACGCCGTCGTGTGGACACGGGCGCCGCCGGGGCAGCGGAGCGTCGCCTCTGTCACGTGGTCGCGCAGGATGACGTCGGGAATCCACGTGGGGACCTCGACCGCCGGCTCCGGGGTGAAGAACGCGCGCGCCTCCTCCGAGAGCTTGGGTCGAGCCGCGCGCGTGACGTGGGGGCGGGCCGTGGCCCCCATGGCCAGCGCCCGGCGGAGCGAATCGATCTGGGCCTCGAGCGAGGCGCGCGTCACCGGGTCGGCGTCCTTCGCGGCCGCGACGAGCTCGGCCATCATCGCGGTCAGATCGGCTTCGCGCGCGTCGGGCATGAGATTTCTTACTTCGGTGGCGGGCATGGGGGAACCACGACCGGCGTAGGGCTGTCGGACCGGGATCATGGAGCCGGAAGCGCACGCCCCCATTCCCAGCATCGCTCTTCCGTTTGGCCTGGTGGGGGCGACCGCCGTCGTCTTCAGCCTTGTGGGCCTCACCGCGGTTCGTATCGGCCCCGAGCGCGTCGACCCGGCGGTCGCGGTGGCATCGGGTGCCGCGGCTGGCATCGCGGTCGGCGCCGTGCTGAAGAGGTGGCCGGCTGTGCATTCCGGCCTGAGCGCGCGCGAGATCGTGGCCTTCCGCGTGGCGCTGCCGGTGATCCTGGCCGGCGCCGCCATCGGTGCGGTTCTCGGTGTCCAGGCGTGGGGCACCTTTGGTCTGGCTCCCTTCACCCTGGGCGGCGCCTTGGCGTCCGTCGCGTTCGTGCCGGCCTGTCTCACGGTGCTCGAGGCAGGGAGGCGCGCAGCCCGGGCGCGCATGGGCTCCCTCGTGGCCGGAGCCGACAAGCGGACCATCTGGGCGACCGCGCTCTCGTCGATCTCCGTCATCAGCCTCGTCGGCGTCCCGGCTCTCCTCGCCGGCTGCTCCGCCGGCCGTCTCTCCGTTCCGCAACAAGCCTCGCTCGTCCTCGGCGTCGGCGTCGCGTGTGCGCTCGGGGCCACGTTGCTTGCATGGCGCGACCGGGTCGGCATCTCACGGCTTCGTGAGCTGCAGGCCCAGCCGATGGAAGAGGCGAGCACAACCACGGAGCAAGCCGTCGCCTGCGTCGACGTGGGGCTGGGTGACGCCGCCTGGTCGTCCCTCGGCAGCGCTGGCACGTACCGAACGGCGACCCGCGGGGAGGTCCTGCTACGTGGTGACGTCGAGGCCGCGATCGACGCGCTGGAGGAAGCCCACCGGTCGCGGTCGAAGGCACAAGGGCTCGCTGCCCTCTCGATCGTGGTGACACTCGCGACCTGCTTCGCCTCCGACATCCGCGAGGTCGGCGCGGAGGGTTGCTTCCGCCGCGTGCGCGCGGAGGTCGCGGGCTGCGATTGCGTGGAGAAGAGCGAGTTTCGTCCGGTATGGCCGAAGTGACGAAGCCGTCCTGCCGTCAGCTCTCTGCCCGTCGATCCGCAAACCATTCGAGCGCATCGCGGAGCGCGACATCGACCGGTGTCTGCGCCATGCCCAGCTCACGCCGGGCCTTCGCGCAATCCGCGGCCAGGCCGAGGCGGGCGATGCGGACGGCTGCCGGCGTCAAGACGGGCGCGCGGCGTGTCACGAGCTCGGCGTGCGCGAGCGCGCCGTAGGCGAACGCGGAGGCGATCCCATAGGGCACCTCGATCACCGGCCGGCGCTTTCCGATCACCGCGAGCGCGCGCCGGGCCAGATCGGCCGCGCTCACGTTTTCGGTCCCGAGCAGGATGGCTCGACGTACGCCTTCGAAACGATCCTCGGCCACGAAGCCCCGCGGCCCGCGCCCACGTGCGGAGACGATGCAAGAGACGCGCGAGGCGCTCCTCGAGGCCGGGGAAGAGCTCTTCGCGCGCGAAGGCCTCGACGGCCCCAGCCTGGACGCCATCTGCGAGCGCGCGAAGAAGACCCGAGGCGCGTTCTACGTGCACTTCCAGGACCGTGACGCCTTCCTCGCGGCGGTGATGGAGCGCGTCGGCATGCCGTTCCTCGACGCGGTCCTCGGTCCGCGCGGCGAGGCGCTCTCGCTCGAAGAGGCGGCGCGGCGCTTCGTCGAGGCGTTCGCGAAGGGCTCCTACCCCCTCACCAAAGGCGGCGCGCTGCGGCCGAGCCAGCTGATCGACGCGTGCGCGCGCTCCAGCCCGGTCCGCGATCGGTACGCGGGGCTCATCGAAGACGCGATCGTCCGGCTGGGGGCAGCGATCGAGCAGGCGCAAGGCGAGGGACGCGCGCGCGGCGACGTGGACGCCCGGGACACGGCGACGCTGCTCCTCGCGGCCATCTTGGGCGCGCAGACCATGCTCGTCGACCTGAAGCTCCCCCTCGCTTTCGGGGACGCAGCGCGCGCCGCGCTCACGCTCCTCGCCGCGCCGCGGCGCGGCTGACCGCGCCCGACCGAGCCCGCACGGTGCTAGGCTCCGCGCCAGCGATGCAGACCACGACGACCTTTTGCCGCATCTGCGAGGCGCTTTGTGGGCTCGAGGTGGACGTCGACGGCGGCGAGGTCGTCGACGTGCGCCCGGACCCCGCACACGTGGCGACGCGTGGCTTCGGCTGCCTGAAGGGCCTCAAGCAGCACCGGATGTACGCCTCACCCGACCGCCTGCTCTACCCCGAGGCGCGAACCGGCGAGCAGTGGCGGCGCGTCGCGTGGGGCCAGGCGCTGCGCGGCATCGGCGAACGCGTACGCGAGATCCGCGAGAAACACGGCCCCGACTCGATCGCCATGTACGTCGGCACGGCTGCCGGCTTCTCGGTCCTGCACCCGATCTTCGCCCAGGGCTTCATGACCGGCGTCGGCTCGAAGAGCATGTATTCGTCCGCCACGCAGGACTGCGCCAACAAGTTCGCGGTCTCGCGCGAGATGTACGGGTTTCCTTTCACGCTCCCCTTCCCCGACGTCCGACGAACGAAATGCCTCGTCGTCGTCGGAGCGAACCCCGTGGTCTCGAAATGGAGCTTCCTGCAGGTCCCGAACCCGCCTCAGCACCTCAAAGAGATCGAAGCCCGAGGCGGCAAGGTGTGGGTTGTCGATCCGCGGCGAACGGAGACGGCGAAGGTCGCGGGTGAGCACGTCTTCATTCGCCCTGACACGGACGTCTTCTTTTACCTGTCCTTTCTGCACGAGCTGATCGAGCAAGGCGGGGTCGACCGCGCTCGCCTCGGAGCGCACACGCGGGGCTTCGACCGTGTGGCCGCCATTGCGAAGCAATGGCCTCCGGAGCGCACCGCCGAGGTGACCCGAATCCCGCCGGAGGTGCTCAAGCGCATCGTCGCCGACTACGCCCGGGCGGACGGCGCCGCGCTCTATTGCTCGACCGGCGTCAACATGGGCTCCAACGGGTCGCTCTGTTATTGGCTACAGGAGGTCATCAACGCGGCCTCGGGCAACCTGGACCGCGCGGGCGGCACCCTCGTCGGCAAGGGTGTCATCGACTTCCCCGCGTTCGGCAAGAAGACCGGTACGCTGCTCCGGCGCGATCCGTCGCGGGTCGGCGGCCTGCCGTCGGTGAACGACGCATTTGCCGGCGGCCTCCTGGCCGACGAGATCCTCACGGAGGGCCCGGGCCAGGTGCGGGCTCTGTTCGTGACGGGCGGCAACCCGCTCATCACGATGCCGAACGCGGGCAGGCTCCGCCGCGCCCTGTCCCAGCTCGATCTCCTCGTCACGCTCGACATCTACAAGAACGAGACGGGCTCGCTCGCCCATTACGTGCTTCCGACGACCTCTCCTTTCGAGCGCGCCGATCTGCCCTTCATCTTCCCGTTGATGCTTGGTCTCCAGGCGAAGCCCTACTTGCAGGCGACCCGCCCCGTCGTGAAGCCGAAGGGCGAGCAGCGAGACGAGGCGACCATCTACCTGGACCTCTGCCGCGCCGCAGGCGTGCCGCTCTTCGGGTCCCGCGTGGCGCAGGCGGCGCTCCATGCGTTGCGGCGGGCGCGGGGCGGCGTCCCGCAGGAGCTGCTCCTCGGTGTGTTGCTTCGGCTCTCTGGCGCAGGCGGCTTCGAGGACTTGCTCGCGCATCCCCACGGAAAGCTCCGAGCCGATCACGCCCCCGAGGCGTTCCTGGGGCGGCGCGTGCTGACCGAAGACGGCAAGGTGGACCTTGCGCCCGACGTTCTCGTCTCGCAAGCAGCAGCGCGGCTCGAGCCCACCTTCACGCGGGAGCGGGAGAACCGGACGCGCCTCAAGCTGATCAGCAAGCGCGCGGTCACCACCCACAACTCCTGGACGCACAACATCCCGGAGTTCGTCTCCGGCGACCGTGACTCGAACTACCTCTACCTCCACCCCGAAGACGGCGCGCGGCTCGGGCTCCCAGAGGGCGCCCTCGCCGACGTGAGCTCCCGGACTGCCACCGTCAGGCTCCCGGTGAAATGGCTGAAGGACCTCATGCCGGGCACCGTCGCCCTGCCACACGGCTGGGGCCATCAACACGCCACCGGTCTCGGCGTGGCCTCGAAGACGAGCGGCGTGAACGTGAACCTGCTCGCAGCCGACGGCCCCGAGAACCTGGAGCGCGTCTCGGGGATGGCTCACCTGACGGGAATCGACGTCGACGTGCGCCCAGCGGCCGGACCGCGGGACGTCCGGAGCTGGTCCGGCATCTCGCCCGCTTCACCGGGCGAATGATCGAGCAACGTCATGAGTGACGAGCAGCGCGCGAGATGACGTCCCCGAGGGCCTCGACCGAAACGGGTTTGGCGAGGTGGCCCTCGAAGCCGAGGGCGAGGCTCCTCGCCTTGTCCTCGTCCTGCGCATAACCCGAGACGATGACCACGCTTGTCTCGGGGGCCAGCTGTTTGATGCGCGTCCCGAGCTCGTGCCCGCTCATGTCCGGCAAGCCGAGATCCACGAGCGCGATATCGAACGGTCCGCGCTCGCGGAGCTCGAGCGCGGCCTGACCATCATGCGCGATGGCGACCTCATGGCCCAAGAGCCCGAGGAGCTCCCCCAGCATCTCCGCCGCATCCACGTTGTCGTCCACCAGAAGGACGCGCCGTATGGCTTCCACGCGTCCACGGTGACCCATCGCGCACCTCGCTGCAAACCCATTACGAGGCCGTCACGCTCAAGCTCGCCACGGCGCGGTGAGCGGGCACGCACGCGTGCCCGTGCGCCCGTCTCAGCCGCCGTAGCCGCCTTGACCGTAGCCGCCGCCTGGCCCGTATCCGCCGCCGCCCTGGCCCGGAGGCGGGTAGCCCTGCTGCGGCTGCTGCGGGTAACCCTGTTGCTCCTGCGGGTAGCCCTGCTGCGGCTGCTGCGGGTAACCCTGTTGCTCCTGCGGGTAGCCCTGCTGCTGCGGGTAGCCCTGCTGCTGCGGATAGCCCTGCGGAAGCTGCCCCATCGGCTGAGGCCCTGCGCCCATCATTGGCCCGCCGGCCATTGCGGCCTGCATCTGGCCAGGGCTCTGGAGCGCACCGGCAACTGCCTGTTTGATTTGTTCGACGTTCCCCTTCACCGCGAGCCAGACGAAGAGGTAGGTGAGAAGCCCCGGGAGGATGCCGCCGAAGATGATGAACAGCATGAGGAGCATCTGGACGGCCATGCTCGGGAACGCCCACATGAGCGTGGCTCCCGCGCCCTTCGGCTTGATGAGCACGCCGGTCGCCGTACCCGCGTCCACGAGGACCATGTTGGCGCGAATCGAGTACTTGTACTGCGGAAGCGCTCCCTGAAGGTATTGCTGCAGCTGCTGTGCGTTCTGAAGCGGGACTTGGCTCTGGACGTTCACTTCCGTAGACCTCCCTGGTCGGGGCCGAGTAGAGCACGTCGGCTCACGGCCCGAAACAGCACCGGAACCCGATGTTGGGAAGCAACGTCGTCTCGAGCGCGCGGGGGGTCAGATCGATCGTGCACGCGAGCCCGAGCTCCGGCGACAGATACGAGCCGCCGCTCAGGGCGAAGATCCGATCGGGGGCAGCAGACGCGTTCGTTTGTGTCGCCGTCCACTCGGCCACGTTGCCCGAGAGGTCGAACGCGGGATCGGGCGAAGAGATGCAGCTCGCGAGCGAGCCCGTAGGCACCGCCGAGTTGGTCCCTTGGTCGACGCCGTTGCAAGTCGCCGGTTGGTACGCGCCGCCGTAGGGGTAGTCCGTGTCGCCCGCGCCTCGGCAGGTGCTCGAAAGCTCCGCGAGCGTGCACAAGCGGTAGCCCGCGCCTCTCGCCGCGCAGGCGGCTTCCGCCTCCGCGAACCCGCCGCCCGTCCACGGCAATACCTGGGGCTTCGAGCACGCGACCGATTCGAGGAGCCCCGGCGCCGCACCCGTCGCGTCCGGTCGAGAAGCCTCGTACCGGTCGACGAGGGCGCCGCCCCCGCCGACGACCGGGACCATGTCGAAGGCGCTCGCCGGAAGCGAGTCGTCGACGAAGCCGTTGCAGTCGTTGTCCACGCCGTCACACGCCTCGGGCCCGGGTACCGCAGGGTCGGGTGGCGCCGAGAGGTCACACGCGGTGAGGTGCGGGTCGGTCGGGTCGCAGACGACGAGGCCGTAGTCCTTGCAGGGGCCGATGCCGGCGTCTTCGCAGGTATCGCCGAGCGTGCTGAACCACTCGTCTATCTGCCCATCGCAGTTGCCGTCGATCCCGTCACACAGCGACTCCGTCGTGACCACGAAGCCCAGGTTCGTCTCCACACCAGCCGGATAGACGCAGCTCCAGCCGCCGTCGTCGCAGACGAGCTGGGTGGCCTCACAGGGCGTGCCTGCGGTCTGGTTGCACAGGTTCGGCGGCGGGGTCAGGTCCGGGTCGTCCGCGTCGACCAGGTTGTCGCAGTCGTTGTCGATCCCGTCGCAGAGCTCCGTGTCGAGCGGGTTCGGCACCGGGCAGGCGTATTCGCAGCCGTTCTCGGGCGCGCCGTCGATGTCGTATTGCCCCGGCAGGCAAGCCTGGATGATGCAGCTTCCGTCGAGGCATTGCGGGATGGCACCGGCCAGCTCGCATTTTTTCCCGCACTCGCCACAGTTCTCCAGGCTCGACTGCGTGTCCCCGCAGTTCATCATGCCGCCGAAGCCACTCTCGGTGGTCGTCGTGAACCCGTTGCCGCCCTGGCCTCCCGCGCCCCCGCCAGCGCCGCCGGAGCCGCCGGAGAGTCCCTCCCCGCAATCGGAGAAGCAGTAGGCCTGGATGTCGCAGCCCGTCTGGAGCACGAGCCAGGTCGGCACGGTCAGGAGAACGAGCGCGCGCCTCATCGGCTGCCTCCCGCGCGGTCGTAGCGACGCCGCAACACGAGCGCCAATCCGGTCACGAGCAGCAGCGCCCAAGGCCGCTCCGTGGGTCCCCCGCTCTGCGCGCAACCACCGCCGCCCGTCGCGAGGCCCCAGTTGCCGCTGGGAGGAGCGCCACCGTCGCCAGCAGCGCCGCCGTCTCCGCCGGTCGCCGTCGACTGACCGCCATTGCCATTGCCGCCATTGCCATTGCCGCCCTGCCCCGCGCCGCCGCCGCCTTGGCTCCCGCCGATGCAGACGCCGTTCTGGCAGGTGGTTCCCGGCGGGCATTCGATATCGTCACAAGTGACCGGCTCGCAGAAGCCGTCCACACAGGCGAAGCCCGGATCGCAGGGGAACTCCCCCGGCTCACACGGGGCCAGGCACTGCCCTTCCACGCACTGCGTGCGACCCGGGCAGGCCGCCAGGTCGTCGCCGACCCCGTCGCAGTCGTCGTCGAGGCCGTTGCAGATCTCTTCTTTCGGTCCGACCGCGCCAAAGCAGAGCGGACCGGCGTTGATGCAGATGACCGTGCCGGGTTGGCACGGGGGCTGGTCGTTGGGCGCCACCGGCACCTGGCAATCCACACCGTAGATTCCGGGCTGGTTGGCCTCGACGTCCGCCTCCTCGTCGACCGCGAAGTCACAGTCGTTGTCGACGCCGTCGCAGATCTCCGGGCTCGGCACACACGTGGGGCACGGCAGCGGCAAGCCCATGTCGTCCTCGTCGACCATTCCGTCGCAGTCGTCGTCGAGGCTGTTGCAGATCTCCATCGACGGGCTGCCGCCCGGGTTTGTGATCACACACTCGGTGCCGCTGCCGTCGGCCGTGCACTCGAGCTGTCCGGTGCCGAGGCAGACGCCGAGCTCGCCGTCGGTGCAGGGCAACCCGAGCTCGGGGAAGTCCTCGTCGACGAGGGTGTCGCAGTCGTCGTCGAGCCCGTTGCAGAGCTCGAAGACCTGGTTCTGACCGATGATCGTCGCCAGCGCGTTCGCCAGCTCCTCTTTCGTGGTCACGAAGAACGCGCCGCCGGTCCCGCCGGCTGCGGCGATGGCGTTCAGCTGCGCCTGCTCCGTCGGCAGCACCGAGAAGCCGATGACGTACGTCTGCACCGGCTTGCCGGCGATGCCAGCGAAGAGATCGGCGGCCGCGCCGACGGGATCACCGTCGCAGCTCTCGGCACCGTCCGTCAGGAGAATGGTGGAGTACGAGCGGCACGCCTTGGCCGAGTCGCAGGAGACGACCGGGGTGAGGTAGTCGTGCATGGCCTCGAGGGCGCCGCCGAGGGGCGTCGGACCGGTGCCGCGGAGCTCGCAGTCCCCGCCCGGGCAGTGGTTGCCCTCGACCGTGCCTGCGTTGAACGTCGCGTCGGCGTCCTCCGTCCCGTCGAGCCAGGACAGGTAGCGGTTGATGTTCTCGTCGAACCCGACGAGCACCTGGGCGCCCCGCCGCGGCGGACCACAGGAGCCTGCGTAGTTGATGCAATCGCTCGTCGGCGGGTCTTCCGCCACTTCGGGAGCCCAGTCGATCTGGATGTTCCCGGTGAACGCCGGCGTGCTCGGGTAGCCGGCGCCCGGATAGATCTGCGAGAGCACGCACGTGTTGCCCGGATAGGTCGACGGGTAGGACGGCGGCAAGTTGTTGGTCGGGTCGTCGTACGAACAGCAGCTCGACGCGCACTCGAAGTTCGAGGCCGTCTGGCAGCTCCGGTTCACCCCGACGTCCTGGTAATAACGCGCGAGGGCGTAGTCGCTCTCGGGGAAGGCGGAGAGCACGTCCGTGAGGGCGTCTTTCGCGATGAAGAGGCGCGAGTTGTTCCCGGCCACGGTGTCCGCGTCGCTCGCCGTGTCGATGCCGGGATAGTCGACCGAGCCGTCGCCGAAGGTGGGGAACCCGACAAGGTCGTTGAGCATCGAGCCCGAGGTGTCGACGACGATCGCGAAGCGCGGCCGCGCGTCGACGGCAGGGACGAGGCACAGGGCCTGGTTGGAGTAGTCGCAGATCGTCGGCTGCCCGGTCACGTCGCAGGACGCGATGGTCGAGCCGTCCGGGCAGAGCAGGTCGAGCAGGCCGTCGTCGCCGGTGCCGTTGAAGTCGTTGTCCCAGCCGTCACACACCTCTCCCACGTAGCCGCCGTCGATCTGCAGCTCGCCCGCACCGCCGCCGGCTTCGCCGGAGCAGATCGGACAGACGCCGCCCGCGGCGCCGCGCACGTCGAAGATCGCCTCGGGGGCGATGTCCGAGACACGCGACTGGATGTTGATGATGCCGCCGCCGCCGCCGCCGCCGCAGTCGTCACAGGTGCCGTTGTTCTGGGTGCCGGTGCACTCGCGCTCGTCGTCGCCCGGGTCGAACGGGGTGCATTGGTTCGACGCGTCCGCGCAGACCTGGCCCAGGTCGCCGCCGAGGTTCTTGCAGGTCTGTCCGAGCAACGTGTTGCACTGCGCGTTGGAGGTGCAGGGCGTGCAGTTGCAAGGGCCACATCGGCCAGCCTGACAGGTCTGTCCTGCTTGGCACTGGGCGCTGGTGGTGCACGGCAGGCACTTGGGCTGCGAGTCGCCGCCGCGACCACCGTGGGCGCTCACGCGCGCCGTGGGTAGCACGTTGACGAAGTCGCCCACCACGAGGACGGTCCCGCCGGCGCCGCCGCCGGCGGAGTCGTTTCCGCTGGAGCAGCCTCGGTTGCCGTCGGCGGTGATTCGCCCCGCGATCGTGATGGCGCCGGTCTGCGCGGCGTTTGCGGCGAAGAGAACGACGCGACCGCCGCCGTGGCCGGCGCGCGGCGCGCTGTCGAAGCCGTCGCGGCAACCCTTGTCGCCGCCGGCCGCGCCGAACTCAGCCTCGAAGATGCTGTGCGAGAACGGCTGCCCCGCGACGCTCGGGGTGGCGTTGCCCGCGCCATTGGGGCTGTTCGTCGTGCCATAACAGACCGGGAAGTTGGGATCGGTCGTGGTCACGCAGGCGTTCCCTACCTTCGCGCCGCAGTCCTCCTCCCATTCTTGAGGAAACTGGCAGCTGTTCGCCGGGGCGACCAAGAAGCAGTCCTTCGTGCCTCGACCGCCTGCGCCGAAGTGCGCGCCGCCTCCGCCGGAGTCGAGCACCGAGCAGCCCCCTTTGCCGCCCGCGAGCGGGTTGGGGCCGGGCCCGTCGTCGCAGACCTGTCCCTGGTACCCCACGCCCTTCGCGGTGATCCGGCTCGTCGCGTCGATGGTGATCGTCGAGAGCGAGATGAGGACGAGGTTGCCGGTGTTCTGCTTGTCAGTCCCGTTGAACGGCGTCACGCAGACGTGCGCGCCGTTGGTCAGCGAGATCGAGTCGAAGGTGTGCTCGCCTCCGTACCGGCAGCCCGTGTTCTGCGCGGCCGTCGCGTTCACCTGGCAGAAGCGGTCGACGGCCGTCCCGCCGTCGGGGCACGAGGCTGGCCCCGCGGCGGAGCCGTCGATCGCGAGCGGGACGGCCCACGCGAACGAAGGAGCCAGGATGGTGGTGAGCGTCCCGATCAGGAAGGCGAACGCAAGGCGGGCGATCATCGACCGTAGAGGTTATCCGAAGAGGAGCGGAGAACGTTGACCATCCTTTGTCGCCCGGGTGATTCTGGGCCGGTGCGGGCATCCCCGATTCTTCTCGTCCTCGGGCTCTTCGGGACCGGCTGTGATGACGACGAATCAGGTGTGGGAGGTGGGACGACAGGAACCGGGACCGATCAGGCGACCGGATCTTCCCCGACCGGCTCGGGACCTTCCACCACCACGACCGGCTCGGGCTCGAGCAGCTCGACCGGCGGGCCGCTCCCTCCCGACCCGTGCATCGCTGCCGGAACCTGTCCGCCGGGTGAGTGGATCAACGTGACGCCCGCCGAGATGGATCCCTCGGTCCTGGCCCCGACGCCGAACGCCTTCGGTCCAGGGTCGATCGTCGGCGACCCCGCGCGCCCCAACGAGATGTACGTCGCCGGCAGCAGCGCCGGCCTCTGGAAGACGGAGGACTACGGCAACACGTGGTTCTTGGTGAACCACACGCTCCCGGACATCCCGCGGGGCGTGCTCATCGCCGTCGCCGGGACGACGCCGGCGACCATCTGGATCGCCGGACACCTGGTCGTCTACAAGTCGGTCGACGCCGGACAGACCTTCTCGGAGATCCCGGTCGACGTCGATCTGTACTCGCTTCGTATCGATCCGTACGACAATGACCATCTCGTCAGCGGACTGCACGAGGCGGACGGCCTCGCGGAGTCGACGGACGGCGGCGCGACGTGGAGCCTCGTCGGCGGCGCCGGCTTCCCCGCCGGCGGCGTGTCCTGGTACCCATTTTTCATCGACACCGGAGATGCGGCGACCACACGCGATCGATGGATCGCCATCCCGCAGAACGGCGGAGGCGCCGTGCTCACCACCGATGGCGGCGCCACGTGGGCTGCGCCACCGGGGCTCGCCGGCCTCACACACGGCCACGGAAACTGCCAGATCCATCAGACAGGCGACACGTTGTTCGTCGCCGGGACCGACGGCCCCTCCGGAAACGGCGTCTACCGCAGCACCGATCTCGGCGACACCTGGTCGCTCGCCGACGCGGGCAACGCGCCGCAGGCCATCGTCTGGGGCACGCCGAACAACGTCTACTCCATGTGGGCCTGGGCCTGCTCCAAATGCGATCTGGGGACGAACTTCCAGTCGTCCCCATTGCCCGGCACGAGCTGGGCGCCCACCACCCACACCGACCAGCTCCAGATCGGCCCGAACAGCCTCGTGGTCACATCCGACGGGACCCACCAGATTTTCGTGGGCCTCATGTGGTCACAAGGGCTCTGGCGATACATCGAGCCCTGAAGGTCGGGTCGCCGCGCGGCCAGCTCAGGAGGTCGCCTTCGACGCGGTCTCCGCGACGGCCTTGGCGGTCGCCTCCTTGCGCTCGCTGTATCGGTCCGTGAGAAACGGCACCTGATCGCGGAGGAGCATGGTGAACTTGTAGAGCTCTTCCATCACGTCGACGACGCGATCGCGGAAAGGCGAGTCCTTCATGCGACCGTCCTCCTCGAATTGCTCGTACGCCTTGGGCACGGAGGACTGGTTGGGAATGGTGAACATCCTCATCCAGCGGCCCAGGAGCCGCAGCGTGTTGACCGCGTTGAACGACTGCGATCCGCCGCTCACCTGCATCACGGCCAGAGTTCGTCCCTGGGTCGGCCGGACCGCGCCGATGTTGAGCGGGATCCAATCGATCTGGTTCTTGAGCACGCCGGTGATGGCCCCGTGCCGCTCGGGGGACGACCACACCTGCCCTTCCGACCATTCGCAGAGGTCACGCAGCTCCACGACCTTCGGATGGTCGGCGCCGACGCTGTCGACCAGCGGGAGCTCGGCTGGGTCGTAGAAGCGCGTGTCCGCGCCCATCTCGGTGATGATGCGCGCGGCCTCTTCGGCGAGCAGCCGGCTGTACGAGCGCTTCCGCAGCGAGCCGTACAGGAACAGGATTCGCGGCGGATGGGTGGCGGTGACGCGGGGCGTGGGGATTTCGATCATGGTGACGCGAGCAGAGTCAGCACTTGCATTCGGGGAGGCGCCCATCCGGGCGTGGCTCGCACCCGACCACGCGACCGCGGGCGTCGAGGGCGATGTGGCAACAGTCTTCCAAGGATCTCCGGAGGAGCGCCCGACCGCGCTGGACGCGCGACTTCATCCCCGACACGCTGATGCCGAGCATGTCGGCTGCTTGTTTCTGCGTGAGGCCCTCGAGCTCCGTGAGGGTCAGGGCTTCGCGGTACGGAGAAGGCAACATCGCGACGAAGGTGACGACGGCGCCGGCCAGGACCGACTCCGCCTCCTCGAGACGTTCGGGCGAGTCGGCGGCGGCTTCCTCGAGATTGCCGCCGTCCGCGACGCGATGTTTCGCGAGCGCACGCTGGTGGTCGACGATGGCGCTCCGCGCGATCTGGTAGACCCAAGGGCCGAACCGCTGTTCGTCCCGGAGGTGCGGCAGCCCTCGCTGCATGCGCAGGAAGACCTCCTGCACGATGTCGTCCGCGTCGGCTCGTGAAGGGACGCGCCGCGCGACGAACGGCCGCAGCTTGCTCTCGAGCTCTTGCCATCCGTCGCGCGCCGCAGCTTCGATCACGCCGACTTCTCCTCTTCGCAGCAGGAGGGCCCGCAACAGGAGCGCTCGGCCTCTGTCTGGCCGGACGTGCCCCGCTCCACCTTGGCGCCGCCGGGTTTGACGGCCTCGATCGTGGCCGAGGTGACGTAGTCCTCCGCGCCGGATCCGGGCATCCACTCGCGGATCGCCTCGCGGCTTCCCGGACGCTCCTTCACCTCGATCTGCTCGAAGCCCGCGCCGCGGAGCAGCTCCCGCAGCGAGTCGATCGTCGCGGCGCCCGCGACGCAGCCGGTCAGCGCCATGACGTCTTGCGCGAGCGCCTCCGGCAAGGGCCTCAGCTGCACGACGTCGGAGATGGCGAGTCGCCCGCCAGGCTTGAGCACGCGAAACGCATCCTCGAAGACCGCGGCCTTGTCAGGGCTCAGGTTGATCACGCAGTTCGACAGGATGACGTCGACCGTCTGGTCGGGGACGGGCAGGTGCTCGATCTCCCCGAGCCGGAAGTCGACGTTCGTCGTCCCGAGCTTCCGGGCGTTGGCTCGCGCCTTCGTGACCATGTCCGGCGTCATGTCGACGCCGATGACCTTGCCCGTCGGTCCTACCTGCTTCGCGGCGAGGAAACAGTCGAAGCCTCCGCCCGCGCCGAGATCGAGCACCGTCTCTCCAGGAGCGAGCGCGGCGATGGCTTGCGGGTTCCCGCAGCCGAGCCCCATGTTGGCGCCCTCGGGCACCGACGACAGGTCCTCCTCGGTGTAGCCGAGCTTGAGGCTCATCTCCGGGTTGGAGCCGCCGCAACACCCCGGGGCGCAGCTGGTCGTCGTGGCGTTCGCGACCTTTGCGTATTGCTCGCGAACCACGTTCCGGATCTCGTCTTTTGTGTTCTGCATCTTCATCCTCCTGCTCTGAAGACGGCGGCGCAGCGAAATGGACGCAGCTTTTCTTCCCGCGCCCTCCTCAGGCGAGGAACACGGGCTCAAGGTTCTCCGGCATCCGAGCGAGCTCCTCGGGGGTGAGCCTGGCGTAGACCTCGATGAGGTTGCCGTCGGGGTCGGTGAGCCAGAGCTCGTGCAGCGGCGTTCCTCGCCATGTCGTGCGCGGCGGCTTGTGGACGGGCAGGCCTGCGGCCGTCGCCTGCTCGTACGCGCGAATCACGGCGGCCTTGTCGGCGACCGCGATGCCGAGGTGGTAGAGCGTGTCCTTGTGCAGCTCCTTGCCGTCCGACACGACCACGACGAAGTTCGTCTGCAGGTCGGGCCTGACGAAGATGGAGTACCGGTGCGTCCACTCCTTGGGCGGCGCGCCGAGGAGCCACGCATAGAAGCGAGTGCTCGCCGCGAGGTCCGTCACGCGAACGCTCGCGTGGAACTCGTGCGGCTGCGGTCCCGGCGGGATCTCGAGCAGCGCTTCGAGAACCGCGAGGCGGCCGTCGATCTGCGCGCGCGCGGTGCGGAACCGTTCCAGCAGGGTCTCTCGCGACAGCGCCGGGTCCTTGCTCGCCGGGTCGGGGATGGGCCAGTGGAGGCGACGCGCCTTGCCGAGGAACGCCGGACAGACCTCCTCCGCGCAGAGCGTGATGACCGTGTCGACGGTCGCCGGATCGATCGAGTCCACCGATTTGGATCGATGCGTCGAGAGGTCCACGCCGACCTCTTGCATGACCTCGACGGCGTACGGGCTCACGACCGAGGGCTCGCTCCCTGCGCTCTGCACGACGACCCGCTCCCCGAAGCGGGCACGCGCGAGGCCCTCGGCCATCTGGCTGCGCGCCGAGTTCGCGACACACAAGAACAGGATGCGCTTCGTCCCCTCGTTCATGCTGCTCCTCCGGTTGGGGCCGTCGAGAAGTATCGACGCTTGGCCCACAGCGCGACGTTGACGAGCCCGATCAAGACAGGGACCTCCACCAGGGGACCGATGACCGCGGCGAACGCGGCGCCGCTGTGGATCCCGAAGCTCGCGATCGCCACCGCGATGGCGAGCTCGAAGTTGTTGGACGCCGCGGTGAACGACAGCGTGGCCGACTGCTCGTACGACGCGCCCACCCGCTTGCTCATCACGAACGAGACCGTGAACATCACGCCGAAGTAGATGAGGAGCGGCGCCGCGATGCGGAGGACGTCGAGCGGCAGCGAGACGATGGCCTCGCCCTTGAGCGAGAACATCACCACGATGGTGAAGAGGAGTGACACGAGCGTGATGGGCCCGATCCGCGGCAGGAACCGGGTCTCGTACCACTCGCGTCCCTTCGCGCCCGCGAGGACGCGGCGCGAGAGGAAGCCCGCCGCAAACGGGATGCCCAGGTAGATGGCGACGCTCTTCGCGATCTCCGCGATGGTGACGTTCACGATGGCGCCCTCGAGGCCGAGCCACCGAGGCAGGACGGTCGCGAAGAAGAAGGCGTAGATCGAGAAGAAGAACACCTGGAACAGGGAATTGAACGCGACGAGCCCCGCGCAGTACTCGGTGTCGCCCTTGGCGAGGTCGTTCCAGACGATCACCATCGCGATGCATCGGGCGAGGCCGATCACGATGAGGCCCAGCATGTACTCGGGCTTGTCGCCGAGGAACACGACCGCGAGGCCGAACATCAAGAGCGGCCCGAGGACCCAGTTCTGGACGAGGGAGAGCGCGAGCACCCGTTTGTCGCCGAGGACGCGCCCGAGCTCTTCGTAGCGGACCTTCGCAAGCGGCGGGTACATCATCAGCACGAGGCCGACCGCGATGGGGATCGACGTCGTGCCGACGCTCAGGCTCTCGATCGCCTGGGTGACACCGGGCGCGAAGGTGCCGAGGAGAATGCCGACCCCCATGGCCGTGAAGATCCAGAGGGTGAGGTATCGGTCGAGGAACGAGAGGCGTCGGGCGACGCCCTCTCGCCCCGCAACGGCCATCGCCGATGAACGATTATCACCCGGCGCCGCGACCATCACAGACCTCCGATCAGCGCGCGGATTCGCCTGAGCGCGCGTGGCTCGATGCAATAACAGACCCGCGGCCCGTCCACGTCCCCCCGGATCAGCCCCGCCTCCTTCAACACCTTGAGGTGCTGCGATACGGTGGACTGCGCGAGCGGCAGCTCCTCCACGATATCGCCGCAGATGCACGCGTTCTTCCGGAGCAGGAGGCGGACGATCTTCACGCGCGCCGGGTGGCCGAGGGCCTTTCCGTACATGGCGAGCTCTTCGTCCGCCTCGTCGCCCTCCACCGGGCGGAGGTCCGGCTCGTCTGCCGGTGGCGGGCAACAGGCCGAGCTGGTCTGGGTCACGCGGACCATCGTAGAATGACGATACGGTAGTCGGCCGCTCCGGCGGACGCAAGCCAGCGGATCACCCGGCCGCCTCGCCTCCCCCGCACGCGGTCAGGCGGACTCGCTCAGCCCGAGCGCCGCGTGGTCCCAATACGTGACGCCGCCGTCGTGCCACGAGACGAACCGCACCGTCCCGTCTTGCGAGACGACGACGGCGAGCGCGCCGTGGAACCGGTTGCAGAGGCGGTACGCGGATCGATGGCGCGTCCCGACCCGATCGACGATCTCCTCTTCGTATCGTGTGCCCTCGAGATCGAGGCTCCGTCGGACGGTGGCGACCGCCGCGAGATCGCCGGCGATCTCTCCGCCGAACCCCATGATCCCGAACCGCTTGTCGAGCACGACGGCGCCGTCCACCTGCGCGAGCGACGCGATGAGCTGGGCGAGCTCGAACATCGAGTCGTCGAGCTCGCGCAACGGTCCGGCCAGCGCGCGGAGGTAGTGCTCGGTGCCAGCGTCCTCGGTCGGCCCCGCGAGGCTGGCGACCTCGCGCAACATCGGCAGGAGGAGCTGCCGGAAGCGGCTCCGCGCCGCGTGCTCGGCGAACGGGTACTTCAGACGGACGTAGCGGCCCTCCACCAGCGCCGCCGCGCAGTCGGGCGGCACGATGAGGAGCGTCCCACCGTGGTGCGCGCCCCGGATGATGGCCACGACGCGTCGAATGAGCTGCTGTCCGATGAGCCTCGTGACGTCCGGATCCACCGCCGGGATGCCGCCGTTGACGAGCGTGTGGAGCTCGCTCACCTCCGCTCGGGTGTCGACGAAGCGCGACGCGAGCCACCGTGAGCCGAACACGTCGACGCGCGAGTCACCCACGACCCCCTGCCGGAGCTCGGCGACGGGCCGGTCTCCCCAGGAGAGCGCGACATGACCGGGGCGCGCGACGCGGAGCGCGACGCAGTCGGGCAGGAGCTTCTGCATCGCGCGGTTGCCCGGCGCCGTCTGGAGCCAGCGAGGCCCCGTGTGGACGATGCCCCAGATGACCGGCGAGCCCTGGTCGAAGCTCACGCCGATGAGCGCGCGTTCGTACGTCGCGGCCTGGGAGAGCCTGCGAACCTCCTGTTCGTCGAAGGGCCGCGTCGTCGCGAACCTGAGCACGTGGAGCGAGTCGTGCGCCGCGACCTCCGCCGCGACCTCGTCGGGCTCGCAGACGATCGCTCGGAACACGACAGGCCTGTCTTCCTCGCGCAAGAAAGACGCGTGGTACGCCGTCTCCACGATCGCGGCGAGGCCGTCCTCGTCGGGGATTCTCCCCTCCGGCCATCGCCGCGCCGCGAACCGGACGAGATCGCGCGGGTAGGCGTGCGTCGGGCGATGCGACATCGCGCTCCATGGTACGCGATCGCGCGGCCTGGATCGGCGCGAAGGAACGCGAGCGCCTCGAGCCGCTCGAGGCGCTCCTTCGTGACTGGCCAGGCGGGGGGACGTAGGTCACCACCTCCTCCGCCGCGCCTCGCGACGCCGCTCAGCTCTCCTGCATGAGCCGCAAGTTTGCCGGCCGGTCGTTGCAGCGCGCCACCCACGCGTTCGTCTTGGGGTAGGGCTTCAGGTCCACGCCGCAGAATCCGAGCCACTGGAAAAACGAGGCGAGGTGGCAGTCCACCAGGCTGAACTCCCGACCGAGCACGTAGGGTTTGTCCCCGAGCGCGTCCTCGAACACGCGCAGCGCCGCGTCGAGGTCGTTTCGAGCCTGCTCGGCGGCGGGCGCGCTCCGGAGCTCTGCCGGCGAACGCTCGCTCGCGTGGCGCATGAGGCGACCGTTCGCCTCCCCGAGCGTGACGTTCGCCCAGACCAGCCACTTCAGGGCTTCGCCGCGCTTCGGCCCCGGCGCAGGGAAGAGCCCCTTCTCGACGCCGAACGTCTCGCCCAGGTAGATCTGGATGGCGGCGGACTCGAAGATGGCGGTTCCGTCATGCACCAACACGGGGACCTTCAGGTTGGCATTGACGGAGCCGAGCTTCTTCTTCTTGTCGGCGGCGTCGAGAAGGTCCACCCGCACCCCCTCATAGGGCACGCCCAGCTCCTCCAGGCTCCAGTGCACGGTCGAGGCGGTGGACATCGGGGCGTAGTAGAACGTCAGGCTCATGTCGGTCTCCTTCATCGGCCGGCAGCGGCTCGCCGCCGGAACGGGGAGACAATCGCACCGAGCGCTGACAGCCTTGTGTCAGGTTTGATCGCCGCCTGTTGCACGAATCCGACGGCAAGCACACGGCACGGAGCCGAACCGAAGCTCCGCCCTCGGTGGTAGCGTGCCGCGGTGCAGCTCGAAAGACTCCGTGAGCTCCCGCTCTCCGAGCTGGGCGCTTCCGAGGACGCGCTCGACGGGCCCTTCCTCTTGCCGTCGGGCCACTTCGCGCTCCTGTTCTCCCTGCGTGGCAAAGGCGGCGGAGCGATGCCTTCCCCATCGGAGCTGCGCTGGCACCGCGACCTCCCTCCGGCCGCCAGGCTCGCGCCCATCCACCTGTTCCTGCGGAGGGGAGACAGGGCGTTGTACCTCGGCGCCGCAGAGCTCTTGAAACGCAGTCGGCCGGCGACCGACGGGTACAAGCTCACCCTCGGGCTCGCGGAGCCTCTCGAAGAAGAGCTCTGGCGGCAGCTCGTCTCGCAAGCCCAGCTGGCGCTGCCCCCGCCCGCTGAGGAGGCGATCGCGTCCCTGACGAAGGCGAGCACGACGGGAGACCGCCTCGCTGCGATGAGCGTCTTCGTGGAGCGCTGGTATGGCCCCGCGATGAGCGCGCCTCTCATGTCGGAGCTGTTGCCGCGCCCGCTGTGCGCGCTCCACGAGGCCACGGCGGGCCATCGGGTCTTCGTGCAGAACCGGCTCGTCTCTCCCGAGGGCCTCGTGCCCGGCGGAGAGGATGGAAGGCTGGTCTTCTACGTCGAGAACCAGGGCGTGTGGACGTGGGCAACCGATCCGGCTGGGGAGGATCCGCCCGTGTATGTCCGCTCGAACGCGCCGGGTGCGCCGTGGCAGAAGGAGTCTGATGCGCTCGCCGGCTTCTTGATCCAGGTCCTCTTGCTCGAAGCGACGTTCGGCGCTCCGTTCGGCGCGAGCCACGACGGCCTCGATGCCCGGGCCCTATCGAAGCTCACGAAGAAGGTGAAGGCGCTCTCGATCCCTTCATGGTCTTCCAGACGCTTCTTCGCGTCGGCCGGGGTGATCGGCTTCGCTACCCCTCAGGGCCCCGAGACCGCGGTTTGGATCGGCGCCAAAGAGCGAGAGCGCCTCGAGCCGCTCGAGGCGCTCTTGGAAGATTGGCCGGACGTGCGGGTGTGACTGCGCGCCGCTCAGGCCTCGCCCTCTTTCGTCCCTCCCGCGCCCGTCGCTTTCAGCGTCGCTTGCGCCGCGGCCAGCCGAGCGACCGGCACGCGCAGCGGCGAGCAGCTCACGTAGTCGAGCCCGACCGTGTCGAAGAAGCCGATGCTCCGCGGATCGCCGCCGTGCTCACCGCACACCCCCAGGTGAATGTCGGGCCGCGCTGCGCGGCCGCGCTCGCACGCGAGGCGAACGAGCTCGCCGACGCCTTGCTGATCCACGGTCTGGAAGGGGTCGTCGTCCATGATCTTGGCGGACACGTAGTGGGGCAAGAAGGTCGCCGAGTCGTCGCGGCTGAAGCCGAGCGTCATCTGCGTGAGGTCGTTCGTGCCGAAGCTGAAGAACTCGGCGCGGGCGGCGATCTCGCCGGCGAGCAGCGCCGCGCGAGGCGTCTCGATCATGGTGCCGACGTGGTAGGTGACCTTGACGCCCTTCTCGGTCATCACCTCTTCGGCGACGCGGCGAACGAGGGCCTCCTGATCGGCGAGCTCGCGCTCGTCGACGACGAGAGGAACCATGATCTCGGGCCGCACGTCCTTCCCCTCCTTGGTCAGCTCGCAGGCGGCTTCGAAGATGGCGCGCGCTTGCATCTCGGTGATCTCGGGGTGGGTGATGCCGAGGCGGCAGCCGCGGTGGCCCAGCATCGGGTTTTGCTCCGAGAGCGAGCGCAGGCGCGAGCGCAGGCGGTCGATGCTCATACCGAGCGCGCGCGCGACCTGCTCCTGCTGCGGCGTCTCGTGCGGCAAGAACTCGTGGAGCGGCGGGTCGAGGAGACGGATGGTGACCGGCAGCCCCTCCATCGCGAGGAAGATGCCGCGAAAGTCGTCGCGCTGGTACGGCAGGAGCTCGGCGAGGGCTTGTTTCCGGCCTTCGAGCGTCTCGGCGACGATCATCTTGCGCATGCTGAGGATGCGCTGAGGATCGAAGAACATGTGCTCGGTGCGGCAGAGGCCGATGCCCTGGGCGCCCAGGTTGCGCGCGACCGTCGCGTCCTTCGGGGTGTCCGCGTTGGCCCGGATCTTCAACCGGCGGATGTCGTCGACCCACGACATGAACAGCTTGAAGTCCTCGCTGAGGCTCGCGTCCTGGAGGGGCTCCTTACCGACGATCACCTCGCCCGTCGTGCCGTTCAGGCTGACCCAATCGCCCTCGCGAAGGGTCGCGTTCCGTGTGCTCATCGTGCGCGCCGCGTAGTCGATGATGACGTCGCCGGCGCCCGCGACGCAGGGCTTGCCCCAGCCGCGCGCGACGACGGCGGCGTGGCTCGTCATGCCGCCACGGGTCGTGACGATGCCCGTCGACGCGTGCATGCCGCCCACGTCCTCCGGGCTGGTCTCGATGCGCGCGAGGACGACCTTCTCGCCGCGGCCATGCCACGCCTCGGCGTCCTCCGCGCTGAAGACGAGCCGACCGACGGCCGCGCCGGGCGACGCGGGAAGGCCCTTCGTGAATACACGCCCCGCCTTGCGGTACGAGACCTCGTCGGCGAAATGCGGATGGAGCATCTGGTCGATGTGCGCGGGCTCGACGAGGTGCATGACCGCCTGCTCCTTGCCGGCGACGCCTTCGTTCACCAGATCCACCGCGATCTTCAGCGCGGCGGCGCCGGTGCGCTTTCCATGGCGCGTCTGCAGCAGGTAGAGCTTGCCCTCCTGCACCGTGAACTCGATGTCCTGCACGTTGCTGAAGCGCTTCTCGAGCCGCGCCGCGAGCTCGAGGAGCTGCGCGTGGACCTCGGGCATCTGGTCGGCCAGGTGAGCGATGGGCTCGGGCGTGCGGGTACCCGCGACGACGTCCTCCCCTTGCGCGTCGACGAGGTACTCGCCGTAGAGCACCTTCTCACCGGTGGCCGGGTTGCGCGTGAAGCAGACGCCCGTGCCGGACGTGGAGCCGCGGTTGCCGAACACCATGGCCTGCACGTTCACGGCGGTGCCGGCGAGGCCGCGGATCTTGGCGACCTCCCGGTACTTGATGGCGCGTTCGCTGTTCCACGAACGGAACACGGCCCCGATCGCGCGCTCGAGCTGCTCGCGCGGATCGGCTGGGAACATGCGCCCGGTCGCGTCTCGGTAGACCGCCTTGAAGCGGTTCACGAGATCACGGAGGTCCGTCGCGTCGAGGTCCTTGTCGAGCTTCTTGCCGCGCTCCTTCTTCAGCCCGTCCATCACCTCGTCGAAGGCGTCGTGGGAGACGCCCATGACGACCGAGCCGAACATCTCGATGAAGCGGCGGTAACAGTCCCACGCGAAGCGCGCGCGGGCCGGGTCCCTGGCCATGCCCTCGGCTACCTCGTCGTTCATGCCGAGGTTGAGGACGGTGTCCATCATGCCGGGCATCGACACCGCGGCGCCCGACCGGACCGAGACCAGGAGGGGCCGGTCCTTGTCGCCGAGCTTCGCGCTCATCGCGGTCTCGAGAGCGGCGAGCGCCTCCTCGATCTCGGTCTGCACCTCGGCAGGGACGCGGCCATTGTCCCGAATGGCCCGCGCGCAAACCTCGGTGGAGATGGTGAACCCCGGGGGGACGGGGAGCCCGGCCGCGGACATCTCCGCGAGGTTCGCTCCCTTCCCACCCAGGAGGTCGCGCATCTTCGCGCTGCCGTCCGTCTTGCCCATCCCGAACCGGAACACTTGCTTGGCCATCGGCTGAACGTTCTACCCCAACCGACGCGCAGCGGGCAGCCACGTCCCTCCTGTTGTCCCTCCGACTCGCCGCAAGGGAACCCCCGGGGGGTGGACAAACCCTCGTCGCTTGGTGAAGAACCGAACGTCGCAGTCTTGCCGCTACGTCTGGTATCGTCCTGTCGCGAATGCCCCGTTGCGAAGCATGCGGAGCCGATATCGACGTCGGCGCACGCTTTTGTGGCGAGTGTGGCGCGGTGGTCCGCGCGAAGACGAAGGAGCTCGTCGGCGGGAGGACCAAGGCGACGACCACGAAGCGGCGCGAGACCCGCGAGACGAAGAAGGGCGGGATCGCGCCGGGGCAGGTCAAGACGGGCCCCGCCGGCGCCGACCCCATCCGGACCACGTTGAAGGGCCTCCCGCTCGATCCGGCCGCGCCGAAGACGGAGATCCCGCCGCCTCCGCTGGAGCAGCCTGTCGACGAGCCTCCCAAGCCGCCTCCCTCGAACCGCGGCGGCACACGCTCGGAGTTCCTGCGGCTGCTCGACGAGGTCGAGTCGGGGTTCGACGCGATCCTCGTCGAGCCCGGGACCGTCCCTCCGCCCAAGCCCGAAGCGGAAGAGGAAGGCGTCGTGGGAGAGCCCACGACGACCGAGAACATCTTCGATCACGCGCAAGCCGAGAAGCTCTTCCACGAGCTCGTCGTCGCGAACGCCCAGCCGATCCGTGACTTCATGATCGAGATCCGACTCGGCGAGCCGCACGCCGACTGGATCACCTTCTGCGAGCCGGCGGTGCGCGCGATCCTCCGGTCCGCCGAGGGCATGGGACACGCCGAGCTCGTCCAGCGGCTGCGCGTGTACCTCGCGGCGCTCTCGCGCGCAGCCGAAGCCGCGACGGCTGTGGCGCCCGAGGCCGAGCGCCACGAGCGCGCGATCCGGGGCGAGGTCCGCGAGAAGATCATCGACACGTACAGCGAGCTCATCGTCTTCTTCCCCGAGGCCTTCGCGCTCGAGGCCGAGTCGAACGCCCGCGAAGCCGTGATCGTGTCGGCGGTCCTGGCCAAGGTACCGGGCCTCTTCAAGGTCGGGCTCGACCGGATCCACGCGACGGGGCTGGCCTCGCTCGGCCTCTTCTACGTCTCGCGCCCGAAGGACATCGTGGAGCTCACGGGCGTCTCCGCGGAGGTGGCCGAGGAGATCGCCCGCGCGTTCCAGGAGTATCGCCGCCTCGCGTCGCGCCTCTCGCCGGTGGGCGGACGAAGCGAGGAGCGGCGGCTCCTGCGCGAGGCGGCGAACGCGCTGGCCGCGGCGGCGAACGGCTACGACGTCTCGGCGCCAGGGTCGGCGGAGCGCAAGCGACACCGGCGCGCCCGCGCGCTCGCCCTCTCGGACATCACGCTCTACCTCGCCAGGCTCGGCGAGAGGAGCCGGGTCGAGCGGCTGGAGACGCTGTCCTTTGAGATGAAACACGCCGAGGTCGTCGCATTCCTCGACGAGACCGAGAAGAAGGAGAGGCGAGCGGAATGAGGACGCTACGGGAGAGAGGGAGAGGACGATGGCGGATCTGACACGCGACGACGTGGTCCGGCTGGCCAAACAGGGCGGCAAGCTCTCGCAATGTGATCTGCGCGGGCTCGACCTGTCGCAGCTGGTGCTCGAGTCGATCGACTTCTCCCGGTCGGATCTCACGGGGTGCAACCTCGGCGGCGCGAAGCTGCGCGGCTCGGTCCTCCGCGCGGCCAGCCTGAAGGAGGCGTACCTCGCCGGCGCCGACCTCGCCGACTCGAACCTGGACAAAGCCGAGCTCGACTCGGCCAACCTCGATCGAGCGAACCTCACGAGCGCAAACCTGACCCGAGCCAACCTCGAAGGGGCCACGCTCATCGAGGCCCTGTGCGAGGGCGCACGGCTCACCAACGCGGAGCTCGACTCCGCGAACTTCGGCAAGGCCGACTTGACGGGCGCGAACCTCTCCCACGCGGATCTCAACGAGGCGTACCTCGGAGGGGCGAAGCTCATCCGCGCGGACCTCCGCGGCGCCTCGCTCCGGACCGCCAACCTCGAAGAGGCCCTCTGTGCCGAGGCGCTCCTCGACGGCGCCGACCTCCGCGGCGCCACCCTTCGCGCGGTCGATCTCACGCGCGCCTCGCTCCAGCAAGCGAACCTCACCAGCGCCAACCTGACGGGTGCCCGCCTCTCGCTCTGCGATCTGCGGCGGGCCATCTTCGCCGAGGCCGTCCTCGAAGGCGCGGTCCTCACCCACGCGCGCGTCTACGGCGCCGTGCTCACGCGCGCGTTGCTCACGCACGCGCAGACCGAGCCCATCGACGCGAGCGTCGACGGCGACGGCTCGCGTCTGCTCGTCGGCGCGGACGCGACGCGTTTCCTCACCGGTGCACCGCTCGAGCCCGCCGCTCCCGCGACCCGCCGGTACTTCGGTCGCGGCGACGTGCTGCGCAACGCCTCGCTCGAGTTCCACGCCGGATCGAACGTCGTCATCGAGAGCCACTTCGACAATTGCTCGATCCAGCTCGGGGATCGCACCGAGCTCGTCATCGGCGAGCCGGGCCTGCTCGAGAACTGCAAGATCTTCGGCCCCGGCATCCTGACCGTGCACGGCCGCATCGTCGAAGGCGACCAGCCGGGCATCTCGGGGCCGATCAGCCTCATCGTCTCGAAGCACGGCTCCGTCGTGTCGACCGTCGAGCAGCACCCCGACCGCACCGCCTTCGGCGTCGAGCCCGGTGCCCGGCTACGTGTCCGCATCACCCACCCCCGGCCGAGGAGCGTCTGACCATGGACGATGACAAGAAGACCACCGAGATCAGCCGCCTCACCCTGATCGAAGAAGGCACGGAGCTCAAAGGCTCGGTCAGCTCGAGCTGCCCCGTCGTGGTGCGCGGCCGGATCTCCGGGGAGGTCTCGACCCCAGCCCTGACGGTGGCCCCGTCGGGCGCGGTCGCGGGCCGCGTGAAGGTCGGCACGATCGTGTCCACCGGCGAAATCAGCGGGGAGATCGAGGCCGATCACGCGAGCCTCTCGGGCAAGGTGAACGACGACACGGTCATTCGAGCCCGGACCCTCGAGGTGAAGCTTGCGAGTGAGGGCCGAATGACCGTTACTTTTGGGGAGGCTCGGCTCGAAATCGGGGACGAGCCCAGGAGCTAGCGAAGCTCTTGCAGCTGTCTGCGCGATTCTCGGACACCGTGGCATCAATGCGTGCAAGATACGGGCCGACGACTTCTCGAGCTGTGCTAGTCTCCCCGTGCCAGCCCTTCGACAGCTGGGTCTGGCGGGCGAATCAACCGCTTTTCAGGGCCGATTCGCGTTCGAGTGACGGTCTCAACATGGAAAACCTCAACCCGGAAAAGGAGCTCTCATGGGCATGGAGATGAAGCTCCAGTTCAAGCTGGCGCAGCAGCTGGTGATGACCCCCCAGCTGGTGCAGGCCATCCGGCTGCTTCAGCTCTCCCGCATGGAGCTGGTGGACGAAGTCCGGAAGGAGCTCGACGGCAACCCGGTGCTCGCGGACGAGATCGCCGATCCCCGGGGCCGGACCGAGGTCACCAGCGCTACCACGCCGGGTGCCTCACCTCGCGACAAGGACTTCGCTCCGGAAGAGCGGATTGGCATGACCGATCAGGAGCGGCCGCTCGACGCCGCCCAGCGAGAGGTGGAGAAGCAGGTCAAAGAGGTCGACTGGGAGCAGTTCCTGGAGAACCGCCAGCTCCAGACGCCGGTCGGCGCCCCTCGAAGCGGCTTCGAAGAGCTCCCCCCGATCGAGCAGTCCCTCACGAAACCGAACACGCTGCGCGATCACCTGCTCTGGCAGCTCGGCCTGAGCGACCTCGTGGACAACGAGAAGCAATTTGCGCTCCTCGTCATCGGCAACCTGGACGAGCGCGGCTACCTCGACCTCGAAGGTGGTGAGGACGCCGAAGGCAACAAGCGCCCCGACCTGACGATCGAAGACCTCGCGCGTGAGGCGGAGCTCGACCCGGAGGACGCCGAAGAGGTCCTCAAGCTGATCCAGCGCTTCGATCCCCTCGGCGTGGCCGCGCGGGATCTGCGCGAGTGCCTCCTCATTCAGGCGGAGGTGCTCGGCTACGACGAGATCGAGAAGTCGATCATCCGCGACCACCTCCACAACGTGGAGCGGCGGAACTTCCAGGCCATCTGCAAGGCCCTGAAGATCGAGCTCGACGAGGTGTACGAGGCCGTCCAGGAGATCCAGAAGCTCGAGAGCATCCCCGCGCGCAACTACGCCGAGGTCGACGACAAGCAGATCGCGATCACGCCCGACGTCTACGTCCTGAAGGACGGGGACAAGTGGGTGGTGAGCGACAACGACAAGGGGATGCAGCGCCTCTACATCAACGAGAACCTCGCCCAGCGGATGCTCAAGGATCCGAAGGCGAAGGAGTTCATCAACGAGAAGCTGAAGAGCGCCCAGTGGCTCATCCGCGCGATCGAGCAGCGCAGGCGGACGATCATCCGCGTGACGGAGTGCATCGTCGAGAAGCAGCGTGAGTTCCTCGACCACGGCGTCGCGTACCTCAAGCCGATGATCTTGCGGGACGTCGCCGCGGCCGTCGGCATGCACGAGTCGACGATCTCGCGCGTGACGAGCAACAAATACGTCCACACGCCGCAGGGGCTCTTCGAGCTGAAGTACTTCTTCAACAGCTCCATCAGCCGCGTCGCCGACGAGGACATCGCCTCGGAGAGCGTGAAGCAGGCGATCAAGAAGATCATCCTCGCAGAGGACAAGTCGAACCCGCTCTCGGACCAGGCGATCGTGAAGATCCTCGAGGACCAGGACGGCATCAAGATCGCGCGGCGCACCGTCGCGAAGTACCGCGAGATGCTCGGCATCCTGTCGTCGTCGAAGCGCAAGAAGATGTTCT
>JAEUKE010000073.1 GCA_016794345.1 Myxococcales bacterium
CCGCGGAAGTCCCGCCGGATGAAGAACGCGCCGCCGCGACGCAAGAGCTCCCCGACCGGGAAGAAGGAGAGGTTGTCACCTGCCGCGATGACCGGCAGCTCGAGCAGGTTCTTCCGGAGGACGTACGTGAGGACCAGGTAGTCGACGTGGCTCTTGTGGCTCGGCAAGAGCACGATGGTTCCCTTGCGTGCGGCCTCGCGGGTCTTCTCGAGCCCGACGGCCTCGACGTCGATGCCGGCGAACACGCGCCGCACGAGGCGGTCGGCCACCGGCTCGACCGCGCGCATGAGATCTTCATCCGGCTCGGCCGCGAGCTCGGTGATCATCTCTCTCGCGCGCGACACGAGCTCCGCATGTTTCGCGGGGTTTCCGCTCGCGAGGTCCGTCATCATCTTGGTCAGCTTCGGTGAACGAAGGACCTCTTCCCGCACGCGGGCCGAAGACTTGCGCGCGGGGCCGACCACCGCGCGGCGCTCGCGCTCGACTCGGCGGAGGAGCGCGTACGTGAGCCTGCGCACGGTGGTGTACGAGCTCTCGTCGCCTTCGCTCTCGAGGAACGCGCGAACGTCGATCGGCTCCCCCACGCGCAGCGCGCCGTGTTGGTACGCGAGCAAGGCCTGCATCGCCGCGCGAAAGTCCCCGGGCATGTCGGTCGGCCCGAACACCAGATCGATGGGTGAGCCGCCGCGGTGGTCGGGGCGCATCGTCCAGAGCAGCACGACCGGGACCAGCGTCACGTCGTTGCCCTTCGCCGCGTGCTCAATGACCGAGGCGAGCACGCTGTCGCCCTCGGTCTGCCCGCGCCCCGTCTGGCTGAAGAGACTCGGGGGGCGCTTCAAGAACAGGAGCGAAGTCTTGCCCTGCTCGAGGGCGCGGGTGAGCGCTTGCTCCTGCGACGCGCCGCGCGCGCGGCCGCCGCCGAACGCGGCGGCCAGCCACGGCAGATCGTGCGTGAAGCCGATAGACGGAAGCTTCGCCTGCGCGGCGAGGTGCGCGGTCGCGAGCGCGTCCACCACCGACACCGAGCGCAGCACGAACACCACCGGACCACGTCGGTTCGCGAGCGCCTGGGCGAACGAGTCGTCCACGCGGAGGTTCTCGAAGAACCGCCCCGTCAGGCTGCCGACACGCGGCAGACCACCGAGGAGCTGCGCGAGCCAGGCCACGGGGGGTGCGTAGCAGCGTCCGCGTAGCGCGCCAAGCCGCGGCCCTCTGCTTGCCCGAGACGCGTGCGTGACGTATGCCACGCTCTCGTGGAGCCGAAGGAGAAAGCGGAGCGGCGCTCGACTCCCGAGCTCGGGGGCCGCGGCGTCATGTCTTCGGCGGTCGCCGTCGGGCTCGGGCTCGCGGTCGTCATCGGCGGTGCGCTCGCTTACCGGCATTTCTCCACGCCCGTAGGCGCCACACCGAGCGCGTCTGCTTCGGGGCCCGTCCTGGATCGCGCGCCCCGCTGCGTGGACGTCGCGCCCGGCAAGCTCGCCACGGTCGGGGAGCCCAGCCACAGGGCGGATCAACCCTCCGACCCGGCGGACGAAGCACCGGACCGCGACGATCTCCTCTCCCCCTTCGCCGTCGTCCTCGGACGAGCGGTCGCCTACGAGGGCGGCTTCGCGATGGGCGTGCAAGGCGAGGGCGAAGGCGGCACGCTCTCCACGCTCGTCCTGGTGACCGCCGACGGCTCGTCGGCGAAGCCCATTCGCCTCTCGCGGTCGCGAGGCGATCTGGATCCGCCGGTCGTCGCGGTGGACGGCAAGGGCTTCCTCGTCGCGCTCATCGAGCCCAACGCGGGCGGGCGCGCGGTGCGCGTCGCGCGCGTCGAGAACGAAACCGTGAGCTGGGGCGCGGAGCTCCGAGAAAGCAACGACGACTCCCTCGCGCTCGACCTGGCTGTCTCGAAGGACCACGCGCTCGTCGCCTGGGACGCCATCGAAGATGACAAGTCCTACATCGCGGTCTCGGCCTTCCCGACGAACGCGATCGGGCAAGCCTCGCCGCCGCGGCGCCTTTCACCCGACGGCGCAGACGCAGACGCGCCTCGCCTCGTCCCGCGCCCCGGCGGGTTCTACGCCGTCTACCAGGTGCGCGGTCTCGAGAAGGACCGGCACGCCGCGCGCCCCGCGCCGCCAGCCGGGCCCGAGCCTTCGAGCGAGCCTGCGCCCAAGAAGAAGCCCAAGACCAAGCGCGATCCCGGGGACGTCGACGAGACGATGGGCGGCGAGGCCGTCGCCTTCACCTGGCTCGAGGTGCTGATCCTGGACGAGACCGGCGGCCCGGCAGGCGACGCCGTCCGCCTCACGCCTGCTGACGGACATGTCATTTCTTACGACGTCGCGCCCGCCGCCGACGGCGGGCTCGTGGTCGCCTACCGCGACGAAGACTCGCCCACCGGCGCGGGCGGCGGCCTCGTGAAGGCCGTGCGCATCGCGCCTGGCGGCGGCGAGGCCGAGCGCTACCAGTCCCCGGAGGAGGCGCCGAGCGACGGCGCGCCGACCCTCCTCCCGGGGTGGATGGCCATCCCCACGTTGCGTGGCCCCGATCTGCTCGGCCGCCTCGGGCAGGCAGGCATGCCATCGGAGGCAGTCGACATCGAGCCCAGCCTCGGGCGCGGAGAGCCCATCGCGGCGCGCGGCGACGAGCTGCTGCTCGCGGAGCCCGAGGGAAAGGCGATGCGCCTCCGGGTCGTCAAATGCGGCGACCGCCCAGCTCCCCCGCCGCCGGCCCCCGACGCAGACACGGAGTGAAGTTGGCCGGGGCCGCCGACCTTGACCAACATCACGGTCCGTGACCTCCCGAGACTCGTCCCGCCGCCTGCGCGCTCCCCTCGCCCTGTGGACCCTGGCTGCGGTCGGGCGCTGGCTCCTCGGCTGCACAGCCGAGGCACACGGCGAAGAAGCGCCGGCCTCCCTGCGCGAGTTTCCGGGCGCTCGTGGCGCCTCGGAGCAGCCGGCTGCTCCCTCCCCGAGCGCGGCCATCCCGGCCGCCCCGGCCGTACCGACCATCCTGCTCAGCGCGGTCGGTGACTGCACGCTCGGCGATCCCGCCGGCGCGGAGCGCGCGCCCGGCAGCTTCCACAAGACGTTCGAAGACGGCGACTACACGCGGCCGTTCTCCGGCGTCGCTCCGATCCTCGGGAAAGACGATCTCACAATCGCGAACCTCGAAGGCACGCTCACCACCGAGGGCTGCCGGCGCGACGTGCCGTTTGCCTTCCGCGGCAAGCCCGAGTTCGCCAAGATGCTCGCGCTCGGCAGCGTCGACGTGGTCTCGATGGCCAACAACCACTCGGCCGACTGCGGGCCGCGCGGCGTCACCCAGACGCGCGAGAGCCTCACCCAGGAGAAGATCGGCTTCTTCGGCCTCGGCGTGGTCGACACACGGACGGTCAACGGGATCGAGGTCAAGAACCTCGGCTACACGGGGGGCCGCCTCGAGGTCCGCGAGCAGGTGAAGAAAGACGTCGCCGCCCAGAAGAAATCTGACAACCTCGTCATTGTATCCTTCCACTGGGGCATCGAGGGTGAGCACGCGGCGACCGACGTGCAGCAGAAGCTCGGTCGCGCCGCCATCGACGCCGGCGCCGACCTCGTCCTCGGCCACCACCCGCACGTGCTGCAAGGGATGGAGGAGTACAAGGGCAAGAAGATCGTCTACAGCCTGGGCAATTTCGTCTTCGGCGGGAACGCCCAGCCCGGCGAGAGGACGTCGATGATCTACCAGGCCCGCTTCGAGCTCCGCGGTGGCTCGGTGACGCCCGTGAACGACGGCGTCGTGCCCGTCTTCGTCTCCGGCAACCGCGTGCAAAACGACTTTCGGCCGGTGCTGATCGACGGTCCGGAGAAGGAAGCGGCGCTCGCGGAGATCGCGAGCTACGACAAGCTCGTCCCTTCCCGCTGAGCGCGGATTCCGCGCGAGAGCCAGGCCGGATGAGAGAACGACAGAGTCGTCCGGCTCCCCCTCACCGTTGGTGAGGGGGTTGGGGGGGTGAAAGAGCGGCAACAACCCCACCCAGCAGCGTGACGTCGCCAAAATTCAGCAGACTGCTACTTCTTCGGCGGCGCGTCCTCCGGGTCGCCGAACTCGTCGTCGACGATCGGGGCCGGCCCGGGCGGCGGGACCGCCGCGCCAGGGGGTCCGCCCTCCACGGGGTCGCCCAGCCCGAACATCTGCTTGGCCATCGCCTGCAGCTGCGCTTGCTCGTCCGGGCTCATCGCCGCCAGCATCTGGGCGGCGGCCTCGAAGAGCCCCGCCTCGAAGCCGCCTGCGCCCGCGCCCTGCGCGCGCGCCATCGCGTCGCGCATGCCGGCCTCGATCTTGGGGGCGAGATCTCCGAACCCCGCGTCGCGCATCTGCGCCTCGATCGCGTCCTTCAGCTCGGCCTCGGAGATCTTCGGCACGAGCTTCGGGGACGCGCCGGCGACCTCCTCGTAGGACCCGTATCCGGCGTCAGGCCAGCCGGCGTCGGACAGGACCGGGATACCGCGCTCGTCATCGTGTGCGTCGAGGATGCTGCCCACGACCCGGCGCGTCGCCGCGGCGAGGTCGGCCGGATCGCTGAAGAACGGAACCAGCAGGAAACAGCCCGTCGCCTCGTCTCCGACCGGGACGAACGGGAACGTCTCCTCGAGCGCGGCGAGGTGGGTCGACGCCGGCGTGAGGCCGTGTGTCTTGCAAACGTCTGCATAGGGGACGCGGATGACCGCAACGGCGTCGACGCTCATGCCTTCACGTTACCCCGTCGGCTACCCCCTCGCGAGCCCAGGGCAAGCGCCGCATCACGCCCACGCCGCACCGCGCCCGCGCCACCTTTTCCGCACACTGCTATAGGGACGGAATGTCCCAGGTCTCCCTTCCCGACCGCGCCCGCGTCGTCGTCGTGGGCGGCGGCATCATCGGCTGCTCGGTCGCCTACCACCTCGCCCACATGGGCTGGAAAGACGTCGTGCTCCTCGAGCGCGACCGGCTGACGTCCGGGACCACCTGGCACGCCGCGGGCCTCATCGTGTGTTTCGGCTCGACCTCGGAGACGTCGACCGAGATGCGCAAATACACGCGCGACCTCTACACGAAGCTCGAGGCCGAGACCGGCCTCTCCACCGGGTTCGCGCCGGTCGGGTTCATCGAGGTCGCCGCGGACGAGGACCGGCTGGAGGAGTACCGCCGGGTCTCCGCGTTCAACCGCCACTGCGGCGTGGACGTGCACGAGATCTCGCCGGCCGAGATCAAGGAGCTCTTCCCTCTCGCCAAGACGGACGACCTGCTCGCCGGCTTCTACGTGAAGGAAGACGGCCGCGCGAACCCGGTCGACTGCACGATGGCCCTCGCGAAGGGCGCTCGCCAGCAGGGCGCCAAGATCATCGAAGGCGTCGCGGTGACCGGCGTGAAGAAGCGGCGCGGCGCCGTCTCCGGCGTGACCACCTCACACGGCGACATCGAGTGTGAGTACGTCGTCAACTGCGCCGGGATGTGGGCCCGCCAGCTCGGCGCGAAGTCGGGCATCAACATCCCGCTCCAGGCCGCGGAGCACTATTACCTCATCACCGACAAGGTGCCCGGGCTGAGCGCGTCTTTCCCCGTGCTGGAGGACCCCGGCTCGTACGGCTACTTCCGCGAAGAGGTGGGCGGCCTGATGATCGGCCTCTTCGAGCCGATCTGCGCGCCCTGGAACATCGGCGGCATCCCGGAGGACTTCTCGTTCGGCGAGATCACGCCCGACTGGGATCGCATGGGGCCCTACGTCGAGAAGGCGATGCAGCGCATCCCCGTGTCGCTCGAGGTCGGCGTGCGCAAGTTCTTCTGCGGCCCCGAGAGCTTCACGCCGGATCTCCAGCCGTGTGTGGGCGAGACGCCCGAGATCAAGAACTACTTCGTCGCGGCCGGCCTCAACTCGATCGGCATCCTCACCGGCGGCGGGCTCGGCCGCGTGCTCGCGCATTGGATCATCACCGGCCGGCCGGACGTGGACATCACCGGGTTCAACATCGACCGCCTCCACACCTACCAGTCGAACCCCGAGTACCGCCGCACGCGCACGGTCGAGTCGCTCGGAATGGTCTACCAGTGCCATTACCCCACGCGGTCGATGCAGACCGCGCGCGGCGCGAAGAAGAGCGCTATCTACGATCGGCTCGCCGCGCGCGGCGCGTACTTCCGCGACGTGAGCGGCTGGGAAGGCGCGGACTGGTTCGCGCCGCCGGGCGTGGAGCCGAAGGTGGAGAAGCTGTCGTTCGGCCGGCAGAACTGGTTTCCGTATTGGGAGGCCGAGCACAAGGCCACACGCGAGGGCGTCATCCTCATGGATATGTCCTTCATGGCGAAGTTCCTCGTCGAGGGGCGCGACGCCGGCCGCCTCTTGAACCACATCTCCGCAAACGACGTCGACGGCCAGGCGGGGACGATCACGTACACACAATGGCTGAACGAGGGCGGCACGCTCGAGGCAGATCTCACGGTGACGAAGCTCGACGACGATAAATATTGGGTCGTCGCCTCGGACACCGCGCACCGCCACGTGCTCACGTGGATGCGCCGCAACTTCCCGGACGACTCGCGCGCCTTCGTCGCCGACGTGACCTCGGGCTACGCCCAGATCAACGTGCAAGGTCCCCGGTCACGCGCGCTCATGCAGGCCGTCACCAGCGAGGACATGTCGAACGAGGCCTTTCCGTTCCGCGCCGCGCGCGAGATCGACATCGGCTTCGCGCGCGCGCTCTGCGTGCGCATCACCTACCTGGGGGAGCTCGGCTACGAGCTCTACGTGCCCACCGAGCAGGCCACACACGTCTACGATCGCCTGGTCGAGGCCGGCGCCGCGTTCGACCTGAAGCACGCGGGGCTCAAGGCGCTCGCGAGCCTTCGTATGGAGAAGGGCTACCGGGACTACGGCCACGACATCGACAACACCGACTCGGTGCTCGACGCAGGCCTCGGCTTCGCCGTCGATCTGAAGAAGCCGGGTGGCTTCCTGGGCAAGGAGGCCGTGCTCGCGAAGAAGGCCCAGGGCCCGCTCACGAAGCGCCTCCTCCAGGTCCTCGTGAAGGACCCGCAGCCCCTGCTCTTTCACGCCGAGGTCGTGCGGCGCAACGGGCGCCCGGTCGGCTACGTACGGGCCGCTTCCTATGGCCACACGCTCGGCGGCGCCGTGGGTCTCGTCATGGTCGACGCGGGCGAGCCGATCGACGCCGCCTATTGCGCGAACGGCACCTGGGACGTCGAAATCGCCGACAAACGGTACCCCGCGGTCGCGTCCCTCCGGCCGCTCTACGATCCGGACATGAAGAAGATCAAGGCGTGACCCCGGTCGTCCGTCACGCGCGAAGCGAAGCCCTGCGACGCGCGCTCTCGTTCGCCGTGCTCGTCGCCGGCTGCTCCTCCTCGACGGAGCGGACCGCGCCGCACTCGGTCTCGTCGGTGACGAGCGCGCCGGCGCCGCGCCGCTGCGAGGAGGAGGTGACCGCGCTTCGAACGTACCTCGAGACCCTCGCGAAGGAAGGGGAGGTCCACGCAGAGACCTATCCGGTGCAGCCGGATCGGTACGCGAGCCGCCGATTGCCCGCCATCGCCTTCGCGGATGGCGGGCTTCCGCCAAAGCCCGCGCCGCAGCTCGCCTACGTCACGCTCGACCGGAGGACCATTCGTTACGCGGCGGAGTCGGTCGCCGTCGACGCCGCCGGAGAGCTCGCCGCGCTCTTTCGACGTACGGCCGAGTCCGGGCAGGTCGGAGGCTTCGGCTCCGACGATTTCTATCTGCAGTCATTCGTCTTGCTCGTCGGTGAGAAAGAAGCGTGGCGCGAGGTCGTCGTGGTGGTCGAGGCCGCGCGTGCGACCGGCTTCACCCAGGTGCATTTGTTGGTCGGCGCGAAGAGCGCGGTGGCTGCCCCCGTCCCGAGCGAGCTCGGGCGCCGGCTCGAGGCCATGGCCACATCGGACCGGATGCCATACGAGCGCGAGCAGGACCTGCGCGACGCTCTCGCCGAGCGCGCCGGGAGCTGCCAGGCGCTCCGCGAGTTGCTCCCGGTCCGGGTCGACGACACCACAGCGCGGGAGGCGAGCTGGAAGAGCTTCGTCTCGCGCGCTCCCGAGCTGGTGGCGGCCTGCAATTGCTCGATCGCCGCTGCGGACCTCCAGGCGTTCGCCTGGTACCTCCAGGGCAGGCACTGGGGCCCGACGACCTCGACCATCACGCTCGACCTGGGCTCGCGCCGACCGCGTGATGGGCGCGAGGCCGTGCTCGACCCGGTCGGCGCCGCGGCGAATGCGCCGTTTGCGACCGTATTGCCCAAGCTGAAGGCGCTCCCTGCGGAGCGCGCCGTGCGCCTCATCACGAACTGAGCCGCTCGGCGAGAAGCCGAGGAGCCCGCCCGCTACTCCTCCGCCGCGATGGCCAGCTCCGCCGGCGCTTCGAGCGCCTCGAGCCGCGCGCGCTCGAGCGGTGTGAGCTTGCGCACGAGCAGCTCCGCCCAGCCCTCGAGGTAACGCATGACGTCCTCCCGTGCGTGGCGGACGAGACCGGTCGTGCTCACGCCGAGGAACCGGAGCACCTCTCCGTCCGAGAGGTCCTCCAGGCGATCGATGTCGTCCCGATCGAGGCCGACGGCGTACATCTCGGCGAGGACCTGCTCGAGCGGCGAGCCGGTGGCCGAGCAGAGCTCGCGCCCTTCGTGCTCGAACGCTCCCTCGTCGATCGCGGGCCTGTCGCCGTAGTCCGGCAGCTCCAGATCGCGAGCCTGCTGGCCCCAGTCCCCCGAGCGGACGAACGCCGCGTCGTAGATCTCGCGCGCCGAACGCCCCGTGATCGTCTGCGCGAGGTGTCCGCAGTTGCAGTGTCCGAAGTGTGACCACTTGTAGACCGCGCCGGCAGAG
>JAEUKE010000096.1 GCA_016794345.1 Myxococcales bacterium
CTTCGGGATGCCCAAGGTGGCCATCGACCTCGGCGCGGCCGAGGCGGTCCTGCCCATCGACCGCATGGCCGACGCGATCGTTCGCTGGAGCGTCGCGCCGAATGCCTCGCTGACGAAATGGGAGCCCGGGCGCGAAGCCCGACCCTGACGCCGACTCGCTCGTGTACGACGCCCAAAGGGCAGCTCCTTCCGGAGCTGCCCTTCTTCGTCATTTCTCGACCCGGGAGCCGCGCCGAGGCCGGGCGCGAGCCCGACCTCGGGGGACCTCGCCTCAGAACGTGCCGAGGTCGGGCGTGACGTCGGAGCCGGCGGCCATCGCGAGCGGCGGAGGCGCACGTCGGACTCCGCCGAGAGACACGACCCGACCCAAAGGCGCCGAGTCGGTCAAACGGAAGCCTTCCACGAGCGCGCGGAGCGAGCTCGCCTGGCCGTTCAGCTCCTCGGCCGCGCTGGCCGACTGCTCCGTCGTGGCCGCGTTCTGCTGCGTCGTCCGCCCGAGCTCGTCGACCATTTCGTTGACGTTCGAGACCCACTTGGCCTGCGACGTCATGGCGTTTGCGATCTCCTCCATCGCGGCGACGACACGACCGACGTGGGTCTGGATGTCGACGAAGCTGGTCCCGACCGTCGCGTTGATCGCGACGCCCTGTTCGGCGCTGCGGACCGCATCGGCGATCATCGTCGACGTCGACCGAGCGGCCTCGGCCGAGCGCATGGCGAGGTTGCGCACCTCCTCGGCCACGACGGCGAAGCCCTTGCCCGCGTCGCCGGCGCGCGCCGCTTCGACCGCCGCGTTGAGGGCGAGCAGGTTTGTCTGGAACGCGATCTCGTCGATCGTCTTGACGATCGCGGCGGTCCGCGCGCTCGCCTGTTTGATCTCCTCCATCGCGCGCGACAGCTGGTCCATGCTGCGGCCGCCGCTCTCGGCGGAGCTCTGGGCTGCCTGCGCCATCTGGCGTGCTTGTTTCGCGTTGTCGGTGCTCGATTTGCCGGTCTCGTTGAGCTCCTGCATCCGCCCCGCGACCGTATCGAGCGAGGAGGCCTGCTGGGTCGCGGCCTCGGCGAGGGATTGGTTACCGATCGTGATCTCCGAGGCGGCGGTGCCCACCTGATCGGCGGCCACGGCGACCTGCCGAAGCGCCCCGTCCAGGTTGCCCATCGCCTCGTTCAGCGCCGACTGCATGTCGCGCCAGGCGCCCTTGTACGCCCCGCTCATGCGCACGCTCAGGTCCCGAGAGGCCATGGATCCGAGCACACGCGTCGCCTCGGCGATGGGCGCGGCGCAGGTGGCCATGAGGTTGTTCAAGAGCTCGATCTGCCGCTTGAACGCGCCTTCGTGTCGGTTCGCGTCGGACCGCACCGACAGCTGCCCGTCGGCGGCCGCCACGATGAGCGACTGCGACTCCTCCGTGACGCGCCTCAGGGCTTCCTGGGCGCCGGAGAAGCTCTTTGCCAGGACGTCCGCGTCGGATCGGACGACGACTCGCCGCGAGACCTCGCCGCGCGCGAGATCGTCGGCGAGGGCGGCCATCTCGCGCAGCCCGTCCATGGCCGAGCGCAGCGCGTCGCCGAGATCCGAGACCTCGTCGAGGGCGCGGTCTTCCGGGATGCGTTGTTCGATGTCGCCGCGCGCGAGCTTGCGCGCGGCCTCGGTCATCGGACCGAGCGCGCGGAGGCGAGCCGCGAGCAGGTACAGCCCCACCGCGATGCCCACGACGTTGACGAGAGCGAAGACCGCCGAATAGAGAGATGCTTGCTCGCTGCTCTCGACCAGCTGGTCCCCGGACTCCTTGGCGTTTCGCTCGATGAGATCGGCCACCTTCTCGAGCTCGACCTCGAGCCGGAGGAAGCCGGCCTGGAACTCCGTCAGATCGGAGCTTGCCGCGTCGCGGCTCGCATTCGCCGCCAATCGCTCCGCCTGATCCACGTATTTGTCGACGACCGGCATGGTGGCTTCGAGCGCGCGCTGGATGTCCGAGGACAGCTCGAGCTTGCGGTTCGCCTCGAGCTTCGCGCGGAGATTGGCGGCGTGCTCGCGCAGCTCGCGGGTCGCTTCACCACGCTCGGCTGCCTCCCCGAACACGACGCGGTAGGCGTCGCCGCGTAAGGCGTCGTGCATCATGTCCATCTCGAGGTGGTTGCGGAGCGCTGCGTTGGCGGTCTCCGACCTGGACTCGGCGGCCTTCATGTGGCCCAGCTCGCGTTGCGTCGCGAGGAACGAGACGACCGAGGTGCCGCCGCCAACGAGTGCCAGGACGATCATGCGGTTTCGAAGTGTGATTCGCACGACGAGCCCCTGAGCAAGGCGCATTCCGCAGAGCACCGAACAAACGACCCAATCCCAACGGAATCGTTGGAGAAACAGAATGTGTGGCAAAATCGGGCAGGTAGGAATCGGACGCGAATCTTGCGCCGCAGCCTCCCCTGAAGCGCGTCGTCTCGATCCGGGAAGATCGCTCGATTCGGGACACTACCACCCGTCCGAATCGTCTCAGTTTTTCACATCGAACACGACGCGACCCACGATCTGTCCCGACGCCGTCTCCACGTCGACCGAGTACCTTCCCTCCGGATCCTCGGGCATCTCGGGCAGCTTCGATGCGACACGGACCACGTTGCGCTCCTTCGACGCCGGAGCGTCC
>JAEUKE010000102.1 GCA_016794345.1 Myxococcales bacterium
CTTCGAATGGGTGCTCGCCGTGCTGCGCGCGCAGGACACGTCCGCGCTCGGCGCCGAGGCGCGGGCCCGGCGCGAGGCGACGCTCGCGGAGCTCGAGGCCTACGCGGAGCGCGGCGCCTTCCCGCACAACGTGGTGAGCGAGGCGATGACGCCCGCGTTCATCGACGATCGCGGCGTCACGTGCGCGGTCGCAGAGCTGATGATCCGCTCCGGAGCCGGCGAGCTCGCGGGGCGCGTGCGCGACCGGATGAACTTCGCGTCCATCGGGCAGATGCTCGCGGTGATGCCGGGCGAGCTCGCGGCGTGGGCGGAGCGCGCCGGGCTGACACCGGTGGAGATGGCGATGGTGCAGCCCGCGTACTGTTCGGAGCCCGATACCTGCTACGTCCTCGTAAGCAGCGAGAACCCCAAAACCTGTACCGACCCGCCGTGCTGCGAGTACGCCCCGGCGCCGGATGGGGAGCAGTGCCTCGTCGGTGAGGACGACCCCAGCCGCAGCGAAGCCGACCGCCAAGGCACCTGCAAGGACGGCACTTGTTATGCGAACCCCGAGCCCGAGGAAGACGGCTGCACGGTCGCGATGGTCGACCTCGGCGCCGGGTCGATCGCGCCCCTCCTCGCGGCGGTCTTCCTCCTGACCCTGCGCCGCCGTGCAGGACGGAATACTCAAAACGATGTTCGGGACCGCCCCGGAGATCCTGGAAACTGAGAACGAGTTGGGTGCGCCTCCCGAGAGGCCCGACGCTCTCGCGGCGGGTTTCCTTTGCAGTCGCGAGGTGCTCCAATGTCGACATGCGGGACGAGGAGAAGCTCGAGGCCGTCGTCCAGGCGTCGCTCGACGACACGCTGAGCGGGCTGGAGGACTTGCTGCCGCCCGACGCGATGGCGTGCGTGCGCGGGCGGCTGGAGGACGACTTCCACGCGCACCCGGTGCTGAGCCGGCTCGTGAAGGAGCTCGCGCTCGCCGAGGGCTCGCAGGTGGACGTGGGCGCGCACCCGGACGTCGCCGCCGAGGCCGAGGGGCTTCCCAGCTCGACCACCACCCCGAAGTGATCGCTCAGGCTCGCCTGCGGCTTGGGTGTACGAGGCCAGCTCGTCGGGGGCGAAAGCGGCACGAGGCGCGGTCCGACGCAGATGTGATCGATTGAGGCATGGTCGGCGGCGTGCCACCGCACCGGATCGGAATCGCCAGCGGTCACCCAACGCTCGCCCGGCTCGCCGCCTGAGATCGTCGTGTGCAGAGGTGGCTGCTCGTAGGTCGGGTTCACCGCGGATCGAACCGTACCGTTCGCAAGAGGGCTGCGACGCCGATGAAGAACAGCATGGCATACGGCACGTAGCCGAGCGGCCCTTTCGAGAGATCGAAACACGCGATCGGGCTGCCGGCGCAGGTGAGGATGGATGCCTTGAGGACGACCCAGAAAGCGGCGGTGAGGAGCAGGCTGCCGCCGATGCAGCCCATCCCAGGCTTTCGAGTTGGCCTCGGTGGTGGCTTGGGGGACTCGCGGGAGTCGGTCTGCGCGGGACTTCGGTAGGCGGTCATGGCTTGGATGTCGCGTCGAGCTGTGCGTTGGTGCCAAGACAATCGAGTGGAGGCTTCCCTTCCGTTCGGGGTGGGGGGCGGGGTCTTCGGACATCCGCAGCAAACGGCGGACCTGCTCAATGTCTCGGGGCAGTACGGCGACCGCCTCCTGGATCCGGCGTCGCGAGCGAGGTGGTGTTGGGCGCCGACTCTGGGATGCCTTACCCCGCGCGGCCCCCGCGGCGCCCCGCGGCGGCCCCGCGGCGGCCCCGCGGCGGCGACGGCGCCAAGGCGACCGCGAACACCCGGATGAATTTCATCTGCCTCGTCTGGGTCGCATCGCTTGGCTTCCCGGCGATCACTCCGACGAGGTTTCGCATAGTTACGAGCGCCTCATGAGCCGAGTCGTCGCCGTCCGCGGCAGCGCGTGGCCCAGCATGCGACCGCGAACGTGGGGATGAAACTCATCTGGCCCGTGACGGTCGCATAGGGCGAGCGAGCGGCTGACGCCAGCGCCCACCTGAGCGCCTGGCGCGAGAGGGCTACCAAGCGCAGCGGCGATCTCGTCGAGATCGCGCGTCAGACCGCGACGCCGTTCCACGCGGACCGCTCCGTGCGGCTCGCGCGCTCGATGTACGGTGGCGTCCCGGCCGGCGCGCCGCTCTGGAAGCTCCGGGACGAGCTCGAGCACGCGGACCGCGCGCGGTTGGTCGAGGCGCTGGGGGAGGACGCCGCGTGAGCGCCCCCGGACGCTGGGCTAGCGGCTAACATCGCGCTGTGTCGTCTCCGCGGACGAAGGCACTGCACCCGGGGCTCTACGATGAGCCCCTGACGCGCGAGCTCGAGGCGCAGCTGGAGGGGCTCGGTCCGGACCGCGTGGAGTGGGAGCAGCTCGACGAGCACCACGCGCCGGTGGCGCTCTCGCGGCTTCTCCATCCGCGCGTCGTTCGGGCGCTCGCGTCGCTCGACGGTGAGGAGCGCGGGCTGAAGCAGCTCGAGCTGGTGAACAAGCTGCTCGCGCTCCTGCAAGCGGAGGCGCCACGAGGCGGAACGGCGGCCAGCGACCATGTTCAGCCGCCGCCGCGTCGGTTGCTCGCGGTCCTGCCCACCCAGGATGGGCCAGGAACGCCGAAGGCACCCCCGAGGCCATCCATTCCGCTGGCCACGAGCGATCTCTTGGTCAACGGCCCGCATGACCTGAGCATGGGGCCGGAGCTTCGCCGGGAGATCGAGTCGGCGGATCGAATCGACATGCTCTGCTCCTTCCTCAAGTGGAGCGGGCTGCGCCTCATCGAGGATGCGCTCAAGGCGTTCTGCGCACGGCGCGGGGGCGGTGCTCTTCGCGTTCTGACGACCTCCTACATGACGGCGACAGACCGGCGGGCGCTCGACGCGCTCCAGGAGATGGGGGCGCACGTGCGCGTCTCGTACGACGCGCAGCAGACGAGGCTGCACGCGAAGGCGTGGCTCCTTCATCGCGAGAGCGGCTTCTCCACCGGGTTCGTCGGCTCCTCGAACCTCTCGGCTGCCGCGATGCTGGATGGCCTGGAGTGGAACGTGCGGCTATCCCAGGTCGACAACGGCGCCATCCTGGAGAAGTTCGCCGCGACCTTCGAGCAATACTGGCTCGACACGGCGTTTCGGCGGTACGTGCCCGAAGAGTTCGATGCGGCGGTGGAGCGGACGCGGCGCGAAGAGCTGGCGCCCTTCCTCATCCTCGACGTTCAGCCGCGCCCTCACCAGGAAGAGATGCTGGAGGACCTCGCGGCGGAGCGTGCGAATGGTCACACGCGCAACCTGTGTGTGGCCGCGACCGGGACGGGCAAGACGGTGGTCGCCGCGCTCGACTACAAGCGGCTGCGGACCGAGCTGCCGCGCGACCGGTTGCTGTTCGTTGCGCACAGGCGCGAGATCTTGAGCCAGAGCCTCGCCACGTTTCAGGTCGTCCTCCGCGACGGCGCGTTCGGCGAGCTCCTCGCGGCGGGGGACCGGCCCGACAAATGGAGCCACGTGTTCGCGAGCATCCAGTCCCTGCACGAGGCCGCGCTGGATCGGATCCCTCCGGACCACTTCGACGTCGTGATCGTGGACGAGTTCCATCACGCCGCCGCGCCGACGTACGAGCGGCTCCTGGAGCGGCTGCGGCCTCGGGTGCTGCTCGGGCTGACGGCGACGCCCGAGCGCGCGGACGGGCGGAGCATTCTCGGTTGGTTCGATGGCCGTGTTGCGTCGGAGCTGCGTCTCTGGAAGGCGCTCGACCAGGGCTTGCTCTCGCCCTTCCAGTACTTCGGAATCGGTGGGGCTCCCGACGCCTCCGGCGTGCGGTGGTCGCGCGGTCGGTACGATTCCGCGGCGCTCAGCAACGTCTACACGGCCGATCACTTCTTCGCCCTCCGCGTCGCGCAGGAGGTCTCCAGGAAGGTGACGGACGTCGGTGCGATGCGCGCGCTCGGCTTCTGCGTCGACGTCGCCCACGCGGAGTTCATGGCCGAGCGGTTCAACCATGCGGGGATCGCGTCGGCGGCTGTCTCGGCTCAGACGGGCTCACGCGAGCGTGATGAGGCGCTCCGAGCGCTACGCGACGGGCGACTCCGGTGTCTCTTCAGCGTCGACCTGTTCAACGAGGGCGTCGACCTGCCCGATGTCGACACCGTCATCTTCCTCCGCCCGACGGAGAGCGCGACGGTCTTTCTCCAGCAGCTCGGTCGTGGGCTCCGACGCGCCGAGAACAAGCCCTGCTTGACCGTGCTCGACTTCATCGGTGGCGCAAACCGGCGCTTCCGCTTCGACCAACGCTACCGGGCGATCGTCGGAGGGACGCGTCGAAGCGTAGAGCGTGAGATCGAGCGCGGGTTCCCGTCCTTGCCGAGCGGCTGCGCCATTCAGCTCGACAAGGCGGCGCAAGCCGCCGTGCTCGAGAACATTCGCCAGCAGGTCGGACAAGGCGTTCACGTTCTCGTCGAGGACCTTCGGAGCTTGGTGGCTGAGCGCGGCGAGGGTCTGGGCCTCGCGGAGTTCCTCCAGGAGGCGGGGATCGATCTCGAAGACGTCTACAGCAATGGTCGCTGCTGGACGTCCCTCCGACGGGCCGCCGGGCTCCCCTTGTCTGGCCGAGGCCCCGACGATGACCAGATCGAGCGCGCTCTCGGCCGCATGCTCCACGTCGACGATCCCCTTCGCCTCGATGGCATTCGCCGATTGGTCACCGCGCCCGCCTCGCCGACCGCAGACGACCGGGATCCGGTTCAGCGCCTGCTCTTCGCCCTGCTCGGCTATGTCCGTCGTTCATTCTCCGAGCTCTCCGCAGCATGGGCCGCGCTCTGGAGCAGCGACACCCTGCGCGCCGAGATCCTCGAGCTCCTCGACATCCTCGCAGACCGCGTTCGACGCGTGACCTACCCCCTCGAGGGTGCCCTCTCCAGGCTCCCGCTCCGCGTGCACGCCACCTACACCCTCGACGAGGTCATGACCGCGTTCGACGAACGGAACAGCAAGGGCGGCATCAAGCGCATCCAGACCGGCAGCTTCTACAGCGAGGCGTGGTCGACCGATCTGCACTTCATCACCCTCGAGAAGAGCGAGAAGGAGTATTCGCCCACCACTCTCTACAACGACTACGCGATCTCTCCCGTTCGCTTCCATTGGGAGACGGTCGGCAACTGCCACGAGGGAACGGAGACCGCGCGTCGCTACCTCCGCACCACGCGCGGTGCCGACGTCCACGGTCTCGCCTTCGTTCGCCAGCGCAGGACCGACCCGCGCGGCGAGACCATGCCGTACGTCTTTCTCGGGGAAGTCTTCTACGCCACGCATCGGGGAGACAGGCCGATGCAGATGGAGTGGGACCTGGCTCACCCGATGCCGGCGAGCTTCTTCCAGGCGACGAAGATCGCGGCGGGGTAGGGGCGGCGTCCTGAGCGTGTCTCCGCGTCGTCCTCCGGAACCCGCGCCCCTCGAGCCCCAGTCTCGCGCACAGGTGCTCCACGCGCTACGCTCGACTCGTGAACGGCTCTTACGGGTACCGGCCGGTCACCGCTGACGAGTTCCTCGAGATGGACTTCGGTCCGGATCGCAGGGCGGAGCTCGATGACGGCGTCATCCGCATGATGGCAGGAGGCGCTGCGGCTCACGCGCGGGTTCAAGCGAACCTGCTCGCGTACTTGCGGGTGCAGCTCCGCGGGACGAGGTGCCGGCCGTACGGCTCGGACCTGGCGCTCCGTGTGTCGGACAGCACGGTGCGCTACCCCGACGTCGCCATCTACTGCGATGAACAGGCGACGCTCGAGAACGACGAAAAGAAGGCGTTCTCTCGACCGCGCGTGATCTTCGAGGTGCTCTCGGCCTCAACGGCGACCGTGGATCAGGGCGCGAAGCTCGCGCAGTACCAGGATCTTCCGTCGGTCGAGGCGGTCGTCTTCATCGATCCCGACGCGGAGCTCGTCCGCGTCGTCACGAGGCTCGGACCGCAGAGCTTCCGGGATGACCGCTTCGGCTCCGTGCGGGACGTGGAGCTGCCGAGCCTTGGGCTCCGGATCCCGCGCGAGGAGATCTTCTCCAGGGACTGACAGGCGGTTCGGGCGACCCGGTCGCACTCGGAAGCTGGAATTCAGAATCGGGCACGGCGCAGAACGAGCAGGGGTCAGGGGGACGGCGTCGCGTTCGGGTCGCTCGTTTGCTGCTCGGGCAGGTACTTCTGAGGCTCGCCTCCGGGCACGTCGACGGGCCCCTGCTCCTTGCTCGGCCGCGGGGACCACGGTCCGGCCGGCGATCTGGCTCCTCGCCGCGGTGTTCTTCGACCCATTCGTGCCGGGGACCTGCGCGACGGGTTACGTTTGGGACGACCAAGGTTGCGTTTGGGTCGTCTGTTAACTACGCTCTCGACAGAGGTCACCGTGACTACCGCAGCCGTCTCGCTCGAGGATCGCATCCGTCGCATGACGCCCGTCGCCGCGCCGCCGGAGCAGCAGGCTGCGGTCATCGCCCTCTCGCGCGCGATGGAGGGGATGATTCATCCTCCGAAGCGGCACCCTCCGAGATGCAAGCTCGTGGGCCCGAAGGGAGAGGCGATCGCGTTGCCCGAGACCGTGTTCTACGTGCTCGAGCGTGTGGCGGAGCTGATGGCGCGCGGGAACTCCGTGACCGTGGTTCCCGTGGGGCGCGAGCTGACGACGCAGCAAGCGGCGGATCTGCTCAATGTCTCGCGCCAGTACCTCGTCCGCCTCCTCGACGAGAAGCGCATTCCCTTTCGAAAGACCGGCAAGCACCGGCGCCTCCGCATCGAGGACGTGCTCGCCTTCAAGGAGCAACGCGACCGCGACAGGCGCTCGAAGCTACGAGACCTCTCGCGGCTCACCGAAGAGCTCGGTGGCTACGATGCCGAGTTGAAGTAGCATCAGCGGCCGCTGACGAATGATCCCGGCCCCGTTCATCGTCGTGCTCGACGCGAACGTCCTCTTTCCGTTCACGCTTCGCGACACCCTCCTGCGCGCCGCCGCGGCCGATATGTATCAGGTGCGGTGGTCAGCGGAGATTCTGGACGAAATGGAGCGGAACCTCGTCGGGGCCGGACACGCCACCGCGGAGAAGGCGAGAAGGCTTCGCGAGGCCATGACCGAAGCCTTTCCCGAGGCAGAGGTCACGGGCTATGAGCCGCTCGTCTCGAGCATGTCGAACCAGGAGAAGGACCGACACGTGGCCGCGGCAGCCGTCAAGGCGGGTGCCCAGGTGATAACCACCGCAAACCTCCGCGACTTCTCCAGCCTGCCGGACGGGCTCGAGGCGCAGTCTCCTGACGAGTTTCTCTGCAACCTCTTCGACCTCGATCCGAGAGGGTTCGTCGAGTTGCTGAATGAGCAGGCTGCTGACCTGATCCGGCCTCCCGTTTCTTTCGACGCCCTGCTCGAGCGGCTCGCGCGCGTCGCCCCGGAGTTCGTCGCGATGGTGCGCGAAGCGGTGCACGACTGACCGGCCGGGCGCCGAGCGGGGCCGCCGGCGACACATCCGGGGGCGTATGACTGGCGAGGGTCTGCCGGAGCCCCGGTACTTGTGTCGCGACCGCGTGATCGACGCCGCTTCTCGCACCGAGATGGGGCGCGTACGTTACGTCATGACCGCTTACGCTTCCTTCCACGCCATCACATCGGCGACGGCGACGACGGTCGTGCCGAGATCAGGCGCCGCGGTCATCCGGCGACCCGAACGCGGAGCGCATGAGCGCGGGGGAGTTCGTCCGCGCGGCGAGTCGGCGCAGATGGTCGCTCGGCCCTTCGCTGGGATAACGTCTGCGGATCTGTCCGAGTGCGAAGCCGCGGGCTAGCTCGCTGAGCTCGAGCGCGCGACGGATGCGCTCGCCGGGCGTCATACGGCGAAGGCCGGCTTCGAGGAGCCGCCAGACGTCGTCGCTCGTGTCGCTCGGCCGGAAGGTCACGTGGACACTCTACCGCAAGGTCTGCGGCGGGGCGACGTCCGCGCGGCGGAGCTCTGCGAGGGGAAGCTCGCACTCGCCGCCCCCGCGGCACCCCCCGCGGCGGCGCCGCCGCATGCGACCGCGAACGCCCGGATGAAACTCATCCGCCTCGTCTGGGTCGCATCGCGTGGCTTCCCGACGATTGCGCCGACGAGGTTTCGCACAGTTACGAGCGCCTCGTGAGCCGACTCGTCGCCATCCGGGGCAGAGGGTGGCCCAGCATGCGACCGCGAACGTGGGGATGAAACTCATCTGGCCCGTATCGGTCGCATAGGGCGAGCGAGCGCCCGACAACGCGGACGTTCCGCCCCTCCGCCCAGCCGCGTACGATGAGGCTCATGACCGCTTACGCTTCCTTCTACGCCATCGAGACCGATCGTCTCCGTGCGCACTTCGAATGGGTGCTCGCCGTGCTGCGCGCACAGAGCACCGCCGCGCTCAGCGCCGAAGCGCGGGCTCGACGCGAGGCGACGCTCGCGGAGCTCGAGGCCTACGCGGAGCGCGGCGCCTTCCCGCACAACGTGGTGAGCGAGGAGATGATGCCCGCGTTCATCGACGATCGCGGCGTGACGTGCGCGGTCGCGGAGCTGATGATCCGCTCGGGCGCAGGCGACCTCGCGGGGCGCGTGCGCGACCGGATGAACTTCGCGTCGATCGGGCAGATGCTCGCGGTGATGCCGGGCGAGCTCGCGGCGTGGGCGGAGCGCGCGGGGCTGACGCCGGTGGAGATGGCGATGGTGCAGCCCGATTACTGCGGGCCGGTGGCGGAATGTCAGGTCGTCACGTTCAACGCCCCCGGTGGGACCCCAGGCTGCCCTGGCCCGGGATCATGCTGCGAGTTCGCCCCCGCCCGGGACGGAACGTCATGCGATCCCGACGAAGAGGCGGAGCCCGGTTCCTACGTGTGTCG
>JAEUKE010000103.1 GCA_016794345.1 Myxococcales bacterium
GTGGTGCAGATCTCCTGCGGCTGTGAGCAGTCCCCGTTGGGCGGCATGTTGGAGCAGACGAGATCGCCGTCCCCGTCGGGCTGACAATACCCGTTGCAGCACTCGTCTCCGGCCTCGCAGCCCTCGCCGTCCATCTTGCAGGGGTCGAGCGCCCAGAAGCCACGCGAGTTGCCGGCCAGGAGCTCCTGACCGGGCAGGTAAAACGCGGGGTGGCTCGGATCGGTGCCCGGCTGACCGGTGATGTCGATCGCGGCGACCCAGAGCTTCTTCGGCGTGATGTTCTGGATGAGATCGACGCCGCGCGGATCGCTGCAGAATGGCGGGATGTCGGCGACGCTCCCGTACATGCGGCGGCTCGTGAAGACGACCCAGGCGTAACCTCCGGACGCGACCGGGTTCACGGTGGGCTCGTAGTTGTAGTGCACGTCGTCCGTGTGGGCCGCGTCGATGTTGCCGACCTGTGCTCCATCACCGGTGCAAGACAGGCTGATCGGCGTCTCGGCGCTGGGCAGGTAGCTGACGCTCTGATCGTCCTTGCCGTTCAACCAGTTCAGCGGGGTGACGGTGCTCGGGTCGGTCGCGGAGACCCAGGTCAGCTCGGCCTTCGCTCCCTTGCGCGTCCGCAGATCGGCGAGGTTGTTGCCGTCCACCCCGGCGGCGAGCTGCGTGTGGAAGACGACGGCCTCGTTGTTCGGGAAAAACGCGCCCCACCCCGGGCGGGTCTCGGCGGGCTGACCGGTGTAGTCCACGACCTCGACCGGATTGGAGAAGGTGTACGTCGCCGGATCGAAGCCCATGACGACCAGCTTCTGCTTCGGGTTGGTGACGACGCCGCTCATGAGCGCGCTGAAGACGACGCGATTGGTGTTGGGCGAAAACGCCGGCGTGACGAGGCTCGTGCTCACGGAGGTGAGCCCGGTCGCCGGAAGCGCCACGCTCGAGTCGGGGAGCGGGTAGAGCGTCCCGTTCGGCGCGAGCATCATCGAGCCGTCCGCCGAGAGGCCGGGGAACTCCGCCCCGTTCGCGAGCGAGAACTCGGTCGCGCCCATCGGCGAGAGATCGTAGCCGGCGCTCACGTACGAGCTGTCACCGCGTTGGGTGACCATGCGCGAGCCATCCGCCGACACGGAATGGCAGACGCGGCATTGGTCGGTCCCGCCATTGCCACCCGCCACGAGCGCCGGGCCGGTGTCGCCGCCGCGAATCGAGAGCACCGCGCCGCCGAACATCCCGTCGCCGCCGACGGCGCCCGGGTAGTTCTTGGCCAGGTTCGTCCCGTACGAGTTGTAATAAATGGTCCCCGAGAGGCGCGACGGGGCTATGGTCCACGTCTCGCTGACGGGCCCGTAAGCTTGCCCGTCTTTCGCGACGGTGAGCCGGACCGTGAGCTGGTCCGTCCCTCCCGCCGTATTGGTCGCCATCTTCCAGATGTCCTGCGGGATGGGGTGCCGAATGAAGGGCTTGCCCGTGATCGAGAGGATCGTCGGGCGCGCGAACGTCCCTTTCCACGAGAACGAGCCGGTCGTGGTGGTGAGCTCGATCTTGATGGCGTCTGCGTCGCCCATCGACCAGCGCCACATCAGGTTGGGCGCCAAGAGCCCGCGCGGCCAGACGGTCTTGTCGTAGGGGTAGACGAAGCGGAGCGACTGCGCCTGCCCATCGCCCGCCGGCGTATCGAGCGCGGAGAGCAACCCCGGGTCGGTGACGCCAGGGCCGAGCCCTTCGCCGCCGACGCCGCCGACTCCGCCGCCCGCCGTCAGATCGGCGATGCTGTCGGCGATCTGTCCCTGGATCAGCGGGTTGTTCGGGTCATAGCCGTTCTGCTCCCCGACGAGCTGGACGAAGACGTCACGCTCGACCGTCTGCTGCGCGAAGCCGGCGACCACCTTCACCGCACCGCCGGTGGTGCCCGTCGGGGTGAACGTCGTCGTGCTCGAAGGCCCGGGCGCGACGGTGCCGATGTTTCCCTGACTCACCTGCCAACCGGCGTTTGCCGGCTGTCCGTTGGCGGTCGCGGTGTAGCTGATCGTCGGCGCCTGCGAGCCGATCGGTACCGTCAGCGTCTGCGGCGCGGCGGGCTCGACCTCGAGGGTCTGCGACGTTCCCCCGGTTCCGCTCCCGCCGCTGCCCGTGAACCCGGCACCGGTGCCCTCACCTCCCGCGCCGGTCGCCGCCCCCGAGCCGGTGGTTCCGCCGGGATCACCCGCGCCGGATCCGGTCGCTCCGTCGTCACACGCTGCGAAGGCGCCCGCCGCTGGAACGAGGAGGCAAAGGAGCACGAGGGAGCGCGATGCGCGGTGGGCCATGATTGCATCGTACGGGCAGCGCTCCGTCTCGTGAACGACGAACCCCAAGGCGGCGTAAGCGCACACCCTGCTACGCTCGCGCCATGTTTCGCGCGCTCACCGTCGGCTCTGCCTTTGGCCTGCTCTCGGTCACCGCATGCGTCGACCGAACGGCCTGTGCTCCGGTCCCTCCAGAGCGGCTGAACGAGCCGAGCGCATCGGCCAGCGCATCGGCGGTCTCCGCGCCGCCGAGCAGCTCCGCCATCGCCGCCATCCCCTACGACCTCCCCAAGGCAGCCGATATCGGCTTGCCTGCGGCCCCCGAGTCGGCACGAGGAGTCGAGGCCATCTTGCCGGCCGCCGCGCTCGACATCGCCGCGGACGGTACTCTGTACTTCAACGGCCGGAGGCTCGCGGACGACGGCGAGGTTCTCGTCGAAGCGAGGCTGGCTCTCCGGACCGATCCGAACGCGCGCGCCGTCATCCGAGCGGACAGGAGCGTGCCCTGGGGTCGCGTCGCCCACGCGATGGACCTGTTGAAGCAGGCGGGGATCGCGAGGCTCGCGTTCGGCGTGGCCGCCCCGAAGCAACCCTGACCCTCAGCGTTCGGTGCCTCGACGGGTCCACGTGCACACGAACTCGTGGTGTGGGCCGCCGCTGCTCGTGCAGCTGCGCTCGCTCGCGTCCCGGCTGACCCGGAAGCCGATCGTCTCCATCGTGGAGATCATCCAGCCTTCCATCAGGCGACAGTGCGCCGGATCCATCTGCGGGAAGTCGTAGATGCGGACGCGCGTGTCCTCGGGCTCCCAGGCGACGGCCTCCATTCGGCCGGCGTTGCGGTAGTAATCGCTCCAGACCTTCGAGCACGATTTGATGAGGCGCTCAGCGCTGGCGAGCGCGACGAACACACGCAAGATGGTCCCGAGATCGCGCTTGCCGGCGGCCGCGCCGAGCTCGCGACAGAAGGCCAGGTCGCCCTTGCCGTGCACGCGATCTGCGGCGCGCAAGAAGCCGATGAAGGAGTCGTACGGGTGCCAATCCATCACCCGGATGGGCCGCGCGAACACCTCGCGCGTCGCCTCCGGCGCGGCCTCGAGCACGCGACCGAGGGCATCGGCGCCCTTCCGATCCCGGACGTGGCGGATGAGGCCCAAGAAGGCCCGGCCGCTCGCTTGTGTGGGCTCAGCCATCGCTTCGCGGCGCGGAGCTTACTCCAGCGAAGGACGAGCGCAGCACGAAACGATCGCCCGTCAGAAGCGAACCCGGCGCTGCCGCTACCGGACGGTGCGTCAGGGTGCAGGCGGCGCGATGGAGCGCGCGCCTGCGCCGCCCATCGCGATGACCCGCGCCCCCGCTACGGCGCCGGCGATGGCGGCGTTGGGCGACGCGACGATCATCTGGTTGTCTTCTCCGAGGGTCGCGAGCGCGTTGAGGAAGGCGCCGAGCCGATCGAAGCCCACGTGGAGGTCGGGACGGTCGACGAGGACGACGGAGTGCGAGAGGCCGAGCATGACGGCGGTCGCGGCGAAGATGACGGCATCCGCTTCGCTGCTCGAGAGCGCCGTGTAGCGAACAGGCGCGGCGTCATGCGACCGGAAGCAGTCCTCCGGGTACTCGCCGGGCGCGTAACGCAGGCTCGGCGCGAGTCGGCTGAGGATCTCGGCGAACGCCTTCTGTTTGCGCGGCAGACGCGGGAGCTCCTGGATGAGCTTGGGGACGAAGCCGTACTTGCGAACGTCGCTCTCCGTGCGGAGGCCCGACTGCTCCATCTCCGACGTGCCGTGGCTGGGCCCGTACGAGAGGAGGCGTCGCGACTCGGGGAAATACTCCACCTTGCCGAACGCGTCGTCATGACGGTACCGCTCGAGGACGCTGAGCACGCCCTCGTCCGCGTCGACCTGGATGCCCTCCTCGCGGAGGATGGCCTCGGTCGTGACGAACGCCTCGGGCGAGCCCGAGGCCGCCTGCTCTTCCGCGTTGAGCCACCACGTGAGCACGACCTTGGCCGCGTGCACGCCGTCTCGATGCCAGCCCTCGACGGAGGCACCTGCCGCGTAGGGCGCCACGGCCTCCTTCGCCATCAGGATGGCCTCGAGCGCGCGTGTCTTCCCGGACGCTGACGGACCCGTCATGAAGACGAAGCTCGCGGGCAAGCGCGACTGCTTGTCGAGGAAGTCGATCGTCTCGTCGCGGAGCCCGCGGATCCCGAGGAACGTGGCCTGCGCCAGCTTCATGCTCGCCTTTTACCTCAGCTGTCGACACCCTTCAGGGTCAAGCTCTGGCCGGGCGTCGCCCCCGGGTTCAGGAGGATGAGGGGCGACTGGATGATGATCTTGTCGGGGAGCATCTGGATGAGCGACTTGCCGACGGTGAGCTCCGTCATCGCGCTCGAGTCCACGCGGTGGTTGGTGGCGGCGGAGACGAAGTCCTTCACCGTCTTGAGGAGGCGGTTCTTGCCCACGAAGCTGCCGAGCTCACCGGCCACTCGCTTGACGGCGTCGCCGCCGATCTTGCTCATGAAGCTCTTGCCGATGGTGCGCTTCTGGTTCCCGTCGACACGCTCCGCGTCGTCGCCGTTGATCGTGTCCGCCCTGTTGTTGCGGACGGTGAGCGTCTGGTCGTGTTTCACCAGCGAGCGCATGTCGCGCTCGGCCTGGATCCGGATGAGCTCCTCGCCGGCTTTGTCCTCGAACATGAGCTCGTTGTAGGCGCCGTCCTTCGCGGGCACCGTGGCGCTCTTGAAGCCGCTCTGCGTCTTGTTGGCGGGAAGCTCGTAAGGGGGCCGAAGCAGGTTCGTGAAGGTACGGCCGACGACGATCGGCTCCTCGGGGTTTCCACCCACGAAGCTGACCAGCACCTCCTGGCCGATGCGAGGCAGGTGGAGCATGCCGAAGCCGTCGCCGGCCCAGGGCTGGTTCACGTGCAGCCAGACAGAGGACTTCTCATCCATCGCGCCATAGCGGTCCCAATGGAACTGGACGCGCACGCGGCCGAACTCGTCGCAATGGATCGTCTCGCCGGCCGGGCCCACGACCGTCGCCGACTCCACCCCGAGGATGCGCGGCTGCGGGGTCACCTGCTCCGGAGCGTAGGGATGCTCGGCGCTGACGCAGCCGACGACCGCTTCGATGGGCGAGTCGTGTGTGCCGAACCACGTGACGCTGGTGACCAGGAGCTGGCACTTCTCGGCGGTGACGTGCCCGGAGAGCGAGAGGCGCATGCCCGCAGCCACGTCGAGGGCGTTCGTGTTGAAGCTGAAGCGCTTCGACTTGGCGTAAGCCGCTGCGGCGGCCTGCTGCGCGATGCGCGTGGCCTCGTTGTGCTCGGTGCGCGTGCGGCCGCGGTCGTCGGCGACGGGCGTCTCCTTGTCCCCCGCGGCGCCGAACTTGAAGTTCCCCGGGAAATACACGAAGCGCTCGAGGCGCCGCTCGGACTCGTTGTCGCCGGAGCGCGCGCTCCTCGTCAGCGGCTCATTTTTCAAGCGGTAGTCGTGGTCGGCGAACGTCACCACGCCCTGCCGCACCTCGCGGATGGCGCGGAAGCTCGTGGCGCAGACGAGCTTGGGGTCCGGCGTGTTGACGTGCGGGAGCGGGGCAGAGCGAGCCTCTCCCCGCTGTGGCTCGTCGGCGAGCACCAGCACGGATTGGCCGCCGCTCTGCCGGAAGTAGTAGGTCACGCCGCTCGCCTCGAGCAGCCGCGAGATGAAGTCGTGATCGCTCTCGTGGTACTGCACGCGGCACTTGCGGGTCTTCTGCTCGCGCTCGCACTCGACCACCGGAGCGATGTCCCACTCCGCGAGCACCTCCTTCACGATCTCGAGATCGGTCTTCTGCTGGAAGATGCGGCAGTTCGTCCGCTGGGTGAGGAGCCAGAGCGCGGGCACGAGGCCGACGTGGTAGGTCGAGAGGCCCGTGTCCTCGCTCGTGATCTGCTGGAGCTCGGCGACGACGCCCGTCCACACCCGCTCGGAGCCTTTGTCGCTGTAGAGGGCGGGGTCGAGCTTGGCTCGAAACGTGGCCGGTTTGCCGATGAGGTCCTCGAACTCCACGTTCGGGTTCTCGCAGCGCACCGTCAGGTCGATGCGGAACAGGCTCGAGAGGGCGTCGTGCACCCGGAACTCGCGCACGTCGAAGCGATCGGTTCCAGGGAGATCGAGGGAGAGGTTCTCGCTCTGGAGGAACGTCTCGGCGGCCGCGGTCGGTGAAGCTGCGTTCATTGTGTGCTCCTGTCGAGAGTTCAATTGACGACGTAGAAGTTGCCGCCCTTGATCCAGCGTTTCCTCATCGGACCCTTCTTCCACTGGTCATAGACGAGGATCATCCCGTTCTTCTGGCCCAGGTAGATGGCCGTGTGGTTGCCCTTGGGCTTGCTCAGATACCGCCCTTTGACCCAACCGCTCGCGATGACGGTCCCCGGCTTGATGTCGCTGCCGACGACCTTCTTGCCCTGGCGCCACGTCCGCGTGGCCCCGATGTTCGTCGTCGCCTGCGCGATGGCGACGCACTGCCGCTGCAAGCGCGGAGGGAGGTTCTTCCTCTGGACCCAGATGCCCTTGCCCTGGACCTTCTCCAGGTAGGCCATCTTCGCGGGCGAGACCATGTAAGCCATGGGCCGTGCTCCTTCTCCGGTTCAGTGCGGTAGCGGCGCCCCTTTGCGCCGGCGAAGCCCGATGCGGTCGGGGTCGGGGTCCTTCTCGAGGGGTCGCGGAGGCGGACGATCACGATCACGACCAGCGACCAGCGCGATCATGATCTGCCGGATCGACGGCTCGCCTGTGACACGGAGCACGACGTGCGAGATCCAGTGCTCGTACGCCAGGATCGGCGGACGAAGCACGTTCTCGAACGACGGGCCGCTCTCGCTGTCGTCTTCGTCGCTCATTTCGGCTCGATGAAGCGGAAGGTTTGGAGGACCTGGTCCATCACCATGTCGCAGATGGCCTGCTCCTGCAGAGCTGTGTTCGTCGAGACGAGGAGGTAGGTGTCCCAGACCGCGACGTGCACGTGCCGGTGGTAGACCATGCCGCTGTCGATCCTCCAGCGCACGCCGACCTCGATGGCGGGGACGTTGGCAACCTGGATCTCCCGCTCGAAGAGGACCGCGTAGGCGCGGAGGGCGCGCTTCTCCTCCGCGATGTGCTCGTCGACCATCTGGCGGAGGGTCTTCTCGCGCGGCATGCGCGTGCGGCTCATGACGATGCCGAGCTCGCCGCCCGACGCGGTCCTCGTCTCGAGCACGTTGACCGTCTTGTCGATGAACTCGGCGTCGGGGAGTTGGAAGGAGGCCTCGTTGACGAAGTAGGTGGCCATGGGAGTCCGACTGTATCGGACCTTTCGGCATCTGCAGCTGGTGTGCCACGCGCCTTCACCGTCGCCGGGCTTAAATCTCGGCTTCCCACCCTGGATCGTTCGTTATCCAACCTGGTGGGGTTGTGCAGCCGGCTGCGCACGAGATGCAGGTCGGTCGACGCGATGGAAATACGGGAGCAAGCCGCGGAGTGCCTCGCGCCCGCTCGAGCGCGATTGTGTGGGCATGCAAAGCAGGTACTTGCTCCTCCACGGTAGCTGGCACGGCGCCTGGTGCTGGTTCAAGGTCGCTCCTCGTCTCGAACAATACGGAGACGTCATCGTCCCCGATCTGCCGGGCCGCGCGAGCGGCCTGAACTGGGCCCTCACCGTGACGCTGGGGCGGATGGTCCGGGCCGTCGCGCCGGTTCTTTCCGCGTCGGCTCCGACGACGATCGTGGCCCACAGCCGATACGGGGTCCTCGCCACCGCGCTCGCGGAGGCTTTCCCCGCTGCTGTCGCGCGGGTGGTCTACCTCGCGTCCTTCCTGCTGGCAGACAACGGCCGGGCCGTGGACGCCTTCGCAGAGGACAAGGACTCGTTCATTCGGCCGTTCGTCCGCGTCAGTCGGCTGGGAGGCTGGGATGCGCTCGCCCCCGAGGCGTACGTCGAAGGACTCTACGCCGACTGCAGCCCGGACGACGTCCGCCTGGCGAGCTCGCTCCTCTGCCGGGAGCCGTCGCTGCCGGCTCTCGCGCGCGTCCACACCACGGAGGCTCGTTTCGGGCGCGTACCCAAGGCGTACGTCCGCCTCGCGCACGATCGCGCGGTGTCGCCGCAGCTCCAGGATCGGATGATCGACGCGGCGAGGGTCGAGCGCGTCGAGACGCTGCAGGCGAGCCACTCGGCCTACTTCTCGCAACCCGACGAGCTGGTGGCGGCGATTCGCAAGCTGGAGGCGGCCTGAAATGGAGAAACAAGGAGCGGTCACACGGCAGGCTGCACCGGTCGCCTCGCTCATGCTACGCGACCAGCCGATGCCGCGGCTCCCAGCACGAGGCAAGCCGACGACTCGCGACGCGAGGACGGTCGAAGGCGACCCTCGCTGGCGGGCCGTGCTCGCACGCGACCCCTCCAAGGACGGCTCGTTTTTCTTCGCGGTGCGAACGACAGGCATCTACTGCAAGCCCTCTTGCTCGGCTCGCCACGCGCGGCCGGAGAACGTGTCGTTCTTCGAGACCGCAGCCGAGGCGCAGCGCGCCGGCTTTCGAGCCTGCCTCCGCTGCAGGCCGGATGAGCTCGGCCGCCCTGCCGCCGCGATCGTGGCCAGAGCATGCCGCGCGATCGAAGCTGCCGAGACCGCGCCGAGCCTCACCGAGCTCGGCCGGCTCGTGGGGAAGAGCCCGTTTCACCTCCACCGCCTGTTCAAGGCGGAGCTCGGCCTCACCCCGGCGGAGTACGCAGCGGCACATCGGGCGAGGCGCGTCGGCGAGACGCTGCGCGGCAGCCGTTCGGTGACGGAAGCGTTCTACGAGGCCGGGTACGGTTCGTCGGGCCGCTTCTACGAAGCGGCGCCGGCGGTGCTGGGCATGACGCCGTCGCGGTACCGCGCGGGCGCGGCGGGCCTTCGCATCGGGTACTCCGTGGCGCGTTGCTCGCTCGGGTTGCTGCTCGTCGCCGCCACCGAGACGGGCGTGTGTGCGATCGCGATCGGCGACGACCCGGCGGTCCTCGTGCGTGAGCTGCGCGACCGGTTTGCCCGCGCCGAGATCATGCCCGCCGGTACCGGCTTCGAGGCGTGGGTCTCCGCCGCGGTGGACCTGGTCGAGCACCCACGCACGGCGCCCACCATGCCGCTCGACATCCGGGGGACCGCGTTCCAGCGGCGCGTCTGGAAGGCTCTCGCGAAGATCCCCGCGGGGTCGACGCGCTCGTACACCCAGATCGCCACCTCCCTCGGAGATCCCCACGCCGCGCGCGCCGTTGCGGGAGCCTGCGCGGCCAACCCGCTCGCCGTCGCGATCCCGTGCCATCGGGTCGTCCGGTCGGACGGAGCGCTCTCGGGGTACCGATGGGGCATCGACCGAAAGCGGGAGCTTCTCGCGCGCGAAGGACAATCCGATACCATGACGCTCGGTGACGAGCGTGCGCGGAGCGGCGGTGCGCCGAGTCGAGCGAGAGCGAGTGCGCGCGGAGGCGCGGGCGCGCCTGTTCGGCGGCGCACCTGAGCCCGTCTGCGTCGCGCGCTTCGCGCTGCTCAGGCGGATCGGGGAAGGCTCGAGCGGCATCGTCTACGCGGCCCACGATCCGCAGCTGGATCGTGAGGTCGCGCTCAAGCTCCTCACCGTCGACGGCGACGCGGAGAGCGTCCTCCTGGCGGAAGCGCGCGCGCTGGCGCGGCTCGCCCACCCCAACGTGTTGCCGGTCTTCGACGCCGGTCTCGCGGAGGGCATCCCCTGGATCGTCTCGGAGCTCGTCGACGGCGGAACGCTGCGGGAGTGGGCCGCGACCACGCGGCCGCCCCAGGAGAAGGTGCGTGTGCTCGTCCAGGCGGGGCGCGGGCTCGCGGCTGGGCACGCGCGAGGTCTGACCCATCGAGACGTCAAGCCGGAGAACGTCCTCGTGGGATCCGACGGTCGCCCGCGCGTCGCAGACTTCGGCCTCGCCTCGCTCGCCGATCAGGCGGCGGGCACACCCCATGGCAGACCGCTCCCCGGCACCGTGCGGTACATGGCGCCCGAGCAGCTCGCGGGCGAGCGGGCCGATGCGCTGAGCGATCAGTTCGGCTTCTGCGTCATGGGCTGGGAGCTGCTTACGGGCCGGCTCCCTTTCCTCGGCGACACGGCCCACGCGCTCCTCGAAGCGATGCGAGCGCAGCGCGTCGAGGCCTCGCGCGCGCCGGGCGTCGGGTCGGCGCTCGCCGTGTTTCGCCGCGGGCTTTCCTTCGACCCGGGCGCGCGCTTCCCGGACATGACCGCGCTCTGCGACGCGCTGGAGCCTCGGCGATCGCGGTGGCCGATGGTCGCGGGCGCGATGGCGGCGGCCTGCGCGATCGGGGCGGCGGGCGTGCTCGCGTTTGCTTCGAGCGGTCCTCATGCGCCGAGCCCGCGTCCCTCGAGCAGCTCGCTCGAGAGCGCCGTGCCCGGACCTCCGGAGCCCGCGGAGGCCAGCGCGAGCGAGAAGGAGATCGCGATCACCGCCAGTCGGTTGGCTCAACAAGGAAAGCAGGACGAATGCTCGCGTTTTCTCTCGACGCGCGCGGACACCGACGGGCTCGCGCTCCTGTGGCTGGGCTGTGCGCGCCTCGCGAGCGACCCCGCCGAGCTCGAGCGCGCGTGCGCGGCGTGGAGGTCCAAGCCTCGGCCGGCCCCCGGATCACCCGTGGTGGACGAATGTGAGCCCGCCCTGCTGCAGGCCAAGGCCCTCCTCAAGGCCGGCGACTACCGAGGGTGCGCCGAGAAGGTCCTCGCGGCGCGGCCGTCGCCCATCGGGAGCATCACCCTCGCGGCCTGCGTCCGCCAGGCGAATGAGAAGGACCTCTTCAGGCGTCAATGCCATTACCAATTCAAGCTCCCCGGGAGCAACCCTGGAGAGGAGAGCAAGCGCGACGCGCAATGGTAGCCGGCACCGACGAGACCCTGTACGACGCGTGGCGCTCCGGCGACAACGAGTCCGGACGCGCGCTCTTCGAGCGACACTTCGACGCGCTCTTTCGCTTCTTCGAGAACAAGGCCGGCGGCGGAGACGTCGCGGATCTGGTCCAGCGGACGTTCCTCGCGTGTGTCGAGGCGCGGGATCGATTTCGGGGCGCCTCCAGCTTCCGCACCTTCCTCTATTCGATCGCGCGACACGAGCTGTCCGGGTTCTACAGGGCCCGCAGGCGCGGGGCCGCCGTCGATTTCGGGGTCTCCTCGGTCGCAGATCTGGGGGCCACGCCGAGCACGCTCGTGCGCCAGCGCTCGGAGCACGCCGCGCTCTCGAGCGCGCTCCAGTCGCTGCCCGTGGATCTGCAGATAGCCGTGGAGCTCCGGTTCTGGGAGGGCTTGAGCGGCCCGGAGCTGGCCGCGGTCCTCGACGTGGCGGAGGGGACCGTCCGCAGCCGCCTGCGCCGCGCGCTCGAGGGTCTGCGCGACGCGCTCGCCTCCAGCACCGAAGGCGCTCGGCTGTGCCCCGAGCACGAGGCGGACCTCGAAGCGTGGGCGGCCCAGCTCGCCGCGACCCTCAAGCACGACGAGCCCGCTCACTGCTCGAAGCAGTAGAAGCGGTGCAGCACGTTGCACTGGCGCGGCGCGCCGCTGTTGCTGCTCTGGGTCCAGGTCCCGTCGGCGCCTTCGCTCTGTCCAGCCATCGCGTGCTGGGCGCTCGACGCTGAGGTCCAGCCGCTGCAGTTGCTCGATCCAGGAAACGCCGGCGCGAACGCCGTGCCGTCCGTGAGCGTTCCCGTGAACGGCACGTTCGAGGACACGGTCGCGCCGGCGTCGCTCACGTTGATCGGCGCAGAGAGGGAGCCGTCGACGAGGTCGGCATAAGACGAAGCCACCATCACGCCGTCGAGGCGGTAATACGGCACGCTCGATTGGTTGAAGCGGGTGCTCGGTGAGCCGGTCGCGTCCGACAGCCACATGCGGTACGTGCCCTCGAGGTTCGCCGCGTTGGCCAGCGTCTGGCAAAACAGGTCGCCGCCGTCGAGCCCGCCGAGGTTGCCGTCGTTTGCGCCGCTCGTGATGAACACACGGCGGCCGGGCTCACAGACTCCGCCGCGACACACGTGGTCGTCGGCACAAGCCGAGTCGCTGCTGCACGACGTGGGACAGAGGTCCGAGGTCCCGCTGCATTGGTAGACACCGCACGTATTCCCGGGTCCGAGCACCTCGTTGAGCGGGCATTCGGGGAGAAGACCGTCGCAGACCTCCTCGATGTCACACTCGCTCGCCGCGACCCGGCAGGTGAGACCAGCAGGCACGAGAGCGTCCGCCGGGCACTCGGCATTCACCCCGTCACAAGCCTCGGCGGTGTCGCACGCGCCTGCCGAGGCGCGGCACAAGGTCTCTGCCTCGCGGATGCCACAAGCGCCCTCGCCATCACACGTCCCGGTCGCGCAGGCCGGCGCGTCGTCACATTCGCCGGCCGGGTCCGTGTCCGCCGCGACCGGCGCGCACGTGCCATCGGCGACACCTGTCTGCACGGCCACGCAGGCGGAGCAGAGATCCGCGCAGGCGCTCTCGCAGCAGACGCCGTCGACGCACTCGCGGCTCTCACACGCGGAGCCCTCGGAGCAGGCCACGCCGAGCTCGAGGAGCGGAGCGCCTCCCGCGCCTCCACCTCCTTCAGCCATCCCGCCCGCGCCTCCGGAGCCGGGCCCGCCGCCAGAGCCGGGCCCACCGGTGCCGGTGGTCGTCCCGGAGCCGCCGCCGGAGGCGCCCGAGCCGTCCGTCCCGCTCTCGTCGTCGCCACAACCCAAGCCGACCAGAAGCACGAGCAAGCCGAGTCGATTCGGTTTCATGGCGTGGTGGTGGCGGTCGCCTCGGTTTCGATCACTCTCCTGCATCGGAAAACGCGGCGCCTGCCGGGAACGATGGGCGGCTGTGCTCCCATGTGCGCCGCCAGCCGATTGAAGCTTTTCCGTGAGGGGCCAGGGCCCCGAGTGGGGCCCCGTCGATCCAGGCGAAACCGCCGGAGTTCTGCGGATTTCCACGCTCGAGGCGAGCCGAGCCGGTGGCATCCGTCCTGCAATTAGCGCCCCCGTTGCGCTCCCTCTCCTCCCTCCGACCTCTTGCGGTCCTGCTGGCGGCCGGCTCGGCTGCCTGCACTGGCCTCATCGGCGACGTTCCCGACGACGAGACGGCGCCTCCACCCGAGGAGGCGCTCGCGGCTCAACCGATCCACAAGCTGAACCGCCTCGAGTACAACAACACCGTTCGTGACCTGTTGGGCACGAGCCTGAGGCCGGCAGACGCGTTCCCGCCGGACGGCGAGTCGCTCGGGTTCGACAACATCGCGGCGGTCCTGCAGCTCACGCCCACGCTGCTCGACGCCTATTACGGAGCGGCGCGCGCGACGATCGACGAGGCGCTCGAGCAGCGAGCCGCGTACGCCTTCGGCTTCGGCCCGACCGACTTCGCGCCGTTCGGCGGCTACCCCGTCGGAGAGCTGTGGGCTCTGACCGGCAACGCCTTCGCGGTCACGGTCGACGTGCCCGAGGACGGCACCGCGACGATCACCCTTCTCCTCGGCGGCGCCCAGATCGGTCCTGCCCCTGCTCCGGAGCTACTCTTCGAGCTGGACGGCGTGGGCGTCGAGCAGTTCCTGGTCCCCGGTACCGCCGCTGCGCTCCAGGCCAAGACCTTCTCGGTCTCGCTGCCCCCGGGCGCGCACACCCTCCGCTTCGTGCCAGTGAACTTCGTCAACGACGCAGTCGCCAACACGAGCAACAACGTGCTCGTCGCGTCGCTCGACGTGCGCAGCGACGCGCTCGTCGACGGCCCGGGCAAAGACATCGTCTTCGTCTGCGATCCTTCGAAGAGCCTCGACGCGGTCGGCTGCTGGCACACGATCATCGAGACGTTCGCGATGCGCGCCTATCGACGCCCGCTCCTCGAGACCGAGCGGGCAGGCCTCGTCTCGCTCTGGCAGAGTCTCCGGGACGACGGTGAGACCGACGAGCAGGCGCTGCGCCTGGTGATGCGCTCGATCATGACGGCGCCCGCGTTTCTCTACCGGGCGCGCAGCACCAGCGACAACGACGGAGAGGAGTTCCTCGACGACTACGTGCTCGCGAGCCGCCTCTCCTACTTCCTGTGGAGCAGCATGCCCGACGACCGGCTCTTCGCGGCCGCGGAGGCAGGGGAGCTCGGCTCCGAGGAAGGTCTCGCGGAGGCCGCGCGCTGGATGCTCGCCGACGACAAGGCGCGTGGGCTCATCGACGGCTTCGCCGAGCAGTGGCTGTCGACGCGAGGCCTCGAGCTGGCGAGCCCGAGCTCGACCGTCTATCCGACCTTCGACGAGGCCCTGCGCGCGTCGATGGCGGAGGAGTCGCGGCTCTTCTTCGACGAGCTCCTCTCTTCGGACAGGCCTCTCGCTTCGGCGCTCGCGCCCGACTTCGCGTACATCGACGCGCGCCTCGCCGAGCACTACGGCCTCGACGCGCCGGAGAAGGAGGGGTTCGCCAAGGTCAGCGCGACCGCGACGGATCGAGCCGGCCTCCTGTCTCTCTCCGCGTGGCTCACGGTCACCTCCGACGCCGAGCACAGCTCGCCCATCAAGCGCGGGCGGTGGCTCTCCGATCGCATCCTCTGCCAGCCTGTGCCGCCGCCGCCTGCGGGCCTCGTGATCGAGCCGCTGCCCCAGACCGAGGAGCTGACGACCCGCGAGAAGCTCGAGATGCACCGAAGCGATCCGACCTGCGCGAGCTGTCACAACCTGCTCGACGTGCTCGGCATGGGCCTCGAGACCTTCGACGGGATCGGCAGGGTGCGGACCGAGGTGGATCTCGACACGATGGGGCAGCTCCCCGACGGCCAGACGTTCGAGGGCCCGGACGCCCTCGCCGCCGCCGTCGATCCGACGCGCTTCGCCGCGTGCACGACGGAGAAGCTCTTCACCTATTCGCTCGGTCGCGGCCTCGGTCAGGAAGACCGCGACGCCGTGGACGCGATCGCCGCGAAGATCGTGAACGACGGCGCAAGCCTGCGCGACGTCATCGTCGCCATCGTCCTGTCTCCCTCCTTCCGGAAACCTGGGCCTCTCGATGGAGGCGCCGAGCCATGACCACCAAGCTCCGACGTTCCGAGACCTCGCGCCGGCGATTCCTCCGCGGCGCCGCCTCCGCCGTGCTCGCGCTCCCGTTACTCGAGTACTTCTCGCCGCCCAAGCCTTCGCGCGCGGCGACCACGCCCCCTCGGCTCCTCGTCTTTTACATGCCCAACGGCCGGGTGCCTGCCTGGTGGGTCCCGTCGATGGCGACGGGCGCGCTGACCTTCTCGCCGCAGTCCGCGGCGCTCCAGCCCTTCGCCGACCGGTGCCTGTCGCTCGTCGGGCTCGACAACATCGCCGCTCGCAACAGCCCCGGCGCCGCCCACGCGATGGGCACCGGGACGATCATGACGGGGAGCACGATCCCCGATCTGGTCGGGCTCAAGAACGACATCTCGATCGACCAGGTGATCGCCAACGAGCTCGACCCGCCGACTCGCTTCAAGTCCCTGCAGTGGAGCGCGGGCGAGCCTGGACCGTGTGACGTGGGCGGCGCCTCGTGCGCCTACACGCAGAGCATCTCCTGGGCGGGGCCGAGCAACCCGCTCATCCCGACGATCGATCCGAAGGCAGCGTTCGATCGGCTGTTCGGGAGCGCGACGGACGGCCTCACCGGTCCCGCGGCCGAGGTGAGGAAGCGCTCGCTCGTGTCCGTGCTCGACCGCGTGGACGAAGACGCGAAGGCCCTGCAGAGCAGGCTGGGCAAGAGCGACAAGGTTCGGCTCGAGGAGTATTTCGATGCGCTCCGCGAGCTCGAGCAGAGCCTCACGACCAGCAGCGCGACCTGCGACGTCCCTGCGGACGGCCCCGGCGGCTCGCTTCCTTACGAGCAGCGTGTGCCGGCCTTCCACGAGCTCATCAAGCTGGCGTTCCAGTGTGATCAGACGCGTGTGCTCACGTTCATGATCGAGTTCGGCTTGAGCGGCCGCTCCCATGACTTTCTTGGTGCGCCCGGGCAACACCACGCGCTCTCCCACTACGGCGGCAACGCGGAGGTCGCCTCGCGGCTCGAGAAGGTCGAGAAGTGGCACAGCGACATGATTGCGGACCTGCTCGGCCGGCTCGCGTCGACAACGACGCCGGAGGGCACGTCGCTGCTCGACGACACCATCGTGCTCTGCATCGCGAGCATGGGCTTCGGCGACACGCACGATCACGCGAACAACAGCCCGCTGATCTTCGGCGGCGGCGGGCTGCTCGCGTGCAACGGTGGCCAGATCGTCCCGGGCGCCGGCACGCCGCTCTCGAACCTCCACGCGACTTTGCTCTCCGCGTATGGGATCAGCGGCACGTTCGGGAAAGACGGGGCGATCTTCGGTGACCACGGCACCGGCATCATCCCCGGCGTGATCGCCTGACGTCGCAGCACGCCCGCTCGCCGAGGCGCCATCGGAGATCATGGGAGCTCGAGCGTGTCCGCCCGCGGGCGCGCCGAAGCTGGCTCCGGCTCCTCCTCGGACAAGACCCGCGCCACGACACACGAGACGTTGTCGGTCGCGCCGGCCTCGAGCGCGGCCTCGATGAGGGTGTCACACGCACGCGCCGGGTCGCGGGCCGCGCGCAGCACCTCCTCCAGCACGGCGTCTTCCAGCGCGCCGGAGAGGCCGTCCGAGCAGAGGAGGAGCACGTCTCCCGGGCGGAGCGCGATCCTTCGAAGATCGACCAGGAGGTCGGCCGAGGTCCCGACGGCCTGCAGGATGACGTTGCCGAACGGCGCGGCCTTCGCGTCTTCCGGCCGCAGCTGCCCTCGCTCGATCATGAGCTGCACGAGCGTCTGGTCCCGCGTTAGCTGGACGAAGTGCCTGCCGCGCAGGAGGTACGCGCGGCTGTCGCCGACCTGACCGATCACCGCGTCGAGATCGCTCGTGACGGCGAGGACGGTCGCCGTCGTCCCCATTCCCGCGAACCGAGGCTCGCGCCGCCCGAGCGCGAGGAGCGTCTCGGACGCAGCGCGAATCGCCCCGAGGACGCGGCCGCCGACGTGGATCAGGTCCCCGTCGGCCACGGCCGAGAGCAGGACGTTCGCCGTCACGGTGCTGGCGACCTCGCCCGCCGCCGCGCCGCCCATGCCGTCGCACACCGCGAGCCAGGCAGACTTGGGTCCGGTCGGGGCGACGAGGACGATGTCCTCGTTGTGGGAGCGGACGTTGCCGGTCACGGACCTGCCGGCGGCCTCGAGACGGGTCTTTGGGTTGGCCATGTAACTCAGCTGGACATTGAAACTATAGTTGTCAACTGTTTCAGGTTACACCTCGACCTCGCGCGCCGGGCGGACGCGGGTAAAGTCATCGGGTGGCCGACTGGCAGACCCGACTCACCGAAGCGATGGAGGCGCGAGGCCTCAGCGGGAGCGAGCTTGCCCGGCGGACCGGCTTCACCGCGCAATACATCAACTCCTTGCGCAACAAGGACCGCGGCGGGCGGCTCCCACACGACACCGGCAGACGGCTCGCCGCGGCGCTGGGCGTCTCGCTCGAGTGGCTCGTCTCGGGCAGCGGGCCGCGAGAGCGCCTCTCGGACGTCTACCCGATCTACCGGCCGGACGAGGAGCCGGCGTCGGGGTTCGTCGACAAGTACCCCTCGCGGACGGAGGCCATCGCCCTGCTCGCGAGCGCGGCGCCCGCCGACGTGATTCGCGCGCTGCTCACGGTGGTCCCACCGAACCCCGCGAAGGACCCCGGACGCGCGTTCTGGATCGACTACGCGAAGCAGCTCGCGAAAGACTATCGGCGGATCCAGGCCGACCCGGCGTTCTCCGACGCCGAGCCGGCCGAGCCGAAGCGAAGATCGAAGTGATCGATCAGGGGCCTCGGCTCAATCGATCCGGACGCCGGTCGCGAGCTTGAAGCCCCAGGTCTGCGCGAACGGCGGCCCGAGCTCCGCGTCCACGGGGAGCACGATGCCGGTGCGCACGAACATGAGCTTGCCCTCGTAGGTGAAGAAGGGCTCGAACGCGAGCTGGTAGAGATCGCCTTCGAAATCCTCGACGACGTCGAGCTCGTCTGCGGTCGGGATCGCGACGCCCTGGATGCGCAGGCCGCCGCCGATCTCGTGACCGACCTGGACCTCGAACGCGTGTGGGATCGCGAACTCCTGCTGGTAGTTATCGCCGTGGCCCAAGAGGAGGACCAGGTCCACGAACCCACGCAATGTGACGATGCCGATGTGCCCTTCGACCTTGTTGTCGAGCTTCACCGGGACCGTGTCCGGGAAGTAGTCCCCCAGATCCCACAGGGCGCGTGGGCTCAACGCGAGCTCCGGGATCGGCGAGCGCACCACGTCCTCTCGGGCGGTGGGGAGGCCGATGCTCCCGCCCAGCGTGTACCAGGCGCCCTTGCCCAGTCGAAAGACGTGGTGAGCGCCGACGCCGACGTTGCCGATCATGATCGGCTGGCTCACGAACGCCACGGGCACACGCGCGTCGACGAAGGTCTTGCCCTGGATGGGTATGCTCGCGCCGAGGAAGAGCGAGACCGCTCCGACGCCTTCATCGCCGGAAGCAAACGAGGCGGTGTCGAGGAGGAAACCGCCGCGCGAGGACAAGGGGATGCCTTCGGTCGTCACGCCGTCCGGCTCTTGGCTCTCCGGCGGCGGCATGGGCGGGCCCCATTGCATCGGCGGAGGGTAAAACCCCTGCTGCGGTGGCGGCAGCGGCGGAGCAGGCGGTGGCGCGGGAAGAAGCGGCGGCTGCGCAGGCGGCGGCGGTTGCACGGGGGGCGGCGGCGGGGGCTCCGCTGGTGGCTGCTGCGGCTGCCCCGGTGGCGGCTGCGCCGGTGGTGGCGGCGCGGGCTGCGCCGGCGGCTGAGGAGGCGGCTGCGGTGCGGGCTGCGCGAGCGACGCCCCGGCACGGGTGAGCGCGCAGGCGAGGACCGAAGCAGGCAAGAAGCGAAGAAGGTATCTCATGGCCGCGAGGGTACACGAGCCCGCGGCCCGAGGAACACACCAGCCGAGTCGTACGCGGGCTCAGCCCGAGGTGCCGAAGACCCAGTCGGGAATGGGCGTCAGCGACGCGTAGTTCCGCGCGAAATCGTCCTTGTGGTGCACGGAGTGCTTTCGCGCGAGCAGATCGATCGGAAAGAGGTACCACCGGCCGAACACCAAGCCCGAGTGCACGAGGATGTTCAGCGTCGAGTGGATCAAGAACACGATCGCGTACGTGTAGACGTGCACGGGCCCCGCGACGAGGGCGAACAGCCCGACGCAGAGGTGGAGGAGCGCGAGGCCCGCGAAGAGCTCGACCGGGTGCAGATAGAAGCTCTCGAGCGCGCTCGGGTTCCGAGCCCTGTGGTGCACCGCGTGGACGAGCGGCATGAGCTTGCGCACGTGCAGGAGGCGGTGGAGGCCGTAGTACAAGAAGTCGTACATCATCACGATCGCGACCACGTCCACCGGGACACGCCACCAGGTCGGCGAGCCGGTCCGGAAGGCGAACCCGTAGAGGGCCGCGATCATGCCGACGACGAAGACGAGCGAGAGCGTGCTGTTGCCGACGATGTGGAGCACGCGTTTGTCACGCGGCACCTTGAGCGGGGGCATCGGGCTGATGCGGTTCTCCGCGAAGCTCTTCGCGTGATAGGCCCAGGCCAGGAAGGTGAGGAGCACGGCATCCAACGCCATGATGGCCGTGATGGGGATGGCGAGATCGACGAGCACCGGGCCGGAGCATGGCACGGGTCGCGCCCGGTCGAAAGTACGCGGATCGCCCCCTGATCAGGCGTCGCGGAGGCTCACGCTCTCGAGCATGGCCTGCGACCAAGCGTCACATTCCTCCGCGTCAGCCACGGCGGAGACGATGTGGAAGCCGACCCGATCCGGACCGATGACGCAGTGGAACTCGTGATGGAAGACGGGCCCGAGGTTCTTGTCGAGGAACTGGAACCGGAGCTCGACCCCGAGGAGCTGGGGATAACGACGCTCCGTGACGGAGAGGAGATTGAAGCCGCGGAGGGAACGCTTGTGCTCGGCCAGGCCCATCTCCAGGAAGTCCCCCAACGGCGTCCGGTCGGCAGGGGCGCGCGCGATGATGAGCGTGAGCTTCGTGCCGTTCGACGTCTCGACCTCGATGAGCTGCCGAGAACGATCGATCCACAGCGGGGCGTCCGGCAAGACCAGCTGCGCGTCGTTGAACGAGTAGGGTGCTTTCATTCGCTCCTTCGCCTCTCCGGTTCACAGATCGATGACGCAGCGGGACTCGGCCGCGCGAAAGAGCTGAGAAGAATAACTGGTCACGAACAGCTGGTTCGACCTGCCGAGGCTGAGGAGCCCCCGCAGCATCCGCGCCTCGTCCCGGATGTAGAGATCGGGGCGATCGACGAGCACGACCGAGTGCGAGAGCGACACGAGCGACGAGGTCGCCGAGAGCAGGAGCGCGTCCCGTTCGCTGGACGAGAGCGACTCGAGCCCCGCGCGCAGGCGATCGAGCGAGAGCGCGGGGGAGAAGACGCGCAGGAGACGCTCGAAGCGCTCCGCCGCTTCGCGTTCGCTCTGCAGCGACCGCAGGTAGTCCGGGATGAAGGAGAACTTCCGCGGATCTTTGCTGGTGCGGTAGGGCTTCTGCGACTGCGCCTCCAGGGCGATGCTGCCGCCGCCCACGTCGAGCCGCCGGCTCTCGGCGAAATACTCGAGCTTGATCGTGTCGGGCGTGTGGTCGTAGCTCTCGAGGAGGAACACGAGCCCCGGGTCCGGCTCGACCGGCGCGACGAGCTCCGGGTCTGCGCCGAGGACGAGCTCCACGACCACCGTCGGCGTCGCGTAACCGAGCTTCTTGCGCTCGTGCTCCTCGAGCCAGAAGGTGACGATGACACGCGCCGAGCTGCCGCCGAGGCGCACCCACGCCTCTTCGTCCGCTTCGTCGTTCGTGGGGGCGATGAGCTCACGCACCAGCAGCAGGAGCTCGAGCAGCCTCGTCTTCCCCGAGGCCGGACGTCCGGCCACGACGACCACCTCGGCCGGCCCGCCGCTGGCGTCCGCGAAGGCGTAGCTTCCGTCCGGAACACCCTCGACGCCGATCGCTTGCAGCGCGAGCACCTTCATCGTGCGCCTCCCGTCCTCTGCTCGATCCGGACGATGCAAGTGGGATCGCTGGCCGCGAGGAGCGCGGGGCTCTGCGTCGCGACGACCCACTGGTTATCGTGGCCGAGCTTGAGGAGCCCTTGGACGAAGCCCACGACGCGATCCTCCGGGACGAAGAGCTCGGGTGTATCGAGGAAGACGATCGAGCGGTTCAGGCCGATGAGGGTCGCGGTCGCGGCGATGACGACGGCCTCCGCCTCCGAGCTCGAGAGGCCGCGAGCCGGCGCGAGGATGCCCTCCCCCGCCCGGCTTCGGAAGCAGATCGTCGCGTCCGCGTCGACCGCCGGACGGTAGCGGACCGTCGGCGACAGGAGCTCGAGCTTCTCGGCGAACGCGCGGGCACGCGCCTCGTCCGCGCGGAGCGAGGTGAGGAACCGCGGCAAGAACGCGTATTTGTGCGGATCTCGCGTGGGACGGAGCAAGCTCTGCTCGAGCGGCTCGAGCCCGTCCGACCGCGCGCCCCAGGCAAGCTGGCGGTTGTCGGCGAGGTACTCGCGCTTCGAGGTGCCGGGCGCGTGGTCGTAACGCGAGAGGAGCCGAGACAGGGCGCGGTCGACGTGGGGCGTCGCGCCCGACGACGAGAACGTCACCGCGGCAACCGCCGGCGCCGACGCGGTCGGCACCAGCGCCCGCTCCTCGTCGTCGAGCCACAGCTGGAGCTCCACCGCACCCGGCCGCGCGCCGTAGGCCCAGTCTTCGCCGCGCACGATGCCGAGGTAAGGCCCGGTGACCTCGAACGCGGCGATCAGGGCCTCGATGAAGCGCGTCTTGCCCGAGCCGGGCGCGCCCGTGACGAGGACCAGATCGCTCGGTTTGTCGGCCGGGCTCGCGGAGAAGGAGAGACGTTGGTCCGAGAGCCCCCGGACGTCACGGAGCGACAGGCCGGAGAGCTTCACGAGCCCGACGGGGCGGTGTCTGGGTTGACCAGCACCGTCTTCGACTTGATGACGATTTTGTCGCGATCCATGTAGATGAGCGAGTTGCCGACGTTCAGGTTGATCACGTCTTCGGCGTTGAACGCCTGGGCGCGGGCAGACGATATCAGGTTCCCCACGGTCTTGAAGAGGCGGTCTTTGCCGACGATCGACAGGAGGTTGTCGAAGACGCGGGTGATCTTGTCCTTGCCGACCGACTCGCGCTGATAGCCGGCGACCTTCTCGTCGTCGTCGCGCTCGATGGACATGCTGCGGTCACGCCCGACGGAGAGCGACTTGTCGTTGTTGACGCGCGTCTGCATGTCCTTCTCGGCGCGGCCTTCCACCAGCTCCTCGCCCGCGGTGTCGACGAAGCGGAGCAGGTTGTAGCCGCCGGTGTCCGGGATGCTCTTGCTGCGGAAGCCGCTCTCGTTCTTCGCCTGCGGAAGGGTGAAGGGCGGACGCCGGAGGTTCGTGAAGATGCGACCCACGATGATCGGCTCCTCGGGGTTACCTCCGAGGAAGCTGACCAGCACCTCCTGGCCGATGCGCGGCAGGTTCACCATGCCGAAGCCTTCGCCCGCCCAGGGTTGGTTCACCGGCACCCAGCAAGAGGAGAGCTCGTCCATCTTGCCGTACCGGTCCCAGTGGAACTGCACGCGGACGCGGCCGAACTCGTCGCAGTGGACGGTCTCGCCGGCGGGGCCGACCACCGTGGCGCACTCGACGCCCGAGATGTTCGGCGTGGGCGTCTTCTTGATCGGCTCGTAGGGGTGACGCGCGTCGACCGTCTCGGCGAGGATCGTCGCGTTGGTGTCGTGTTTCCCCTCCACGACGATCGAGGTGACGAGCAGACCCTTGTCGTAGCGGTCCGCGACGGGGTGACCGGAGAGCGGGACGATGTTGCCCGCCCGGACGTCGAACGCGTTCGTCGAGAACGAGAACCGCTGCGTCGCCGCGATACGCGCCGCGGCCTCGCGGTCGGCGATGAGCTTCGCCTCCTGCGCGTCGGTCCGTGAACGCCCGCGGTCGTCGGCGGTGGGGGTGTCTTTGGGGCCGGGGTTTCCGAACTTGAACGTCCCCGGCGTGTAGTTGAAGCTCTCGAGCCTCGACTCGAACGGGTGCACGCTGCTCACCGCCTGGCTGAGCAGCGGCTGGTTCGGCAGGCGCGGGTCGTGATCCGCAAACGTCACGCGCCCCGGACGCATGCGGCGCACCGCCTTGAACCCAGTCGCGTAGACGGCGTTCGGGATGGGCGTGTTGACGTGCCCGAGGGACAGCGGGCGAACCGCTACGTTCTCAGGCGCGTCGCGGAGAACGATGACCGTTCCGTCATTCCGTTGCTCGAAGAGGAACGTGACGCCGCTCGCCTCCAGCATGCGGCTGACGAAGGCGAAATCGGTCTCCTGGTATTGCACGCGGTACTTGCGAGTCTTGTAGGAGGCCACGCATTGGTTCTCCACCAGGAGCCCCCACTCGCCCAGGATCGCGAGCGCCACCTCCAGGTCGGTCATCTGCTGGAACACGCGGCAGTTCGTGCGCTGCGTGAGCGCCCAGAAGGCCGGCACCAGCTCGAGCTGGTACGTCGAGAGACCGCTCTCCTCCGCCGTGAGCTGCTGGATGTCGGCGATGATCCCGGACCACGAAGGCGCGGGCAGGTCGGGGTAACGAGCCTTGTCGAGCTCGATCCGGAACGTCGCCGCTCGCGCGATGACCTCCTCGAAGTCCACCGCGGGGTTGTCGCAGCGCACCGTCAGCACCACGCTGAAGAGCTGGTTCAGCCCGTCCTTCACGCGGAACTCGCGCACGTCGAACGAGTCGGGCGCGTCGACGAGGAGCTTGAGGTTCTGCGGCCTGCTGAGGAGATCGGTGTTCAGGCTCATCTTGTTGGTCCCTTCCGCAACCAGCGTGCCAGCCTATCTGCACGGGTCTGGGGCGTGCACCGGCCGCGCGAACGAACACGTCGAGCATCGCGCGTGTAAGCGCATGCACATCGTGTAAACGGCCTGCACAGCGGCGTTTTCTGCGTGGTGGTCCGCGTTACCAGGGCCGATCACGTCGAGCCCAGCCCACGCGACCCCGGCGGCCGGCCCGAGCTCGACCTCGAGAGGGTGTCAGCCGAACACGAGGCGCGCTGCGGGACGGACGGAGCGCACGCCCCGGCAGACGCGGACGCGACCCGCTCCCGATCGCGTGGTCTCCGCGCGGGATCGGCAGCGTCCGAGGAGCCACGCGCTCGCGTCGTCCTCCGCGAGGCGATCGCGTCGAACGCGCTCGAAACATGTGGCGAGATCGCCAGCCGTCCCCTCGAACACCAGCCCCTCGCCGAGCATCACCTCGAAGAGGAGGGCGCCGGTCATGACGTGGTAGGAGCCCCGGAACGCGTGAGGGCGGCGCGCGAAGGCGAGGAGTACGGCGACAGCAGGGTGGAGGCCGGAAGCCGCCAGCGCGTTCGCCTCCTCGGCGCCCTCCGCGACGTCACATTGGCAAGCCCGACAGCGGACCGGCTTCGCCTTTCGGTCGAGGATCTCGAGGTCCGAGATCAACTCGCTCGACCACCGCTCGGCCAGCACCTTGTTCAATCGAGCCAGCAATTCTACCTCCGGGTGCTCGGAGGAGTTCGATCGGGAGGGCGCTCCGGATGCAGGAGCGGATCATTTCTTCGTGCCCTCTGCCCCGCCAGCGACCGGCGGGCCCGGTCGGATCGCGCCCGGGTCTATCCCCGCCGCGTGTAGCCAGCGATAGAGCGTGTTGCGCGCGACCCCGAGCTCGCTCGCCAGCTCCTTCACGTTCCCGTCGAGGGCGGCGAGTCGTTTGATCAGGTAGGGACCATCCGGCCTCCGCTTCTTGTAGATGGCGGGGTCCACGTTGCTCACCTCGAGCTGCTCGCGTGGCGCGCTCCGCTCCTCGAGCTGCTGGCGGACGCGGGCCGACAGGCCGAGCACGGCTCCCTCGGACTCGAGACACGCGTTCTCCACGATGGCCCGAAGGCCACGGACGTTATCGGGCCAATCACACAAAAGGAGCGCCACGCCCAAGGACCGCTCGATCTTCGCCGAGGTGCCGAGCTTCTCGGTGGCCACGCGCAGCGCGATCGGGATGATGTCCTCCCGCCGGGTCCGGAGCGGCGGCACGTCGATCACCCAGCGCCTGAGCCGGGCGAGCAGATCTTCGCGGAAGGCGCCCGAGGCCACGGCCGCGTCGAGCCGGACGTGGCTCGCCGCGGTGAAACGCGCATCGGAGCGCTTGAGCTGGCTGCTGCCGACCGGTCGGTACTCGCGATCTTGCAGGAGGCGCAGGAGGCTCACCTGGAGCTGCGGGCTCGCGTCGCCGATCTCGTCGAGGAACAGGGTGCCGGCGTTCGCCGCCTCCACAAGGCCCGTGCGGTCTTTGCCGGCTCCGGAGAACGCGCCTGCGACGTGACCGAAGAGCTCGCTCGCGAGGACGCCGTCCGGCAGGCCACCGCAGTTGATCGCCACGAACGCGCCGCGCCTCTCGCTGAGCTCGTGGAGCCGGCGCGCGACGACTTCCTTGCCGACGCCGGTCTCGCCCCGCACGAGGACCGTCGCGTCTTCCCGCGCGACGCTCCGGATGTCCTCGATGAGGCGCGCGAGGGCGAACGACACCCCGGCGAGGAGCGGGTCGTTCGGCGGCGCAAACGAGCGCGGCGCGAAGCCCACCACAAACGCGAGCGATCCCACGGCGAGGACGTCCCCGTCTCGCATGGTCGCCGCCTCCACGCGGTCGCCGCCGACGAAGGTGCCGTTCCGGCTGCCCAGATCGCGCACGCTCACGACCGAGCCTCGCGCCTCGATGGCGACGTGCTGGCGCGAGAGCAGATCGTCGTCGAGCACACCTACGCCCATCACGCCGGCGCCTCGACCGATGACCACGACCTCCTCGAGCGCACACCGAGCGCCGATGCGCCGGGTGTCGGGGTGGTAGACGAGCGTCAAGGTCGGGACGAGCGCGATTCCGCTGTGCCCATGCACCTGGAGGGGATCAGGAGCCGTTTCGTCCATGAAGCCGAGAGGGGGGTAGCACGATCTTACGTGAGGCCGTTCCGTGTCCCACGACTGTTCAATCTGGAGCACGAAGGAACACTCGGGACCCCGGAAACCCCGGGAATCACGGGGAGAGGGGCCGGCACGACCTTTGACATGCGCGGGGTCGATGGACGAGCCCCTGCTGCCTGCCGTGGCTGCTGGCGACGAACGTGCGCTGCGCCTCTTCCTGGCCCGCCACCGGGTCCCGGTACGCGCGCTTGCTCGTCGTCTGGGATGCGACGATATCGACGACGCGCTCCAGGATATCTTCGTCGAGCTCTGGCGCAACGCCCACCGCTTCGACGGCAGGGCGAGCGAGCGCGCCTTCGTCATGGCCGTGGCGCGCCGACGGATGGTGGATCGCTGGCGCAAGCGGCGCCGCGCGCAGGTGGAACAGCCGATCGAGGATCTCCCGCTCGCGTCGACGGCGTTGGAGCAGATGGAGGCGTGCGCCGAGCTTGCGCTGGCGGCCGACGCCCTCGCCGCGCTGCGCCCCGAGCGGCACGCGGCGCTGATGCTCACGGCCTACGGCGGCCTCTCGCACCAGGAGGTCGCCGAGACGCTCGGCGTTCCGCTCGGGACAGCGAAGACCCACCTTCACCGCGCCGTCCTGGAGGTGCAGTCACGTCGAGCCGGTCGCGGAGGGAGCGGCCCCGACGACCTTGCCCGGCGACCAGATGGCAAACAGGTACACGGTCAGGATCAGGTTCGCGCCGGCGAGCACCCAAGGGCCGACGTCGCGAAACGCGGCCGCGACCAGCGCGCCCAGCCAGTAGACGGGCGCGAGCGGCCAGAGGCGGCGCTCCGCCGTGTAGGCGAGCACCGCGGTGATGGCGCCGAAGCTCACCATGCCCTGCGCGAGCTCGGAGCGGACCGGCAGGCCCCCCAGCTCGACGGCCAGGATGTGCACCATGTGGGCGCAGAACCCGGCGAGCATGGAGACCAGAAAGCGGCGGTTGATCGTCGTCTGGGCGAGCGATTCCCGCGCGCCGTACCAGACACCGCTCGCGATGGCGAGGAGCGTGGCGGGGCCGAGGTAATGAACCCAAGCGGGCGTCGTGGTCGGATCCACGACGTCCGCGAGGAGCGGCGCGACGGTCCACAAGAGGCCCATCAACCCGAGCGCGGCGCGCCGCGCGCCCCGCCCCACGCCGGGATCGTTCTCACGCCTCATGCTCTCGATCTCGGCGCGCCGCTGCTCCTCCTGCCGCTCTGCCCGTTCGATGCGGAGGAGGAGCTCCGGCGCGGGGCTCGGGTGCTCGGCGACGAGGGCGCTCGCCGCTCCGATCTCGCCGCGCGCCAGAAGGTGAAGCGCCATGTGGTGAAGAAGGTCGCCGAGCGCCAGCTGCGCGCGCTCGTTGCCCGGCCATAAGCGCAGCGCCTGCTGGAGCGCGAACCTGCAGCCGCCAAAGAGCGCGTAGGTGTCGCCGGAGAGGACCTCCGTCGCGCCCTCGAGCGAAGCCCGCACCTCGGCGAGCTTCCCGAGCGCCTCGTCGACCATGGCCGTGGAGTCACGAGCGCGGAGCAAGCTCTTGAGCTCGAGCCGTAGCTCCTCCGCGCTCTCGTACCGATCCTCGGGCGCTCGCGCCATCGCCCGAGCGATGACGGCTTGCAGCTGGTCCGGCACGCCCGGAGGGAAGACCGGGCGACCGCGGCCGATGCTCGCCATTACAGCTTCGTCATTTTCTTTCGCGTGCGGCGCCTTCCCGGTCGCGATCCTGTAGAGCACGGCCCCGAGGAGGTAGACGTCCGTCCGGCGATCGACGCGACCCGGCGAGGGGTCGAGCATCTCCGGCGCCATGTAAGACGGCGTGCCTGCCCCGCCCGATCCCTCGGTGGCGAGCGGGAGCCTGCCGGACGGATCGTCTTCCAGGCTGACCGCGATCCCCCAGTCGAGGAGGTACACCTCGCCGTAGTCTCCGATCATCACGTTGGACGGCTTCAGGTCCCGGTGGACGATGCCGCGGCTGTGCGCGAAGTGGATGACCCGGCAGAGCTGCATCAACGTCTCGACGTTGAAGACGAAGAGGTCGTCGGCGTGGAACCGTTCGCGAACGGCCTCCGCGTCGTCGATGACGCTGTCCCAGACGACCCCCTCGATCTTCCTCGAGAGGATGAGCGGGCCGACGTCCGGGTCGACGATCACGTCGTGGACGGGGACGACGCTCGGGTGCTCGAGGGAGGCGGTCAGCCACGCCTCTCGGAGCAGGCGGACCTCTTCCTCCGGTCCGCGCGCCGCCCCGCGGAGCGACTTCACGACGACCGTCCGGCCGACGGAGCGCTGCACCGCCGCGCGGACCAGGCCCATCCCGCCCTCGCCGACGACGTCGCCCGTCTCGACTACCTCCGCCGCGCGACGCGGAGAGAGCGCACGCATCGCCTCGAGCGCCTCGGCTCGGCGTGACCGCGGCGCGTCGTCGTCGCGAGCCGGACGTGACGGGCGTGACGAACGTGACGGCTGCACGAGATCGTCCGTGCGGGTGAGGTCCGGGGTCCTCTCGTCGCTCGCGGGCGGCTTCGTCGAGGCCATTGCGGCCGCTTCGTCTAGCATTTCGAGGCACGCCAGCCCAGCGCCAGGGCACACTTCGAGTGCAGGAGCTTGCACAACCCCCGGCTCGCTTTGGGCGAGAACGCGGGCAATTGTCGGGGCATGTGCGTTGCTATCGCGCGGGCCCATGCACAAGCCGTACTCGCTCCTTGCTCTGCTCCTCCTGGCCTGCGAGGCCGGCGTCGAAGACGGCGCGGGCGGCGGGGGCGGCTCGCCGTCCGGTGTAACCGACGGCTCTGGCAGTGGCTTCGGGGGCGAAGCCCAGTCATTCGGCGGCGGGTCCGGCGAGTGCACGAACCACTGCACGGCCGATCTGAAGGCCTTCGTCGATTGCGACGGAAACGTCATCTCCGAGTGCCCCGACGGGCTCGGCTGTGCGCCCGGAGGCGCCTGCGTCGAGGCGTGTGAGGCGGCGGCCGCCAACCAGAGCACGATCGGCTGCGACTTCTACAGCGTGACGCCGCCCGTCGTGTTCGGATCACGCGGCGGCTGCTTCGCCGCGATGATCGCGAACACCTGGTCGACCCCGGTCGCGATCGGGCTCGAATACGGCGGCATGACGCTCGACGCGGCGGCGCACACGTTTGTCCCCGTGGGCCAGGGGCCGAGCCTCACGTATCAGCCGCTCGAGGGCGGCATGCTCGCGCCGGGCCAGCTGGGCGTCGTCATGCTCTCGCACTACAACGCCGGCTTCGAGCCCTACCAGGTCGACTGCCCCGCGGCGCCCGCGGTGGTCGGCGACACGCAGCTCGACGCGACGGGCGTCGGCTCCTCGTTCCACATCACCGCCTCTGCCCCGGTCGTCGCGTACGACGTCTACCCTTGGGGCGGCGCGGCCAGCTACGCGACGAGCGCGACGCTGCTCCTCCCCACCCCGTCGTGGGGAACGAACGTCGTCACCGCCGACGCTTGGGACGCGCAGAACGGGCAGCCGTTCACGCAGATCATCGCCGCTGAAGACAACACGACCGTCACGATCGCGCCCACCAATGGGATCGCAGCGGGCGGGGGCTTGCCCGCCATCGGCGCCAACTCGGTCGGGAGCTTCACGTTGCAGCGAGGCCAGGTCGCCCAGCTCCTGCAGAACGATCGGCTCGCCGGCAGCGCGCTCTCGGCGGACAAGCCCATCAGCGTCTGGGGCGGCTCGAGCTGCATGAACATCCCCACCGGGATGGATGCGTGCGACGCGGCCCACCAGCAGCTCCTCCCCGTCAGCGCGACCGGCAGCAGCTACGTGGCGGCCCGCTATCCGTCGCGAGGCGGCGACGACAACGCCCCGTACACGTTCATCGGCCTGGTGGACGGCACCACGCTGACCTACGACCCACCCGTCCCGGGCGCGCCCACGACGCTGGAGTCGGGGCAGCTCGTCGTGGTGACGACCAGCTCCGCGTTCTCCGTCACGAGCCAGGACGACGACCACCCGTTTTACCTCGCAGCGCACATGACCGGGGGCAGCACCAACGCCGACGGCCTGGGCGATCCCGAATACGTGAACGTGGTCCCACCCTCGCAGTACCTGTCGAAGTACCTCTTCGTGACCGATCCGACGTACGCCTACACGACGCTCGTCCTCACGCGGACCAAGGCGCAGGACGGGCAGTTTCACCCTGTCTTTCTCGATTGCGTGGGCGAGGTCACGACCTTCGCTCCCGTCGGAGGTGCCGGCGGGGTCGAGGTCGCGCGTGTCCCGGTGGTGTCGGGTGGCTCCGCTGTCGGCGCGTGCCAGAACGGCGTCCACACGGCGGAGAGCGCCGCGCCGTTTGGCCTCACGGTCTGGGGCTACGACTCGTACGCGAGCTATGCCTATCCGGCGGGCATGGCGGTCGAGCCGATCAACACGGTCGTCGTGCCGCCGGTGCCTCGCTGACCGCCGGCGCCTACCGGCGCTTCTTCTTGTGTCTCTTGTCGGAACGCTCGAGACCGCGGTGAGCGCAGCGACACGGGGCAGCTATGCTCTCCTTCAGATCCGTGTCGATGAGAAGTCGCGCCACGCCTCGGCGGCACCTCGGCTTTGTCGTGCCGCCCCTCCTCTCCCTGGGCATCACGATCGGCTGCGACGACGCGAGCCCACACGGATCCGGCGGGAGCGCGACAGGCGTCGGCACGACCAGCTCGGGCTCCTTCGGGCCCGGAACGACGGGTGGCGAGACCTGCCTGCCGAGCGCAGAGGGAGGCGCCGCACCCGCGCCGTGTGACACCGACCATCCGCCGGTGAGCTACGCGACGGACGTCGCGCCTCTGCTGGCAGGGTGCGCCGGGGAGCTCTGCCACGGGCCCATCGCGGCGAAGGATCTCGTGGGTGTTCCGTCTTCCGAGTGCGGCGACCAGCTTCTCGTCGAGGTGGGCCACCCGGAGTCGAGCTATCTCGTCTCGAAGCTTCGCGGCCAGCGGATGTGTTGCGGCGAACGGATGCCACCCAACGCGCCGCCCCTCTCCGACTCCGCCACGGCCGCGATCGTCGCCTGGATCTGCCAGGGCGCGCCGGACTGACGGGGAGAACTCCGGTAGGCTGGCGGCTCGATGAAGGCGCTCCGCATCCACGAGATCGGCGGTCCCGAGGTGCTTCGTTACGAGGAGATGCCCGAGCCGCAGGTAGGCCCCGGGAAGGCGCTGATCGAGGTCCGCGCGGCCGGCTTGAACTTCGCGGACAGCCGCTTCATCCGCGGACAATATTTCGTGAGGCCCGAGCTGCCGGATGTCCCGGGCATGGAAGCGGCGGGGACCGTCATCGCCGTCGGCCCGGAGGTCACGGGGCTCTCCCCTGGAGATCGCGTCATCGCGCTCGGACGGGCGGCGTTCGCGGAGCGGATGGTCGCGCGGGCCGACACCACGTACCCCATCCCCGCCGATCTCGACTTCGACCGCGCCGCAGCCCTCGGCATCCAGGGGCTCTCCGCGCACCACCTCCTGTTTCTTGTCGGAAGGCTCGCCCCGGGCGAGAGCGTCTGGATCCAGGCCGCAGGCGGCGGCGTGGGTACGATCGCGGTTCAGCTCGCCAAGCGCGCCGGAGCCACGGTCGTCGCCAGCGCCGGCAAGGAGAAACATGCCCTCCTCTCCGAGCTCGGCGCCGACTACGTCTTCGACTCGCGTGACGACGTCCTGCGGCAGATCAAGGGCTCGATCGGGAGCGTCGACGTCGTCCTCGAGATGATCGGCGGCACCGAGCAGTACAAGAAGAGCCTCGCTGCGCTCCGGTCGCGCGGGCGGGTGGTGGTCTACGGCGCGGCGAGCGGCGATACGCGCGGCACGTTCGAGCCCATCGGGCTCATGGGAAAGAACCTCTCTTTCTCCGGTTATCACCTCACGCCGCTGCTCGCGGAGCGCGAGCTCTGCGCTCCACCGCTCGCGGCCATGTGTGATCTCGCGGCGAGCGGCGGCCTGCGCATCGTGGTCGGCGGGAAGTACCCCATGGCTGACGGAGCCTGCGCGTTCTCTCACCTCGAGAGCCGCACCTCGGCGGGGAAGCTCGTCCTCTTGCCATGACCGCGCCGCCTTCGAAGACGCCGCTGCCCATCCTCGACGAGCGCATCGCGGAGCGCGCGGCGGCCATTCGACGCGAGCACCCGTATTGGCCCTGCAAGAGCGGCTGCGATCTCTGCTGCCGCTCGCTCCCCCACCTGCCAACCCTGACGCAGCCAGAGTGGGCGCGCCTCGCGCAGGCCATCGATGCCTTGGCGGCCGAGGTCCGCGAGGCGGTTCGCCGGCGGACTCGAGAGGTCGCCGCGCGTCCACCGATCACCTGTCCCCTCCTCGACCAGCGAGACGGGAGGTGCCTCGTCTACGAGGCGCGCCCCATCGCGTGCCGCACCTACGGCTATTACACCGAACGCGACGCCGGTCTCCATTGTGGGATCGTCTCCCGTGCAATCGAGGAGCACGGCGACGCCGAGCGCGTCGTCTGGGGAAACGGCGAGTCGATCGCGACGACGATGCGCCAAGAAGGTGAGCCGCAATCGCTCTCCTTCTGGATGTTCGAGGGCTCATGAGCCGCGCTCGGTGGACCAGCCTCGCTCGCGTGGAGAGCCCCGGCCGGCTGACCCCGCTCGCGGAGCGGTTCCTCGGTCGGACGCTCTACCCCGTCCTGCGCGTCGTCTTCCGTGTCAGCCTGGAAGGAGACCACCATCTCCCCGGGGCGGGAGGTTTCCTGCTCGTCGCGAACCACCCGCCGAGCCTCGGCACCGCCGAGTTCGCGGCGCTCGCGGCGGCGTACGCACGTCGATTCGGCAGCTCGCGCCCGCTGGCTGGGTTCGCCCACGCGACGAGCTTCGGCTGGTGGCCGCTGTCGTGGGTCTTCCGTCAGATCGGCGCCATTCCTTCGACGTACGAGGCCGCCGCCGACGCGCTCGCGCGCGGCGTCCCCGTCGCGCTGTTTCCCGGCGGCGATCACGAGGGGTTCCGCCCGTTCTGGCAGGCGAGCCGGGTCGACTTCGGCGGTCGCTTGGGGTTCCTGCGTATCGCGCGGAGAGCCTGGGTGCCGGTGGTCCCGATGGGGATCGCCGGTGTCACCGCCCCTCTCCTCATGGGCTCGAAGCTCCTCGCCTTCCTCTTCGTCTGGCCGCGCCTCGCCGGGGTGAAGCGCTATGGCCTCAGCGTGGCCGCGTTGATCGGCGCCGCCGCGATCCTCCTCCTGTTACCGGTGGGCGCGGTGTGGCGCGCCCTGCTCGCCTGGTGCTGGATGGGCTCGCCGCTCGCGCTCGCGTCGTGGTTCCCCGCGCGAATCACCATTCGAATCGGACAGCCGCTCCGACCCGAGGATCTCTTCGGCGACCGTTCGAGCCCCGAAGACGACGTCGCGCTCGCGCTCGCGCTCGCGCGGGTCGAGGCGGCGGTCCAGGCCGTGCTCGAGCGCGGCTGATCGTGGCCGCGACGCGAGGCAGCACGAGCCACCTCGCGGCGCGGCTCTCCGTCACGTGGGCACGCGCCGCCCCATCACGAGGCTCACCAGCGCGATCACGAGGAATACGAAGAAGAGAATCTTCGCGATGCCAGCCGCGGTCCCTGCGATCCCCGTGAAGCCGAGGAACGCCGCGATGAGCGCGACCGCGAAGAAGACGATTGTCCAATAGAGCATGGGGTTCTCCGTGGTTTGGTTCCACTTCACCCCAATGCAGGGTCGATGCCGCCCCAGATCTGCGGCGAGGGCCCCCGTTTCCCAGCCCGTGTGGCAGGATCGTGTGACGAGCGCGCTCGGGCGGGCGACAAGGCCCGCTACTCCATTCGCTTGCGGAAGAGCCAGGCCGCCACGGTCAGCGTCACGGCGGCGATGACAGCCATCGGCAGGGTATGGCGCAGGACCTGGTCAGCCGGCATGCCCTTGAGAAAGACGCCTCGAGTCACGACGAGGAAATGACGCAATGGGTTCACCGCCGTGAGCGGCTGGAGCCAGCCGGGCATGTTCTCGATGGGGGTGGCGAACCCGGAGAGCAGCGTCGCGGGCGCGACGAACAAGAAGGCGCCCAGGATGGCTTGCTGCTGTGTCATGCAGAGCGACGAGATGAAGAGACCGATTCCCACCGTGGCCGCGAGGAAGAAGACGGCGCTCGCGTAGAGGAGGACCAGCGAGCCGCGTAGGGGGACGGCGAAGACGAACACGGTCGCGCAGACGTAGAGCGTGATGTGGAAGAGCCCGATCAGGATCGGCGGGACGGTCTTCCCGATCAGGATCTCGGTCGTCCGGAGAGGCGAGACCATGAGCTGGTCGAACGTGCCGAGCTCACGCTCGCGGGCCACCGAGAGCGCGGTCACGATGAGGCCCACGAGCTGCGCGATGATGGCGATGAGCCCCGGGACGGTGAACCACTGGAACTCGAGGTTCGGGTTGAACCAGCTGCGCGAGACGACCGCCGGAGCACCCCCCACACGTCTCGCTCCGTGGATCTTCTCGGCCACGAATCCGTTTACGATCTCGCCCAGGTAACCTCCGACGATCTGCGCGGCGTTCGAGCGCCTCCCGTCGAGGACGACCTCCACGCTGGGGACCCGACCGGCCCGCAGATCGCGCGAGAAAGATGGCCCGAACGACAGGCCGGCGAGCGCGTCTTGGCGGTCGACCGCGGCGCGCAGATCCTCGGGCGCTTCCACGGCCACGACGCGCCGGAAGGTGGGCGAGCCGTCGATCCGCGCCACGAGCTCGCCCGCCGACGACCCCTCGTCGCGGTTGAGCACGACGATGTCGACGTTACGGACCTCGAGGGTTGCGGCGAAGGCGAAGACGGTCAGCTGAACGAGCGGCGGGACGATCAGGACCACGCGGCTCCGCGGGTCGCGCAGGACGACCAGGAGCTCCTTCCAGATCAGCGCGAGGAGCCGCGTGAGCATCAGGCGACCCGCTTCTTCGTCGTGCGCGCGGCCGCGAGCAGCAAGACGGCACCGTAGATGACCATGATGGCGATATTCCGCGCGAAGAACGGCCAGAGATCACCCGCGAGGAAGACCGTCTGCAGGGACGGGATGAGCCACCGCGCCGGCACGATGTTCGTGATGAGCTGGATCGGCCGCGGCATCGATCCGATCTCGAAGATGAATCCCGACAGGAGGAACGCCGGCAAGAAGGCCGAGAGCAGCGCGAGCTGGGAGGCCAGGAACTGGTTCTTCGTCGCGGCCGAGATGAGCAGGCCTTGACCGAGAGCCGGCAGCAAGAAAGCCGCGCAGACGGCGTACAGGGCGAGCACCGATCCGCGGAACGGCACTTCGAACAGGAACACCGCGACCGCGGTGCAGAGGGTCATCGACCCCAGCCCGAGCGCGAAGTAGGGCAGGATCTTGCCGAGGAGCAGCTCCGCCGCCGTGACCGGCGTCGCCATCAGCGCCTCCATGGTACCGCGCTCCCATTCGCGCGCGACCACGAGCGCGGTCAGCAGCGAGCCGACCAGCGCCATGACGATGGCGACCGACCCCGGCACCAGGAAATGGCGGCTCGTCCGGGCCGGGTTGAACCAGACGCGCTCCTCGACCGCGAGCTTCGGAACGGCGCGTCCGCTCGACGCGGCGCGAGCTCGCCACCAATTGGACACGACGCCCTGCGTGTAGCCGCGGACGAGCGCCGCGGTGTTGGGCTCCGAGCCGTCGATGATGACCTGGACCACGCTCGCGCGCTTCGCCAGATCGGCCTCGAAGGTGGCGGGGATGACGACGATGCCCCGGAGATCACCGCGCACGAGCGGCTCCACGAAGACGCGGCGGTCTTCGCCGACGGTGGCTTCGAAATAGGGCGAGCTCTGGAACGCGGCGGCGAGGCTGCGAGACTCTTCCGTGGGCGCTTCGACGACCACGCCGACGCGCGTCTGGGTCGAGGCGAGCGAGACGCCGTAACCGAAGAGGAAGAGCAACACCAGCGGCAACACGAAGGCGATGAGGATGCTGCTCGGGTCGCGGACGATCTGTTTGAGCTCCTTCGACACGAGCGCGCGGAGCCTGACGAGGGTCACGCCGCCTTCTTTCCGTCGTGAGCTTCGATGAGCGCGATGAACGCGTCTTCCATGGTCGGCTCGGCGCCGGGTGCGGGCGCGGCTTGCCGCTTCAGCTCGTCGGGGGAGCCGACGGCGATCGATCGTCCGCGGTAGATGAGGGAGATCCGGTCGCAGTACTCCGCCTCTTCCATGAAATGCGTGGTGACCACGACCGCCAC
>JAEUKE010000115.1 GCA_016794345.1 Myxococcales bacterium
CCCGTCCGGGGTGCGTGCCCAATGTGACAAGGAGCTCGCGCTCATCGAGCGCCTGGCGGTGGCGCCGTATTTCCTGAGCGTCTGGGACATCGTCGAAATGGCGCGGCGACGACGCATCCTCTGTCAGGGGCGCGGCAGCGCTGCCAACAGCGCCGTCTGCTTCGCGCTCGGCGTCACCGCGGTCGATCCGGCGCGGTCGAACCTCCTGTTCGAGCGTTTTCTCTCGGCCGAGCGCGCCGAGCCGCCGGACATCGACGTCGACTTCGAGCACGAGCGGCGCGAGGAGGTCATCCAGGAGATCTACGAGAAGTACGGGCGCGACCGCGCCGCGATGGTCTGCGAGGTGATCTCGTACCGTGGCAAGAGCGCCCTGCGAGAGGTTGGAAAGGCCTTCGACCTCGCGCCCGATCAGCTCGATCGGCTCTCGAGCCTCGTCATGCACTACGACATGAGCGACGTCTCGCAAGACGCGGTGGCCGAGCTGGGGCTCGACCCCTCGGACGCGCGGCTGGGCAAGGCGATCGCCACCGCCCGCGCGATGGAGGGGTTCCCCCGGCACCTCTCCATCCACGTGGGCGGCTTCGTGCTCTCGTCCGAGCCTCTCGACAACGTCGCGCCCGTCGAGCCCGCGCGTATGCCCGGTCGCACCGTGATCCCCTGGGACAAAGACGACATGGACACGCTCGGCTTCTTCAAGATGGACGTGCTCGGGCTGGGGATGCTCACGTGCATCCGCAAATGCCTCGCGCTCCTCCACGAGCGGGGCCTCGCGCCCGGGCAAGCCTCGAAGGACGAGCCGTTCGATCCCATCGAAGCGCTCGCCCGAATCCCTCCGGAGGACACGGCCACCTACGACGCGATCTGTCGGGCCGACACCGTCGGCGTCTTCCAGATCGAGAGCCGCGCGCAGATGACCATGCTGCCGCGCCTCCGGCCGCGCTCCTTCTACGATCTGGTCATCGAGGTGGCGATCGTCCGCCCGGGGCCGATTCAAGGTGGAATGGTGCACCCGTTCCTCCGGCGCCGGCAGGGGAAGGAGGCCGCCGTGGCGCCACACCCCGTCCTCGAGCCCATCCTCGAGCGTACGCTCGGCGTACCGCTCTTCCAGGAGCAGGTCATGCAGATCGCCATGACCGGCGCCGCGTACACGCCGGGCGAGGCCGATCAGCTGCGGCGCGACATGGCTGCGTGGAAGAAACACGGGCGCCTCGAGCGCCACCACGACCGGCTGCTCCGCGGCTTCGCTGCGGCCGGCATCTCGCGTGAGTTCGGAGAGGCGCTCTACAAGCAGATCCAGGGTTTCGGCGAGTACGGCTTCCCGGAGTCACACGCCTCGAGCTTCGCTCTCTTGGTCTACGCCTCCTCCTGGCAAAAGACACATCACCCGGGCGTCTTCGCGTGCGCGCTCCTCAACTCGCAGCCCATGGGGTTCTACAGCGCGTCGAGCATCGTCCAGGACGCGCAGCGCCATGGGGTCGTGGCGCGACCGCCGTGTGTGACGGTGAGCGATTGGGATTGCACCCTCGAGGAGGAGCCCGCCTCGTCGGGCGGCTTCGCCTTGCGCCTCGGCCTGCGCCAGATCGCCGGAATCGGCGAGGACGCGGCGAAGGCCGTGATGCGAGCCCGCGTCGAGACACCATTCGAGAGCATCGGCGATCTCGCTCGCCGCGCCGACCTGAAGAAGAACGAGCTCGAGGCCCTGGCGGAGGCAGGCGCGCTCGAGGCGCTCACCCCCGGGCGTCGTGTGGCCATGTGGCGCGCTCGCGCGCCGCGGCTCGGCGGCCTCTTCGAGTCGATCGATCTCGAGAGAGACGCGGAAGATCCCCACCTCCCCGAGGTGGGCAAGGTGGAGCAGCTCCTGCTCGACTACGGGCGGCTCGGCCTCTCGGTCGACGACCACCCGATGAAACACGTGCGGCCGCACCTGGAAGACCGTCAGGTGAAGCGAGCCGCCGAGCTCGCGAAGCTGCGGCACGGCTCGCGTGTGCGCGTGGCGGGCCTCATCATCGGCCGGCAGCGCCCGATGACGGCGAGCGGCGTCACCTTCGTCTCGCTGGAGGACGAGACGGGGGTCGCGAACCTGGTCGTCACGGTACCCGTGTTCGAGAAGTTCCGGCACCCCCTGCTGCACGGGAAGCTCGTGCTCGTGGCCGGCAGCCTCGAGCGGGAGGGCCAGGTGATCCACGTGCTCGTCAGGCGCGTCGTCCGCCTCGAGCTCCCGAGCGGCGCGGCGATCCGCGCCCGCTCTCGCGACTTCCACTGAGGGGAAGACCGCGGTCAGCTCGGCGAGACGATCTCGCCCTCGGCGAGCGCGAAGGCGGGCCCAAACCCGTCCTCTTCGAAGGATGGGCGCACCGCGTCGAGCGTGGCGCTGGCGTGAAACCCCGCGGAGAACAAGGTCTCGCCGAGCAAGGCGGTGAGCTTCGCCTGGTTCTCGGCGACGAACGCCTCCAGCGCGCGGAAGATCGCAGCGACGGCGGCGTCGGCGATCGGTCCCTCGGGGACCCGCGAGAGGACTCGGTTCTGCGGGCCCGAGCTCTTGGCGATCAGATAGACCGCGAGCGCGCCATGGTCGCGCACGATCGACTCGTCCAGCCAACGGCCCAGGTCCGCGACGGTGCCCAGCACGACTGGGCCGGGAGCGCGGTGGGTCGAGTCACCCGAGGGCTCGTCCACGACACCGAGCTGCTCGAGGTAGCCACGCGCCTCTTCGGCGTCGTCGCCCCACGTGGACGCCACCTCGCGGAGCTCGGTGATCGCCTCGTCGTGTCGCCCCTGTTCGGCGAGGAGCAGTGCGAGCTTGAGCCGCGCGCGCGTCATCATCGGCTGCTCGGCGAGCACCTCCCGGAAGAGCGTCTCACCCTCCGCTTGCGACGCGGCGTCGGGCATGCACGCGAGCACGTCCGCGAGACCGAACTTGGCGTTCACGTGTGGGTAGGCACCGAGGAGCCTCCGGGAGAGCGCCGCTGCACGCGTGAGGTCGGGCAGCTGGCCGGCCACCGGGACCGACAGGCGTACGAGGAGAGCGTTCTCGGGGTGGGCATCCATCAGGGTCTCGAGCTCGCCGAGCGCGGCGAGGACGCCCATCTCCTCGAAGCCTTCGAGGAGCGACAGCGCGCCGTCCGGCAGGAGCTTCGTCCAGCCTTCGCGAGCTTCGTCGATGGTCGCGGCCATTCCGCGAGGCGGCGGCGCCTCCGCCGCGGAGACCCGCTTCACCCAGAGGCTCGCGCGCGGATCGGCGAGCTTGCTTCTCGCAGCCTCGAACGGGAAGAGCACGCTGGCGGCGCCGAATCGCATGCCCGGTGGCGCCTCTTGCTCGACGTCGACGGTGTCGCCGCCAATCCAGCGGGCCTCCGCCTGATGGGCGAGGGCGGTCGCGAGCGCAGCGCCGAGCGCGTAGATCACGATGGGCGCGTCGGGGATCTGGAGCTCGCCCATCGCGGCCTCGAGCTGCTCGGCCTCCTCGTCGCTCTCGGGGTCGCGCAGCGTCGCGCCCTCGAACCAGCGCGAGACCGCGGGGACCGCGAGGTGCGTCGCGACGAACGCGTCGAGGCTGCGCGTGCCGTCGAGCTCGTCGTGTCCACGTGGCCAGCTGGGCAGGACCTTCGGGGACTCGAGCCGGAGCGGCACGCCGTACACCTCGCGAGCGGCCTCGACGAACGCTGCCCCGGCGCGCGCGAATGCGTCGTCCCCAGCTGGGAAGACCGTCTCCTCGGGCGGGAGCGCGAGGCGACGGGACAGACTCTCGACGAAGGGCGTGATCGCGGGCCAGAGCGGCGTCTTCCGGTACATGAGAACGGCCATGTCATTGCGCCGCCCGTAAGGCAATGTCCGCCGAGGGCGCAGCGGTCGTGGTCTGGTACGATGACCCGATGCGTGATCCGTCCGAGGCGCGGGGCGAGGGCGGCCCTCGGCACGACAGAGTCGTCGTGCTCGGGTGCGGGTACACGGGCGAGGCCATCGCGAGGCGCGCGCACGCCCAGGGGCGCGCCGTCGTCGTGACCAGCCGGCGCGCGGAGCGACGGGAAGAGCTCCGCGCGCGCGGCTTCACCGTCGAGACCACCCCGACGGACGCGACCGCTGCCGCAGATCTCTGCCGCGGGGCGTTTGCGGTCGTCGCGTTTCCGCCCGACGGCGCGACAGACCGAGCCGTCGCGCCGGGGCTTGGTGTCGCGGCTGCCGTCACCTACCTCTCGACCACCGGCGTCTATCCGCTCGACAGCGGTCTGGTCGACGATGACACTCCAGTCATGGAACACCCCCCGCAGCGAGTCGCGGCTCGGCTCGCGGCGGAGGACGCGTACCGCGCGGTCGGCGCGACCGTCCTGCGCGCGCCGGGCATCTACGGCGCCGACCGCGGCCTTCACGTCCGCGTCGTGAGCGGCGCGCACCGCGTCCCGGGTGATGGAACGCGCTTCTTGTCCCGCATCCACGTCGACGATCTGGCCGCGTTCGTGCTCGCGAGCGAGCGCGCTCGAGGGCAGACCTTCGTCGTGGGGGACTCGGAGCCGGCTCCCCATATCGACGTCGTTCGCTGGATATGTCACGAATATGGCGTCCCGGAGCCGCCGTCGGTCCCGATCGAGAGCGTGCACGAGACACTGCGCGGCAACAGGCGCGTCGATGCCTCTCGCGCGGCGCGCGCGCTCGGCGTCACGCTCCGATACCCGAGCTATCGTGACGGCATGCGGCGCGAGCAGGGCGTCTCCCGTCCGGAATGAACCCAACACCCGTTCGGTGCTCGGCGCCAGCAGTGTAGTCTGCCGGGGTGGACTCGTCTTTCATCCCGTGCTCGCTGCTCCTCTCCGTGGCGCTGATCGCCTGCTCGAGCAAAGAGGCCACCCCCTCTGCGTCTGCGGAGGCGACCTCGCGCTCGACCAGCAGCAGCTCGGCGCCGGTCGCTTCGGCGAGCGCGCCGGCCGCGGTCGAAGTCCCCCCCAGACCGCTGGCCATCGTCCGAGCCGCGTTCCCCGCGCGAACGACCATCTTCCCGCTGGGGCGTGTGCTCCTCGCGTGCACCGATTGCAGGACCAGCGGAAAGGGCTTGCCCTCGAAGCCCGAGACCGTCCTCGTGGACCGAAAGGGCTCCAAGAAGGTCTCGTTGTTCCCGGAAGCCGATTGGCGTGGGCTCTACCAGAACAACCCCTTCATCTTCGACGAGCCGCGAGCCGTGTCGTTCTCCGGCAGCTACCCGGACGACTTCCGGGCGAGATTGGATGCGCCTTACGACCGTGGCGGTTATGGCTCTGTCACCCCGCTCCGCGCCGGCCCTTCTGGGTGGGCGGCAGCCTCGGACGGAAATGACCCGAAAGCATGGGCCTGCGCCTCCTCTGGGCTCCTCTTTCAGCTCCTCGGTCTGCGCGAGCGCTGCGACGACGCCGGCTTCGCGCCGCTCGCCTTGAAGCTCGTTCCGGCCCTCGCCCGCGCGGCGGAGCCGCCGAACCGACTCGTCATTTCTCCGGGAGGCCAGGCCGCGCTCGTCTTCGACGGTGGCTATGCCCGACTCGTGGGCGACAAGTGGGAGAAGCGGCCTGGACCGTGGGCGGAGGAGCCGGACTTCGCCGTCGCGCTGGAGGACGGTGGCTTCGTCGTCGCCTCGAAGTCGGGGGTCCACCTGGTCTCGAAGGACGACCGCGTCGCGGAGGTGGCGCTCGCCGAGAGTGGGCCGGAGGGGAAACCCGTCGCCGGAGCGACGGAGCTCTCGCTGGTCCCCCTCGGCGACGAGATCTGGGTGAGCTTCCAGCACGGCGACAAGCTCGAGCTGGCCGCGGTCGACGAGGCCTCGAAGTGGAAGCGCTACCTCCCTGCGCTCCAGCAGCCGGACGGGGAGCCCCCGGCCGTGGATCTCCCCAACCCGGTCAAGTTGACCGATTCATGCGTCACGCCGTTCGTCATGCTCGCGTCGAACAACGACCCTCGGTACACCTTCCGAGCGACCACCGAGGCGTTTTTCGGGCACGGGGAGCTGCAAGAAGCGCTCACGTTCGTCCAGTTCACCAAGGAGAAGACGACGTTCTTCGGTGTCCAGACAAAGACGCGCGAGCAGGCCGAGAAGGCGGCCGAGATCGCCAAGGGCATCAAGCTGAGCCCGCAGCTCACGTGTTTCGACGCGGTCGGGCACATCCCCGACCTCACGCGGCCTCCGTCGGGCGTGCGGGTGTACTTCGCCAACCTCGCTCACAAGCGGCTGTTGTGGCCTTGAGCCGTCGCGTCGCAGCGGGCGTCATCCCGCTGCTCGGCATCGCCGCTGCCGGCCTGATGCTGACGCCGGTCGTCGCCGAGGCCCGCTCGATGCGGTCGGTCCTCCGGTGGCCGGGGCCCGGGCCACAGGTCCGCGCGACAGGGCTCTCGGCGCGGGAGACGATCGAATGGAACGCCGGCTGCGAACATTGCCACGAGTCGATCGCGGCAGAATGGCGCGGCTCCCGTCACCGCGCAGCGTATGCCAACGAGTCGTTTCAGGCTGCAGTGGCGCGAGAGCCGGAGGGCACGCGAAGCTTCTGCGTTCATTGCCACGCGCCGGAGTCGCGCGCCCGGGTCGAGGTCGACGCGGCCTCGGAGCTCGGCGTCGCCTGCGTCACGTGCCATGTCCCGCTGGGCCCCGTCCTCGCTGCCGAACGAGACCCGGCTCGCCCGGCGCCCCATGCGACGCTCGCGTCGGTGGACTTCCGGTCGGCCGAAGCGTGCCGGGGCTGCCACGAGTTCTCGTTCCCGAAGCACCGCGCGGCGGACACGCTCATGCAGCGAACCGTCTCCGAGCACGAGGAGTCGGGGCGGGACGTGAGCTGCGCGGCGTGCCACATGCCGACCGAAGGTGGTCATCGCAGCCACGCCTTCCGGGGCGGCTACGATGAGCCGTTCGTGCGGTCGTCGGTGGTGGTCTCGGCGGAGCATGGGAGCGGGGCGGCTCGGCTGACGCTGGAGACCAAAGGCGTGACCCACGCCGTTCCGACCGGCGACCTCTTTCGGCGTCTCGCCGTCGAGGTCGTCCCGATCGCGGGGGGCGAGGTGAGGCTACCCGCGCTGACGCGGTATCTGGCGCGCCATTACGAGGTGCGGGGCGGAGAACGTCGCGAGATCGGGGATGACAGGCTCCACCTCGGCCCGCGGTACGTCTCCTTCGCCCTGCCGCCCGAGGCCGTCGGATTCGAGTGGCGGGTCCGCTATGAACGCGTGGGCTTTCACGTCGGCGAGCGGGAGGACGGCGCGGCGGTCGAGAGCGCGTTCGAGGTCGCCTCGGGTGTGGCTCGCCGGTGACTCGGCGCCCGCTTCATCGGTGTCAGTGTAGCGAGCGTCGATCTTCGCTCTTCGACCGTGCGCGCTGGCCGTCCCCCGATTGGGGCGGCCCCGCCACGAGCTCCAGGATCTCCTCCCGGGAGATCGTCTCCTTCTCGAGCAAGAGGCTGCCGAGCCGCTCGAGGACGTCGCGGCGGCGGACGAGGATCTCTCGCGCGCGGGAGAACGAGGCCTCGAGGAGCTCTTTGACCTCGGCGTCGACGAGCTGAGCGGTGTCGTTCCCCAAGGAGCGATCGGTCCCGAGCTCCGGAATGGCGAGGAAGCGGAGCGACTCGGAGCGACCGAGCGTCTGCGGACCGACGCGCTCGCTCATCCCGAAGCGGGTCACCATCTGACGGGCCAGCTCGGTCGCGCGCTCGAGGTCGTTCTGCGCGCCGGTCGAGACGTCTTGCCAGACGACGTCCTCCGCGGCGCGACCGCCCATGAGCACGCAGAGCTGATCGATGAGCTCGCTCTTCGTGATGAGGTATCGCTCGTCGGTCGGGAGCTGCAAGGTCGCGCCGAGCGCCCCGATGCTGCGCGGGATGATCGTGATTCGGTGGACGGGATCGGCGTGCTCGACCGAGAGGGCGACGAGCGCGTGCCCGGCCTCGTGGTAAGCGACCCTGCGCTTCTCGTCTGCGGTCATCACCCGGCCCTCTTTCTTGAGCCCCAGCTGGATGCGGTCGACGGCCTCCTCGAAGTCGACCATCTCGACTGTCGTCGCGCGACGGCGGACCGCGGCGAGGGCGGCCTCGTTCGCGACGTTGGCGAGATCGGCGCCGGTCATGCCCGGTGTGCGCTGCGCCACGAGCCGCAGGTCCACCTTGGCGTCGAGCTTCAGCCGGGCGACGTGCACCTTCAAGATGGCCTCGCGGCCGCGCACGTCGGGGCGATCCACGATCACCTGGCGATCGAAGCGCCCGGCGCGGAGCAGCGCCTTGTCGAGGATCTCGGGGCGATTCGTGGCGGCCATGATGATGAGCCCCGAGCCGGAGTCGAAGCCGTCGATCTCGACGAGCAGCTGGTTCAAGGTCTGCTCACGCTCCTCGTTCGAGACGAAGCCCGTGCCGCCCGCCCGCGTCTTGCCGAGCGCGTCGAGCTCGTCGATGAAGATGATGCAGGGCGCGCGCTCCTTCGCCTGCTCGAATAGGTCGCGCACGCGCGCCGCTCCGACCCCGACGAACATCTCGACGAACTCGGAGCCCGAGAGGGAGAAAAACGGCACCCCGGACTCGCCGGCCACCGCGCGTGCGAGCAGCGTCTTGCCGGTTCCGGGAGGACCGACCAGGAGCACGCCCTTCGGGATGTGGGCGCCGACGGCCGTATAATGGGCCGGGTCCTTGAGGTACCCGACGATCTCGGTCAGCTCGGCCTTCGCCTCGTCCACCCCCGCGACGTCCGTGAAGGTGACGGCGTTGTCACGGCTCTTGTCGTAGAGCTTGGCCTTCGATCGACCGAAGCTCATCGGCTTGTTCCGCGCGGCCATGACCCCGCCGCTCATGGCGAAGATGAGGAGACCGAGCACGATGAACGGCAAGAGCCCCGCGAGGAGCGTCCACCACCAAGCCGCCCGCTCCATCTTTCCTTGAAAGACCACGCCCTGTGCGCGCATGCGATCGAGCAGCGCCGTCTCGTCGATGTTGGGGAGGCGCTCGGCGACGAGGCGCTCGGGGGTTGCTCCTTCGTCGGCCTTGAGCTCGACCGTGATCGTGTCGGCGGTGACCTCGGCGCGCGCGACCTTGCCCGCGTCGACCGATTGCACGAGCTCGCTCATCGGGACGCTCTTCGAGCCGGGGGGCGTCGGGCTCCCGCGCGTCGCCCAGACCGAGACGGCGACCGCTCCGAGGAGGAGGAGGACGATTCGCAGCCAGCGCCAGCCGCGCGGCTGCTTCGGCGGCGTCGCGCGCGGTTGGCCCTGCTGGCTCGGCTCGTTGTTTTCCGAAGACCTCACGGCTTGCGAGATGCACGCAGCGCGCCACGCGGTGCATCGGCGTCCGCCGGGGGATGATGGGTCGGCCGCGCAGCCTTTGCGGATCAGCGCTCGAACACGCGAACGAAGCTGCGCGGTGCACGTTTGGTTCGGAGGCAACGAGTCTCCGCGCTCATGTAGCAAATGGTCACCGCACGACGGGGGCGGCTGCTCGTGTTGGGGCCCGAGCGATGCCAGACGTGGTTGTGGATGAGCAGGACCTCACCCGCGACCGCCGGGACGTGGACCTCGCGATTCACCGCGTCGTCTCGCTCGACGAGAGCCGCGGGGACGACCCCACCGAGCGGCGTCGCGCGCCCGCCCCGGTGGGTGCCGGGCACGTAGGAGACGCACCCTGCGTCTTTGGGCGCGTCGTCGAGCGCGGTCCAGACCTGCAGGACCGGATCTCGGTCGAGACCCCAGAATCGGCCGGCGTCTTGGTGCCAGGGTATGGCCGTGCTCCCCCCCGCGGCCTTGTTGAAGAGGACGGCGCGGTAGATGGCGACATCCCCCGGGATGACGGCCCGTGCGATGCGCTCGAAGAGCTCGTTCTCGATGAGCGCCCGAAAGCGGTCGTCCTTCTCGAGCTTCTCGAGCTTCCGGTAAGCGAGGGAAGGGCCGACGTAGCCCTCCCCGTGTGTCAGGTCCTCGTAGCGGCCGTTCGGGGCGTCGTGCTGGAAGAAGAGGCCTTCGTGGACCACGCGCCCGAGCATGAGATCGTCGGCGCGCTCACGGAGCGCGGCGAGCCACGTCTCCGCGAACACGGGGCCGATCGAGGCGACGCCCTCGGCCTGGTAGCGCGCGAGCGCCGCGCCGACGTCCCTGTCTCGTGCGCCCGGGAGGAACATGCTCACCGCGCGTAGCTCGTCTCGGTGCCCTGGAATCGTCGGAAGGCCTCGTCGGCGCGCTCGCGGCTCTCCTCTCCGATCGGCGTGGCGACGGCGTCGATCGCCTCGTCGAGGTGCGCGAGGGTTCCGGGGCCCACCAGGATGGAGTCGACGTCTCGCGAGGCGGCCAGCCAGGCGTAGGCGAAGCGCTGCCTGGAGAGGCCCTCTGCGCTCGCAATGGCGCCCATCTCCTCGGCGAGCGCGAGCATCCGCTCGGACCAATAGCGCCCCTGGTAGAGCTTGTTCTTGTCGAACCGTGAGCCCTTCGGGATCTCGGCGGTCGCCGCGTAGCGGCTCGTGAGCAGGCCGCCGGCGAGCGGGTTGTAGACGGTCGTGTGGAGGCCGTATTTCGACGCGAACCGGAAGTACTCGAGCTCGAGCTGCCGGATGAGGAGGTTGTAGATCTGCTGCGCGATGATGGGCCGCGGAATGTTCGCTCGGTCGCAGGCGTGGAAGATCTCGAGGATCTGCCACGAGGCGTAGTTCGAGATGCCGAACGCTCGAATCGTCCCCGACGAGAGCAGCGTGGCGATGGCCTCGAGGGTCTCTTCGATCCGCGTCGCGTGATCCGGCACGTGAAGGTAATAGAGATCGATGACGTCGACGCCGAGCCGCTTCCGGCTCTCGTCGGCCGCCGCGAGCACGCGGGTCTTGCTCAGCCCTTCCAGGCTCCCGCCCTGCCGTCCGAAGCCGACCTTCGTCGCGATGAGCGCCGTCTCGCGACGCCCGGCGAGCGCCCGGCCCAGGATCTGCTCGCTCGCCCCGTCACAGTAGGCGTTGGCCGTGTCGAACAAGGACAGGCCGCGCTCCAGCGCACGGTGGATGATCCGCTCGGCCTCGGGGGCCGGGGTTCGCTTTCCGAAGTTCATCGTCCCGAGGGCGAGCTGCGGACGCTCTCCGGGGGTGCGGCGGCGGGCCCAGGGGGTGAGTTCGAGCACGCCCGATCGGTAGCGAGCCCACGGCAGCGCGGCCAGCAGGATCGTCGGAGGGCCCTCGGTGACGTACGCTCCGAGGGTGTCGTTGGTCTCACGGGACGACATCGAGCGACGCGGGCGTGATACGAGAGAAGGGTGAGAGCGCTCGCCGTTGCTTGCTCGGTCCTGTTCGCCCTGGGTTGCTCCGACGACGCCGCCTCCTCCGGGACCGGCTCCAGCGGGGATCCGCCGCCGCCCGAGATCGTCTTCGGGACGCCCGGCTCGCTCGCGTCGGCCTCGGGGAAGGGGAGCTTCCGGTTCGGCGCGGCGAGCGCCGCGACGCAGATCGAGGACCAGAACCCGAACACGGATTGGTTCATCTTCACGAAGCCGGAGTCCGAGGGGGGCCTGGGCATGGGGAAGGCGCCAGTGGGGGACGCCTCCAAGGGCTACGAGAAGGCGGTCGCGGACGTGGCGCTCCTCTCCGAGCTCGGCCTCGACTCGTACCGGTTCAGCGTCGAGTGGGCCCGCGTCGAGCCTCAGCGGGACGTGGTCATCCAGGCCGACCTCGACCATTACGGTGCCGTCATCGACGCGCTGCGCGCGGCGGGGATTCGGCCGGTCGTCACCGTCCACCATTTCTCCAACCCCACCTGGGTCGACGATCCGATCGATGCGGCGGCCGACCCCGCCTGCACGGCCGGTCCCACGGACGAGAACCTCTGCGGGTTCGGTCATCCGACCGGCGGGCCGCTGGTCATCGAGGAGGTTCGCGAGCACGCGGCGCGCCTCGCCCAGGAGTACGGCGACCGCGTCGACGATTGGGGGACCGTGAACGAGCCCGTGAACTACCTGCTGGCCGCTTATGGCATCGGGTCCTTCCCGCCGGGCAAGAAGGCGATCCTGTCGCTGACCGAGGCGGGCATCCTCGACGACTTCGTGCCCGTGGTGCGCGACTACTTGAAGTTTCACGCGGCGATTTACGATGCCATCAAGGAAAACGACACGATCGACGCGGACGGCGACGGGGTGGCCGCGGAGGTGGGGCTCAGTCTGTCGGTCGGCTCCTTCGTGCCGGCGGCCTTCAACGAGGTCTCGACCGACCCGGTCGACGTCGCCGCGCGCGACCGCGTGACGTACATCTACCATTACCTCTTCGTCGACTCGATCCAAAATGGCACGTTCGACGCGGACCTCGACGGCGTGGCGGAAGAGCAGCTGCCCGAGGTGAAGGGGACGGCGGATTGGCTCGGCGTCCAGTATTACTTCCGCGCCGGCGTCACCGGGACGAACCCCCTCATCCCCGTCCTGGACCTGACGCCGTGTTTCAGCTCCTTCGATTTCGGCGCGTGTGTGCCCCCCGTCGGCGGCGACTTCACGAAATGCGTGCCGGACATGAAATACGAATATTACGAGCCGGGTATCTACGAGATCCTCAAGGACTACGCGGCCCGCTACCCGACGCTCCCGCTCCTCGTGAGCGAATCGGGGATCGCGACCGCAAACGGCGAACGGCGCGCGCAGCACGTGGTTCGCTCACTCGAGCAGATCGCGCGGGCGCGCGACGAGGGCGTCGACGTGCGCGGCTATTACCACTGGAGCCTCTTCGACAACTTCGAATGGGCGGAGGGCTTCGACCCGCGCTTCGGCCTCTACCAGGTCGACTACACGAGCTACGTTCGCACGCCGACCGCCGGCGCGACCGCGTTGGGCGAGATCGCGAAGGCGCGAAAGCTCACGACCGAGATGCGGCAGAGCCGCGGCGGCACCGGGCCCATGGCGGAGGAGCCCGGCTTCCTTCCCGGCGCTCACTGCGGGCAGTAGCGGCCGCGCAAGCGCGGCGCCCGAGAAGCCGGGCCGACGGTGCTCCGCTGAGGTAGACTCCGCGCCCATGGCGGCTGCCTCCCCCGAGTTCGACCACGGCCGTGACCTCGACATCGTCGTCTACGGCGCCACCGGCTTCACCGGCCGGCTCACCATCGAGTACCTCGCCAAACACGCCCCTCCGGGCCTCACGCTGGGGATCGGCGGGCGTGACGCGGCCAAGCTGGAGGAGATCCGCGAGCACCTCTACGCCGGTGGGCGCGACGTCCGCGTGGTCGTCGCGCGTTCGGACGACGCGGCGTCGCTGCGGGCAATGGCCGCGAGGACACGCGTCGTCATCACCACCGTGGGGCCCTACATCCGCTACGGGGAGCCCTTGGTCGAGGCGTGCATCGCAGAGGGTGCGGACTACCTCGACATCACGGGCGAGCCCGTCTTCGTCGACCGCATCCTCTCCGTGTACGGCGAGCGCGCGGCGCGCGCCGGCGTCCGCGTGGTGTCGTGTTGTGGGTTCGACAGCATCCCTCACGATCTGGGCGTCTACTACACGATGCGGGAGCTTCAGCCGAAGGGGCGTGTCTCGGTGGAGGGGTTCGTCCAGGCGGGCGGCGGGATCTCGGGCGGCACCTGGCACTCGGCGATCGGGATCATGGCGCGCCTGCGCGAGGACCGCGCCAAGGCGAGGGTGTCCTTGGCGGCGACGAACGGCCGCGCCGTCCGGGGCATCAAGGGGCGGCCCCACACGGAGCCCGAGGTCGGCGGCTGGGTGCTCCCATTCCCCTCGATCGACCCGGCGATCGTCCTCCGGAGCGCGCGGGCCCTCGACCTCTACGGTCCGGACTTCTCTTACGGGCACTACGTCCGCGTCGGCTCGCTGCCCAAGGCGATCGGCCTCGGGCTCTCGGTGGGCGCGGTCGCCGCGCTCGCGCAGGTCGAGGCGACCCGGGAGCTGCTCTTGCGCTACAAGAAGCCCGGCGAGGGCCCGAGCGAGGAGGTGCGTCGTCGCGGCTTCTTCCGCGTCACGTTCGTCTCGAAGACGGATGACGAGCGCATGTTGAGCCGCGTCTCCGGCGGGGAGCCCGGATACACGGAGACCTCGAAGATGCTCGCGGAGTGTGCGCTCGCGCTCGTGCTCGACCGGGCGCGGTTGCCCGCGTCGGCCGGCGTCGTGACCCCGGCGGTCGCCTTCGGCGAGGTGCTGGTGGAGCGCCTGCAGGCTGCGGGCATCCGGTTCGAGGTCGTCAGGCGAACGAAGGAGCGGTAGGAATGGATTACGATGTCGTCATCGTCGGCACGGGCTTCGGCGGCAGCGTGTCCGCGCTCCGACTCGCGGAGAAGGGCTACCGCGTCCTCGCGATCGAGAAGGGCAAGCGCTTCGCCCCGGAGGACTTCCCGAAGACGAACTGGGATCTCCGCCGGTGGATGTGGATGCCCCAGGTGGGCATGCGCGGCATCTTCCAGATGTCGTTCCTCGAGCACGTGACCGTGCTGCACGGGATCGGCGTGGGCGGCGGGTCGCTCGTCTATGCGAACACCTTGCCCACCCCCAAGAAGACCTTCTTCGAGGCGGCGTCTTGGTCCGGCCTCGCCGACTGGCAGCGCGAGCTCGCCCCCCATTACGAGACCGCGCGACGCATGCTCGGGAGCGCGCGAAACCCCCGCGTGACCCGCGGCGACGAGGTCCTGCGCGACATCGCGCGTGATCTCGGCCGAGAGGACCATTTCCACCTGACCGACGTCGCCGTCTATTTCGGGCAAGCCGGGGTGAAGGCAAAGGACCCCTTCTTCGGCGGAGACGGGCCCGACCGCGTCGGCTGCACCTTCTGCGGCTCGTGTATGACCGGCTGCCGGGTGGGCGCCAAAAACACGCTCGACAAGAACTACCTCTACCTGGCCGAGAAGCGCGGAGCGCGTGTGATGGCCGAGACCGAGGTGTCGAGCGTGCGGCCGCTGGCGGGCGGCGGCTACCGCCTCGAGCTGAAGGCGAGCTTTGGCGGGGAGCGCGCCCCCGTCACGGCGCAGCAGGTCATCTTCGCCGGCGGCGTCATGGGGACTGTGCCGCTGCTCCTGTCCCTCCGGGAGGACGCCGCCGCCTTGCCTGCGCTCTCGGCGCGCGTGGGTGACTCGGTGAGGACGAACAGCGAGGCGCTCTGCGGCATCATCGTGCCGGGTGGCAAGGAGGACTTCTCGCGCGGCGTCGCGATCACGTCGATCCTGCACACCGACGAGCACAGCCATATCGAGCCGGTTCGTTATGGTCCTGGCTCGGGCTTCTTCCGGACGATGGTGCTGCCGCAGACCTCCGGCGCCGACGCATTCTCGCGACTGGCGGGAGCGGCGCGAGGCGTCGCGCGTCACCCGCTCGATTGGCTGCGGGCATACGCCGTCCGCGACTTCGCGCGTGAGAGTCAGGTCCTGCTCTACATGCGGACGCTCGAGGGCACGCTCAGCATGCGGCTCGGCCGCGGGCTCTACACGGGCTTCCGCCGGGGCGTCGTGACGAAGCTCGACGACCCGGCGAGCCGGCCGCGGTCGGACATGCCCGAGGCGCTCGATCTCGCGAATCGCTTCGCGCAGAAGGTCGGCGGTGTCTCGGCCACGCTCCTCACCGAGACGCTGCTCGGTGTCCCCACGACGGCGCACATCCTCGGCGGGGCGTGTATGGGGAAAGACGCTCGGTCCGGCGTCATCGACGACAGGCACCGGGTGCACGGCTACGACGGGCTCTACGTGATCGACGGCAGCGCGGTCTCGGCCAACCCGGGCGTGAACCCGTCGCTCACCATCACGGCGCTCGCGGAGCGCGCGATGAGTCATTTCCCACCCAAGCGGAGCTGAGCGGGTCTCGGCTCACGGCGCCGTTCGCGTGACTTCCAGCGTCCCCGTGATGACCCGCGCCTTCGGCGATCGCCGTGAGGCGATCGCCGCGACGTGGACGCGAGACGCGTCGGCGAGGATGCTCGGGGACGTCACGCGGTCCTCCATGGGGTGCTCCGCGAGGCCGAGCAAGAGCGGGCCGCGGGCCCCCGTCGAGACGACGGCCGCGGCCAGGCCGGTACGGGTCGTGGCGAGCACCGCCACGCCGTCGGCGAGCGGAGCCGCGTCGATCCCGAAGACGTCGAGGTTCGGAAAGACATCCACCGGCGGCCCGGCCGGACGGAGGTCGGGCTGCAGGCGAACGTAGTGGAGGCGACCCGTGACGATCTCGTCCTCGTCGGCGCGGCCCGAGGCGAGCGTCTTGTAGACGAGGCCAGTCCCGCCTTCGTTCGCCACGACGATCCCATCCACGCAGGCGACCTCGACGCGGCGCCAGGGCGGCGGCTCCCGTGAGGGGCTCTGGACGGCGGAGAAGAGCGCGAGCTGCCGGCCGTCGACGACCGCCGTGATGGCGAGGGAGCGGTCCGCGCCGCGGACGAAGCGAGGATCGGTGAAGCTGTCGAAGCTCCGCGGCGGGGAGATGGCGCCCTGGACGAGGCGAGCGTTCACGCGCGCCTGCGCCTCGGGCGACGGAGCTCGGCCGAGAAACTCGGACGGCTCGAGTGGCGGTAGATCGTCCGGGCTCCTGAGGAACACGGCGTTCGTGGCGCCCAGGGCGTGCTCGAAGACGACCGCGAATCGGCCGTCGGGGCGCATCGCCGCGTCCCACCGCAGGGAGACGGGCACCATCCCGTGATCGATCGCGACCGGCGAACTCGGACCTCCTGCGAGCGGGGTCGAGAGCACGACGTTGCCCGGCACCGGGTTGGGCGGAACCGTGCGGAAGAGCGAGTGGAAGAGGAGCGGGCCGGCAGGGCCACGCACGAGCCCGACCCAGGTCACCTCCGGCAGGGCATCGAGCGGGGTGGGCGACAGCGTGAAGCGGAGCGCCCGGTCGCCTCCCTCGCCGAGCCGCGGCAACACGGCCGGTGACGTCACGGATCTCTGGTGGGGCGGCGGCCGGCCCTCCGTGGGTCGAGACGGCGACGCGGAGCAGGCAGCGAGCAGTGTCAGCAGGAGGGTCGTCGTTGTGGCGCGCCGGACATTCAGGGCGCCTCGGAGACGAAGCGCGTCCCGGTCAGGATCGTCGAGCTCACGCCGGAGATCAAACGGCGTGGACCCGGTCCGCGGCCGAGTATCATCCGCCGCATGACGATCCGGATGGGGTACTGGGACTGCCCCTCGTGTGGCAACAAGAAGAACCTGGGCCCGAACCCCACCTGCTCCGGCTGCGGTCGCCCGCGAGGGCCGAACATCCCTTTTTACACGGACGACTCGGCGCCGGTCGTGGAAGACCCGGCTCTCGTCGCGCAGGCTCGAGCAGGGGCGGACTGGAAGTGCAAGTACTGCAACGCCGACAACAGGGCCGGCGTGATGGATTGCCACCACTGCGGCGCTGGCCCTGACGGCTCCGTCCGCCGGCAGGAGAAATACGTCGCCCTCGGGCCGCCGCCGAAGAAGGGGGTCGATGCGAAGATCATCATCGCGATCGTCCTGGGCGTGCTGGGCGTCCTCGGCTTCGGCATCTGGTTCCTCTTCGGCCGCACGACGTCCCTCTCGGTCACCGTCGAGTCGGCCGCGTGGGTGAAGTCCGTGGAGGTGGAGCAGAAGGAGCTCAAGCGCGACGCCGCCTGGCAGGACGAAGTCCCCGCGAACGCGCGTGTCGTCGGCAAGGAGACGAAGGGCCGTTCGAAGAAGGTGCAAGAGGGCACCAAGAAGGTGAAGGTCGGCCGAAAGGACCTCGGCAACGGGATGTTCGAGGACGTCTACAAGGAGGAGCCCAACTACGTCACCAAGCAGGTCGACGACACCTGGGTTCGCTACGAGGTCGAGGTCTGGGAGAAGAAGGAGACCCTCAAAGAGGAGACGACGGACGGGAGCGAGCCGAAGGACCCGGCCAGCCGGTTCAAGCCGGGGGGCGATCGTCGTCTCGGGAAGAGCCAGAACGCCGCGGTGTTCCAGCTCAAGGGCAGCGACGGAAAGCGCTACACCTTCGAGGTCGACGTCGACAAAGAGGGAGCCGGCGCCGTGACGAAGTACCAGATCGGCAAGTCGTACACGGCGAAGGTCAACACGCTGGGGGCGGTCCTGGCGCTCGGGCCCTGAGCCCGGGCTCCGCTCAGCGATAGGGGCCGAAGTAGCCCGGCCCATACCAGTAGTCGTACGTCGCCGGGATATACGCGGGGCGTGTCTGCTGGAACGAGGTGACCTCCGCGAAGGAGCCGTCCTCGTGGTCGACCTTCCAGCTCACGCGGAAGTTCGTGATGTCGTCGGGCTCGAGATCGGGCGACAGCTCGAAGGTGACCTCCACGCGGCGGCGATCGCGCGGCGGAATCGTCATGGACCCCGGATCTCGCACGGGACGGACGCCGCGGTAGCTCGTGCCTTGTTCGGTGTTCAGCTGCAGCGACAGCGCGTTCGCCGGCACACGAATGGGCGAGTCGGTCTCGTTTTCGAGGAGGAACCCGACGTTGATGACAGTCGCGTCCCGTCCGTCGACCTCGGTCTCCGCCGCGCCTTCGGACCAGACGCGCCTCTCGCCGAAGACGGTTCCGTCCTCGGCTCGGAGCTCGTAGTCCGCGGCCGACTCCCCTTCCGGAGACTCGCCCGTCGCGTTTTCACTCGGGTGAAACGGCTGGTAGGAGGCGCAGGCGGGCGCCATTGCGAGCGCAATCGCGAGCGCGCTCCTGCGGAAGGGAGCACGGGTTTCCATTTGCTGCGATTTGGTGCAACCGCCGAGCCACGAGTCGCGCTGCCACGAGCGGGGCTCGGCCGGACCAAACGAACACGGCAGCGGCGTCAGGGCAGCGCGGCCGTGTCGCGCAAGATGGCCTCCGTGAACGTCGCGCGCAGGTAGAAGCCACGCGGGACGGTCCGGATGCGCTCGCCGTCCTCGCCGAACGCGAGCGCGCGTGGCGTGCCGTCTCGGGCCTTGGGGCGGAGCTGCAGGTATCGGCCCAGGTGCGCGGAGACGTCCTCCACGCGCCCGATACCCAGGAGCCCGACGATGTCGTCGTAGTCGGCCTGGAGCTGCTGGAGCTGCTGCGGGCTCGGAGACCAGACGACCGGTTTGCCCAGGGTCCGCTCGGAGAGCGCAGAGCCGCGGGCGCCCACGACCGGGACGAAGAGCACCCGCTCGAGCTTGCGTCGGACCCAGGAGGCTTCGAAGTCGACGTCTTCGTCGACGCGCATGGCGCAGACGAACGTCGACTCCAAGGGGCGGCCGGTCACGCCGACGGGGATGGTCTTCAGCTCCAGGCCGACCGACGGAAAGTCCACCCTTCGCTCACCCGAGCCGCCGGTCGCGCCCAGGACGATCTCCAGGATCTCCCCGACACGGCCCTTCGTGCTCGCCCCGCCCGCGGGCGTCTCCCGCTCCGCCATTTGCGCGAGCTCCGCCACGGTGCGGCCCTCGAGCGATGCTGCGCGCCGCACGAGCTCTTCGAGGGGGCTCACGGCCCTCTGGGGAAGAGCACCCCGGGGTTGAGGATGCCGTTCGGGTCGACGGCCCGCTTGGCGGCCCGCAGCGCGGACTCGAAGAGCGGCGGTCGCTCTCTCTCGTAGAAGGGCACGACGTCGCGGCCCACGGCGTGGTGGTGGGTCGACGTGCCGCCGGCGTCGACGATCGCGCTGGTGATGGCGGCCTTCAGATCCGCCCAGAGGGCGAGGCCACCGTCCGCGTCGGGGGCCCGGCAGATGACAGTATAGTAAGGAGCACAGCCGTCCCGGTACGCGTGGGTGATGCGGCACGCCAGGAGGTGGGGGCCGAGGTCCAGCTCGTTGACGGCGCGCCTGACCGCGTCATCGAGCGCGGCGAGGCGGTCCCACGTGACGGCGGTCTCGTAGGTCTCGACGAAGACGCCGCGGAGCACGAGCTCGTCGCGCAGGTAAGGCGCGCGAAAAAACGCGGAGCGATAGGTCTCTCCAGTCGCGTCGCGACCGCCCGACCCCGCGTCCGTCGTTCGGATCTCGCCCACGAGCTGGCCGCCGTGCTGGCGAGCGATATCGGCGCACGCCTCGAGGGTGCCGGCCGTGGGCAGATCGGCGGACTCCTGCGCGAGGAGGAGCAGCGACGTGTCCCCCGCGCCGGCGCCGCTCATGATGGCCTCCGGGCCGTCGATGAGGCGCGCGTTGGTGGGGAGCAAGCCGGCCTGGAGGATGCCGCGCAAGGCGAGCGTCCCCTTCGCGAAGTCCGCGAACGCGACCGTCACCGCGCTGCGGCGAGCGGGCCGTCGGAAGACGCGGACCCACGCCTCGGTCACGATGCCCAGCGTTCCTTCGGAGCCGAGCACGAGGCGCTCCGGCTGGGGTCCCGCGCCCGAGGCGGGCAGCCTGCGGGTCGCGAGCGTCCCGCGCGGCGTGACGAGGCGGACGCTCTCGACGAGATCGTCGATGTGTGTCGGTCCGGTCGCGAAGTGCCCTCCGGCTCGCGTCGCGATCCAACCACCGAGCGTCGAGAGCTCGAACGACTGCGGGAAGAAGCGGAGGCTGAGCCCGTGGGCCTTCAGCGCGGCTTCGATCTCGGGGCCCGAGGCGCCTGCTTCGATGCGCGCCGCGCCGCTCGTCGCGTCGACCTCGACGAGCCTGGAGAGCCGGCGCAGGTCGATCGTGAGGGTGCCGCGGAGATCGCCGAGCGCCGTCGGCTCGACGCCGCCGGACACGCTCGTGCCGCCGCCGAAGGGGATCACGGCGAGGCGGGCGGCGTCCGCGGCCTCGAGCGCCCTGACGACGTCGTCTTCGCTCGTCGGCTGAAAGACGTAGTCCGGCGGGTTGTCGAAGCGTCCGCGCGTCGCGCGCGCCAGATCGCGGTAGGAGCGACCGAGCGCGTGCAGCGCCCGGGCGGCCGGCGCGTCGGAGAGCCCACCCTCGAGGCCACGTGGTGGGGGGCATCTGGGAGGCGCGAGGACGATCGCGTCCGGCGCGGGCGGCTTACGGCGTGGCGGGAGGGGGCCCAGGAGCGCGCCCAGGCTCGCCTCGGCGAACGACAGGGCCGCCGGATCGGGTCCGTCGCCCTCGTACCCCCATCCCCACACCCTTCTCGTTCGCATGGGCTATTTCTGCGGCGCCGGAGCGGGCTGCGTCGACGGCGCTCCGCCCGCGGCGTTGATCGGCGCGGTGACGTTCTCGAGCGAGGCGGTGAGCTCGCTGCTGTCCTCGAGCTTGACCTTGTACCGGATGCCGCTGTCCTGGACCTCGGCGACCTGCCCCGGCAAGAGCTCCTCGTTGTTCGCGACCCAGACCTTGTCGCCCGCGCGGTGCAGCGTGGCGACGGTCATCGGCTTGACGGCCGTGAGCGGCACTCGGATGGGGCGGCCGAAGTTGATGACCCAGGCCTTGCCGTCCGCGCTGTGGACGAGGCTCCCCGGTCTCCACACCACGCGTCGCTTCGTGCCTTCGTCGCGCTCCTCGCTGAAGGCGACGGGCGCCCCGAACTTCAGCGTGCCGTCGAGCTTGAGCACCTCGTCGAGCGGCACGTCTTTCTCCTCGAGGCTGCCGGCGAAGCGGTAACGGACCTTCACCTTCTGATCCGCCGGCGGGCTGGCGACTCGACCGAAGGCCCGCGCGCCGCCCGTGGCGATCATGACAGCATCGTCAATGTTCAGCTTGTCGGGGGGTTGGAGCGGCGCGGTGAAGGCGCCCGGCACGAAGGCCTCCGTCTTCGTGTCGCCGGAGGCGATCTCGAACACCGCCAGCTTGGCGTCTTCGATCTTGGTGACGGGGAGCACGGCGAAGCGGAGCGTCTCCCACCCGACGCTGACGGGGAGCACGGCCCACGCTCGCTCGCCCGCCTTCACCGGGGGCTCGAGGTCGGGGCCGCCGAAGTCGGCCCATCTCAGGGGTCCGCTGGCCGGCGCGAAGGACGCGATGGGCGCTGCCGTGCTCGTGGAGGCCGACGCAGCGGCAGAGGCCGAGGCGCGGGGGCGGGGGGTGGAGGCGGCGGGCGCGGGTGCTGTGGCCGGAGGCGGGGGGGCGGGCGGCGGGGGAGGCGGGTCGTCACCGCACCCGGCGAGGCAGCCGAGGAGAAGGACGTTGGCCAGAGCGGCGCTCGCCGGTTTGGAGGAGGGGGCAGGCTGCACGGAGGCGGATTGTGGTCCAAAGTCCGGGTCGGGCGCAAAGGAAGCTGGACGACCGCACGTAGGATGCCGAAGATCACCGCTTCGGGCTTGGGCCCTCGGCAGGGAGCTATGGACGGCCAGATCCTCGGAATCGACCTCGACCTTTTCGTCACGGAAGTGGGCCTGCTCGTCGCCGGTTTTGCGGCGATCATCGGCATCTGGGTGGAGCGCGACCCGGCCCGGCCCAAGCGCTACGCCGCTTGGCTGAGCATCCTCATCGGCTTGGCGACCGGCGTCGGCATGTTCCAGTGCTACGACGACGACCAGGACCAGAAGAAGGTGGAGGGGGACCTCGCCCGCGTCCTCGCCCAGCTGGACAAGATCGCCAGCTCGAGCGACGTCGATATCCCGGCGCTGAACGACCTCATCAAGACCGAGCTCGCGTCGCAGGCTCGGGCCAACCCGGGCGTCGTGGCCAATTTCGCCCAGAAGGTGTCCGACGAGGGCGAGGATCCGGCCGACGTCCTCGGGGCCTACCTCCCCGAGGCCGAGGTGCAAGACCTCGCTCGCAAGAACAAGGTGAAGCCCCCGTCGGCGCCGAAGGCTCCGACGCCGGTGCCCACCGTCGCCGCCGCGGAGGGCGGATCCGAAGGCGCACCCGCTGCCGCTCCCGTCCCGCGGAGCCAGCGTCGCAAGCAGCTCTCCTTCGGCGGCGGCGCGCCCAAGTTGCGTACCCCGGTCACGCCGCCCAAGGCGGAGCCGCCGCCCGAGAAGAAGGCGGAGGAGCCGAAGAAAGAGGAGCCCGCCGAGGAGAAGCCGGAGGACAAGGCGGACGACAAGACCGTGAAGCTGCCCCTGGACAAGGGCGCGAGCTTGAAGCGACCGCTTCCCACTCCCCCGAAGGGACCGACCCCCCCGGCGCCGGCGCCGAAGGTGGGGCCCTCGCTGAAACGCTGAGCCAGCGCCCTGGCGGAGTGTTGGCAACACTCTTGCAGCTCCGTCACCGAGCTGTCACATGAGCCTGCGAGCCTGCGCGCCCGAGACCCGGGAAACAGGCGAGGCGCCCAGCGCCGGGTTCTGGAGGCTCGATGGCTCGTATCCTGATCGTCGAGGACGAAACCGACCTGCAGCAGGTTATCGAATACAACCTGCGGCAGGCTGGGCACGAGGTCACTGTCGCGTCTCGCGGGGCCGAAGCGCTCCGCTTGGCGCGCGAGCAGCGGCCCGACCTGGTGCTGCTCGACCTCATGTTGCCCGACATGCTCGGGACCGAGATCTGCCGGACGCTGAAGTCCTCACCCGAGACGCGCGGCGTCGCGGTGATGATGGTGACGGCGAAGGGCGAAGAGATCGATCGGGTCGTTGGGTTCGAGCTCGGCGCAGACGACTACGTGGTCAAGCCGTTCAGCGTGCGTGAGCTGCTCCTGCGCGTCGGCGCGGTCCTCCGCAGGGCCCAGCAACCGACCGAGGAGAACGCCATCGAGTTCGGCGCGCTGAAGATCGATCGGGCGGCCCACCGCGTCTGGATCAACGGCGCCGAGGTGGACTTCACGCCCCTCGAGTTCCGCCTCCTGGTCACGCTCTACGAGCGGCGAAACCGGGTGCAGACCCGCGCATCGCTCCTCGACGACGTCTGGGACGTCCACGCCGAGCTGACGACGCGGACCGTCGACACCCACGTGAAGCGGCTCCGTGAAAAGCTCGGCCCGGTGCGCGACTACGTCGAGACCGTCCGAGGCGTCGGCTATCGATTCGTTGGAAATCCGGCAGAGGCGGGGCGCTAGCCGCCACGCGGATCGATGCGGATCGGCCTCCGAGAGAAGCTGTTCCTCGTGTCGGCCGGCGTGTTGATCGTCTGCGGGTTCACCACCTACGTGTACGTCTCGAGCGAGCTGGCGGCGGATACCCAGCGCCGGCTCCACGGCGACGCGCTCGCCCGCGCGACGCTCCTCGCTCGTGAGCTCGACCTCCGAGGCGGAGAGATCGCGCCGTCGGAGACCTGGGACGCGCTCGCCGACGAGCTCGCCGAGAGCGCACGCGGACGGGTGACGATCTTCTCGGCAGACGGGCGGGTCGCCGGCGACTCCGCGCTGGACCTTCCGGCCATCCTCGAGCTTGACGCCGGGGCGCCGAGCCCGGAGGCGGCGGTGGCGCTCGAAGGCCGCGCCGAGACCGCGTCACGCTTCTCGCCGAGCGCGCTCGAGCCGCTGGTCTTCGGCGCCGCGCCGCTCAAGCGCGGGGGGGCCCCGGCCGGCGCCGTCCGGGTCGGGCTGTCGCTCGATCCGGTCGCCGACGTTCGCTCGCTCGTCGCGAGCCTGACCGCGCTCGGATCGGCGTTTGGGCTCGTCATCGCGGCCGTGCTCTCGAACCTCGCGACGCGGCTCGCGTCGCGAGGTTGGCGAGAGCTCGGCATCCTGGCGCGCCGCATGGCGGGCGGCGATCTGGAGGCACGCGCGCGCGCCGCCCCGGGCGAAGCGGAGGTCGCGGACCTCGGACGCTCTCTCGAGCAGCTCGCTGTCGGGCTGCGCCGCTCGCTCCGCGAGCTCGTGGGTGAGCGAGACCTCCTCAGCGGGATCCTCACCGGCATGCGCGAGGGCGTGCTCCTCGTCGATCGCGACGGGAAGGTGGCGCTCTTGAACCCCGCGCTCCGCGAGATGTTGCTCCTGCGCGACGAGGACGTCGGGAAGCTCCCCATCGAGGTCATCCGAGACGCTGCGCTTCACGACCTCCTCGACGCGGCTCGCCGCTCGGGCAAGCCGGCGCAGGGCGAGATCGAGGTCGGCGGGATCAAGCCGCGCAAGCTCCTCGTACGGGCGGAGCTCCTCGAGGTCGAGCCTGGAGGTCTGCTCGTCGTGTTCTACGACGTGACCGACCTGCGACGCCTCGAGACGCTCCGGCGCGACTTCGTGGCGAACGCGTCTCACGAGCTCCGGACACCGGTCACCTCGATCCGCTCCGCGGTGGAGACGATCCTCGCCATGCCGCCCCAGGACGCGGCGATGCGCGAGCGCTTCTTCGGGATCGTCGAGCGGAACGCCGAGCGCCTGCAGCACCTCATCGACGACCTGCTCGACCTCAGCAAGATCGAGTCGCGAGAGCTCGAGCTTTCGCTCGAGCCGACGGATGTCCGGGCGGTCGCCGAGCGGACGGCCCTCCTCTTCTCGGAGCGGGCCGGGCGCACCGGCACGAAGGTCGTGCTGGACCTGCCTGTCGACCTCCCGGACGCGAGAGCGGACGCGCGCGCCCTCGAGCGCATCCTCTTCAACCTGCTGGACAACGCCATCAAGTACTGTCCGGGAGCGACCGTGACGCTCGGCGCAGAAGCAGACGACGCCCAGATCACCGTCCGGGTCACCGACACCGGGCCCGGGATCGAGCCGCAGCACCTCGACCGCTTGTTCGAGCGCTTCTACCGCGTCGACACGGGGCGTTCCCGCCAGCTCGGCGGGACCGGGCTCGGCCTTTCCATCGTGAAACACCTCTCCGAGGCGATGGGAGGCGCGATCTTCGTCACGAGCACGGTGGGGAAGGGCACGCGGTTCTCTCTGCATCTGCCAAACGCTGACGAAGCTGTCATGAGCGGTCGCGCGAGCCTCCCGCCGGCGGTGGTCGATGGCTGACGCCGGCCCCCGCAGGATCTCCAGGCGAGCGGCGCTCGCGGCGCTCGGCGCCGCCGGCTGCTCGGCGCGCGGACAGATCCTCCTCCGAGGTGCGGGCGCGACGATCCCGTCGGCGCAATACGAGGTCTGGTTCGCGGCGTTCAGCGCGGCGGTCCCGCGTGTGACCGTCGACTACGCGCCGCTCGGCTCGGGCGCGGGGCTGAGGCAGCTCCGCGCGGAGGAGGTCGACTTCGGTGCGAGCGACGTGGGGATCCCGCCCGAAGCCCGCGCCACGTTCGCCGGCCCGATGCTCGTCTTGCCCATCGCGATGTCCGCCGTCTGCATCGCGTTCAACCTGCCCGAGCTCGAGGGACAGCTCCGCCTCAGGCGGGAGGTCGTGGCCCGCATGTTCCTGGGGGACATCCGCTCGTGGGACGACGCCGCTATCGCGGAGGACAACCCCGGCGTCGTGTTGCCGCGACGCCCGGTGACGCCGGTGGGGCGGGCCGACGGCGGCGGCTCGACCGCCATCTTTTCGCGCGGGCTCGCCGCCGCCTCGGCCGCCTGGCGATCGGCGGTCGGCGTCGGCCTCGCGGTGACCGAGCCGCACGCCGTCAACGCGCGCGGCAGCGACGGGGTGGCCGCGTTGCTCTCGCGCCTGCCGGGGGCGGTGGGCTACGTGGAGGTCGCTCGAGCCGTGCAGGCCTCGCTCCGCGTCGCGCTGGTCGACGACGAAGCGGGAGCTTTCCTCGGACCCACGCAGGAGGCGGTGCTTCTCGCGGGGGAGGATCTGTCGCGCGCCGGTGATCTGTTCGCGCTCCCTCGGGCGGGGTTCCCGTTCGCCTCGCCCACCTTCCTGGTGGTGCCGGAGGAGGTACCCGACGTGGCGCGTGGGGCCGCGCTCGCGCGGCTCCTTCATTGGCTGCTCGACGAAGGGCAGGCCTCGCTCCGGCGGCGCACGACGGCGCCGGGCGCCCCGGCGAATACGCTGGCGCCGCTGCCCGACGTGGTGCTCGATCAAGCGCGCGCCGACATTCGACGCATGCGATCCGGACGAACGACCCTGCTCTCGATCGACTGACGCTCTACGAAAAGGCACGATGGACTCCCCCGTTTCCAGCCCTTCTCCGATCTCGCGAGCTTCGAGCGCTCGCGAGATCCGGCGTCGCGGCTCGTTCGGGCAAGGCGAGGGGCTCTTCCGCGCGGCGGGCATCGCCGCCACCGGCGTCATGATCGGGGCGCTCGGCGTGATCGTCGTCGCGCTCGCGCAGGAGGCCGGCTCGCAGCCCGTCGGCGGGGCTCTCGCGATGGACTGGAGCCCTTCGCGAGGTCGGTTCGGCCTGGTCCCGCTGCTCCTGGGCACGCTGATCTCGTCGGCGCTCGGCGTGGTGCTCGCCGCGCCGCTGGCGATCCTCGCTGCGATCTTCGTCGTCGATCTCGCGACGCACCGCTTGCGGCGGCGCGCGCTCGCGGTGATCGACGTCGCCGCGACCATGCCGGGGGTCGTCTTCGGCCTCTGGGGCCGAGCCGTGGTCGTGCCGGCAACCCGGCGCGTCCTCGTCGCCCTCGGCGTGGAGGACGCTCACGGGTTCGGCCTCTTGCCCGCCGGGCTCGTGCTGGCCGCCATGACGCTTCCGACGATGTTGTCGCTGACCTGCAACGTGCTCGGCGCGGTGCCGGCCTCGCTCCGGGAGACCGCCCTCGCGCTCGGCGCGTCGCGCTGGGAGGCGATCCGTCACGTCGTCCTCCCCGCTTCGTGGCCGGGCATCGCGGGCGCCATCGCGGTCGGCGCCGCCCGCGCGCTCGGGGAGTCGGTCGCGGTCGAGCTGGTGTGCGGCTCGAGCCCGGTGTTGCCTTCGGCCCGCCTGGCCCAGGCGAGCACGCTCGCCACCAACCTGGTCGACGAATACGCGGAGGCGATCGGCGCGGCCCACCTCGGCGCGCTCGCGCAGTCCGCGCTCCTCCTGGCGATCATCGCGGTGGTCGTCGACTGGTCGGGCAGGCGCCTCGTCGCGCGGGTCGGCGCGGGCCACGAGGGCGGGCGATGCAGCGGCGCGGCGGGCTCGGGCGAGCGTGATCCGCAGTGGAGCGCAGCGTGACGAGCGCGGTCGGGCGCCGGCGCCGGAGGGAAGCCGTCGTCATGAGCGGCCTCTGCGCCGCGGCGTTCGGCGCCTTCGTCCTCGCCGGTTTGAGCGTCCTTCTGCCGCTCTTCGCGTCCGTCGACCTCTCGCCGGATACGTGGCGCATCGTCGCTCGGGCGCTGTGGGGGACCACGCAGATCGTCGGGCTCGGGCTGCTCGGGGCGGTCCCCGTCGGGATCCTCGCCGGCGTCTTCGCGGCCGAGATCGGCGGTCCGCTCGGTCGCCTCGCGCGCATCAGCGCCGAGCTCTTGTCCGCAATCCCCACCATCGTCGTGGGCGTCGCCGCCTACTCGCTCGTCGTCCTCTCGCTCGGCGGGGCCTCGCGCTCGGCCGCAGCGGGGGCGATCGGCTGTCTGGTCGCGCCTGCGATCGCGCGCTCGACCCGGGCGCTGTGCCTCGGGGTGCCGGGGCACCTCCGCGACGCGGCGCTCTCGCTCGGCGTGCCGCGTTACAGATTTGTCATCTTCGTTCTCTTGCGAACTGTCGCGCCGGGCCTGTTCGGGGCCGTCTTGACCTCCGCCGCCCGCGCGGTCGGCGAGGCCGCGCCCGTCCTCTTCGTCACGACCTTCGCCAGCGCCTGGGACGGCGAGCGCGACGACGCCCGCCTCTCGGCGCTGCCCACCGAGGTCTTCGCGCTCGGGTCGGCCGCCGGGCCCTGGGGCTACGGACGCGCCAATTTGGTGTGCCTCGTGTTGCTCGGGGTCGTCGTCGGGCTCGGCGTGCTCGGCCGGCTGGGCGCTCGGAGGTCGAGGTGACCGAGCCGGAGCCGAAGGTTGCCACTCGCGATCTCACCGCGAGCTTCCGCGGCGTGACCGCCGTGCGGGGCGTCTCGATCCGTTTCCCGAAGCATCAGATCGCGGCCATCGTCGGGCCGGCATCGAGCGGGAAATCGACCTTCTTGCGTTGCTTGAATCGCCTGCACGAGCTCGGCGAAGGGGCGGTCGTGGCGGGTGAGGTCCGGCTCGACGGGGTCGACATCTACGGTCCCGCCGTCGATCCGCTCGCGCTGCGCCGGAAGGTCGGTATGGTCTTCGACCGTCCGACGCCCCTGCCCGGCCTCTCGATTTCGGACAACGTGCTGGCCGGGTTCCGTCTGGCCGGTGAGGAGGCGGATCGCCCCGAGCACCTGGTCGAGGCGATGCTGCGGCGGGTCGATCTCTGGGACGACGTGAAAGATCGGCTAGGGCAACCGGCGCTCGGGCTCTCGAGCGGCGAGAAGCAACGGCTTTGCATCGCGCGATGCCTGGCGCTCAAGCCGGAGGTCTTGCTCCTGGACGAGCCATGCTCGGGGCTGGATCCGATCGCGACGGCACGCGTCGAGGAGGTCTTGAACGAGCTGCGGTTCGGCGTGACGATTGTGCTGGTGACCCACAGCTTGCAGCAGGCGGCGCGCGTGGCGGACACGACGGCGTTTTTCCTGGGCGGCGAGCTGATCGAGCACGACCGTACCGAGGTGTTCTTTCGCAATCCGCAGGACCCGCGCACGGAGAACTACCTGACGGGGAGGTTCGGATGAGCTCGATGCTGCATACACACAGGCTCTACGAGAGCGAGCTGGCTAAGCTGCGGGAGAGCGTTCTCCTCATGGGCGCCAAGACGGAGGAGATCCTCGGTCGCGGCATGCAGGCGCTCGCGGACCGCGACGTGCCCGAGGCGGAGAGGTTGATCGAGATCGATCAGCAGATCGACGAGCTCGAGGTGCAGATCGACGACCTGGCCCTGATGATCCTCGCGCGGCGTCAGCCGGTCGCGTCGGACCTGCGGCTGATCGCGGCGGTCCTGAAGATCGTGACCGATCTCGAGCGCGTCGGCGATCTCGGCGTGAACATCTGTGAGCGCGTGATCGAGCTCGCGAAGATGCCGACCTTGCCTGGTCAAGCGGACGTGTGCGAGCTCGGCCGGCTCGTGGGGCAGATGTTGCACGACGCGCTCGATGCCTTCGTGCGCGCCGACCCGGTGCTGGCTCGCGACGTGCTCGAGCGCGACCGCGAGATCGACTCGCGCTTCGCGCGCATCTTCGAGGCGTTCGTGGCCCGGATGATGGAAGACCCTCAGAACGTCGATCGCGCGACCCGCCTCCAGTCTCTGGCGCGTTACCTGGAGCGCATCGCGGACCACGCGACCAACGTGGCCGAGATGGTCGTCTTCATGGTGAAGGGCAAAGACGTGCGCCACTCGCAGCGCGGCGAGCGCTGAGGCGGATCAGTCGACGCGACCGCGCTTCATCGTCTTCGAGAGCGCGGTCCCTTCTCCGCCGCTGAGGCGCGGGTAGCTCCCGAACGGCTTCGTTTGTTTGCTCCGCAGGATGCAGCGAACGTCCCGGTCGAGGTGGTCGATGGCGCGCTTCTGCGCCTTGTCGTCCGCGCCAGGCCGGCTGGCGGCGGCCACCTCGCCGAGCGCCTCCGCGAGCGGAGCGCATTTCCCCGGGGAGATCGGGAGCTCGAGCGGCGCGACGTCGGCGGGGCAGCAGCGGCCCCGGAGGGCGGCGTAGGCGCCCAGCTCGAAGAACCCGAGGATGGCCCACTCCTTCATGCCCTCGGTCACCTTGCCGTCGCTGTCTCGGACCAGCGCCTCGCGGACTCGTGGTGCACCGCGGATCGGGCTCGGCTCCTCGCAGACGAAGGTCAGGCTCGCCGCACCCGCTTGAAACGTGTCCGCTGGGAACAGCTTCCGCATGCAGGCCGCCACGTCGGCGGGCGCAGGAGGCGCGGACGCGGACGGCGCGGCGGACGCCGACGCAGCGGACGCGGACGACGCGGCGGACGCCGACGGGACGACGGGCTCGGTCGCGCTCGCCGCGGGCTTGCCCGTTTGCTCGACGAGAGACGACGGCGGCGGCGGCGCTCCCGGGCCGGGCCTCGACGGGGTCGACGAAGCTGCGGCCGGCCCCAGAGCGGCGCTCGTGGGCGGTGGCTCGGTCCTGTCGCGGCCAATCACGTACGCGAGCACAACCGCGGCCGCGGTGCCGCCCACGACGAGCGGCCACCGAACCTTCCCGGGCTCGGCCTTGGGCGCCGCGCGCTTCGGCGCCGCCGTCGCCGGCTTCTCGGCGTCGTCCGCCGGCGTCGACGAAGGCGGGGCGTCCGCCTCGTCGGCAGGCTTCGCCGGTTCGGCGCGCGGCAGCGTCGGTCGCTCCTGCTCTTCGTCGGGAAGGGGAGGTATCTCGCGAGCCGTGGGCCGCTGAGGGGGCGGCTTGCTGAGCGCGGCCCTGGGCGGGACGAGCTTGGGCGGACGGGCGGATCGCTTCCGCTCGCCAGCCTCCGACTTCTTCCAGGTGCTGTCTTCGTCGAGGACGGCGAACAGATCCCCTTTCTTCGGCTGCGCGGGGGCAGGCTCGCCGGGTGAAGGCGGAGGCGGCAGCGAGGCGACGTCCACGACCGGCGCGTCCTCCGAAGGCGCGTCGGCGAAGGGCAGCGCGTCATCGACGGTCGCGCCCTCACCGTCCAGCCATGAGTCGAGCTCCGCTCGAAAGGCGGCGAGCGAGCGCGGTCGGGCCGCGGGCTCGACCGAAAGAGCGCCGAGGAGGATCTGTTCGAGCGCGTCGTCTCCAGCGTCGAACACCGCGAGCGGCGGTGGGCGTTGGTTCTGTGGCGCCGCCGCCTCCGTCGAACGCGGCTGCGTCCAGCCGGTCAGCAGGAAATAGAGGAGGAGCGCGACCGCGTACCCGTCGTCTGCCCTCGATGCGCCCGCTCCGGCGCGTCGCTCGGGCGAGTGGAACGCGTCGTCGTCCTTGCAGGCAGTCGCCGGCAGCAGTCGGGCCTGCGCGATGCGCGGACCGGCGAGCGCGATCGCCTCGGCGCTCAGCCGGCCGTGCACGGCGCCAGCGGCGTGCAGCCCCTCGACCGTCCGCAGGAGGCGAGAGGTGAGGCGCACCGCATCCCGAGCCGGGATGGGTCCCTCCGTGTCGATCCTTCGCGCCAAGAGGTCCACGGATCGCGCAAGCTGCCAGGGCCCCGGCCGCGCGACAAACAAACTCCCACGGCGGTCGAAATCGATGCGTCGCGGTACTAGCCGAACGTATCGTGCGGGGCCGCTATCCCACCTGAAAACAACGGCTCCCCGGGTTATCCACCGCGCGTCCACAGGTGAGCCCCCCGCCCGCATGGCGCGCCGCGCGATCCTTCGGTCGTCGCGTCATGGGTGCGCCGCAATTGTTCGAAATGATTGCTCCTTTTCTTTGCGACAGGCCTGGGGCGCGCCTGTGACGCGGCCCACACAGCCGCCTGGCCCTGTGGGAAACCTAGGGAGACCACGTTCGACGGCGACCTGAACGGTAGCTGTCAAAGCTGTCAGCTTCGCCGGGGCCCGGTGCCCCACCTGCCTCGGCAACCAGGGCGAATTGGTGTACCAGCGAGGCACCATGCACAGGCTCCGCTCACGTGCCCTCGCCCTCGCGCTCGTCTCTTCGGTCGTCCTCGGTTGTACAGACGGCGGTCGCGCCAAGTACCCCACAGCGGACGCGGATCTGAAGCTGAGCCGCGTCGTGCTCTACCGGAACGGCATCGGGTACTTCGAGCGGGTCGGCGAGATCGACGGAGATCTTTTGACCATCAAGGTTCGCAAGGACCAGGTGAACGACCTCCTGAAGAGCCTCACGGTCGTGGAGCGCGAGACCGGCAAGGCGGTCAGCGTCTCGATGCCGCTCGACCCGCAGAGCTGGGCGAACGCGGCGCTCGCGACGCTCGCGCCGGGGCGCGGCAACCTGGCGGAGGTCCTCGACTCCCTCCGCGGCACGCAGGTGACGCTGTCCACGACGGAGGGCACCATCTCCGGCCGCATCGTCATGGTGGAGGAGCTCGACGACGCGCCCTCCGATCCGGTGCCGGCGCGTGGCGGCATGATGCCTCCGCCTCCTCCGACGGGCGGGCGCGACCACCGCGTGACCGTCATCGACGGCGCCGACATGAAGGTCGTCCGCCTCTCGAAGGTCCGCGGCGTCCGCCTCGAGGACGGCGACCTCGCCTTGCAGCTCAACCGCACGCTCGACGCCAGCGCCGGCGAAGGCATGTTCCAGCAGATCGGCGTGAGCATCCGCCTGGCGGGCGCCAGCAGCCACGATCTGCTCGTGAGCTACGTCGTGTCGGCGCCGATGTGGAAGCCGACCTACCGAGTCGTGCTCCCCAAGGAGGGCAAAGGCAAGGCGCTCCTGCAGGCGTGGGCCGTCGTCGACAACACGAGCGGCGAAGACTGGTCGGACGTGAACCTCGGCCTCACGTCGGGCGCGCCCATCGCCTTCCGCTACGACCTGCACACCCCGCGCGACGTCGATCGCGCCGATCTGACCGAGAGCGGCGTGCGCAGGCAGGCGCAGGCGATGGTGGGCGAGTCCACTTTCGAAGAGGCACCGGCCCCGCCGCCCGCTCCCGGCTACGCGGGCCCTTCCAGCGACGGCGACGACGAGAGGAAGGAGATGGCTGCGGGCGGCGAAGGGAGGGCCGCGGCTGCGCCCAAGTCCCCCGCCAAGCGTGCCTCCAAGGACAAGGGCGCTTACAAGTCTGCGGAGCCGGCCGCGGCGGAAGCGCCGAGCGGGAGCAGCGGCTGGGGACGCGGCGGTCTGGCGAGCGCGACGCCCATGCCCCTCGAGGAGCAGGCACAGACGCGCCGTGAGGTCGACTTCGACTCGCTCCGCCGCTCGACGCTCGCCCAGGCGCGCGCCGCTTCGGTGGCCGGCCAGACTCGTTACGATCTCGACACGAAGGTCACCGTCCCCGACGGGACGAGCACGATGGTCGCGATCGTGAACGCCGACGTGGAGGGCGAAGAGACGTTCCTCTTCCGACCCGGCGGCGCGGGGATGGGGTACGAGTCGAATCCTTACCGTGTCGTCAGGTTCCGCAACACGACGCCGTTTGTCCTCGAGCCCGGCCCCATCTCGATCTACGCGGGCGGGAGCTTCGTCGGCGAAGGCCTGAGCGAGACGGTGGGCAGCGGGACGAGCGTGACGATCCCCTTTGCCGTCGAGCCCGGCATCCTCGTCTCCTCGACGGCGAAGTACGACGGCGACGAGATGCGCCTCATGAAGATCTCTCGCGGCATCCTCGAGGTCGAGCAGTTCGGTCGGCGATCCACGACCTACTCGGTCAAGGCTCAGACCCTCGACAAGGGCTTCACCGTCCTCGTTCGCCACCCGAAGTCGGGCTACAGCTACGAGCTCGCGCCGCGACCCGAGGGCACAGAGGACCTCGCCGACGCCTACCTGGTGAAGGTCAGCGTCCCGGCCGGCTCGCGTGAAGGCACGCTCACGGTCGTCGAGCAGACGCCGAGCCGGACCAGCCTGTCGATCTGGGACAAGCCCGCGCTCGAGCTGCTCGAGAAGCTCATGCTCGTGACGGACCTCTTGCCCGACGCCAAGAAGAAGCTCCAGCCCATCGTCGACGCGCGGCGCGAGGTCGCGAAGATCGACGAGAAGCTCGAGGGGCTGATCAAGCAGCGGCAGCAGCTCGATCAGCGCGCCGAGGAGACGCGCCGCAACCTCGATGCCATCCAGAAGGACCAGGCTGCAGCGCCTCTGCGCCAGCGGTTGACGAAGCGCCTCGAGGAGTTCGCCAGCGAGGGCAACAAGCTCGGCCGCGAGATCGTCGAGCTCGAGAACAAGAAGATGGAGCGGCGCATCGCCCTCGAGGACCTCTTGCAGGATCTCGAGCTGACCGCGCCTCCCTCGAAGAAGGGCCCGGCCACGCCGGCTCCCGCCAAGCCCTGATCCGCAGGTCTGGCCAAGGGGTCCGACCAGCCAACCGAGTTGACTCTGGCGAGCCTCCCCAGCGGAGGCTCCGGGCAGTTGGCCGGGAACGACCCTTGCTGCTGTTCTTCCGCTCGGCTCGAGCTGAAAGGTGCGAGCCGAGACCACCCCGTTGGGAGAACGGTCGCTTGCAACCCGCTTCACGACTCGGGCACTCCGTGGATCGACCTGGGCGCCGGCATCGCCGCCCAGGACGATCGCCGAAAGCCTGGGCACCTTTCGTCCGGCTGGACGCAACACCGTCCAGTGGGCCCAGGTGGCGCCGATGCTAAGATGGGCGCCGACGTCCGTGGCGCGGCCCGAGGGCCGCGATCGCAGTTTCGCTTACGCGGCCCAGGCCGAGCGCCCGATGCTTGGAACGAGTCCCTCCTCCCCAGACAAGATCCCCGCGGTCCGCGAGGGCGATGTCATCAATGGGAAGTACCGCATCGAGCGCATCATCGGCGAGGGCGGCATGGGCGTGGTCGTCGCCGCGCGGCACCTCACCCTCGACAAGCCGGTCGCGCTGAAGCTCCTGTCCCCCAAGACCGGCGACAGCCAGGAGGCGCTCGAGCGCTTCACGCGCGAGGCACGAGCCGCGGCGCGCATCCAGAGCGACCACGTCGGGCGGGTGCTCGACGTCGACACCCTCCCGACCGGCGCGCCCTTCATCGTGATGGAGCTTCTCGAGGGCCACGACCTGGCGGTCGAGCTGCGGAAGGGCTGTCCCCCGCTCGAGCGCGCGGTCACCATCATCCTCCAGGCGTGTGAGGCCGTTGCCGAGGCGCACGCGGGCGGCATCGTCCACCGGGATCTGAAGCCGGCCAACCTCTTCTTGGCCCGCAAAGATGACGGCTCTGTCGTGGTCAAGGTCCTCGATTTCGGGATCTCCAAGATCACGCGGCACGAGCCGTCCGCCGAGATCACCGAAGAGAAGGCGCTCACGAGCGCAAACACCATGCTCGGCTCGCCGCTCTACATGTCGCCCGAGCAAATGAAGGCGTCGGGTGACGTCGACGCGCGGACCGACGTCTGGTCGCTCGGCGTCATCCTCTACGAGCTCGTCTCGGGCAAGTCGCCGTTCGACGCCGCGACGATCCCGATGATCTGCGCCAACGTCCTCAGCATGCCCCCGCCCAAGCTCGAGATCGTCGGGGCGCCCGAGGGGCTCGAGCGGATCCTCCTTCGGTGTCTGGAGAAGGACCCGCACGCGCGCTACCGGGACGTCGCCCACCTGGTTCGCTCGCTCGCGCCATTCTCGCCCGAGCAAGCCAAGATCACCCTCGAGCGGATCGGGAAGCTGAAGGGGCCGGACGGCCTCCCTGCCGCCAGCCCGGCTTCGATCGCACCCCCGCCGAACCGGGAGCACCGCGAAGGCGCGGCGACCATCACGTCGTGGAACACGAAGACGCCGACCGCAGGGTGGCTCGCAGGGCCTGGCCGCCGCTGGCTTCCTCTCGCGGTCGTCGGCGGCGTGTGTGCGCTGATCCTCATCGGCGTCGCGTTGCAGTCGGGCAGCAGCTCGGCCGAGTCGGCGAGGACGACCCCGACGGTCTCGAAGGAGCCCGAGCGTCCGACCTCCGCGCCGCCTCCGAAGGACACCCCTGCGACGAACACGTCGAGCGCGAGCGCCTCCGCCGCGTCGGCGCCCACCGAGACCGCGGAGCCTGTCGTCTCCGCCTCGAGCAACCCGCCTGTGGCGCCGCTCGGCCCCTCCGGCCAGCCGCCGAAGGGGAAATGGCCCCCGCCGAAACCGAAGAGCACGGGGTACGGCGGACGTGAGTGACGGAATGCGACGACTCCTCGCCGGACTAGGCCTCTCGATCGGTCTGTTTCTCTCCACGTTCCCCGCGTCCGCCCAGCCGAGGGAAGAGCCCACCCCGGATCAGAAGGCGCAAGCTCAGGTCTTGTTCGACAAGGGCAAGGCCCTCTTCGATCAGGGCAAGTGCGCCGAGGCCGTGCCGCTGCTCTCGGAGTCGAACCGCATCGATCCCGGCATCGGCACGCTCCTCCACCTGTCGGACTGTCAGGCGCAGCTCGGGCAGACCGCGAGCGCCTGGGCGGGCTTCGTGGAGGCCGCGGCCCTCGCGCGCGCCAAGGGCCAGGCCGAGCGCGAGAAGATCGCGCGGCAGCAGGCGGACGCCCTCGCGCCGAAGCTCTCGCGCCTGCGAATCACGGTCGCCGAGGAGAACAAGTCGATCGGGCTCGTGCTGAAGCGCAACGGCGCGGTCGTGAGCGATCTCACGTTCGGCGACTGGGTGCCTGTCGATCCCGGCCCCCAGAAGCTCGAAGCCGAAGCCCCGGGCTACAAACCTTGGACCGAGACGGTCGAGGTCGGCGCGGGGCCGACGCGAACCGAGGCCAGCGTCCCTGCGCTCGAGAAGGCGCCCGAGGCGCCCAAGCCCGTCGTCCCTGCGCAGCAGGGCGGGCTCACGCTCGGCGACATCATGAAGATCAGCGGCCTCGCCGTCGGCGGCACGGGCATCCTCAGCATCGGCGTCGGCGCCGCGTTCGGGATCCACGCCATCGTCACCTACGACGAGGCGCGGGCGACCTGCGAGAACGACAACCCCGAGAACTGCACGCCGAAGGGGGTGCGCCTGCAGCGCGACGCGAGCACGTCGGCCCTCGTGTCCACGGTGACGTTCTCGGTGGGCGGCGCGCTCGTTGCAGGTGGCGCGCTGCTGTTTTTCCTCGCTCCGGCTGACGAGCCTCCGCCTCCCGTCGGCGTCTCGATCGACCCACGCGGGGGCGCTTTCTTCACCTTCGGAGGTGTCTTGTGACGACGAAAAATCGCGGGCGCCACGCCAGCGCTGCGGCGCTCCTCGGCCTGTCTCTCGTCGCGTGTGACGCCATCATCGGCATCGAGGAGCTCCGCTCGAACCGCAACAACGACCCGGCCGATATCCAGTGTGAGATCCCGACCGACTGTCCGAGCGCGGGGAACTCCTGCTTCCTTCGGTCGTGTGAGGGGGGCCTCTGCAAGGTCTCCGAGGCGCCCGCGGGCACCGAGGTCGCGTCGCAGGTCGAAGGTGACTGTCGGATCGTGGTGTGCAACGCCGAAGGCGTCGCGGAAGACTCGCCCGATCCGACCGACGTCTCCCCGGACGGCAAGGAGTGCACGACCGACGTCTGCACCGACTCCGGCCCGATGAACACACCGTCGGCCGCCGGTACGCCGTGCACGGAAGGCGTCTGCGACGGCAGCGGCGAGTGCGTCGAGTGCGTCGGGCCCGAGCAGTGCGGCGGCGAGGTCTGCATCAACAACCTCTGTGTCCCGCAGACGTGCACGGACGACACGCAGAACGGGCTGGAGACCGACGTCGACTGCGGCGGTGGCATGTGCCCGCCCTGCGGCGTGAACGCAAACTGCAACACCGGGACGGACTGCACGAGCCTCGTCTGCGGGGGCAGCGGCCCCCAGAAGACCTGCCAGGCGCCCACGTGTGAGGACGGCGTGAAGAACGGGCAGGAGACCGACAAGGACTGCGGCGGCGGCGCGCCCCTCAACTGCCAGCCGTGCGGCGACGGCAAACACTGCAACATGCCCTCGGACTGCCAGAGCAGCGTCTGCGCCTGCGAAGGGCAAAACTGCGATCCGCTCTGCCAGGCTCCGACGTGCACGGACGGCGTGCAGAACGGCACCGAAGTCGCGCCCGACTGCCAGGGCGGCTGCGTGGGCACGTGTGATCCGAACGAGCCCTGCGAAGAGCCGACGGACTGCGGCAGCAACGTCTGCGAGGGCGGCATCTGCCACGACTGCTCGGACGGCATCATGAACGTCCTGGAGACCGGCGTGGACTGCGGCGGGCCCGTCTGCCCGGCCTGCCCGGGCTGAGCGGACAGGCGGACGCGGCCCCGTCGAGCGAGTGACCGTCAGGCGAAGACGGCGACGCTGCGGCTCGGCCGCGTCCCGAGCGAGCGCAGCCGGCGAACGCGCTCCTCCGTGAGCGGGTGCGTGGAGAAGAGCTCCATCACGCCGCGCGCCCCCGCGAGCGGGTTGACGATGTAGAGGCTGGCGGTGGCTGGGTGCGCCTCGCCCTGGATGGCGTGCGCACCGACCTCGAGCTTCTCGAGCGCGCGCGCGAGCGCCTCGGGATCGCCGGATAGCCGCGCGCCCGCCTCGTCGGCCAGGTACTCCCGCGAGCGCGAGATCCCCATCTGGATGAGCACTGCCGCGATGGGTGCGAGGATGGCGAACAGCAGCCCGCCGAGAGGGGAGGCCCCCTCTTCGTCGTCCCCGCGACCGGCGAACGCCGCGAAGGAGAGCGCCTGGCCGAGCCACGAGATCGCCGAGGCGATGACGGCTGCGACGCTGGCGACGAGGATGTCGCGGTTCTTGATGTGCGCGATCTCGTGCGCGAGGACGCCCCGCAGCTCACGGAGCGACAGCACGCGCAGGATGCCCGTGGTGACCGCCACCACGCCGACCTTCGGGTTGCGTCCGGTCGCAAACGCGTTCGGCTGCGCGTCGTCGATGATGAAGACCCGAGGCGTCGGGATCTGCGCGCGCGCCGCGAGCTCCTCCACGACGCCGTACAGCTCCGGCGCCTCCATGGGGCTCACCTCTCGGGCGTGGCTCATCGCGAGCACGATGCGGTCCGAGTAGAAGTAGGCGCCCACGTTCAGGACCAACGCGAGGGCGAGCGCGCCGTACGCGTACGCAGGGCCGATGGCGGCGCCGGCGCCCACCAGCAGCGAGGACAAGATGCCCAGGAGCAGGATGGTCTTGATTTGGTTCTTCATGAGGTCGCCCCAGATCGTAATCACGGCCTTTCGTTGCGGTAGGCCCCTTGCCGAGCCGTCCACGACCTGAAAGAGTCGCGCGAGTGAGGCTCTATTCCCTGCCGCTCCTCGCCCTCGCCGTCGCGTGCTCGTCGAACCCGCCCGACCTGGTCGTGGCGCCCACGCGACAGTCGGCCCCCGCGGCTTCCTCTTCGGCGAACCCCCCCGTGAACCAGATCAAACGCGCCCTGGCCTACCCGGACAACCACGCCGACCCCAACACCGCGGACGTCCTGCACGGCACCAAGGTCCCCGACCCGTACCGCTGGCTGGAGGACGAGAAGGCGCCCGACGTCGTGGGGTGGCTCGACGCCCAGGACAAGCTCGCCCGCGCCGAGCTCGAGAAGATGGGCGAGCGCGACGAGCTGAAGAAGCGCCTGAAGGAGCTTGTCTACATCGACGCGCTCTTCGCGCCGACAAAGAAGAAGAGCCGCTACTTCTACTCGCGCCGCCACGCCGACAAGGAGAAGGCGATCGTCTACGTGAAGGACGGCAAAGAAGGGAAGGAGCGCGTCCTCTTCGACCCGAATGGTTGGAGCACCGACGGCAGCGTCTCGCTCGGGACGTGGTCCGCGAGCCACGACGGCAAGAAGGTCGCGTACTCCGTCAAGAAGAACAACTCGGACGAGTCGACGCTCTACGTGATGGACGTCGATTCGATGAAGAAGAGCGAGGTCGACGTGATCGAGGGCGCGAAGTACGCGTACCCCTCTTGGTCGGCGACCGGCGACGGCTTCTTCTACACGTGGCTCCCGGTCGACGAGGCCATCGCCCCTGCGGATCGGCCCGGCTACGCGGAGGTCCGCTTCCACAAGCTCGGCGCCGATCCGAAGAAGGACACGGTCGTTCGTGAGCGAACGAACGACGCCACGAAGTTCGTCTCCGGCTACGCGACGCGCGACGGCCGGTTCTTCTTCCTCTCGATCGACCACGGCTGGTCGGGCAACGAGCTCTACTTCCGCGACGGGGGCAAGCTGACGGATCCGCTCGTGGCGCTGTCGACCGACGCGAAGGCGCACTACCGGGCGACGGGCTACAAGGGCTACCTCTACGTCCAGACGGACGACGGCGCGCCCCGCTGGCGTATCTTCCGGGTCGACCCCAAGAAGCCCCAGCGCGACGCGTGGGTCGAGATCGTGAAGGAGTCGCCCGACGCGACCCTCGACAACTTCGAGATCGTCGGCGGTCGCCTCGCGCTCACCTACCTCCACAAGGCGGCCAGTCGGCTGGAGCTCCGCGAGCTGGACGGCAAGTCCTTCAAGACGGTCGACCTCCCCACGATCGGCACCGTCGGCGGCCCGAGCGGCAACCCCGACGACAACGAGGCCTACTTCACGTTCGAGTCGTTCACGACTCCCCTCGAGGTGCACGAGCTCGACGTGAAGACGGGGAAGACCAAGCTCTACTCGAAGGTGAAGGTCCCGGTCGACCCGTCGAAGTTCGACGTCGAGCAGGTCACGTATCCTTCGCCCAAGGACAAGACGCCGATCACCATGTTCGTGGTCCGGCCGAAGGGCGCGCCGAAGGATGGCAACGGTCGCATGTACCTGTACGGGTACGGCGGCTTCCAGTCGGTCGAGTCACCCTTCTTCTGGTCCACCGTCTACCCGTGGCTCGAGCGGGGCGGCTCCTTCGCGGTCCCGAACCTCCGCGGCGGAGGAGAGTACGGCGAGGCGTGGCACCAGGACGGGATGCTCCTGAAGAAGCAGAACGTGTTCGACGATTTCGTCGGAGCGGCCGAGTACCTGATCCGAGAGAAGTACACGAGCCCGCAGCGTCTCGTGATCAGCGGCGGCTCGAACGGCGGGCTGCTCGTCGGCGCAGCCATGACGCAACGGCCCGACCTCTACGCCGGCGTCGTCTGCGGCGTGCCCCTGCTCGACATGGTCCGCTACCACAAGTTCGGATCGGGTCGGACCTGGATCAGCGAATACGGATCGGCCGATGATCCGGCTCAGTTCCAGGCCCTCTTCGCCTACTCGCCTTACCACCACGTCAAGCCGGGGACGAAGTACCCGCCGCTCCTCCTGCTCGCGGCGGACAGCGACGACCGCGTCGACCCGATGCACGCGCGGAAGTTCGCCGCAGCGGTGCAGGACGCGTCGGCCGGGGGGCCCGTCCTGCTCCGGGTCGAGCGCAACGCCGGGCACGGGGGCGCGGACTTGCGCAAGAGTGAAGTCGACAAAAGCACGGATCGGTTGGCTTTTGCGCTCTGGGCCACCTCGTCGAAGTAGGCCAGGGGTGCCCGACCGGGATATCCTCCCGGCATGCGAACCGGAAAGACCCTGTTACGGCTCGGCTTGGCAGTTTCCGTCGCTGTCGGCGCCATCCCGCTCCTGGAGTCGACGGCCTGGGCCGTCGGCGAAGAGAAGGCCGGCCCCTTCATGGGGAACCTCAAGATTGGTCCGGCCATTCGGCTCGACGACATCCCGACCCAATTCGCGATGGAAGTCGAGATCGCGGGGGCGCTGGACCGCGGGAACGACGCCTACCTGGGATTCAACCCGCAGTTTCAGTTCTCGGATGGTCTGGCCACCATCAACCTGACGGCGACCTTCCAGTACGACATCGAGCTGCCGGTCAAGGCGCTCTACCTCTACCCGAAGATCAACGCCGGCCTGGCGATCAACGCGCCGACCGGCCGCGGGGGTGATCCTGCGCTCGGCTTCGCGCTCCAGCCGGAGTTCGGCATCAAGTACCAGCTGGTCGAGCACGCCCACATCGGGGCGGAGCCCATCAGCATCCCGCTCTACCTGGGCAACAACCGGTACATCGGCGCCATCGACGCGCAATATCGCCTCTTTTTCTACGGCGGCTTCGACATCTGAGGAGCGCGACGGGGCCGAGCGTCTTCCCCGGCCTCCAAGGTCGGGCTAAAGGTGCGGGCCCCCATGCTGCGGTTTCCTCCCCCCCGACCCCCCTCCACGACGTGGAGGGGGGCGTGACCCCGATTCAGTTCCGGCTCGACGAGCGCGCGGCTGGCATCTTGGTCCATCCAACCTCGCTGCCCGGTCCCTTCGAGAGCGGCGACCTCGGACCCGCGGCGCACGCCTTCGTCGACTTCCTGGCGTCTTGTGGGCTCCGCTGGTGGCAGATGTTGCCCCTCGGGCCAGTGGGGCACGGGCACTCCCCCTATGCGTCGACGAGCGTCTTCGCCGGGAGCGACGTGCTCGTGAGCCTCGAGCGCCTCCGTGACGACGGCCTCCTCGACCCAGCCGACAGCGCTCTCGCGCCTGTCGAGGCCTCGGCTCGGTGCGACTTCGGCGCGAGCGACACGCGTCGCGAGGGCGCGCTTCGACGCGCGTTCGAGAAGGCTCGAGGCCTCGAGGTCGAGCGAAGGAAGCTCGCTGCGTTCGGGGAAGAGTTCGCCTTCTGGCTCGACGACTACGCCACGTTCGCGGCGGTCAAGCGCAGGCTCGGGGACAAGCCGTTCTTCGAGTGGCCGGAGGGCCTGCGCCGCCGTGAGCAAGCCGCGCTCGGGTCATTCGCCGAGGCGCACGCCGAGGAGATCGCCTTCGAGAAGTTCGTCCAGTCCCGCTTCTGGTCGGACCTGAGAGCGTTGGTCGCGTACGCGCACGAGAAGAACGTCGCGCTCATGGGCGACGCGCCGATCTACGTGGCCCACGACTCCGCCGAGGTCTGGGCGCATCCGGAGATCTTCCAGATGGGAGCCGACGGCGAGCCGGAGCACGTCGCCGGCGTTCCCCCCGACGCGTTCAGCGACGAAGGCCAGCTCTGGGGCAACCCCCTCTACGACTGGGGGTACCTGGAGAAACACGGGTTCGGCTTCTGGGTGGCGCGCCTCCAGCACCAGTTCCGGATCTTCGACGCCGTGAGGCTCGACCATTTCATCGGCTTCTCGCGGTACTGGGCCGTGGCCCGCGGCGAGAAGAGCGCCAAGAACGGCACCTTCCATCCCGTCCCAGGCGACCGCCTCTTCGAGGCCGTCTTCCGCGGGCTCGGTCCGGTGCAGCTCGTCGCGGAGGACCTGGGCATCGTCACCGACGAGGTCAGGGCGCTGCGCGACAGGTTCCGCCTGCCAGGGATGAGCGTGCTGCAGTTCTCGTTCAGCCCGGGGCGCCACGCCGAGACGAGCCGCCCGCATCGCTTCCCGGTCCGGACCATCGTCTACACCGGCACGCACGACAACGACACGACCGCGGGGTGGATCGGCTCCGCGCCCGAGGACGCCTCGGAGGGCGCACGCACCCAGTGGCAAGCCGAGCGGGACTTCGCGCTGAAGTACCTGGCGCTCGACCCGGCTTCGCCTCCGTCCGCGCTCGCCTGGGACCTCGTCCGAGCGGCGTTCGCCAGCCACGCGCAGACCGCCATTGTCCCCGTGCAAGACCTGCTCGGTCTGGGGCGCGACGCCCGCATGAACCGTCCCGGCATCGCCGGAGGGAACTGGTCGTTCCGGCTCCTGCCGGGCCAGCTCGACGAGCGCCTCGCAGCGAAAGTGCACGACCTGGCCGAGCTTTACGGGCGTACGAGCGCCTGAACCCGGCTCATAGTTGGCGAGGGCGGCCTCGCGCCTGATAACCTTCCCTCATGGTGCGTAGCTTCACTTGGGCCGCCGGCCTCGCCCTTCTCGCTTCGTTCGGCTGCAACACCGCGAACGACCCCGGAGGGGTCGAAGACAAGACGGGCGTCAACGACATCCCGCCGGGCCAGAGCACGAGCGCCGGCAGCGGAGGGGAAGGCGGCGGCATCGGCGGAGACCCCTGCACCGACCCGACCGACTGCGACGACGGCGACGCGTGCACGGTGGACGAGTGCGTGCAATTCAACTGCCGCAACTCCGTCCCGTCCGACGACAACGCGTGCACCTACGACTCGTGCGAAAACGGCGCGACCACGTACACGACCTCGAAGGTCCTCTTCTTCGAGGACTTTGCGGACATGGACATGTGGACGATGACCGGGCAGTGGTCGATCGGCCCGACCGTCGTGAGCGCCGGTGGTCTCGACGGCGGCAACGACCCAGCGCTCGATCACACGAGCTCGATGGACAACGGCGTCGCGCAGACGGCGGCGGGTGCGCTCGTCCAGCCTACGGGCGGCATCTCGGAGACCCTCGAGTCGCCGCCCATCCCGATCACCGGCGCTGGGCAATCGGACTTCTACACGCTGCGGTTCTGGCGCTACCTCAACGCCGACGCGCCGCCGGTGATGACTGCAACGGTCGAGGCGAAGAACAGCGCGTCGACCTACGAGCTCGTCTGGACCAGCACCTCCAAGATCATCGACGCGCCGCCGCGAGGCACGGGTTGGTTCGAGGTACGACTCGACGTCACGAACGCCGTGCGCGCGTGCCTGGCGGACGGCATACAGCCAGACTTCCGCTGGGGCTTCGTCAAGAACGGCAGCGCCCAGTCCGTGGGCGGCTGGGCGATCGACGACGTCTCGCTCGAGGCCTCGAAGGTCCCGGTCGACGATCTCCTCTGCACGCTCGACTCCTGCGTCGACGTGGACGGGATGGCCGTGGGCGTCTCGACGCCCATGCCGGCGATCGACGACGGCCTGACTTGCAGCACCTTCGTCTGCGACGCCGGGAGCTTCGACAACCCGACGCAGCAAGAGACGGCCCCCATGGCCTGCATGTTCCCCTGATGCTCCGCCTCGTCGTCATGCGCCACGCGAAGAGCGACTGGGAAGCCGGCGCGATGTCGGACCACGAGCGCCCGCTCAACGCGCGCGGCCGCCGCGAAGCTCCGGTCGTGGGGCGGGAGCTCGCGAAGCTCGGCTACGCGCCCGAGGTGGTCGTCTCGAGCGACAGCAAGCGCACCACCGAGACGCTCGAGCTCGCGAAGCCTCACTGGCCGCGAGCCGCGGTCAGCTTCTCGCACGCGCTCTACCACGCCGGGATCGGCGAGGTGCGCGACGCGCTCGCGTCGATCCCGGCCGACGTGAAGACGGTGCTCGTGCTCGGTCACAACCCGGGCTGGGAGTCCATGGTCTCCCAGCTCTCGGGCACCCACGTCGAGCTGAAGACGAGCCACGCCGCGGTGCTCGAGTCCGACGCAACGTCCTTCGCGGACGCGATCGCACCAGGCCGGAAGATGAAGCTCGTGACCATCGTCACGGCGGGCTGAGCGTCAGCGCGACCCGCGCAGCAGGAAGTACACGAGCACGCCGGTCACCGAGACGTAGAGCCAGATGGGGAGCGTGAACTTCGCGACCTTGCGATGACGCGCGTGCTCCTTTTTCCAGGCGAAGTAGAAGGTGGTCAACGCGAGGGGCACCACGCCCATGCTGAGCAGCACGTGGCTCGCGAGGACGACCAGGTACACGGTGCGCATGAGCCCGGTTCCGGCGTATTTCGTGTCGCCGTGCGCGTAGTGGTAGGTGACGTACCCGATCAGAAACAGGCTCGACGCCGCAAACGCCGTGACCATCAGCGCCCGGTGGATGTCGGGACGCTGCCGCTTGATGGCCACCCAGCCGAGCGCGAGCGCCGTGGCGCTCGCCGCGTTCAGGCAGGCGTTCACGGCCGGCATGAACGACAGGTCTGCGCCGACGCCGTCGGCCTGGCGGATCAAGAGGAGGTAGGCCAGGAACGCGAGCGCCCCGGCCGACAGGACGGCGTTGATCAGGAAGAAGGTGCGGTCCGAGAGCTGGGGTGAGGCGGGGGTGGCGGCCACGGCGGTTCTTTAGGCCTGCGGCGGGGACTTGAAAAGCCCACGCGAGATCTCCCCGGGCTGGGTTACCCTCCGCTGCCATGCCCTACAAAAACGTCAGCCAGCCGCGCGTCGTCGCCAACGTCGAGGGCGAGATCACGGGCGGCTCGTTCCACAAGAAGCTCGGCTCGGTCGCGATGATCGGGAAGAACCCAGTGCAGATCGCGCTCGTCGGCGCGTCCGGGAGCCCGGCCAAGGTCTTCGGCCTCGGCCTCGACGACGTCAGCGACATCGCGTTGATCTCGCGCGACATGGCGGTGGTCCGGGACGGCTCCACGCTCTGGGGCGTCGTCGACCTGGCCCACAAAGCGAAGGTCGATCAGGTCGGCACCGACTCGCGCCTGCTCGTGGGGCCACAAGGCGACACCGCGCTCAGCCTGAAGTGGGACGGCAGCGGCGAGGCGCTCACGCCCGGAAAGGCCGACGTGGCGGTACGCCCGTTTGGCCTGCGTGGCGATCATCGTGCCGCGGACGTCGGCGAGAACGAGTGTTACGCCGTGGTCGACGGCGGAGATGGAGAGTTTCGTATCCATCCCGGTTCCTCACCCGAGCAGGGCTCGATCACGAAGACGGCGTTGCCTCCGGGCTGCAAGGACCTCGACCGCGTGAGCGGCGGGCGCTTCTTGTCGGTCGTCTACTCTCGTGGGCAGTCGATGGTCTGCGCCGTGCGGCGGGCGGGCAACCGGCTCGAGCCCAAGATGCTCCGGCTCGACATCCCGCTGACCGATCTCGCGGTCTCGGAGACGTCGATCATCGCGCTCGCACGGGACGGCCGCGTGGTCATCTACGACTCGGAGGCAATCGACAAGGCGACCAGCTCGCTCATCGAGCCGAAGGCCGAGAAACACCTCGGATGCCGCGGAGAGCCCCGCGTCGTCGTGGTGGCGGGGGGCAACATCTTCGTGGGCACTTCCGGCGGGGAGGTCGTGATGGCCGCTCTCGTCCGAAAGCAGCTCATGCAGTGAGTGCGCTCACGAATCGGCGCGCGACAAAAACCATCGACTAACCAAGTGGTTAGCGTTGCATGCAAGAGGTAAGCCCGAGTGGGACAAAAAAAGCCGGAAAGTTGCGGCCGCTTGGCCATGGCGTTTTGGCCTGATATGGTCCCCCCTGGTTACTTGGAGCACGGCTTCGGTTCGAGCCGTGGGAGGAAGACGCTCAAAATGACTCGCTTTATGAAATTGGCTGGACTGTTCACCGTGCTCACCGGGATCGCGATGTCCGTCGCGGCCTGCGGAGACGACTCGGGTTCGGGCGGCAGCGGTACGACCTCGTCGACCAGCAGCAGCACGTCTTCGTCGACCAAGGCGTCGACGTCGTCCGGTGGCACCACCACGTCGGCGACGACCGGTTCCACGACGGCGGCGACCACCGGCGCCGGCGGCTGATCCGAACCGGATTCTGAGGAACAGAGGCGGCAGGGCTCATCATGAGCCCTGCCGTTTTTTGTGCCTCCGAAGCGACGCGGCGCGCGATGCGCGCGCGCCGCGCGTAAACGCAGCGCGGCAATTCGCTCGGGGCCGCTCGCGGTTGGTGCCTGGCTGGTTGCGGATGTAGGGTGCTCGGCCGATGCAGACGATCACCGCGCTCGAGGCGATCCTCCTGGGCGCGGTCGGTCTGGTGGCGGGCTTCGTGAACACCGCCGCGGGAGCAGGGTCGCTCCTGTCGCTTCGCGCGCTGATGCTGGTGGGCCTCCCGGCGGATCTGGCGAACGGAACGAACCGCGTTCCGGTGCTCGCGCAATCGTTCGTCGCGGCGCACGGGTTCGCGAAGCACCGACCCATCGTGGTCCCCGAGCTCCTCAAGGCGGCGATCCCGGCCAGCCTCGGCGCGCTCGCCGGGAGCCTGGCCGCGACCTTCACGCCCGAGAGGTTGATGCGTTACCTCCTCATCGGCGTCTTGCTCGGGGTCGCGTTCGTCGGGCTCTGGGGGGCTTTTCGCAAGCGCGGGGCGGCCGACGCGGAGGCGAAGGCGCTCGAGCTCGGCCCCGCGACGACGGCGTGGCTGTTCCTCTCCGGGCTCTATGGCGGGTTCCTGCAGGCAGGCGTCGGTCTCATCCTCCTGTTCGCTCTCGGCTCGGTCGCCCGTCTCGGGTTGGTCCACGCCAATGCGCTCAAGGTCACCACGGTCGCGATCTTCTCGGTCGTGGCTGCGCTCGTGTTCGTCTTGCGAGGCCAGGTCGCCTGGCCACACGCGCTGGCGATGAGCGCAGGCTCCGTCCTCGGCGCACGCCTCGGCGTCGCTTACGCCGTGGGGTACGCGAAGCAGCTGCAGGTGTTCGTGGTGATCGTCGACGTGGCGGCGTGCGCGTGGCTCGTCTGGCGTGAGCTCACCTGAGCGATCAGGTCGCCGGCGCGGTCGGCTGCGCGCTCGCGGTCTTCTCGTCGTGTGAGGTCAGCGGGCTCGACAGCGCCGAGGCCGTGAGGCCCACGAGCGACAGCCAGAGGAGATCCGCGGCCAAGAGGTGCAGGAGCTGCAACGCGACCGGCGCTGCGAGGAGCAGGTTGATCACGCCGATCGAGACCTGCGCCGCCGCGCCGAGCCCGACCTGCGCGGCGAAGCGTCGGGTGGAGGCGTCCGTCGAGCGACCGAAGGTTGCAGCCACGATCAGGAGGTGGAGCGCGCCCGCGGTCGCCAGGAACGGGTGGATGACCCGGAGCTGCACGAACAGATGGGCGGACGGATCGAGATCCTGAGCGAGCCCCTCGGCCAGGTTCCTGGCTGGAAAGAGCGTGTCGCCGAGCGCGGCGATGGCGCCGGTCACGCCGACGGCGAGCATCGCGCCGAGACCCGAGAAGAGCAGGTAAGCCGCGCGGCCCGTGCGGCGCAGCGTGGGCGCGGTCTCCCGTCGTACCGCCCAGCAGACGAGCCCGATGGCGCCGACGAGGAGCGTGGTGTTCACGAGGTGGGCGCCCATCCAGAGCGCGCGGCTGTGCGACTTGTCGCCCGCGACCTTCTCGAAGAGCACGAGGCCCGCGCCGAGCGCCGCCTCGACGAGCATGAGCGCGACCGACCAGCCCGCAGCCTTCCGGGCGAGGTGGCCTACGGCGAACGCGCGCCGCACCGCGAAGAGGAGCGCGACGACCGAGAGCAACGAGAGGCCGCTCGTCACGCGGTGCGTGAGCTCGATCATCGTCGCGATCGAAGGCGCGCGGGGCAACACTTCCCCGTTGCACATCGGCCAGTGGCTCCCGCAACCCGCCCCGGACCCGGTCGCGCGCACGAACGCTCCCCACAGGATGACCGCGAGGGTGAAGACGAGCGTCGCGTCGGCGAGGATTCGGGCGCGCCGGAGAGCCATCGGTTGGACTATGGTTCGGCCGGGTCGAGGAGAGAAGCGAAAGAAATGCGCCTATCCCCCAAGAGCGTCGAGTGGGCGCTGGCCGGTCTCGCGCTCGGCTACTTCGGCTATTTCGTCGCCGTTCAGATCCCGGACATCCCCAACACGTGGATCCTCGAGTGGGACACGCGCGCCACCTCGCTCCCGGCGTGGCGCTACCACGACACCGGCCTGTTCCCGAACGACCTCATCGTCGACTACATGGGCGCGTTCTACGGGACGCCCGGTTGGGCGCTCCTCTTCTGGGTGGGGACCCTCTTCACCGATCCGCTCACCCTCACCAAGATCCTCCCGCTCTTCGCGCTCGCGGTCGTGGTGTGGCAGGGCGGGGCGTTCGGGTACAGGCGGTTCGGTCCGGCGGGCTTCGCGGTCTCGGTGGTGATGCTCGTCAGCACCTACTGGATCTGGTTCCGCCTCCTGGGGTTCAACTCGCGCGGCTTCGGGTTTCCGCTCCTCTGTGCGTTCGTGCGCTACGCGGACGCGAAGGCGGAGAAGCGCGTGCTCGCGACGCTCTTCATCGCCGCGCTGTCGTACCCGTCGGTCCTCCTGCTCATGGGGCCGGCCTACGGCCTCCTGCTCCTCGCCCAGCGCGCCCCGCGCGTCGCGTGGGTGCGGCTCGTCGCCGTCGGGGTGCTCTGCTTCGGCGTCATGGCGCGGCAGATGTTCTTCCCCGACCCGCGAGTCGGGCGCCCGCCGACGTACGAGCAGGCCGCGACCCTTCGCCAGATGGGGCCGGGATCCAACCAGCCGTTTTATCCGCTCGCGTCGGCGCGCGAGTTCTTGATGCCCGTGGTGGATGGCTTCTTCCAGACCGCCGGCAAGCCGGTCTGGAAGAAGGCGCAGAAGCGGCTGCAGAAGCACCCGATCGTGTACGCGTCGGTCTTCGGCGCCGCTCTTCTGCTGCTCGCGCGGCGTCGGGCGAGAAATCTCCCGCTCGTGTTCGCGGCCACGCTCGTCTCGGCGATCGTCATGTACGTCGTCATCCGCGCCGTCGCGTACCGCTTGTACCTCCCCGATCGCCCGCTCACGTTCGCCTATCCGGTGGCGCTGGCGCTCGGCTTCCCGGTCCTCGCCTACGAGGCGTTCTCGCGCCTGACACAGAAGTGGGCGGGGAGCCTGGCCGCGGTGACGGTCGCGGGGTTCTTTCTCCTCATGCGAGGCAACGGGGTCGTCCCGCCGGAGAAGTCGATGCCCGACTACTCCGCCTGGAACACGCCGGTCCTCGGGTTCGTTCGGTCGCTCCCGAAGGACTCGCTCATCGTGGCGCTGCCCGAGCAGTCGAGCGTGATCGCGGCCTACGCGCAGCGCAGCACGCTCTTCTCGATGCACTCCAATACGCCTTTTTTCTACCAGTTCGCGCTCGAGATGGAGGCTCGGTTCGAGGAGTTTTACCGGGCCTTTTACGGGACGAGCTGGGAGCCCTTCCGCAAGCTGCGGGACGAGCGCGGCGTCACCCACGTCGTCTACAACGAGGCCGACTTCGGTCCGCAGGCGATCCCGCGCTCGCGCTACGCCCAGCCCTGGAGCTCGCTGAACGCGCGCCTCATCCTCGCGTCGCGACCGGACGAGAAGGTGCTCAAGAACCCGCCGCCCGAGGTCGTCGTCTACCGCGCGAACGGCGAGATCGTGGTGGACCTGCGGCGGATCCCCGCGGACGCGAAGTAGCGGCTCGCGCCGCGCCTTGACTCGCTTTCTTCCGCAAGGAAACTTCCCGGGCGATGTACTAGAGTCCGCCCACCGTGAGCCTCCGTGATTTGCTCGTACGCCTGCAGGCAGGCGAGGTCGGTGTCGACGAAGTCGTCGAGCACGTCGCACGACTGCCCCAGCGCGAGCTCGGCTTCGCGACGGTCGACACGCAGCGTGAGGCGCGGCAGGGCGTGCCCGAGGTGATCTTCGGGCTCGGAAAGACCCCCGCGCAGATCGTCGGCGTGGCTCGCGCGCTCGTCGAAGCCGGACAGAACGTGCTCATCACGCGCCTCGAGAAGGACGCGGCCGCCGTCGTCACCGAAGCCGTACCCGGCCTTCGCTACAGCGAGCTCGGGCGCATCGCGCGGCTCACGACGACGCCCGTTCCGCCCCGCGTGAAGGCCGGCAAGATCGCCGTGGTGACCGCCGGCACGAGCGATCTTCCCGTCGCGGAGGAGGCGGCGGAGACCCTCGACGCGCTCGGGCTCGTCGTCGACCGTCACTACGACGTGGGGGTCGCGGGTATCCACCGCATCCTTCACCGCTACGACACGCTCCGGAAAGCGGGCGCGGTCATCGTGATCGCCGGGATGGAAGGGGCGCTGCCCAGCGTCGTCGGCGGCATGGTGCGCGTTCCTGTCATCGCGGTGCCCACGTCGACCGGGTACGGCACCGCGCTCGGCGGCTTCACCGCCCTCTTCGCGATGCTCACCTCCTGCGCGAGCGGGGTGACGGTCGTCAACATCGACAACGGGTTTGGCGCTGCCCTGGCGGTTCATCGGATCGCCAGCTTGCGGGAGCACGCGGAAGAGGCGAGCACATGAGCGACGAGCACGGGCACTCTCACGGGCACGGGCACGGCCATTCGCACGGGCACGGCCATTCTCACTCTCACGAGCACTCGCACGGGCACGAGCACGGGCACTCTCACGAGCACGGGCACTCTCACGAGCACGGGCACTCTCACGAGCACCGGCATCACGCACACGAGCACGAGCATCACGCACACGAGCACGGAGAGGGGCACGAGCACGAGCACAGCCACGAAGGCGCCCCGAAGCTGCCGCTCCTGAAGCAAGGGGAGGGGGCGGGCAAGACGGTCTTCTTCGACGCCTTCAGCGGCGTCGCGGGGGACATGACAATCTCGGCGTTGCTCGATCTCGGCGTGCCGCTCCTCGTCGTCGAGCGCGCGATCGCGGCGCTCCCCCTGGAGGGCTTCCACCTCCACCGCGGCCACGCGCACAAGAGCGCCATCGTCGCGACGAGCTTCGAGGTCCACCTCGAGGCGCCGCAGCCGCATCGGAACTTCGCGACGATCGACGCGATGCTCGAGCGCTCGCCGCTCGACGAGCCGGTCAAGGTCCTCGCGCGCGCCATCTTCCGCACGCTGGGCGAGTCGGAGGCGATGGTTCACAAGATGCCCCTCGAGGAGGTCCACTTCCACGAGGTCGGCGCGGTCGACGCCATCGTGGACATCGTGGGCGCGTCGGCGGCGCTCGTATACCTCGGGGCGGACGTCGTCTGCAGCCCGCTGCCGATGGGGCGCGGCTTCATCAAGGCCGAGCACGGCTTCTTGCCGAACCCGCCGCCCGCCGTCGTCCATTGCCTCGCGGGGGTTCCCACGTACCCGGTCGATCTGGATTTCGAGCTCGTCACGCCGACGGGCGCCGCGATCGTGAAGACGGTCGCCAAGCGATTTGCCCGCTGGCCCGCGTTTGCGCCCGAGCGCGTCGGCTACGGAGCGGGCAAACGTGACCTGCCCGACCGGCCGAACCTGCTCCGCGTGGTGCTCGGTCAGGAAGCCGAGGGGGCGGTCGCGACCACCTCGTCGACCCACGTCGTCCTGGAGGCCAACGTGGACGACATGACGGGTGAGCTCGCGGCGCACGCGCTCGAGGTCTTGCTCGGCGCCGGCGCGCTCGACGCGTGGGCGAGCCCGGTCACGATGAAGAAGGGCCGGCCCGGCCTGGTCGTCGCGGCGCTGGCCGAAGCCGACAGGGCGGACCAGGTCGCGGCCGTCATGTTGCGCGAGACGACGAGCATCGGCGTCCGAAGGACGCCGGTGACACGGACGGAGCGCCCGCGCCGGGTGGTCACCGTGAAGACGCCGTTCGGCGACGTGCGCTGCAAGGTGAGCGAAGGCCCCTACGGTCCGCCGCAGATCAAGCCGGAATACGAAGACTGCGCGGCGCGAGCGAAGGAGAGCGGCGTCCCGCTCCGCGAGGTCGCCCTGGCCGCGCTGCGCGCGTTCTTCTGAGCGCGCGGCCTGCGGCTCAGAACGCGCAGCCGAACATCTCGACCGGGGCCGTCGCGGAGGCGGTCCCGCCCTGATCGTCGGCGAAGTCGACGAAGAGCTGGCCCGCCGCGCCGCACACGCCACACGGGCCCGTCGTGCCGGTGCCCGAGCCCGAGTCGGTGACCTTGGTGAAGGTGGCGGAGATCATCCCCATGGCGGGCACCGAGCCGGTCGACGCCGGGGTGACGTCGAAGCTCCACACGAGCGTCTCCGCCATCTCGGTGAGCTCGAGCCGGGCGCCGGTGACCGTCATTGTGGTCGCGGTCCCGCCGCTGTTCGTGAACGTCGCGTCGAAGCTGCCGTTCATCGGATCGGGGCCGACGATCGGCATGCAATCCGCGAAGAGCGCGACGTCGGTGATCGTGGCCTCCACGTCGGACGGTGACGAGCCGCCTTCCCCACCCGTTCCGGTCGACGTGGACGACGAGGAGGTGGAGGACGACGTCGTCATCTTCGAGCCGGTCGTGGAGGTGGTCGAGGACCCCGTCGTGGACGTTGTGGTCATGGTCCCCCCGCCGCCCGTGCCGGCGTCGTCCCCGCAACCGAAGGGCAACGCGGCGAGGACGAGGAGGGCCAGCGTGAGCCGGCGAGGCGTCGACGGGGCAGCGGTGCGAAGAAGCGAAGGTCTCATCCGGCCATCGTACTGGCAGGGCCGCCTCGGGGTCGAGCCGCCCGGGGACGCTACATGCGCTCGGGCGCTTCGATGCCGAGCAAATCGAGCCCGAGCGCGAGGGTGCGCGCGGTGACGTCGCAGAGCGCGAGGCGCGAGGCGCGCTCGGCCGGCGTGTCCGCGCCGAGGACCTTGCAGTTGCGGTAGAAGGTGCTGAAGGTCTGCGACAGATCGTAGAGGTACGTGCAGAGCCGGTGGGGCTCGAGGGACTTCTCCACGTCGCGGATGGCGCCGCCGAAGGAGAGGAGCGCGAGCGCGAGCGCGCGCTCCTCCGGCGCGGCGATGGCGATGGCCGAGGGCGGGGGGGTGGCCTCGCCCGACTTGCGGAGGATGGACCGGTTGCGGGCGTGTGCGTATTGCAGGTACGGGCCGCTGTTGCCCTCCACCGCGAGCATGCGGTCCCAGTCGAAGACGTAGTCTTTGACGCGGTCGCTGGAGAGGTCGACGTATTTGATGGCGCCGACGCCGACCGCGTGGGCGACCGCCTTCTGCGTCTCCGGATCGAGATCGGCGCTCTTCTCGGCGACGACCTTGAGCGCGCGCTCCTCCGCCTCCGCGATGAGATCGAGCAGGCGCACGGTGTCGCCCTCGCGCGTGCGGAACATCTTGCCGTCTTTGCCGAGGACGCTGCCGAAGGCGACGTGCTCCGCGCGGGCGGGCGGCGCGAGCCAGCCGGCCATCTCCGCGGCCCGGTAGATCATGGTCAGGTGCTGCGCCTGCGGCGCGCCGACCACGTAGAGCAGGCGCGTGCCGCCGAGCTTCTGCAGGCGGTAGCGGATGGCCGCGAGATCCGTCGTGGCGTAGCCGTACCCGCCGTCTTGTTTGCGGATGATGAGCGGCAGCGGATCGCCCGTCTTGCTCTTGAAGCCGGGCGGGAAGACGCAGAGCGCGCCTTGATCGACGCGCGCGAGGCCCTTCTCCTCGAGCTCCGCCACCACGCCGTCGAGCATGGGGTTGAAGAGACTCTCGCCGGCGATGTCCGCGTCTTTCAGGGTGACGCCGAGCCGCTCGTAGACCTGCGCGAGGTAGGTGCGCGAGACGCCGACGAGGCGGCGCCAGTGCGCGAGCGTCGGCTCGTCCCCCTTCTGCAGGAGGACGACGCGCTGGCGCGCGCGCTCCTGGAAGGCGGGGGAGGCGTCGAACTTCTGCCGGGCCTCGCGGTAGAGCGCGTTGAGATCCGCCACGCTCGCGTCGTCGATGCCGGTGCCGAGGTCGACCAGGTGCTCGATGAGCATGCCGAACTGCGTGCCCCAGTCCCCGAGGTGGTTCTGGCGCACGATGGTGTGGCCGGCGAAGCCGAGGACGCGCGCGAGCGCGTCTCCGATGATCGTGCTGCGGATGTGCCCGACGTGCATCTCCTTCGCGACGTTGGGCGAGGAGTAGTCGATGACACACGTCTCCGGCGCGGGCATCGTCGCGACGCCGAGGCGGGCGTCCGCCGCGGCCTGCGCGAGGCACTTCGAGAGGAAGTCGGCGCGGAGGTGGAGGTTGATGAACCCGGGGCCCGCGATGTCGGTCTTGTCGCAGAGGTCTTCGACGTCGAGCGCGGCGAGGATCTTCGTCGCGGCGTCGCGCGGGGAGCCGGGGACCTTGCCCTTGAGGGCGAGCGCGACGTTCGCCTGGAAGTCCGCGTGCTGCGAGCGCCGGATGGACGGGTCCGTCCCGGCGAGGTCGTCCCCGAACGCCTTGCGGAGCGCCGCGGCGAAGCGGCCCGAGAGCTCTTTGACAGGGTCCATGTGCCTACGCCCCCTCTACCTTCGGGAGAGGGGGATGGGGGGTGAGGGTTGAGCGGGGAAGACGAACATGACGATATTGTCGCTGTGGATCGCGTTGCCTCCCCCCGGCGCCCTCCGCCTTTGCGGAGGGCGACAGATCAGGGCCGCTCGACGGGGAGCAGGCTGCCCTCCCAGGAGAGGAACCCGCCCTCGAGGAAGGCGACCGGCATGCCGCCCGCCGCGAGCTTCTCGCTCATCTGCTTGGTCTTGTCGCCCGAGCGGCAGTAGAGGACCGGCTCGCCGGCGAGCATGTGCAGCTCCGCCAGGCGGTTCTCGATCTCCTCGAGGGGGATGTTCACCGCGCCGGGGATGTGGGCGCGCCCGAACGCCGCGGGCTCACGGGTGTCCACCGGGACGGCCTGCTGCTCGGTGACGAGCTGCGCGAGCTCCGCCGGCTTGATGGCGCCCGCCGCGCGAGGCAGGTAGGGGTCCACCATCTCGAGGATCTGCGCGCGCCGCATGACGCCCTGGCCGCCGGTGACCGGGCGCCCCTTGTGCACGACCATGAAGGTCGGGACGCTCTGGATGCGGAACGTCGACGCGAGGCGCTTGCTCTGGTCGATATCGACCTTGAAGACCTTGAGCTTGCCCTCGAGATCGCGCGCGACGGCCTCGACCTCCGGCGCGCTGATCTTGCAGGGCTGGCACCAGTTGGCGGTGAAGTGCACGAGGACGGGGAGCTCGCTCCGCAGCACCTCTTGCTCGAACTCCTGCTCGGTCACGTAGGGAACGGGCATGCGCGAGTTTGTAGTCCAGGCCGGACCGGAAGGCGAGGGGCGGTCGCTCAGGTGGGGCGACGCCCGGGCGCCTCGCGCAGCCGGACGGCCCGCGGGTCGGTCGCGTCGCGGAGGGCGTCGGCGAGCAGGAACGCGGCACCCACGGTGAGGCCGATCGCGAGCGTCGGTGCGGCGAGCAGCCACGGGCGGTCCGGGTGGCGGGCTGCCTGCGCGAGCAGCTCTCCCCAGGAAGGGTGGTCGCTGGCCGGCCCGAGGCCCAGGAAGGTGACCGCGCTCTCGAGCAAGGTCACCGAGCCGACACCGAGCGCCGCGCAGACCGCCACGGGCCCGACCGTGTGCGGCAAGACGTGGTAGAACAACGTGCGGAAGCGCGAGGCGCCGAGCGCGCGCGAGGCGAGCACGAAGTCCTCGAGCGAGAGCCGGAGCACCTCGGCGCGCACGACGCGCGCGATCTCCGCCCACTTCACGAGCGCCACGCCGGCGGCCATGCTCCACGCTGACGGCTCTGTCTCGATCGCCCGGATGAGCGCGACCGCCACGATGGCCGGGAACGTGTCGACCGCCTCGACGAAGCGCGCGAGCCGGCGGTTCCACCGCGTGCTGCCCGACCCGGCGAGCGCGCCGAAGGCGAGGCCGAGCACGAGCGAGAGCGCGATGGCGAGCACGCTGGTGCCGAGCGCGATCCGCGCGCCGTGCACCAGCCGGGCGAGGACGTCCCGGCCGCGCTCGTCGGTCCCGAGCGCGTGGCCTCGCTGCGGCGGCGCGAGGACCTCGGGGCCCAGGGCGGTCGGATCGGCGCGGACGGGCGCGAAGACCGCCGAGCTCGGCTCGTGGTCGCTGCCTCTGCCGTCTTCGCCCACGAGGCCCGGGAAGAGCTCCACTCGGTCGCCCCAACGGAGCAGGGGCGCGGCGGAGGCGATGACGTCCGCGAAGACGGCGACGAGCGCGATTGTCCCGAGGATGGCCAGCGAGGCTCGGGCGCGGCGGCTCGCGGCCAGGTAGGCGGCGGCGGTCCGCGCGTGCGTGGGGCCGCGCGCGATCACCTCAGCCCGCTCCTGCGAGCCGCCCGCGCAGGCGCGGGTCCAGGCCGGCGTGTGCGAGGTCGCTGCCGAGGACGAAGAGGGAGGCGAGGATGGCGCTGAGGAGCGTGAAGAGCATGAGGAAGCTCGTGTCGCGCTCGGCGACCGCGCGGACCACGGCGGCCCCCACTCCGTCGAGGCCAAACGCCGCCTCCGCCACGAACACCGCGGCGAGGGTCGAGGGCGGCTCGACGGTGAGCAGCGTCACCGTGGCGAGGAGCGCGTGTCGCGCCGCGTGCAGCGTCAGCGCTCGGGCGCGCGAGAGCCCGCGCGCTCGGGCGGCGAGCACGTAGTCATGGGCCATCGCCTCGGCGATGCCCGTGCGCTGCTGGCGCGCCGGCGTGGCCGCGAGCCCGGCGGCGACGAGGATGGTCGGCCACAAGAGCGACCCGCGATCGGCGCCCGCGCCGATCACGAGGGCTGCGAGCGCCGCGGTGGGCGTCGCGTAGAGCGCGATGACCACGGCGCCGACCCCGAGATCCGTGCGCCGGCGCCGCTGCGCCGCGCTCAGCATGCCCAGCGCGATGCCGATCGAATAGGCGAGCGTGATGGAGCCGACGAGGATGGTGATCGTCACCGGCGCGCCGCGCATCAGCCTCCCGAGCGCGAGCCCGGTGAGCTCGCGGGTGGAGAGATCGAGCACGGCGCCAGCGGCCCACTTCCCGTAGCGCGTCTCGCGGAGCATGGCGGCGGCGCGGGCCGCGCCGTCGAACGCCGTGAAGTCGCTCTCGTGGACGAGCCACCACGCGCGCCACCGCGCGACGCAAGCGGACGCCTCTGCGAGGCTGGCGTCGGGGCCGAAGGTGTCGGGCCGCCCCGTCACGCGCGCCGCGAGCGCGACCAGGCTGCCGGCCACGTCGCGGGTCGTCTCGTCGCGCGGCGTCGGCAGGCGCTCGAAGAGCGTGGGGAGCACGAAGGTGTCGAGCGCCTCGAGCTCGGCGGCGCGGGACGCGGTGCGATAGCGCGCCAGCCTGTCGATCGCGGTGCGCACCGACGCGGGCTTGAACTCGACCCCGCGATCGTCCCAGAAGCGCCTCCAGAGGCCGACTGCTCGGTCAGGGTCCGACGCCTCGCTCGCGTTCGGCAGGTGCATGCGCTTGGCGAGGGGAGCGAGCGCCACTGCGACGCGCGCGCGACGCTCGGGATCGAAAGCGTCGAGCGAGGCGATGACGTGGGGGAGCGCTGCGCCGCCGAGCCTGACGAGCTCGTTTTCGGCGAAGCGGGCGTCGGGGCCGCCTTCCGCGATGGCGCGGATCGCCTGGAAGGTGCGGGCGCGAACGTCGACGGGGTCGAGGTTCATGAACCGCGGGAGATCGAGGAAGCGCGCGCGGCGCCGCTCCTCCATCGCGGCCTCGTCCCGGACGAGCTTGCCTTCCTCGGGGTCGGGAGGCGGGGGGACGAACGAGAGGACGAAGAAGGTCAGGACGGAGACGACAAAGAGCGTCGGCAACATCCACAGGAGCCTTCGGAAAAACAGCGAGAGCATGGCTCGCGGGCGGGGCTCAGCGCAGCAAGTAGTAGCCGGCCACGACCACACACGTGACGGCGCTCACGATCATCATCGTCACGATCCAGGACGGGGCCTGCGTGGGCAGCTCGACCGGATCCTGGATCGCGCCGGAGGGGAACTCGGACTCGTAGTCGTCGTAGCCCACCTCGATGCTCGGTCCGATGCTCGGTCGACCGGGGCGGAGGCTCGTCCGTACGCCGGCGGCCGACGAGACGACGTCCCCGGGGCGGCTCGCGACCGTGTCGGGCAGCTCGTACTTCCGGTACTTCAGCTCGGCGATCTCGTCCGGGGTGGGGGGCTCGAGGCCGTCACCTTCGAACCGCGCGACGACTACCGTCACGTTGTCGTGCCCGCCCGCCTGGTTCGCGCGGTCGGTCAGCTCGCGGCAGGCCTCGAGCGGATCGTCGAACGTCCGCAGCACCTCGCGGATCTCGTCGTTGCGGACCATGCCCGACAAGCCGTCCGAGCACACGAGGAGCACGTCGCCTCGGCGGAGCTCGACGAAGGTCAGGTCCACCTGGACGGTGTCCGCGGTGCCGAGCGCCTGCAGGATGATGTTGTTGTGCTCGAACGTCTCCGCTTCTTCCTCGGTGAGCTGGCCGGCCTCGATCAGCTGGTTGACGAGCGATTGGTCGCGCGTCACCTGCACCATCCGATCGCCTCGGAGGAGGTAGGCCCGGCTGTCGCCGACCTGGCCGAAGAAGAGGTGGTCGTCGACGAGCGCGGCGACGGTGGACGTCGTGCCCATGCCCCTTCGTGAGCGGTCGGCCTTCGCCTCGGCGAAGATGCGTGTGCCTGCCGATTCGATCGCGGCGACCAGGCGGGCGGCGAGCTCGTCATGGCTCCCGGGCGGGTCCCCGCTCACCATGCGCTGGTAGATGATGTCGACAGCGAGCTGGCTCGCCACCTCACCGGCTGCCGCGCCGCCCATGCCGTCGCACACGCCTAGCAGCGTGCCGCGCTCGCCCACGGTCTGGATGCGGTCGGCCTCCATCAGGCCGCGGCTCGCCTTCGTGAGATCGGCAACGAGGAAATTGTCCTCGTTGTGGTCGCGAACCTGCCCGACGTCCGTGCGACCGAACACCCGGACCTGGATCGGACCCCGCTGAGCCGCGGGAGAGGGCGTCTCGACGGGGGCCGTATCGGCAGTGAGCTCGGTCGGGTCGTCAGCGATCTCCTCCCGGCCGCGGGACGAGTCCACGAGCGCCTCGCTCTCGCCGGCGCGAAGCACGGCGGAGGTGAGGCTCGAGGCGGGGCTGTCCGACGCGGGGGCCTTGTCGGGCTCGGCCGCGCCATTCGACCCGGGCTTGGCCGCGCTCGAGCCGTCGTCCGCGCCCACCTCGGACGAGCGGGTGCCCGCGGTTTCATTCGGCGCTGCCTCCTCCGAAGGGGCGGGCTTCTTCGCCGCGGGGGTCTCGCTCATGCTTGCACCGCGCTCATGATGCACCGAACCGGAACAGATGCTGGCCGACCCGGATTCGATCGCCGTCCTTCAAGGTCCGCGAGCCGCGGATGGCCACGTACGTTCCGTTCGAAGACTCGAGATCCTCGAGCGTGAACTGGCTCGACGCCGGATCGCGGCGGAGCACCGCGTGGCGCCTGGAGAGGAACGCATCCGCCGTGTACACGAGGTCGCCGACCTCCCGGCCGAGGACCGTCTCGTCGCGATGGAGGTACACGACGTCCCCAACCAGCCCCGCAGTCGTCCGCTGGTCGAGCCGAGCAACCCGCGTCACCGGCTTGCTCCCGAAGACTCGTGTGCCGTGTTGGCTCACGGGCCCCAGGTGGCGCTCCTCTTCGCTCACGAGCTGAAACTGTAACACCTGGGACCCCAGAAGAATCAAGTCACCGTTCTCCAGTGGGGTGCGGCCCTTGATGCGAACGAACACGCGGTTGAGGCTACCCAGATCTTCGACCTGCCACGTCCCCCCCTGCTCGGTCAGGCGGGCATGGCGCGGCGAAACGTACGGATCGTCGAAAAGCAGCACATCCCCTTCGGTTCGGCCGATGATGACCTCGGGACCGGCGAGGTCGAAGGACTTGCCGTCCGAGCCGTCCTCCACCACGACGACGAGCTTCGCGTGGCGCGGTTTCGTCAGCTTCAGCGGCGCTCCTGCGGGCGCGGGGGGTGGTTGACGCGCCGGGGATGAGGGCGGCGCCGGAGGCGGGGCTCGGTCCGGCGCGCGGGTCTGGACGGTGTCCCCGCTGGGCGCCAGCCCGCTGCCGATGAGGGGCGAGACAACGCCGGCCGGCAACTGGACGGGCGCGATCCGGGCGACGGGTTGCGGAACGGGCGCAGGCGGCGAGGCGACCGGAACGGGAACGGGCGCCGGGGCCGGGGGCGCCGGTGCGACAGGAGGAGGCGCATCGATCGGCGCGGGGGCCGGAGCCGGCGCGGCGACAGGGACTGGTGCCGGTGCAGGCGCGACGGGTGCGGGCGCGATGGGCGCGGGCTGCGGGCGGGGCGGCGCGGGGGCGGGTTGCTGTGGCGCTGCGGAGCCGCCGGACAACGGGGCGCCGCAGTACTTGCAAAACCGAGCCAGGCTATCGGACTGCCCCTGACACCGCGAGCACGTCAACATCGTCGGGCGCGGCTGCGGGGGCTCCGCTATCGCGACGACGGGCGACGCGAGGATGGGCGCTGCCGCCGGTGCAGGCGGCGCGGGGAAATGGGGCGGCGGGCTCGACGCGGCTGCCGGCTGCACGGGCGCCGGCGCGACGGGGACCTCGAACAGATCTCCTGCAGGCAGCGGCGCTTGTGGGGGCGGCGCGAGCGGCGACGGCGGAGGCGGAGGCGGCACCGCAGCCGCGCTCGCGATGCCCGCGCTCGTGCCGGGCCGAAGCGCGCCGCCGCACACCGCGCAGTAGCGGTAGGCCGGCGGGTTCGTTGCGCCGCAGACCGAGCAAGCCGGGTCCGACGCCTCCCCTGGGCGCGCCCCCCCTGCCGGAGCGCTCGCGGCCTGCGCAGGCGGCGCCGCGGCCGTCTGCCCGCTCTCGGCCGGCGGTGGCGCGAACGAGAAGCTCGGCGCCTCGGGTCGCGAGCGCCTGCTCTCGGGCGGGCTCGTGGAGGTTGGTCGCGCACCGGCGGGAGGCGCGACGTCGGGGCTCGTCGGCGAAGCCGCGCCGGATCCGTTCTTCGTGGGCGCAGGTGCCTTCAGGCGCTTGCCGCAGTCCTGACAGTAAAGAAGCCTGTCTGGATTGTCGCGTCCACAGACGTCGCAAAGCACCGAAGGAGGGGACCGTGCCCGGGCGCGTTCGTCAAGTGTTCCGCTGCCTCAATTCGGACGCCCCGCCCCCTCGCGCCCTCACTCCCTCACTCCCGGTTGAGCTCGGTCCGGAGCTCGATGACCAGCTCGAGGTGCAGGTAGTGGGCGACGCCGGTGTCCCGAGACTGCCCCGCCGTGTCGACGAAGCCGGCGAACAGCATCGGGTTGTAAGCCAGGTCGAGGCCGACGACGGCGAACCTCGTGAGCTCCATCTCCAGGCCCAGACCCGCGAGCGCCGTCGCGCCACCGGTCTGGACGCTGAACTCGTTGCCGTAGACCATCCCGCCGAGCCCGGCGCTCACGTAGGGAGAGACGCGCGACCCGGTCGCGAAGAGGTAGCGCAGCTCGCCGCGGAGCTGCTGGAGGATGCCGAGTCGGTAGAGGTTGTTCGAGTCGAGCTTGCTGAACTGGTACGCGCCGCCGAAGTACCAGGGGCCCGCGGGCCTGTAGCCGCCGCGCAGGATCGGCCCGCCGCCGAGCCCGATGATACACGGGGTCGTCGCTTCCTCCGGGCACACGCCGCCGGTGAAGAGGGGGACCTCGGTTGCGAGCGCCACGCCGTACTGGGCGTACTCGACCTCGAGCGGCGACGGCGGCGTGCTGCCGACCGGCTCGTCCGCCGGCGCGCGCGCAACGCGAGGCCTGCTCAGCGCGGACTCCGGTCCGGCCTGTGTCCGCGGCTCCGCTTGCTCCGTCTCCTTGGCGAGCACGGCGCGCGCGAGCGTCGTGCTCGCGAAGCAAAGAAAAAAGACGGTGCGTGGCAGGAGCCGCCTCATGTGTCAGCTCGGCCGTTCCATCCTAGACCCAGCGTCGCGCTCGCCGTGCGGAAAGTGCCGCGCAACGAGCCCGCTCGCCCGTGAGGGCGGGCGGTTTGCGAGGTCGACACGGGTGAGCTCTGACCTTTCCCCATTGTCGCGAGCTTGACGAGAGGTCCGATCCTTGCCTAAACGCTATCTCGCGCACATGGAGATCTTCCTCGACAAGCGTGCCGTAAAACAGATTCGTCTCTCCGCCGCCGACGCGATCGAAGAGGGCGACACGGAGTCGCTGCGTGAAGACATCCTCGAGGCCTTCAGCGAAGAGCAGGTCGAGGAGATCGAGCGGCGCCTCGACAACGCAGACTTCTACGAGTTTCTCTCCGACCTCCTCGACGACTGGAACGGTGACGACGCCGACGAGCTCTTCGAGCTCCTCGAGACGCAGCTCGGTGAGGTCGGCATCGACGTCAAGTACGAGAACCGCGGCGGCGCCGAGGCCGACGAGGACGAGGAGCTCGAGGATGACGACGACGTGGACCTCGACGACGACGACGCGGACGACGACGACGCCGAGCCCGAAGAAGAAGAAGAAGAAGAAGAGCGCTGAGACGGTGGCGTCATCTTGACGCGACCGTGGACCATCTTGCCGTGCAGGCACATCTGGGTGCTCGATGAGGCCTGTGCTGCCATTTCACCCCCCCGGCCCCCCTCGCTGCGCGAGGGGGGAGCTGTATTGAGCTGTCACGTGTCACGAGCGTGCTCCCCCTCACGAAGTGAGGGGGTTGGGGGGTGAAAGAGCAGGGCCGAACGTCACCAGCGGCGTGACCTCCCAGTTTCACCAAGAGGTCACTCCGCATCGCGCGCGTGCTCGCCGCGTAAGCGGCCGCATCGCGAGCGCCCCGGCTCGCCTCTTTTTTCCTCCGGGCGAGAGCCAGGCCGGATGAGAGAACGACAGAGTCGTCAGCTCCCCCCTCACCGTAGGTGAGGGGGGTTGGGGGGGTGAAAGAGCAACAACAACCCCACCAAGCGGCATGACCTCGCCTTTTTCAGCAAACGGCTAGTCCCCGGTGATCGAGCCCTCGATGTACGAAGGGCACGTCTGATCGCTCCGCGACGGGTCGTTTGCGGCCGCCGTCGGGCAGAGGAGCCTCACGCACCGCACGTAGCGGGAGTCGGGCTTTTTGTCGGTCAGGATCTCGAGCGTGGCGCAGGCGTCCTTCTGGTCGCCCTCGTCGTGCTCGAGCTTCGCCTTCTGCCAGAGGGCGTCGTCGGTCTGTCGCGCCGTCTCGTGATCCGAGTAGACGCGGAAGAACTCTCGCTTGGCCGCCTCCTTGTCGCCCAGCCGATCGCGGTAGAGCACCGCGAGGCGGTACTGCGCTTGCGGGAATCGAGGTCGCCTGTAGCTCGCGCCGGCGTACGCGGCTTCCATCGGGGCGAGCATCTCCCGCAGGACCTCGATGGCTTCTTTGTAGCGCCCCAGATCCTCGAGGAAGAGCGAGGCCACGTAGAACGCGTCGTCCGTCAGCGAGCCCTGGGGGTACTTGAACTTCCTTGCCTGCGCGAGGAGGCTCGCAATCGCCTCTTCCTTGCGATCGCACCGCGCGAGCAGCCCGCCCCGCTCGTAGGTCGCCGCCTCCTCCGCTTCGGTCCCTACGAGCCGCGCGTGCACGGGCTCGAGCCAAGCGAGCGCGGCCTCGGGGCCCTTCGTGTCCTCCACCTCCGCGAGCATGCGCCGCAGCGAGTGCCGGACGAGGCCGTGTTGCGGATACTTCTGGATGGCCGCGAGCAGCTCCGCGGAGCCCGCCTCGAAGCCTCGTACCTCCCAGACCAACCGGCCGAGCGCGTAGGCGGCGCGTTGCCCCTGGTAGCGACCGCCGGCCTCCTTCTCGATGCGCCGGTAGAGCGCCTCCGCCTCGTCGTTCCGCCCGAGCTTCTCGAGCGCCTCCGCCTGGAGCAGCCGCGCCTCGTCGCGGTCCTTGTAGCGCTCGCCCTTCGCGCCGGCCTCGGCGAAATGCCGGGCCGCCTCTTCCCAGCGACCGGCGTTCTGGGCGCGCAGGCCCGCGCCGAGCGCTTCCTGGTAACCCTCCGCGTAGGTGGGCGCGCACCCGAAGGTGCTCGCGCCGATCGCCACGATCAGGACCAGCCGCCTCACGAGGCCTCGGCGAGCACCGAAGCGAGCGCACGCCCCGCCGTCTCGACCTCCGCCATCGTCACGTCGACGTGGGTCACGACGCGGAGCCGCTTCGGGCCGAAGGCGCTGACGAGAACGCCGCGCTCGGCGAGCGCACGCACGACGGGGTCGGCGGCCCCCGGCAGATCGATCATGACGACGTTCGTCTGAGGAGGCTCCGCCGTCGCCCGCCCGCTCTCGCGTGTGATCTCGGCGAAGCGCTTCGCCGCGGCGTGATCCTGCGAGAGGCGCTCGCGGTGGTTCTCCAGCGCGAAGAGGGCTGCGGCGGCGAGGATGCCGACCTGCCGCATGCCGCCGCCGAGCATCTTTCGATGCCGCTTCGCGGCGAGCACACGCTCTGCGCTCGAAACGAACGCGCTCCCCACCGGCGCTCCGAGGCCCTTCGAGAAACACACGCTGACGGTGTCGAACGGCGCCGCGAGCTCCTTCTCCGAGAGGCCGGTTGCGACGGCCGCGTTCCAGAGCCGCGCGCCGTCGAGGTGCAAGCCGAGCCCCTCGCGCCTGGCCAGCTCGGCCACGCGCGACGTCACCTCGTGCGGCACGACCTTGCCGCCGCCGCGGTTGTGGGTGTTCTCGATCACGACGAGCCGCGGGTTCGGGCACCAATACGCGCGTGGCTTGATGGCCTCGGCGAGCTCGTCCGCGTCGAAGATGCCCCCGCTTCCCACCTCGACGATCTGCACACCCGAGAGCGCGCCCGCGGCGCCGGACTCGTACCACGCGCAGTGCGCGCCTTGCCCCGCGTACACCTCGTCCCCCGGCCGGGTGTGGCCGAGGATGGCGAGCTGGTTGCCCATGGTGCCGCTGGGCACGAAGAGCGCCGCCTCCTTTCCGAGGAGATCGGCGACTCGGGCCTCGAGCGCCTTCACCGTCGGGTCTTCGCCGTAGACGTCGTCTCCGACCTCCGCGCGGGCCATGGCCTCGCGCATCGCATGCGTGGGCTTCGTGACCGTGTCGCTCCGCAGGTCGATCTTGCCGGCGCTCCCGCTCGTCATCCGGCCCTCCGCAGGGCCGGGAACCGCGCGTCGATGTCCCAGGCGAACTTCGTCGCGGTCGCCATGATCGGAACCTGGGAGTTTACGCCGATGCTGGTCGGCAGGACCGAGCCGTCGGCGACGAAGAGGCCGGGTAGATCGAATGCCTCCCCCCGTTGGTCGACGACGCCGCTCCGCGGGTCGACGCCGGCGCGCGCGCTCCCGAGCGGATGGAACGCCATGCACTCGATGCGGCGCGCGTCGATCTTGGAGCTCTCCATCTTGCGGGCGTCGTCCATGTTTCGGATCGGCGGGAAGCCCCACGCCGATGAGTAGACCTCGCGCGCGCCCGCGGCGAGCGACACCTCCGCGAGGATGGTGATGGCCTTGCGCAGCCGCGCGAGGTCGCGCGGGGCCATCTCGTACGAGAGGATGGGCTCGCGGCCCGGACCGAGCCGGACGCGCCCGCCGCCCTCGTCGTGGATCATCGCGCCGAAGACCGCGGAGTGCCCGAGGCTGCGCGCGCGCTCGCGGAGCTTGGGGCCTACGCCGGGGAGCCCGGCGGCGAGGAAGTTCACCGCGGTGTACACGCCGACGAGCTTGATGCCGTCGTCGTGGAAGTGGTCCGAATAGACGCTCTGAAGCGCGCCGTCCCAGCCGTTGATCGGCTCGTCGAACTTGCCGACGATGCGCACCGCTGGGTGGAGCGTGACGTTGCGTCCGACGACGTCGCTCTGCTTGCCCACGCCCGCGCGCATGAGAAGGAGCGGCGTGTGCAACGTGCCACAAGCGAGGACGACGACCGGCGCGTGGATCTTGAACGGCTGGCCCGCGGCGCCGAAGGGGCCGCCGAGGAGGACGCCCTCGACGCCCGCCGCGCGTCCGTTCGAGACGATCAGCTTCTTCGCGAGCGCGTCACAGAGGATCGTCGCGCCGTGCCTCGTCGCGCTCGGTAGATACGAGACGTCGACCGAGCGCTTCGCTCCGGCCGGACACGTGAAGTTGCACCGGGCCGTGCCCACGCAGTCGCCGCCCGTGTTGCGGCGGATCGGCTGGTGCTCGATGCCCAGCTTCTTCGCGCCCTCGACGTAGCGCCGCGTCGACTCCGACCTCATCGACTCGGGGACCTCGGTCACGTCGATCCGCTTCTCGACCTCTTCGTACGCGCGCTCGAAGCTCCGCTCGCTCATCTCGGACAGGCCGCGCTCCCGCTCCCAGCGCGCGTGGACGTCGCCCGGGATGCGGAAACACACGCCGCCGGTCAGGAGCGACGAGCCACCGACCGCGCGGCCGAGCGTGATCGAGATCATCGGCGTCTGTCCCACGCCGAACGCGAGGACCATCCCGCCTTCGCGGAACATGCGCCGGACGCTCTCGCTCGGCGCGAAGCGCTGGTAGTCCTCCGGGCGGTAGTAGGGGCCTTCTTCCACCACGATCACGCGCTTGCCGGCCTCGGCGAGCGTGGCGGCGACGACCGCGCCGCCCGCGCCGGAGCCGATGACGAGGACGTCGGCCGTGTCCTCGAACGGTCCTCCGAGCTCGCGCCCCTGGATGACCCGCGAAGCGTCGATGGTCTCTCTCATCGGCTCCTCCGGAGCATGCCCGGCACCATCAGGCTCCGCCTGTCGAACCCGGTCTCGATCAAGAGCGGACCCTCCTCGAACGCAGCCGTGACGAGCGGGACCTTGAAGGCCGTCAGCAGCATGGTGAAAAGACCGTTGTCGTGCTCCTCGAGCTTCTCGAGCACGTGGAGCCGTTCCTCGAGAGAGAGCTGGGTGAAGCGCTTCGCCTTGCGGAGCGTCAGGAGCGGCGCGCCCTCCATCGCGCCGCAGAGCGCGAGGAACCCGTTCTGCAGCTGGAGGCTGCCGCTGCCGAGCCAGAGGTCCAGCTTCTGCACGGAGCGCTCGACCACGTCGGGCTCGCCGGGCACGAGCTGACCCGCTCGCTCGTCGGCGAGCAGCGCCTCCGCGACGGACCGGCAGACGTGTTTGCCGAACTCGGTGAGGCCGCTCCGGTTGTGGTCGAGCGGGTGGGCGCCCGCCGGGAACGGATCGCCTTCGGTGGGGGAGAACGGCGTACCGATTCGCGGCAGCCCGCGCAGTCGTCGGGCCGCACGGCCCAGAGTCGCCAACATGAGGGCTGGGAGATTAGTACATCGTCCGCGAAGTTTCTTCGCGTAAGACGATGTACCGAGAACGGGGGTAACGGTGAGCGGAAGTACGGCCGAGCGTTGGTGTGGAAACCGGCCCTCCACTTGCGAGCGTTAGCGAGGGGCCGGGTTCCATACCAGTGCGAACTTCGCGAACGCGGTACTAGCATCCCCCACGGTGAGCGGCGACGCGACTCTCGCTCGGCTGATCCAGCACGAGCACGAAGGTTGGGACGACCCCGTCGTCTGTCGGGCGGTGTTCGGAGCGACGGCCCCCGAGGTGATCGCCGCGCAGATCCAGGCCTGGCTGCTCGACGGCCTCGGCGCTCGAGCGGTGCGCGCCCGGTTCTATCGCGTGAGCGTGGGCTGCGTGGCCGGCGTCGATCTCGACGACGGGCGAGCCGTCGTCGTGAAGGCGCAGCGATCGGGGCGCTCGGCGACGTATTTCGAGTCCTGCTTCGCCGTTCGCCGCCACCTCGCGAACGAAGGGTTCCCGTGCCCGCGGCCGCTCGGAGAGCCGCTCCGTCGCGGGGACGTCTGGATCACCTTCGAGGAGCTCGTGGACGGCGGTGAGCTGGGCGACGCGCACGACCCGTCGACGCGCTCGGCGCTCGCCGCGTCCCTGGCGCAGCTGGTCACCCTCGCGCGCCCGCTCGCGGCTTCGGTCGCGCTCGGTCGCGCGTGGTACACGGCGATCCCGGACGACCGGCTCTGGCCGCGCCCGCACAGCCCGCTCTTCGACTTCGAGCGGACCGCCGAAGGCGCGGCGTGGATCGACGACATCGCGCGGCGCGCCCGCGCCGCGCGATCGGAGCCGCGGGGCGAGCTGGTGATCGGTCACTTCGACTGGCGTGTCGAGCACCTGCGGTTCGAGGACGGACGCGTCGTGGCAAGCTACGATTGGGACAGCCTTCACGTGGAGCTCGAGCCGGTGCTCGTCGGCGCGAACGCCCACGCCTTCACGGCGGATTGGCAGCGCGAAGATCTGGCGCAAGCGCCGAGCGTCGAAGAGATCCTCGCGTTCCTCGACGACTACGAGCGCGCGCGTGGCCACGCGTTCACGCCGGACGAACGCGCGCTCGCGCGCGCCTCTTGTGTCTACTCGCTCGCCTACACGGCGCGCTGCGGCCACGCGCTCCGTCCTCACGACGAGAGCCACGCGGGAGACTTTCGTCCGCTCCTCCGCCGCGCCGCCGAGGCGCTGCTCCCCCGCTGAGAGCCGACGCGCGCGGCGGGTCAGGGGTATGTATCCTCTCGCGGATGGACTGGAACAACGCGCCCTGGCTCGAGGGCGGGCTCCGGATCACGCGCTCCGCGCTCGACGACGTCGAGAGGGATGCGGTCGCGGGGTACCTCGCCGATCAAGAGGCGTGTGGCTACCTCGCCGGGCCCGCCTCCGACGGCCTCCTCTGTGACCGCGCTGTGCCGATCGAGAACCTCGCCAAGGCGCTCCACGAGCGCGACCCGAAGACGTTCTTTCGGAGCCCGCGCACCTTCTTCGCCTTCAAGGAGCGCACGCTCGAAGCCGCGATCAAGGAAGGCCTCAGCGCCGGAGCGCCCGTGAAGATCCTCTACCACTCCCACATCGACGTCGGCGCGTACCTCAGCGGAACCGATCAGGCCGTGCTCTCGGGTGGCGTCCCCCCCCAGGTGGAAGGTGGGCCAGCCTCGCTCGGCGCCGGACCGGCCTGGCCTCTCGTGTTCCTGGTGACGAGCGTTCGCCGGGGCGTGAGCGAGCCCCACTGCGACGACCACAAGCTCTACGTCTGGAAGCGGGGCGAGTTCGAGCAATCGACCTTCGAGGTCGTGTGAGCGTCGGCGACAAGCTCACGACATGTCGGATTGCGAATGGACGAAACTGGACCACGGATTAAGCAAACGTGCGAGTTGACCGAATAATTCGGCTCAGGTCTCCTTCCTGACGACGGTCGCTCAACCACGCGAGGTGCTTCGGTGGAGATCAGCCAGGAGTCGATCGAGTTCATCATCTCATGGGAGGTCGCGGGCGGAGACGAGACCCGTTCGCGATCGGAGTACGAACGCAAGTACCACCGACCCCACTGGCCCGGGAACAGCGCCTCGGGCTTGACCATCGGGATCGGCTACGACCTTCGCTTCGCGAGGAAACACTTCGAGGGTGACTGGAAGACGCGGCTCGAGCGCCTGCCGTCCCCGAAGGACGCGTACACGCGCCTCGCCGGCCACCTCGGGCGAGGTGGCTCTCGCGCCGCAGAACGCGCCACGAGCGACATCTCGATCCCCTGGGAAGACGCCATCGCGGTCTTCCGGGTTCGACGTCTGCCGAGCTACATCGACGAGACGAAGCTCGCGTTCCCGGGCGTCGAGTCGTTGGACGCGGACGTGCGCGGGGCGCTCACGTCGCTCATCTACAACTGCGGTCGCGGGACCGGGAAGCCCTACCAGCGCCTCAAGCGCGACGCGTACCAGCAGATCCGCGCGGCCGTCTCCGCCCGCGACGTCGCCGGCGTGGCCGCCGGGATCCGCGCGGTGAAGCTCTACCACGATCGGGATCCTTCCGTGGCCGCGGGGCTCAAGCGCCGCCGCGAAGCCGAAGCTCGGATGGTCGAGCGTTCCTTGCACGAGTCCGCTGCGTGAGAAGCCCGAGGAGCATGACATGATCGACCTCTTCCACAGCAAGGCCGTGCGCGTCGAGGTGGCGAGCGGCGATCAGCTCGACGTCCGGAGCTTCGCGGTTCGCCAGCGCATGAACGAGCTCGACCGCGTCGACCTCCGCGTCGTGTCGCCGAACGGCAGCGTGGCCCTCTCGGAGGTCATCGGGAGAGAGGCCACCGTTCGGCTCGACGCCGGCTCCTGGAGCCGTACGTACACCGGCGTCTGCGTGGAGATGGAGCAGGTCCGCGTCGACGAAGGCAACCTCGCGACGTACACGCTGGCCGTCGCGCCGCGCGCCTGGCTGCTGACGCAGCGCAAGAACTACCGCATCTTCCAGTTCCTCTCCGAGCTCGACATCGTGAAGAAGCTGCTCGGCGAGTGGGGCATCGAGCACGAGGCTCGCATCTCGCGCACGCACAAGCCCCGGAAGTACCGCGTCCAATACGACGAGGCGGACTGGGCGTTCTTGTGTCGCATGCTGGAGGACGCAGGCATCTCGTTCTTCTTCGAGGCTGCGGAGGGCGGGACGAAGCTCGTCCTCGACGACGAGCCGCAGTCTCGCGACGTCGGCTTCCCGATGCTCCAGTTCTACGACAGCCCAGGTCCCACGGACGCTCCGTTCGTGACGCGTGTCTCCATCGTGCAGTCGGTCAGGCCCGGCGCGATGACGATCGGCGATCTGGACTACCGGAAGCCCAGCAAGGCGCAGCCTCGGCTCGACGCGACCGGCGGGCTTCCTCAAGAGAGCCGGCTCGAGCAGTTCGACTACGAGCCCGGAGCCTTTTTGTTCCAGGGCGGAGGCGGGGGCAATACGCCGACGGCGGACGACCGCGGCGCGTCGCGGACCGACGAGGCCGCCGGACGCGAGCGAACGGAGGGTCGGCTGCTCTCGCGCCGACTCGGCGACAAGGTCATCCGGTTCGTCTCCAATGTCCTCGCGCTCTCCCCCGGCGACATCCTCACGGTGGCTCGCCACCCGCACCGCGTTCTCTCCCCCGAGTCGCGGCTCCTCGTGACCGGCTCGGTGCTCGCAGGCGACCACGACAGCGATTGGCGCGTACACGTCGATTCCGCGTCGGCTGCGGTGCCCCGCCGGCCTGCTCACGTCACACCCAAGCCGCGCGTCCGCGGTATCGAGAGCGCCACCGTGGTCGGCCCCACCGGCGAGGAGATCCACACCGACGAGTACGGCCGCGTGCGGGTGCACTTCCACTGGGACCGAGAGAGCAATCGCGACGAGCAGAGCTCGTGTTGGCTGCCCACGAGCCAGCCGTGGGCCGGCACCGGGTTCGGCGGGGTCAACCTCCCGCGCATCGGCCAGGAGGTCATGGTCGAGTTCCTCGGCGGCGATCCTGACCGTCCCGTCGTCGTCGGTCGTGTCTACACCGAGACGAACCCGCCGCCGGACAAGCTGCCGCGATTCAAGGAGGTGTCGGGCCTCTTCAGCGAGTCGACGCCGCGCATGGTCATGGGCGCAGCGGACGGCGGCGGCGCCACGGGCGGCCAGAGCCTGCTCGGCGGCGGCACGCCCATGTCTTCCTCCGAGATCAACGGGATGGTCACCCAGCCCGGCGCGTTCCAGGCCGCGTCTCCCACCGGCATCAACCACGGCTGGAACGGGAGCGGCATCAAGATGGAGGACAGCTACGGCAAGGAGATCCTCTACCTGCAGGCCCAGAAGGACATGAACCTCGTGGTGAACAACAGCTGGCGGACGGTCGTGCGCAACAACCGCGCGTGCCAGGTCGGCACCGACGATCAGCTCGAGGTGGGGCACCGCTCCAACACGGAGATCAAAGAGAACCAGAACGTGAAGATCGGGACCGATCAGTTCCTCGTCGTGAAGGGCAAACGCGTGGAGGACGTCCGCGGCACCTTCACGCAGCTCGTCGGCGCGGACGGCATCCAGGTGAAGTCGACCTCCGAGACCATCACCATCGCGACGCGCGGCTACAGCCAGGTGCTCATGGTGGAGAGCGAAGAGAAGATCGAGCTCGTGGTCGGCAGCAGCACCATCGTCATCACCGCCGACTCCATCAAGATCCAAGCGACGAAGACCGGCATCCAGCCTGCCCAGGGCGGCGGAGCCTGAAAGCGAGCCATGCGAATCCGCTACTTCTCGTTCATGGGTGTTCGGGGCCTCGACGGGCTCCAGCAGGACCTCCCGCACAGAGACCTGGACCTCATCGTCGTCCACGGCGCGTTCGCGCGCGGCAAGACGACCTTCCTCGACACGATCGCCGCCGCGAAGGAGTCCATCGCGGACTACGGGTCGCCCGAGGCTCGTTGGGACGCGCTCGTCACCTCCAGCTCCGGCGCGGCGAAGGTCCGTATCGACTGGGAGCCAAGCGAAGCAGAGCGCGCGCGCGCCGGCACGCAGGAGACGCTCCTCGGCTCCGAGGCGATCCTCGGCAAGCCCTTGGTCCCGCCCGACCACCCCAAGCTCCTCCGGGCGCTGCTGAGCGAGCGCGGCGACGCGGAGCGAGGCTCGATCCACTACCTGCACGACACACGCGACCTCTCCGGCCCGCTTAGCTTCGGCGCGGCGGAGGCGGGCGCGTCGGAGCGTCTCACCACGCGCAACACCAAGTTCTCGGAGCTCTACGACGTGCTCGACCAGCCGCAACACGCCGCGGCCCGCGCCCTCGGAGCCAAGCGCTTCGCCGAGCTCTTCCCCCACCTCGAGGTCACCGGGCTCCGCCGCACCGGGATCAGCTTCGTTCCGGCCCTCCGTCACCGCGAGACCGGGGTAGAGCGAACCTTCGGAACGCTCTCTTCCTCGGAGCGACACGCGTTTCTGATGGCCTTCTACACGGCCAAGGCCCCCATCGTGGACTCGATCCTGATGGTGGACGCGCCCGAGATCGGCTTCGGAGACGAGGGCGCGACCGAGATCGTGCGCGCGCTGCTCCGCTGGACGACGAAGACTCAGATCATCGTGGCGACCGCGTCCGCCGCCGTCCGATCCATGCCCGAGGTCGCGCACGTGGTGGAGCTCCGATGAGCTGGTTCTCGACGTCCGCCTTCAGCTTCGAGCTGCCTGGCGACAGGTGGGAGGAGCGGACCGTCAACCTGTTCCGCCCGAGACACGACGACAGGTCGGTCTTCATGCTCGGGCGCGCGAAGATCCCCGAGGGCGGCCCGGTGCCGTTCGAGGAGCTGCTCGAGTCGCTGCCCATGGGGCCCTACGACGAGCGAAAGATCGTCCGTCACGAGCCCTGCCGCGTCGGCATGCTCGAGGGCGAAGACGTGAGCCTCTTCGCGCGGACCGGGGCGAGCGGCGAGTATTACAGATTTGTCAGTATCCCTTACTACGACCTGGAGGTGACGTTCCAGTTCGCCGGCCCCATCGCCGACCGGCAGAAGGTGGACGAGAACGCCGACAGGACTCTCGACTCGGTCCGTTTCCGGAAGCGCTGATGAGAACCTGCCACACCACCGAGTGCATCTTCGAGGTCGCCGACGACTGGGTCGACGACACGGGGTACACCTACGATCACGGGGATGTCAGGGTCGTAGCCGGGCCGTTTGCGCCCGTGTCCGAGTGGCGCCTGAAGGTCGACGAGGCGCTCGAGAAGTTTCGCCTGTCCGTGCCGGCGTACGAGCTCCTCGAGCGGCGCCCGATCGACAGGCCCGCGCCCGGCGCGGAGATCGTCGCGCTCAAGGTCGGCGGCAAGATGAAGGTGTTCGAGCTGAGCATCTTCTGGCCCATCGGCGAGACCGTCTGGGTCTTCCGCGCGAAGGGCCCGCAGGCGGTCGAGGAATCTTGCCGAGAGGCCGCCGAGAGCTTTCTCGAGACGTATCAACCGGTGGATGAGGAGGCGTAGCCGTGGGAGAGGTCAAAGGAGCAGCGCGTAGGACCGATCTGATCGAGCACGGGACGCAGCAGGGCACCGCGGCGGGCAAGGTCGCCGTCGCCGCCTACGAGACCGCTAAGACCGCCTACACGATCTACAAGATCGCGAAGGTCGGCGCCGTCGCGGCGGGGCCCGGCGGCTGGCTCGCGCTCGGCGCTTCGTTCCTCGTCGAGTGGGCGGTCAGCGAGCTCATCGAGGAGGGCGTGAAATACGTCGTCGCGAGGAACAAGCAGGGCATCAAGGAGATCGCCACCGGCTCGCCCAACGTCTTCGTGAACAAGCTCGAGGCCGCGCGCGGCGAAGAGATCGACACAGTGAGCTGCCACGGCAAGAAGGTGAAGCAGGGCAGCCAGTGGGTGACCATCAACAAGAAGCCCGCCTCGCGCCTGGAGGACCTCACGACGTGCCCCGGCAACATCGCCACCGCGTCGACCAACGTGGCCATCGGCGGCCCGCCGACCGAATACAACCCACATCGCGCGCTCGAGAACACGCTGCTCGTCCTCTCGGCCTACAACTCGCTGAAGAAGGGGCTCGTGACCGGGGCGGTGACCGGGGCGATGAAGAAGGCGCTCGTCGATGAAGCGAAGGACTTCGCTTGGGGTCAGGTGAAGGACTACGGCAAGGGTCAGGCGAAGGACTGGGCGAAAGACCAAGGGGCGTGGCCATGGTGAACCAAGCGCAGGTCGGCGTTGCGACGGGCGATTCGCTGGACGTTCGCAGCTTCCAAGTCACGCAGGCGATGAGCCGCCTCTTCCGCATCGAGGTCGCGGCGGTCTCGTCGAACCCCGACATCGACTTCGACGAGATCATCGGAAAGGAGGCGCGATTTTCGCTCTCGACCGCGAGCTCCCGCCACGCCTGGACGGGCATCTGCGTCGAGATCGATCAGATCCGCGTCGACAAGGACAACCTCGCGACCTACTCGCTGGTCCTCGTCCCGCGCGCGTACCTCCTCACCCAGCGGAAGAACTACCGCATCTTCCAGTTCAAGAGCGAGATCGACATCGTCCGCCAGATCCTCGGCGAATGGGGCGTCGAGCACCGCGCGCAGGTCGACTCCGGCTCGCACCTCCCGCGCAAGTACCGGGTCCAGTACGCCGAGAGCGACTTCGACTTCGTGTGCCGCATGCTGGAGGACGCGGGTATCAGCTTCCACTTCGAGGGCTCGGACGACGGCACGACGATGGTCCTCGACGACGCGCCTCAGACCCGCGAGCTCGGCTTCCCCCTTCTCGCGTTCCACGACAAACCCGAGGTCGGTGACACCCGCTTCGTCACGCAGGTGGGCGTCGCGCAGCGGACCCGCCCCGGGAAGACCACGATCGGAGATCTCGACTACCGGCGAGCGAGCACGCAGCAGCCCCGCCTCTCGGCGACCGGCGGCCTCGGTCAGGAGAGCGTGCTCGAGCAGTTCGACTACCAGCCGGGCGCGTTCCTCTATCAAGGCTCGGGCGGCGGCAACACGCCGGCGGCCGACGATCGCGGCGCGTCCCGGACGGACGAGTCGGCGGGCAACCGCAAGACCCAGAGCTGGCTCTCCGGCCGGCGCCAGGACGCCATGCGCGCGTCGCTCGAATCGAACGAGCTCGGCCTTGCTCCCGGGGCCATCTTCTCCATCAGCGGTCACCCCCATGCCGCGCTCGCCTCGGGGTCATCGCTGCTCGTCACGAGCGCGTCGATCGAGGGTGAGCACGACGACGACTGGCGCGTCGAGGTCGAGGCGGTGGGCGCTGCCGCCGCCTTCCGGCCCGAGCACGTGACGCCGCGACCGAAGGTGAAGGGGCTCGAGAGCGCCACGGTGGTCGGTCCCTCCGGGGAGGAGATCCACTCCGACGAGTACGGTCGCGTTCGCGTCCACTTCCACTGGGACCGCGAGAGCCGAAGAAACGAGGAGAGCTCGTGTTGGCTGCCGGTCAACCAGCCCTGGGCCGGCGCGAGCTTCGGCGGCGTGAACCTGCCGCGCATCGGCCAGGAGGTGCTCGTCGAGTTCCTGGGCGGTGATCCCGATCGGCCCATGGTCGTCGGGCGCGTGTTCACGCAGCCGAACCCGCCGAACTACCCGATGCCGGAGGGGAAGAAGATCACCGGCATCATCGGCAAGGTCTCGCCCGCCATGGTCACGGGCGCGGCGTCGGAGATGCGGACCTGGGAGTTCACCGACACCTTCGCGAAGGACTGGTCGTCTCCGGCATTCAAGGCCCAGCCGCCGAAGCCGATGTCGCCGTACATGAACGACAACGCGTTCGTGCTCGGTGACGCGCAAGGCGAGGACATCACGTTCATCCAGGCCCGGAAGGACATGAACTGGCTGATCAAGAACAACTGGACGAGTGTGGTGGGCAACTACCGCGGAACCTTCGTCGGCCGCGACGACATGCTCAAGGTCCGCAACAAGCAGAAGATCGAGGTCAAAGAGAACCAGGAGCTGCGGGTCGTCCAGAGCCAGTTCATCGAGGTGGTGAAGCTCCGCGACGAGCGCGTCGACAAGGAGCTCGCGCTGTCGGTGTTGTCCGACGCCGGCGTGAAGACCGACGGCACCGCCGAGTACAAGGCGCCGAAGGGCATCTGCGTCCAGAGCGAGGAGGCCATCGTCTTCAAGGTGAAGGACTCCTCCATCACGGTCACCAAGCCGGAGATCGTCATCTCGTCCCCCAAGGTCGACATCAACCCCGAGTCCTGAGGAGCGTCCGATGTCCGGAAACAACAACGCGCGCGTGCGGGTGGCCTCGGGTGACGACCTCGATGTCCGGAGCTTCTCGGTCCGGCAGGGCATGAGCCAGCTCTTCGAGATCGAGCTCTCGGTCGTCTCCTCCAACCTCGACGTGGACTTCGACGCGGTCATCGGCAACGCCGCGAGCTTCAGCCTCGAGACGCGCCGATCCCACATGGCCTGGTCGGGGATCTGCCGGGAGATGGAGCAACACCGCGTGGAGGAGGCGGGCCTGGCCACCTATCGGCTCCTCCTCGTTCCGCAGCTCTGGCTGCTCTCGCAGCGCAAGAACTACCGCGTCTTCCAGTACAAGTCGGAGCTGGAGATCGTCCGGCAGATCCTCGGCGAGTGGGGCATCGAGCACGACGCGAGGGTCGACGGCGGCGCGCACGGGAAGCGGAAGTTCCGCGTCCAGTACGGCGAGAGCGACTTCACGTTCATCAGCCGCATGATGGAGGACGCGGGGATCAGCTACTTCTTCGAGCCCTCGGACGGCGGCACCAAGCTCGTCCTCGCGGACGAGCCACAGACGGGCGAGCTCGCTCACGCGGGCATCCCTTACGAAGACGAGCCCGGGACGACGGTGGAGCGCTTCGTGACCCGGGTCGCGGTCTCCTCGAAGCTCAGGCCCGGCAAGATGACGATCGGCGACCTGGACTACCGTCGGGACAGCACGAACCAACCGCGCGCCACCTTCACCGCGGGGCTCGCGCACGAGTCGGCGCTCGAGCAGTTCGACTACGAGCCCGGGGCCTTCCTCTACACGGCCTCCGGCGACGGCTCGACGCCGGCCGCGGACGATCGCGGCGCGTCGCGGACCGACGAAGAGCAGGGGGCACGCAAGACGAAGAACAGGCTCTACGAGCGGCGCAACGGCGCCAAGGCGGTGAGCTTCGAGTCCAGCGTGCTGGAGATCGCGCCCGGGGCCGTCGTCAGCATCGCCGGTCACCCGCACCGCGCTGCCGCCCAGACGCTCCTCGTGACCGAGGCGGACGTGGACGGGACCCACGACGGAGAGTGGCGCGTGGTCGTGGGGACGGTGTCTTCGGCGGACCCGTATCGACCGGATCCCGTGACGCCCAAGCCGGAGGTGCTCGGCCTCGAGAGCGCCACGGTCGTCGGCCCCTCGGGTGAGGAGATCCACACGGACGAGTGGGCGCGCGTGCGCGTCCACTTCCATTGGGATCGCGAGAGCCAGCGCAACGACGAGAGCTCGTGTTGGATCCCGACGAACCAGCCCTGGGCCGGCAAGGGGTTCGGCGCGATCAACCTGCCGCGTATCGGGCAGGAGGTCTTCGTCTCCTTCCTCGGCGGCGACCCCGACAGGCCCGTCGTCGTCGGCCGCGTCTACACGGAAGAGAACCCGGTTCCGGACCCGCTCCCGAAGTACAAGCAGGTCACCGGCATCTTCAGCGAGGCGACCCCGCGTATGGTGATGGGCGCGTCCGGCGGCTACGTCGGTCCCATGGGCGGCGGTCCGAAGAGCATCCATGGCGGCACGCCCATGTCGAGCCAGCAGATCGCGAGCACCGTCACGCAGTCGGGGCCGTTCCAGGCCGTCTCACCGACCGGGACGAACCACGCCTGGAAGGGCAGCGGCATGAAGCTCGACGACATGAGCGGCGCGGAGAACCTCTATCTCCAGGCCAACAAGGACCTGCACATGGTCGTCTACAACGACTGGAAGACCGTCGTCGGCAACCACCGCGCGACCAAGATCGGGACGGACGACATCCTCACCGTACGAGGCAACCAATACATCGAGATCGGCGACGAGCAGCGCACCGAGGTCACGAAGGACGTGGCGACGCGCGTGGAGCGCGACCGGAAAGAGAAGATCGGGAAGCAGCTCAAGCAGGAGGCGAAGAAGGAGATCGTCTTCGAGTCGAAGGTCGGCAACCTCATCATCTACGCCAAGAAGGCCATCAGGCTCGAGAGCGACAAGACGATCGAGCTGAAGGTCAAGAACTCCGTCGTCAAGCTCACGCCGGAGGAGATCCAGGTCCAGTCGGGCGCGGACAAGGTCCACATCAACCCCGACAAATGAGCCCACGCGTCGATGGTAGGGAGGTGACGGGGAGACTGGACCGCTGATTCGACGGGCGATCTGAGGCGGGCCGCAAACCGTTCGCCACCAGCGAGCTTTGCGCTCGCCCTCGGCGTCCGTAACCCGTTCGCGCGCGAGGAATGCGCAAAGCGTCGGTGGAACGGCCCGTGCACGAGGGGCTTCCATGACCCAGGCCTTCCGGCGCGTGTTGGCAACGACCGATCTCGAGGCGACGTCCGACGCTGCGCTCCTCTGCGCGAGCGAGATCGCCCGCGGGGCCCACGCCGCGCTCGGGGTCGCGGTCGCGCTCCCCGTCGCGGGCCGCAAGCTCTCCGCGGGAGACGCGGCGGAGCGGCTCTATGATCACGTTCGTGTGGTGACGGGGCGCGAGCGGCACGCGTTCCACGCCTTCGTCGACGAGGGTCCGGCGCGGGATGCGATCCTGGCCCGCGCGGAGGACTTCGACGCCGACCTCATCGTGACCGGCTCGCACGGCCCCGCCTCACACGAGCGTCCTGAACGCCTCGGCAGCGTGGCGCTCTCGATCGTGAGGGACGCCGGTTGCTCGGTGCTCGTCTGCCGGACCACGGCGCCGCGTGGGCCCGTCCTCGTCGCGCTCGACCTGGGCAAGAGCTCCACCCCGGTCCTGCGAGCGGGCGCGGCATTCGCCCAGATCATCGGCAGCAGCGCCACCGTCATGCACGCCGCGGACGTCGAGAGCCCCGATGTCCTGGTCGCGCTCACGACGTTCTTCTCGGGCACCGTTCCCTCCGGGCCCGACCCCGAGGCCATGCTCCTGCTCGCCAAGAGCGCGCTCGAGGCGGAGGTCGCGGCCGCCAATGTCACCGCCGACGTCGTCGTGCTCCGAGGCGACCCGAAGCGGGTCGTCATCAACAAGGCGGAGTCACTTGGTGCATCGACCATTGTCGTCGGCGCCACGACGCACCCGACGTTGGCCAGGCTCGGGCTCGGGTCGGTCGCCGAGGCGGCCGTCAAGCGCGCGGAGGCCTCGGTCTTCGTCGTTCGTTCGCCCCCCCAGCGCGCTGGGTGAGCTGATAGCCTCCGGGCTCTCATGAGCCCGCCTGCTCTCGCCCACGCCGACCCGACCGCGCCCGACGATCGACTCGCCAGCGAGGCAGCCAGCCACCTCGCGAGACACCCCGCGCTCCAGTTGATGGCCGAGCTCCTCACTCGGCTGCGCGAGGTGGGCTTCCCGTGGTGGACGCCGGAGCACCTGCGCTCGGCTTACCCCGCCGCCGAGCGCATGCGTTGGCTGGTCAGGCGGCCGGACATCCGCCAGCGCATCACGACGCAGCTCACCGGGCTCGCTCCGCGCGCGGCTCGCAACAAGACACCGGAGTTCCAGGCCTCGTTGATCGACTCGGTGATCGACGAAGGTGACATCACCCAGGACGTGTTCGAGCAGGCGTTCGAGCCGGTGGATATCGCGGTCTACGGTCCGGCGGCGGACCTCTGGCGTCTCTTCCGCAAGCGCATGCCCTGGGACGACGACGCGACCGTGCACCAGGATCTGGTCGGCTGGCTGGTCGGCGCGCTCCTCGCGGACAAGTCCGCGCTCGACGGCGCCCCACGTACGCCGGTCTTGAGCCCGCTCCAGGTCCGGACCGCGATCGACGGTCGAGTCTGGCACTCGCGAATCCCGCTCCACGTCCGCGTGGCGATCGACGACGCGCGCTTCGCCCACCAGCGTGAGAAGCCGAGCGAGGCGTTTGGGGTCGAGCGGGATCTCCAGATCGCCACCCCGGCCCTCATCGCCGCCAGCATCCCGCTGAAGGATCTCGGCGGCGTGCTCGACGTGGCCGGGCTCGCCCTCGGCTTCGAGGACGGGCAGCCTCCGTCCCGCTCGTTCGCGCGTGAGCACTCCGCGCGCCCGCCGGCACCTGCGGTGGAGGGCGCCGAAGAAGTCCCAAAACCGATCGAGCCGCTGCCGAGAGGAGGCGGCCCGGTCCCCAACCTCGCCGACCTCCTCGAGAGCCTACCGGCCGGAGCTGCCGCGGAGAGCTCGAGCGCGGGAGCGCGTCACGACTTCGCTTCACCGGACACGTACCAGGCGGGCGGGCCCGGCATGGAGCACCTGCCGGACGAGCTCGAGCACACGAACCCGTGGGCCGTCGTGGGAGCGCCCGAGACCTCCGAAACCGACAAACCGCCGAAGGAATGATGTAACGTCCCGGGACCTATGGCGAAGAAGAAGGGCGGGAAGAAGCGCCACCCGGAGACGTCTGATGTTCAGAAGACGAAGCCGGACACGGCCGCGCCCGCGCCCGACGAGGCGGAGCCCACGCAGCCCGATGACGGAGGTGGCGAGGACGGAGGTGGCGAGAGCGAAGCGAGCGCCAGCCCGCCTCCCGCGAAGAGCGCGGCGCCACCGGTCCCGCCCGCAGCCGGCCCCAAGCCGCTGCCGCCCGGCGCACCTTGGCTGAAGCCGTTCATCTTCTTCGACAAGTGGTGGACGTGGTTCGAGGAGCGACTGCTCGTCGTCGTGGTGATCGGGCTCATGGCCGTCATGGCCGCATGGGTCCTCCTGAAGGGCCTGCAGGAGCCGGTGACGTCGGAGAGCAAGGCCGGCATGGTGCTCCGCGCGGTCGTCGGTGTGATCGCGCTCGGCCCGACCGTCTGGGTCCTCACGAAACGTCTGGGTTGGTCGGAGTCCCAGCGACGCTTCGCGGCTGTCGCGGGGATCGTCGCCGGCGCGGGCGCCGCGCCGCTCTGGCGGTCGTGGGGGGTCGAGTACTTCGGCCACATGCTCAACTGGCTTCAGGAGGGCTCGAGCCTCACCATGCTCGGCCAGCTGCGCGGCGTCTCCACGCGCCTCACCGTCTTGCTCGCGATGATCGGCGCGAGCCTCGCCGCCGCGGGCGGCAAGCACATCAACATCGACGCGTTCCTCCGGTTCATCCCGAAGAAGCTCAAGCTGCCGTCGTTCGTGACGGCTTCGATAGCGACCGTGGCGGTCTGCTTCGTCGCCGCGTGGGGCTTCTTCGAGAACATCTCGATCAACAACTTCGGCGCCCAGCGCGACTGGACGTGGCAGAAGAAGATCGAGCACGTCGAGCACCACGTCTCCCAGGATCTGTTCCTGTGGCGCCAGCAGATGAAGTTCGATCTCGAGGCGCTGCCCGTCGTCGTCGGCGGAGGCAAGTGGGACGACGAGACGCGGATGAACGGCCGCCAGTGGAACGAGTTCGTCGAGAAGAGCGGCTACCGCGACTACTTCACCAAAGAAGAGGTGGACGCCATCCTCGCGCCGCCGTCGGGTCTCGACGGGTCGCGCATCCCGATGGTCATCGTCCCCGACGGGTCGCCGCGCGGATTGCTCGTCTTCACCATGAACCTCACGTTCCCGTTCGGGCTCGTCATCCTCGGCATCCGCTTTCTCTTGCGGATGTTGCTCGTGCTGGGCGGTCGAGAGGAGCTCGATCCCGACGTGGAGTTCCTCGAGCACCAGGATGAGCAGCCGGCGAAGAGCGAGAAGGAGGCGTCGTCGTGACGAAGCTCTCCTCCATCGTCATCACGATCCTGACGTTCATCGGGATGCCGCTCTTCGCCGTCATGGGCGGGATCTCGCTCCTCGCGTGGATCAGCCACGAGCGCGAGGACGCGCGCTCCTTCATGCACATCGCGGCGAACGTGCTCGCCGACACGTTCCTCACGTCGCCCATCCTGGTCACGGTCCCTCTCTTCACCTTCGCCGGCTACCTCATGGCGGAGTCGAAGACCCCCGATCGTCTGGTGCGCGCCGCCAGCGCGGCCCTGGGATGGATGCCTGGCGGGCTCGCGGTTGTTTGTATCTTCGCGAACGCCTTCTTCACGACGATGACGGGCGGCAGCGGCGTCACCATCGTGGCCATCGGCGGGCTGCTCTACCCGGCCCTCCTCAAGCAGGGTTACCCGCAGCGCTACGCGCTCGGCCTCGTGACTGCGGCCGGCGCGGTCGGCCTCCTCTTCTTCCCCAGCCCGCTCGTGATGATCTACGCGTTCATCGCGGGCGTGGACATCGACCGCGCGTACCTCGCGCTGCTGGTCCCTGGTCTCGTGCTGATGGCGGTCCTCGTCGGCCACGCCGTGCTCGTGGGGCTGCGGTCGAAGGTACCGCGCGCCAGGTTCGACGGCCCCGAGACGCTCCGCGCGATGTGGGACGCCAAGTGGGAGATCATCGCGCCGGTGCTCGTCCTCGGCGGGATGGGGACCGGCACCATGGGCATCGACGAGGCCGCGGCCGCCGCCGCGACCTACATCCTCGTGGTCGAGGTCTACGTCTACAAGGACCTCACCTGGAAGGACGTGGTGCGCATCGCGCGCGAGGCCATCAGCCTCTCGGGCGCGATCCTCATGATCCTCTTCATGGCGACGGCGCTCACCAACTACGTGGTCGACGCCCAGATCCCGCTCCACATCCTCGAGTGGTTCACGAACAACGGGATGGACAAGACGTGGGAGTTTCTCATCGTCCTCAACATCTTCCTGTTCATCCTCGGCGTCGTGATGGACGAGTTCAGCGCGATGTTGGTCGCACTCCCGCTCATCGTCCCGCTGGCAGCGAAGTTCGGGGTCAGCCCGTTCCACCTGGCCGTGATGGTGCTGCTCAACATCGAGATCGCCTACATCTCGCCCCCGATCGGCATCAACCTCTACATCGCGAGCTTCCGGTTCAACAAACCGATCTCGATGGTGTACAGCGTCGTCATGCCGTTCGTCTGGATCCTGACGGCGAGCACCGTGCTGTTCGTGTTCGCGCCGGTGCTCTCGACGTTCACCCTGACCGACGACATCGCGGAGGCCCGCGCGCAGGCCGAGAAGGACGGCTCGTCGCCCCGCGACGCCTGGCTGCTCGAGTGCGTGCAGACGGACCCGAACCACCCGCGGCCGTGCACGGACGCGGACCGTGAGAAGTACGGGGAGCTCGGTGACGGCCACCATCAGCCCGTGCCCGGCGAGGGCGCAGGCGGCGGCGCGCCCGCCGGTGAGGAGAAGCCCCCTGTCGAGCTGAGCGCGGACGAGGCAGCGAAGGCCGAGAAGGAGAAGGCCGACCTGCTCGCCGAGATGCTCGGGGAGACGCCGAAGAAAGACGACAAGGCCGACGCCGGCGTCGACGCAGGTGCGGGCGGCGGGGCCGCCGGCACCTCGTCGAGCACCACGTCCGGCGGCGAGTGATCGGAGGCGGCGAATCGCCGCGTCCGACCGCCACCACGTGGCATACAGGCTGCCGGGAATCGATACCGCCACCCGGCGGTTGTCGATCCCCCTATGCCGCAGCATCTCGACCTCATCCTGACCCTGACGGGTGGTCTCGCGGTGGCGCTCGTCTTCGGGTTCCTCAGCCTTCGCCTCAAGCTCTCGCCCATCGTGGGGTATCTGCTGGGGGGGGTGGCGATCGGCCCGTTCACGCCGGGGTTCGTCGCGCGGACCGACGTCGCGGAGCAGCTGGCCGAGGTGGGCGTCATCTTGCTCATGTTCGGGGTCGGCCTCCATTTCCACCCGCGCGAGCTCCTCGCCGTGTGGCGCGTGGCCGTCCCGGGCGCGGTCGTTCAGATCGCGATCGCCACGGCCCTGGGCGTCCTCGTCACGAGCTGGTTCGGATGGAGCCTCTCGGCGGGCATCGTCTTCGGTCTCGCCATCGCGGTGGCGAGCACCGTCGTGTTGCTCCGCGTGCTCTCGGACTTCGGCGTGTTGCACACGCGCCCCGGCCACATCGCGGTCGGGTGGCTCCTCGTCGAGGACCTCTTCACGGTGCTCGTGCTCGTGTTGCTTCCGGTCTTCGCGGGGGCAGGCGGCACCTCAGGGACAGGAGCAGCGCTCTCGATCCTCGGCGCGCTCGGCAAGGTCGCGTTCCTCGTCGCGTTCACGCTCGTCGTCGGGCGGCGCCTCATCCCGATGCTGCTCGCCCACGTCGCGCGGTCTCGCTCGCGCGAGCTCTTCACGTTGACCGTCCTGGTGATCGCGCTCGGGATCGCGGTCGGCTCGGCCAAGCTCTTCGGGGCCTCGATGGCGCTCGGCGCGTTCCTCGCCGGGATGGTGGTGGGTCAATCCGATTTTTCGACGCGCGCGGCCTCCGAGGCGCTCCCGATGCGCGACGCCTTCGCCGTGTTGTTCTTCGTGTCGGTCGGCATGCTGCTCGATCCGGCGTCGCTCCTCGACAACGCGGGGCTCATCGCCGGCACCCTCGTGGTGGTGCTCGTGGGCAAGCCGCTCGCGGCGCTCCTCGTCGTGCTCTTGCTCGGCCGGCCGGCGAAGACCGCCGCGACCGTGGCCATCGCGCTCTCGCAGATCGGCGAGTTCTCCTTCATCCTCGCGGTGCTCGGGCGCCAGCTGGGTATCCTGCCGGAGAACGCGACGCCGGTGCTCGTCGCTGTGTCCATCGCGTCCATCACGTTGAGCCCGTTGCTCTTCCGCCTCGTCGATCCGCTCGCCCGGCTGCTCCCGGAGCTTCGCCGGCCGAGCGGCGGTGTCGAGCGACCGCAAACCGACGAGGTCGCCCTCCGGCGCGTTGTCGTCGTGGGCTACGGCCCCGTCGGACAGACGCTCGTGGCGCTGCTCCGCGACAACGGGCTTCACCCGACCGTGGTGGAGCTGAATCACGAGACGGTGCAGGTGCTCCGTCAGCGCGGTATCGACGCGGTGTATGGGGATGCGTCGCAGCACACGGTGCTCGAGCAGGCGGGGATCAACTCCGCCGCGGGCCTCGTCTTCGCTGCGTCGGGTGCTCCGGACGCGGTCGTTCGCGAGGCCACGATGCTGAACCCGCGCTTGCTGGTCCTGACGCGGACGACCTACCTGCGGGAGGTCCCCCAGCTCAAGAGCGCGGGCGCGACCGTCATCGTCACCGCCGAGGCCGAGGTGGCGCTCGCCATGACCGAGCACCTCCTCGACGAGCTCGGCGCGACCGCCGAGCAGCTCGACCGCGCCCGCGACAAGGTCCGGCACGAGCTCTTCGCGTGAGCACGCTCGAGCGGCCCCCCGTGCCGATCGAGCGCTCGTCACTGGGCGATGTAGACGTCGCCGCCGCTGTTGCCCTCGAACGTGTTGCTCGACTCGATATCGGCGTTGTATTGCGCGTATCCGCCGAGCCAAATGCCCCACTGGGCGCTCTGCCGGACGACGCTGTTCTTCACGTTCACCACGACGCCGTGGCTGTCGCTCTTGGCCGTGATCATCCCGGCCTCGCCCGCGCCGCTCATCGACCCGCCGTATTCGATCACCGCGTGCTCCAGCGAGTTCCCGGCGTTGATCGTCGTGTCGAAGATGATGCTGTGCCAATACCCGTTCGTCTGCTCGACCCCGGTGATGGTGATCGGCTTCTCCGCCGTGCCCACCGCGTGCAGGGCGGCGTCGTCTCCGCCCACGCCGATCCAGCCGTCCTCGGGGAGCATGAGGGTCACGCCCGGCTCGAGGGTCCACACCGCGTCGACGTGCAAGTCGCTCTCGAGCTCGTAGGGGACGCCCAGGTCTCGCCAGGAGACGATCGCGTTCACGCGATCGTCGCGAACCCGCAGCCGGTCGACGTCGTTGTCTGTGTAGGTCGAGGTCGCGTCCAGCTGGTGGACGGCGCGCGCCCCCACGCTCGCGGGCCCGAGCCCGTTGCCGGTGAGGGTGTTCCCCGTGAACGCGGGGGTCACCGCGGTGCCGGCCAGATAGAGCCCGAAGCCCTCGTTCTCCCGCAGCGTCGTGTTCTCGAGGCTCAACGTGACGCCGTGGCTATCCGCGATCGCGCGGACCCCCGCGCCGTTGGCGTCGGAGGCGGTGCTGCCGCCGTATTCGATCGTCACGTAGGCGAGCCGATTGGCCGCGTTGTTCGTGCCGTCGAACGTGATGGCGTCCCAGTAGCCGCGGACGGCTTCGGCGCCGGTGAAGACGATCGGCGCCTCGGCGGTCCCCGACGCGTCGATGGCGGCGTCGTCGCCGCCCACGCTTATCCAACCTCCCTCCGAGAGGATGATCGTGTTCGGCGCCTCGATCACCCAGGGCGCGTCGACGTGGAGGTAGCCCGAGAGGTGGAACGGAACGTCGATGGCCGCCCAGTCGAGGTTCTTGGAGAGCCGGTTCGAACGGACGAAGACTTCGTCCACGTCGTTGCCCGAATAGGTCGAGGTCGCGTCGAGGAAGCCGGCCACGTCCGAGTCGACGCTCGCTGGGCCGAGCGTGTTCTTCGTGAGCGTGTTGCCCGAGAAGCCGGTCAGCTCGGCGCTGCCGACGAGGTACAGGCCGAAGCCTTCGCTCTCCCGGATCGTCGAGTCGGTCAGCGAGAGGCGCACCTCCCGGCTGTCCGAGACGACCTTGACCGCGGCCGCCTCCGCGTCGGAGTCGGTGCTCCCGGCGTATTGGACCGTGACGTGGTCGAGCTTGTGCTCGGCTCCCTCCGTGCGTCCGAGCAGGAGACCCCCCCACGAGCCGCGGGCCGCGACATCGCCGGTGAGGCAGATGGGCTCCTCCGCCGTCCCGCTCGCGACGAGCGACTGCCCTTCGCCGACCTCGAGCCTCGTGCCCTCGGCGAAGAGGATCGTCGTTCCCGCCGCGATCGTGAGCGTCACGCCGGCGCCGAGCTCGGGGCTCTTCGCGGCGCGGTAACAGCCCTTCGCGAGGGTGGTGGAGGTGTCGAACCTCTCGGGGAGAGCCTCGCAGGTGGCTCGCAAGGAATCGACGTCGGCGCAGGCGTCGACGGCGGCCTGCCCTCCCGAGCCGCCGCTGCCGCCGGACCCACCGGGGCCCTCGGGATCATCGCCGCAGGCGGCGGCAAACGTTGCGGGGAGAAGGACCAGAGGAAAGAGGCGAAGCAGGGACATGCGGCCCTTCCCCGCAAGCTCGGTGCCATGGGGCAAACATCCCCGAACGCCCCGGTTCGGGCCGGGTTTGCCGTCCTGTTTCGTTGTGTAATCACGATGCAGGTGCGCAGAGTTGCAGGCTTTGCGTCGCAGAGAACGTGACGCGATCGTCATGCTAGAAGCGAGGAGGTGTCGCTTGCGGACGATCGTCTAGTTGTGCGGTTTTCGTTGCGGCTTGACCGCACCGCCGAACCGAGGTGGTTATCTATCATTGGCGGGAGATTTCGACGAACAGGCGGTCTTCATCACGGGCCCCGTCGTTGTGTTCAAGTGGCGCAACGAGCCGGGGTGGCCCGTTGAGTACGTCTCGCCGAACGCGGAGGAGGTGTTCGGCCACGCGGCGGAGGCCTTCCTCTCCGGTCGAGTCGTCTACGCGGATCTCATCCACCCGGACGACGGCGAGCGGGTCTCCCGAGAGGTCGAGGCGGCGAGCGCAGGGCAGGCGTCGTCGTTCGTGCACGAGCCTTACCGGGTGCTCCACAAATCCGGCGAGGCGCGCTGGCTCTACGACGCGACCCGCATCCAACGCTCGGAGGACGGCAGGCCCGTCTCGTTCCTCGGCTACGTCATCGACATCAGCGCGCGTGTCGCCGCCGAGACCGAGAAACGCGAGCTCGAGCGACGCCTCAACCACGCGCAGAAGCTCGAGAGCCTCGGCGTGCTCGCCGGCGGCGTCGCGCACGACTTCAACAACGTGCTGACCGGTATCCTCGCTCACGCCGGCCTCGCGAAGCGCGCGGTGGGGACGGAGGCGCCGCAAGCGACGGAGAGCCTCCAGCAGATCGAGCGCCTGGCTCTCGGCGCCTCCCAGTGGACGCGGCAGCTGCTCGCGTACGCCGGCAAGGGCAGCTTCGTCGCCGTCCCGCTCGACCTGAGCGAGCTCGCCCGCGAGATGGTCGGGATGATCGAGGTCATCGTCCCGCGGACCGCCACGCTGCGCCTCGAGCTCGCGCGTGGTCTGCCGAGCGTCGTCGCGGATCGCGGCGAGATCCAGCAGGTCATCATGAACCTCCTCACGAACGCCGTGGACGCGCTCGGCGACAGGCCGGGGGAGGTGACCATTCGAACGGAGCTCCAGCACCTCGACGAGCAGACGTGTGCGCTTCGCTTCGCAGAAGAGGCGCTTGCCGCGGGGGACTTCGTGCACCTCTCGGTCTCCGACACCGGCTGCGGGATGTCCCCCGACGTGAAGGCCAAGCTCTTCGACCCGTTTTTCACGACGAAGCAGTCCGGGCGTGGCCTCGGCATGTCGGCGGTCCTCGGGATCGTGCGCGCCCATCGTGGGGCCGTGCGGGTCGAGTCCGAGCCGGGCCGCGGCACGTCGTTCCGGCTCTGGTTCCCGTCCACGTGGCAGGCCAAGGCGGCCCCGCCCTCACCCGTGCCACCCGTCAAATGGCGAGGCGCCGGCACGGTGCTCATCGTGGACGACGACGAGGCGATCCGACTCGCGTTGCGCACGTTGCTCACGGAGATGGGCTTCGCGACGGCGATCGCAAGAGACGGCGCGGAGGCCCTCGCGGTCTTCGACTCCCAGCAGGACGAGGTGGTGCTGGTCCTGCTCGACCTGACGATGCCGGTCATGAACGGCGCAGAGACGTTCGCCGCGCTGACGGCGCGTCGTCCCGACGTCCCGGTGATCGTGATGAGCGGCTACACGGAGCAGCAGGCGGTCGACGGGCTCGTCGAGGGCGAACGCACTGCCTTCCTCGGCAAGCCGTTTGCAGTCGAAGAGCTCGAGGCCGCGGTCAAGGTGCTGCTCGGCTCGCGTTGACCGCCTCGCGCACGGATCCGCGTATCCTCGCGAGATGGCGGTTCACGGAGGAGCCCGGGTCGGGCTGATCGAGGCGCTCGGCGTCTTGCCGATCGGCAAGACGCTGCGCGAGGCGAGGCTGGCGGTCGCGGGCGACGGCTCGACCCCGAAGACACGTGCCGACCTCTCGTCGCTCCGACAGTACCGACCACGCCTCGCGCTGGCGCTCTGGCTCGGGCGGAAGCCGCTCGGGCGCCGAGTGCCCGTCACGAATCTCTTCAACTACCTGCAGCCGCCCCCGGAGCTCGGCTGGTCGGTTCGGGTCACGAACGTGCGTGACTTCCGTGGCGGGGACACCACCTACGACAGCCACAACGGCACGGACCTCGCGATCCCTCCGGGCACGGCGGTCTGCGCCGCCGCGCCCGGACAGGTCTTGCGTGTCTCGAGCGAGTTCCATCGCGGCGGTCGGAAGGTCTTCCTCGATCACGGCCGCGGGCTCGTGACCACGTACAACCACCTCGCGCGCCCGCTCGTCGCGCCGGGCCAGAACGTCCGGCGGGGGGAGCGGATCGCGATCTCGGGTTACAGCGGCATCGACGCGGTGATCGCTTTCCCCTGGGTGCCGCCGCACGTGCATTTCAATTGCTGGCTGAACGGGCGCTATGTCGATCCGTTTGCGCCGGCGCAGAGCCCCGCCCCGTCCCTCTGGCGACGCCACAACGATCCGACGCCGGCCGCCCCCGCCGACCTCCAAGACGACGCGTTCGAGCCGTCGCGCTTCGACGAGGCAGCCATCTCCGCGGCCGCGGCGGCGTGTCGCCACCCGGACTCGCGGCGCGAGATCGAGCAGGCCGGCACGATCGCGGAGCGCGCCGGCGCGGCCCTCATGCACCTGGCGTATTTCCCGACGCGCTTCGACCAAGCGCGCCTCGGGCCCGCGTTCACCCTCTTTCGAGAGACGTTCGAGCGCGCGCCTCGTCTCGACCTCCCGTTCTCGGCCGACGACTACGACGGCATCGAGATCCTCTGAGGGCGCTCGGGAATAGCCCCGGCCGGTCGGGCCTTGGGGGGCCGTGTTCGACCTGGCGATGACGCTCGCGCTCGCCTCGTGCCTGCTCCGGTCGGTCCGGGTGCGGTTCGCGGTGGGCATCGTGAGCGCGCTCGGCGTCGCGTTCGTGCTCGGCGTCGCCGCCCTCGGCGCGCTGCGGTCGGGTCTCTTGCGCGGGCGCTTCGGGACGGCAATGGGGGTCTTCTTCGTCGGACCCTCGGGGGTCCCGCACGCGGGTCTCTTCGGCGATCCGCTCCTCGTCGGCGCGCTGGTCTGTGCAATGACGGCCGTCCCCGCGGTGTTGGCCGGTCGGGCCGCCGCACGCCGGCCGCCGGGCGAGGGCGCGGAGCGGTGGGGTCGGGCACACCTCGCCTTCTTGGCCGCGTTCACCTTCGGCGCGATCCGCCTGGTCACGGCGCTCCTCTTCCGCGCCCTCGGCGCGACGACCTGAGAGCGGCCGCGCGACGGACGACCGCTGGTGGCCGGTCGTCCGATCCTCTACCTTGCTTCGCCATGAAAGCCGTCGCCCTCGCCGCGCTCGCTTCGCTGCCGCTCGTGCTCCTCGCTCGCGAAGCCCACGCCCAGCTCCTGTTCGAGGACCAAGGGACCTCCAAGCTCGGCACGCAGCCCTGCGGGGGCTCGGGCTGCTGGACCAACTACGCGCGCGTCACGGACGTCGACGGCGACGGCGATCTGGATCTCGTGGCCGTCAACTGCGGCGGGTTCTTCTCGAACCCCACGCCGCAGCCGCTCACCATCTACACGAACGACGGCGCGGGGAACTTCACGAACGGCTCGGCGCTCGTCTCGAACTACGTCGCGAGCCTGCGTCAGGTGGCGTTCGGTGACATCGACAACGACGGCGACGTCGACCTCTTCGCTCCCGCCGCGGGGGCCGATCAGCCCGACGCGCTCTTTGTCATGGATGGCGGCACGTTCACGAACGAGGCGGCGGCGCGCTTGCCGGCCAACCTCTCGTCGGACGCGGGGGCCACGCGCTTCGGCGACTTCGACAACGACGGTGATCTCGACATCATCGTGGCCAACGGCTACCTGAGCGGCGGAGGACCGGCCGGCCTCTACTACAACGACGGCGCGGGCAACTTCACCGCGGCGCCGTCGGGCTCGGTGCCCTCGATCGGCGGCGGCAACCCGGACGACCTGGACCTGGCGGACGTGGACGGGGACTTCGATCTCGACGTCTACGTGAACAATCATAGCGGGCAGAACGCGCTGTGGTTGAACGACGGCGACGGCACGTTCACGGACGCCTCGTCCACGCTCCCGCCGCTCGGCTCCGGCTCGCAGTTTCATTACGGCCCGGTCTTCTGCGACGTCGACAACGACGGCGACTCGGACATCCTGATCGACAACACCGGGGGCGGCTACACCGAGCAGCTCCTGATCAACGCGGGCAACGGCACCTTCACGGACGAGACGTCGCGGATCACGGGCAACAGCGGCGCCGACGACAACCTCGTCTCGTGCGTCGACTACGACGCCGACGGCGACTTCGACATCGTGGTCGGCGCGCTCTCGTCGAACGGCGAGCGCGCCTTCACCAACGACGGCGCGGGCAACTTCAGCGCAAACGCGGGGGCGTTCACCGCGCTGACCGACCCCACCCTGTGGATGGAGTTCGGCGACCTGAACGGGGACGGTCGCGTCGACGCCTTCACGGCGCAGGGGGAGGGCAACCCCCAGCTCGAGCGCGTGTATTTCGGCAACGCGATGGTCGCGGCGGATACCACGCCGCCGCAGATCGTCGCGACCGACATCTCCACGGTCGGCTCGGACAACGTCGTGCGCTTCAAGGTGCGCGACAACGCGGTGACCGACGAGGGCCCGCGCCTCCGCCGCGCCTACCTGATGGCGGACTCGATGGAATATTCGGCTCGCTTCATGGGCGGGGACCTCTACCGAGCCGTGCTCCCGCCGGACGTGGCGATGTTCACGATTTGCGCGGAGGATCTGGCGGGGAACGCGGACTGCGGCGAGCCGATCCAGACGACCACCACGACCACCACGGCCACCACCGGCTCGAGCACGACGGGCAGCGGCTCGTCGACCGGGTCGGGCACGACGGGGAGCGGCGCCGGGAGCGGCGGAGGAGCGGGCGGGGGCGGCGCCGACGACGGCGGCGGCGAAGACGGCTGCAGCTGCCGGGCGGCGGGCGGTCCATCGCGCGAGGCCGGTGCCCTCTTCGGGCTCGGCGCCGGGGTCTTCGCGCTCGCGCGGCTCGTGCGCCGGCGCACGAAGGCCGCGAAATGAGGCCGCCGCGACTGCGCGGCCGCGCCCTCGTCGCTGCGCGGACCGCAGCCGAGACGCCGGCCACCGCGGCGTTGCTCGCCGGCGTCCTCAAGAAGAGCCTGGGTCTCGAGAAGCTCGGCGCGCTGTCGGCGGAGGTGCGCGGCGCGCTCCCGGTGGACATGTTGGTCCTTCGCGCGAAGCGCGAGCGCGCGCTCCCCGCGGACGATCTGCCCGTCGCGAAGCACAAGGTCTGGCCGCGCACGGCGGCCTCCCTCGCGGAGTCGCTCGCGTCGTCTTCTGTCCTCGCGGAGACGCTCGCGGCTCGCGCGCACCAGGCCGCGAAGACATTGGCTGACAATCGCGTCATGAATGTCCTGGTGTGTGACGACCCCGAGCGCACCCGCCGCGAAGCGGCCGAGTCGGCCGCGCGGTTCAAGAGCGGCAGGCCGATCGGACCGCTCGACGGCATTCCCTACCTCGTGAAAGACGAGCTCGACGTGGCCGGGCTGCCCACGCGCTGCGGCTCGCTCTGCGAATCGACGGAGCCCCGACCGGCCGACGCGACCGTTGTCGCGCGGCTCCGGGCGGCGGGCGCCGTCTTCGTCGGCAAGACGGTGATGACCGAGTGGGGCATGTCCCCGCTGGGGCAGAACCCCCACTTCAAGATGCCGCACAACGCCCACCACGCCGAGCGCTTGCCGGGGGGCTCGTCGAGCGGGTCGGCGGTGGGCGTCGCCCTCGGCGTGACCCCGCTCGCCATCGGCACCGACGGCGGCGGGTCGGTGCGCATCCCCGCGTCGCTCAACGGGGTCTTTGGGATCAAGCCGACCTCGGGGCGCGTGAGCCGGGCGGGCGATCCGTCGGAGTCGACCGTCGTGCACGTGGGCCCCATCGCGGCTTCACCACACGACCTCGCGCTCTTCCTCGACGCGGTGGCGAGCGCACCGGACGCGCGCGATCCGCTGACCGCGCACGCCGAGCCCCCGCCTCCAGGTGGCTTCGGCTCGCGCCTCCGCGCGGGAGTGAAGAAGCTCCGAATCGGCGTGCCCGAGTCGGAGTGGGCGGACGCGGCGCCAGGCGTCGCGCATGCCGGACAGCAGGCGCTCGCGGCGCTCGAGAAGGAGGGCGCCGAGCTCGTCCCGGTCGCCATGCCGGTCGCGAAGGTCGCCGCCCCGATCGGCTATTTGACGATCGGCTGCGAGGCGCTCGCTTGCCATCGCGGGGACTGGGAGTCGCGCCGGCACCTCTTCGGCGACGACCTCCGCTTGTCGTTTGCGGTCCTCGACGGGATCTCCGCGTCGGACTTCCTCGACGCCCAGCGGCTGCGAGCGGCGCTTCGGCGCGAGGCGGCATCCGTGCTCTCCGGGGTCGATCTCATCGCGCTGCCCACGACCCAGACCGCGGCGCCCGAGCTCGCGGTGACGGACCGCGGGCAGGCGTTCGCGGACACGGCCGCCATCGACGCGATGTGCCGGTTCAGCTTCCTCGGAAACCTCACGGGCCTGCCGGCCGGGACGGCGCCGGTCGGCCTGGACGACGGCCTCCCTGTCGGCCTGCAGCTCGTCGGTGACGCGTGGGACGAGGCGATCGTCCTGGGCGCGCTCGCGCACCTCGAGCGAATCGAGATCGCGCGTGTCGTCCGGCCCAAAGCGGCGCTCGATCTCCTGGGCTGAGCCACCTGTGGTCCGCGCGCGCCCGCGCGCGCGGTCAGCCGGACCTGCGACTCCACGTCGCGCGCCGGCCGGCCTTCTTCGACATCGATCCCGTTCTCGTCGCCTCGAGCAGCTCGGGATCGACGATGATCTCGAGCGTGGGGCTCGGATCGAGATCGCTCGGGGCGGCCTCGACGACCGGCGTCGGCTCGACGACGATCTCGAGCGTCCCGCCCTTCTTTCGCTTCGCGGGCGCCGGCTCGTCGTTGGGCTCCATGACGAGCGTCCCGCCGCGACCGGCGCGCTTCGGCTCGCCGACCTGCACCTCCGACGTCTTGCGTCTTCGGCCGGCGGAGCTCGGGGGCTTGGGTGGGGCATCCATCTCGAGCGTTCCGTTGCGCCTCGGCGCGCGCTTGGCCTCGCCTGTCTGGGCGAGCACGAACGCGTCGCCGCTCGGCTTGAGGGGCAGCGCCCCGCCTAGCCGATCGGCGAGCCGCGACGTGAACCTCGTCACGCCGGCCGGCGTGCGCGACGCCACCTGATCGAGCGCGGCGACCTCGGTGAGGATCTTCAGCGTTGTCTCTCCAGGCTCGCGGCTCACGGGCAGCCCGCAGACTGCGCTCGCGCGGAACGCGTGCTCGTGGGAGCTCCGCACGACGAGGCTCACGGTCGTGACGACGGCGGCGAGGGAGCCTCGGTCGACGCGGCAGACGAGAGAGCCGTCGACGAGATCGTGCACCTTCGTGCCATGCGACTCGACGGCGTGCCGCCACGTGTCGTCGAGCCCCGCCGCTTGCGGAGTTCTGGCGCCGGGCGGTCTGAGCACGACCATCGCGAGCGCCTTGACCGCCTCGGGGAGGGCGGGGGACGGCGCGTTGAGCGTCGGCAGCCCGGCTCCTTCCTGCGCTCGGCGGAACGCCTCCTGGACCTGGCGAGCCTCGGGACGCTCTGCCGGGGCGGCCGCGAGCATGCGGACGATCCAGCTCGCGAGCGCCGGATCGTCGGAGGGGATCGCCGGCCGCAGGCCTACCAGCGCCGCGAGGAGCTTGCCGAGCCGGCCTTCGGTCGGAGCCCAAACGGTCCCGTTTGCGAGCGTGGCGAGCGTCATGCCCAGCGCGTAGACGTCGGCGGCGGGCGTGGGCGACTCGCCCGCGACGACCTCAGGCGCCAGGTAGGTCGACGCTGGTCCGACGATCCACGTCTCGGGCGGCTCGACGGGATCGAGTAGCCGCGGGGCTCCGTTGCGCATCTGGCAGAGCACGATCTGGCTCGGTCGGACGTGCCCGTGCACGAGACCGTTCTCGTGGATCACCGAGAGCGCTCCGGCCACGAGCCCGCCGAGCTCGAGGATGGCCTCGGGGAACATCGGACCCTCCACGCTTTCGGCGAGCGTCGGTCCCTGCTCCCACCCGAAAGCGAAGAAGGTGCTGTTCTTCCCGGCCGGTCCGGCGGCGAGGCACGGGACGAGCGCGTCGTCCTCCGTCTTTTCCCAGGTGGCCGCAGCGCCCGCGAGCGCCGTGGCCCAGGGCTCGCCGTTGCGAAGGATCTTGAGGCGTACCTTCTTCCCCGCCATCAGGTGGCGGGCGAGGTACGTGTCGACGAGGCTCGAGCCGTCGAGGTGGCGCTCCACCTCGTAGTGTCCCCCGACCACGTCGCCGCGAACCAACCGCACGCCGGGATTATCGATGTCGGGGTCGGCCAGGACAAGGCCGACAAACGCGACCGCTCCGTCCTCTTTTCATCGCTCAGTCGAGCTGCAGATGGAAGTGGGGAGGCGTCGACTCGTTCAGCACGCTGACCCCACCCACGTCGCGGGTCGCCTCGAGGAACGCGCGACGTTCCGCAGCGTCCATCGAGGTCGAGCGAACGTCCGCGGCACCGGCGCGCAGGTGCGCGGAGACGTAGATGCCGCGCTTCATCTGCGCCCGGATTGCCTCGGCGAGGAGCGTGACGGTTCCGTCCTTGTCTTTCCCGTCGGCGCGCGCGCCGTCGTAGATGCGCTTCAGCTCGGCGATTGCGGTCTTGTCCTTGTACAGGCGAGAGAGGTCCTCGCCGCGCGCGAGCTTGGCGAAGATGAGCTCGGCTTGCCTTCCGGGCGCGCGCGTCCCGCTCGTCACCACGAAGGCCTTGCCTGTGCGCTTTCGATAGAGCGCGCCGATGGCGGCGAGCTTCTCCTCGACCGCCTCGGAGAGCGTCACGTCGGGGAGCGTCTCGAACTTCGACTTGCGCTGAACCGGGGCGGACTTCGCCTCCTCTTCGGCGTCACAGGGATCGAGGTGTCGCTGCGCCTCGAGCGGCTCTGCCGGCAGGAGCACGAGCGCAGACGAGAGGCCTGTCGCCGCGGAGGCGAGGATGAGACGAAGTGCTGTTCGGCGCATGGCTACTCCGTCACCTCGAACGTGCGTCGGCCGATCTCGTCGCCCGCGGCGTCGGTGACCACGACGGTCCACGTCCCCACGGCCTTGACGCCGCGCCGCAGCGCCCAGGTGCGCCACCGGGACTTGTCGCCGACGTCGAGGGTCACCTTCGTGGACGAGCCCGACGGCGGGATGAAGCGGACCACGATCTTGGACTTCTGCTTGGTCTCGTTCGTGAGCTCGACGAACGCGTAGAGCTTGTCGAGCTCGGAGCTCGCGAAGGTCTCCTCGGGATCCACCGGCTCGCGGGCCTCGATGCTCTCCGCGAACTGGATCCTCTTGACCTTGAGCGGCGCCGGCTCGTCGGCGTCCTCGGGCGTCTCCTCCTTCGGCCCGGAAGACACCCGCTTGCGGCCGTGCTCGCGCTTCGTCGAGGCTCGCTTCTTGGGGCTCGGCTTCTCCGAGGCTACGTCCTTCTCGCCGTCGTCCGCGGCGTCGTCGCCGTCGTCCGCGGCCGCGTCTGCCTGGTCGGCCCTGCTGGGCACCTCGGCGGGCTGCGTCGCCGGCAGCTTCTTCGCCGGCGCGCCGGCCTGCTCGCCGGCGGCCGGCTTCATCAGCTCCGGGGGCTTCGCGAGCGCGTCCGGCGCGGGCTTGGCGCTGTCTTCGGTCTTGCTCCCGTCGCACCCCGCGAGTCCGAAGACCACCGCGAAGGCGGCGAGCGCGGCGGCTTGCGTCGTCCGTCGAGCTCCCACGAACCAGGCTTTAGACCGCGACGCCTGTCGAGGAAAAGAAACGGGCGGGGTCCGGCGTCGCTTCGAGACGCAGTTATCGAAGCGCCGCGCGGAGCTTCTCGATGGCCTCGACCGCGGCGTCCAGCACGAGGAGGTCGCCAGGCCCGACCTCCGCCTCGGCGCGGGCGCGGACGGGCCGCTCGAGCCCCTTCGCTCGAATGCTCACGACGCGTGCGTCGACCGCGTCTTCCAGCTCGGCGACCGTGCGCCGCGCGAAGCGACCACCGATCTCGAGCTCGACCGCCATCCGGGCGTCTCCCACGGCGGTCGTGTAGACCGACCGCACGCCCCCCTGCGTGGCTTGCATCGCGATGAGCGGAGCGGCGAGGGCGCTCGTGGAGAACGTCTCGTCCAGATCGAGGGCGCCGCCGACCTTGTTCGCCAGGCGCTGGTCGAACATCCGCATCACCACCCGGATCTCGGGGTTCATCCGCTTCGCGTCGAGGGCGACCTCGAGGTTCGCGAGGTCGTTGTCGGTCGCGCACACGAGGGCGCGCGCTCGTTCGACGCCGGCCTCGACGAGGAGCTCGTCCCGGCGCGCGTCGCCCACCAGAACGGGCACCTTCATCGCGCGCACCGAGTCCATGAAGCTCTCGGGCCGCTTCTCGATCGCCACGACCGGTTGCCCGAGCTGCAGCAGCGACTCGACGACGCGGTAGCCGACGTGACCCAGCCCGATCACGATGACGTGATCCATCATCCGTTCGCTCATGACACGCACCCAGAGCTCACGCCTCGCCTCGGCGTCGAGCAGCTTCGAGCCTACCTTCACCACGCCCTCGGCGATGAGGAACACGCCGACGATGGGCGTCACCCAGAAGACGAGCCGCGCGATCGGCGCGCTCGGAAGCGCCTCCGTCGGCTCGAAGAAGAGCTGTGTGTACATCCCGTAGAGCTCGTCTCCGAGGGCCCGAGCCTCCTCGCCGCAGCGCTCCATGTCCCACCTGACCAGGAGGGCCGCGCCGACCGTGTACACGACGACCACCGCGAGAGGCGGGATCATCGCCCGCACGAAATGGAGGACGAACGCGAGGCGCGCGAAAGGAACGTGGAGGTGCTGGGGGCGCGAGACAAACGGCGAGCTCGGGACGCGCTGCACGCTCCGCCTCACTCAGCGCCGCTCGCCCTCGGGGCCGTCCTCGGGCGGACGTTTGCCCACCTCGAGCCGGATCCGGCTCTTGTGCGCGCTCGCCTTCCGCTCTTCGGGGGGTAGCGTGCGAGCCTCGAGCTGACCGACGCGGTTGAGCTCGTCGACCGCGTTGAAGCCGCCGACGTAGTCGCCCCGGAGATACACCCAGGGCGTCTGGTATTGCTTCGTCTCCTTCACGAGCCGGCCTTCGAGCGACCGATTGTCCGTGTCGTCGATGTCGTAGAACTTCGCGGGGATGCCGAGCTCCTGGAAGACCTTCACGGCTCGGCCGCTCCACATGCAAGAGCGCCGCCCGTAGATCTGAACCGGGAGATCGGCACGACCGAGCGGAGGCTCGGCCTCGGGCGCGGGCTTGGCCGGCTCCTCAGCCGCCCGGAAGGGGTCGTGGACCGCAGGCGGCGTCGGGACGTCGTGGAGGCGACGGCGAGGCGTCTTGCGGAATCGATCCATCGCCTTGTCGACCGTCGTCGCGAGGCGGTCGACCGCCTCAACCCAATCCACCTTCGGCATGGTCGCGACGCTACCACGACCCGGCCGGCTTGCTAGACTCGGCCATCTTGGAGCTGTTGTTCGTCCGGCATGGCCAACCGGCGTGGGCCGATGGGGGCAAGCCGCAAATGGATCCGGGGCTCACCCCGCTCGGCGTCGATCAGGCTGCGCGCGCCGCGGCGCGCCTCGCCGAGCGCGGCGCGCGCGAGGTCATCTCGTCCGACGCGCGCCGCGCGATCGAGACGGCGCGGCCGATCGCCGAGCGCCTTCGCTGCGAGCACCATGTCGTGCCCGAGCTCACCGAGCTGCGCCTCCCGAACTGGTCTCACCTGTCGCTCGAGGAGGTCGCGCGGGAGTTTCGCAAAGCACGCGAGCGTGAGCCGGCGGCCTGGTGGGAGGGGCTGCCCGGCGGCGAGAGCTTCCGCGTGTTCGCCACGCGGATCCAGCGCGCGCTGAACGACGTGCTCGGCGCCCGAGGCGTCCGCCGCGTCGAAGGAGAGGAGGCCCCGATGTGGTCCTTCGAGCGGGACATCGGGCGCGTGGTGATCGTGGGCCACGGCGGCACGAACTCCGTCGCGTCCGCGCTCCTTCTCGGCATCCCGCCGGTCCCCTGGGAGTGGGAGCGCACCCACCTGAATCATTGCGCGTTCCTTCGTCTAACCAGCGTGCCCCTCGGCCGCGGAAACATCTTCAGCCTTCGCGCCTCCAACGACTGCGAGCACCTGCCACGCGACCTCCGCACCGCCTAGCCGACCGAAAACGAACATGAGAAGTACCGTCGTTTTCCTGCTGCCATTCCTCACCGCGTGTCAGGTCCTGTTCCCCACGCCGATCGACCAACACGCCGACACGGGCCCGGCCACCAAGACGGTCCGCACGGTGGGGGCGACCTACCTCGAAGGCGAGGTGCTCGAGGCTCAGGTCTCGCTCGACGGGGTGGCTGCCGCCAGAGGGTCGCTCCGCGTCGGCAAGCGCTGCCTGGCCGACGGAAAGCCCGTGTTGCCGGTCGAGACCGAGAGCAAGAGCTCGGGCTTCTTGTCGTTCCTGGCGGACGCGTCCGCGGAGACCTGGGGGCTCATCGACCTCGACAACAACTCCCCGCTCGAGGGTCGATGGGACGTCACGAACGACGAGAAGCGCAGCTTCATCGAGATGGACTACCGGTCGGGCGGCTACCGCGTGCACCAGATCCGCTACGAGCCGGAGAAAGATCCCAAACACACGAGGCGTCGGGTGGAGCTGCCGATCGAGCAGGTGCCGCACGACGCGCACACCTTCCTCGGCTACCTGCGGCGCTGGGAGCCGGAGGAGGGCGAGCGCGGCTACCTCTACGTGACGATGGGCCGCGGGCTCTACCGCGCCGACGTGGTCTTCGCGGGGCGCGACTCGATCATCACCGCGCAGGGCTCGCAGGAGGCGTTTCGCATCGACGGCGTCGCGGTCCGCATCTCCGACAAGACGCTCAAGCCCCTGGCGCGGGGCGAAAGGCCCTTTTCGCTCTGGGTCTCGACGGACGAGCGACGGACCCCGCTCCGCATCGTCATCGAAACCGACCTGACGAAGATCTCGGTCGAGCTGGTCCGTTACGCGAGGGACCCGGTGCCGGCCGGCGACCTCCAGCCCTGCACGTCGCGGGTCGACCGCGCCGAGCTCGACAAGGCGAAGGGCAAGAAGAAGAAGTCCGACCCCAAGCAGCTCGCCGACAAAGACGAGCCCGACGAGGCGGAGCCGTCGATGACCCCCGCGCAGAAAGAAGCGCTGGAGAAGCTGCGGTCGCGTATCCTTCGCAAGAAGGACGATGCAGACCGTTGACGATGAGGAACAAACGAACGACGTCTCGCTCTCTCCGGCTGCGAAAGAGGGCGACCGCGTCGTAGGTGTGGACATCCACCTGGTCGACGGCGCGCCCACGCCGTTCCCTTTCGAGGGCAAGCTGGACGGCGCGCTGGCCGAGAGCGTCTATTTCGACGACAAGCCCGCGGCGACGATCGACTCGACCACGAACAACGAGCGCGTCCACGTGCCGCCGCCCAGCAAGAAGTTCGACCGCCCCCCGGCCAACAAGGGCGTCGTGATCGAAGGCGTCGCCACCGTCCTGGTGGAGGACAGGCCGCTCGCACGCAGCGGCCACAAGGTCAAGACGTGCAACGACCCTGTCGACGCACCGACCGCGAAGATCGTGGCCGAGGGCACCGTCGATGTCGGCGAGTGAACGGGCCCTGCTCCTCGCCGCCGGCCTCCTGATCGCCTGCGGCGACGGCGAGAGCGGCACGTCGGGCGGCGGCGCCTCGGACACGACGAGCGCAGGACCGGGAGGGCCCGGCGCGACGAGCTCGGGCTCGAGCGGCACCGCCACAACGGCGAGCGGCACCAGCACGGGGACGGCGGGCACCGGTGGCGGCCTGCCCGCCTACGCCAGCTTCCACCTGAACTACACCCAGGACATCGACTTCTCGAAATGCGCCGAGCGCGACTTCGTCGTGTTCGACATGGAAGAGACGCCGCCCTCGACGATCGACCAGTGCAAGTCGATGGGCGCGACCATGCTCTGTTACTTCTCGTCGCAATACGAGGAATGGCGTGCCGACGCCGGCTCGTTCGGCGCCCTCGCGGAGGGCATCGACGGCTGGCCGGGTGAGTTCTTCGTCGACCCGACCGACCCGCAGAACCTCGCCGTCATGGTGGCGCGCCTCGATCAGGCGAAGGCCAAAGGCTGCGAGGGCATCGACCTCGACAACATCGACCACGCCGATCACGAGGCCTACATCTCCTCGATCTTCACCGAGGCGCGGGCCCGCGGCCTCCTCGTGTCCCAGAAGAACGCCATCGAGAAGATCGATCTCTTCTGGGACCTCGTGGACATGTACCAGAACGAGGAGTGCCAGATGTACGACGAGTGCGCGGCCTACGAAGGCCTCGGGCGGCCCGTCTACAACATCGAATATTCGCCCTGCCACACGCTGCCGTACCTCTACTCGAACCGCAAAGACGTCGAGGCGATGGACGCGTGGGAGGAGCCCTGCGCGCCCTGAGCGCGGAGCTTCGAGCGCGGAGCCTCGCGTCCCGTGGCCCATTCGCCTCACTCGATGATGAAGCTCTTCGTCATCGAGATCGGGGCACCTCGAAATGACGGAACCGTCACCTGGAGAAAGAGGCGCTCGACGCAGGCCCCGACCGGGGTCCCGGCGTAGGGCGGGTGCACGGCGGCACGGCTGACCACGCCCGACGGCTCGAAGACGACCTCGATGGTGCCCGGGCCGGTCGGGCCGAAAGCCCGATGGCAAAGCTGGGCTGCGCGCGCCGCGCCCACGAGCGCGTTGTCGGCGGAGGCCTGGTCGAACCCGCCCTCCCGCGACGCGGTCGCGAGCGGGGGAGGGCGAGGTCCACAGGAGGAGAGGCACGCCACGTCCCCGGGCCTGCAGCCGCACGGGCCGAGCGGCTCGGCCGTGGCCGTCGTGCCGGCCGTGCTCGCCGGTTGCTCGGTCGAGCCCGCCGGCGGCGGCGAGGACGGTGCGGTCATGGTCGACGGGGCGCTCTCCACCACGTTCGCGACGCAGCCGACGCCCTCGCGGAACGAGGTGCCGGCCGGGCAGTCGAGGATGACCGCGGGGCGGCAGCCCTCTTGCTCCTGCCGAGTCCCGGCAGGGCAGGGCTCGGACTGCCAGGCACCGTTCGAGCCCGCTTCGCTCGACGCACACGAGAGCCCGATGAGGCACGCCGCGGCGATGCGCATGCCTCCATCGTAGCAAGCCGCGAGTCAGCGCGACGGCGACGAGCGTGGCTGGCCGTTTCCGGTCACGGCGCCGCCGCGACCCGTCACGCGGCCCTCCTCACCCGGTTTGTAAAGCGTGCCCTCCGGGTCGCGAGGCGGCTCGTCGTATTGCTGCCGCTCGAGCTGCCTGGCCGAGATTTTGTCCGCGAGCCGAGGCGCGAACTTGGCGACGAAGGTGTTGATCTTGGAGACGGCACCCACCTTCACGGCGCGCCGCGGGTGGGTCGCCGCGTCGAGGATCGCCTCCGCGACACGTCGAAGATCGATCTGCGGCGAGGGGAGCTTCGGCTCCTCGCTCATGTAGTTGCGAGCGTGTTGCGGGCAGGGCGTGTCGACGGCCGTGGGCTGGATGAGCGTGATCGACACCGGCGCCTTGTCGATCTCCAACACCTCGACGCGCAGCGCGTCGGTGAAGCCCTTCACGGCGTGTTTGCTGGCCGAGTACATGCCCTGCAGCGGGATGAACGCATCGGAGACCTCGCTGCCCACGTTGATGAGCGCGCCTCCCGAGCGCTTCAGGTACGGCAGCGTGATGAGCGAGCCGTTGACGATCCCCCAGAAGTTCACGTCGAAGAGCCGCCTGCTGTCGTCCTCCGCGACCTCGTCGAGGCGTCCGTAGATCGATACGCCGGCGTCGTTCACCCAGGTGTCGATCCGGCCGAACGTCCCGATCGCCTCGTCTGCGACCGCCTGCAGCTGGCCGCGGTCCGCGACGTCTGCGACGACGTGGATGGCACGCCCGCCGGCGGCTCGCACCTGCTTCGCGACGTTCGCCAGCGTCTCCCCGCTGCGGGCCGTGAGCACGACGGCGGCCCCCCGCTCGGCGGCGAGGAGCGCGGTCGCCAGCCCGATGCCGCTGGACGCTCCGGTGATCACCATGACTTGTTCCGACAGGGGTTTGAGCGAGACGGTCATGCCGCCAAGGAGGGCACGCGACGTACCAGCTCCCCCGCGCGAGAGACGCGGTAGGCTGCCACGGTCGCATGACGCCGCGGCTGACGAAGGCAGGTGGAACCCGGAAGCGTCCGGTCCGCTATGGGCAGGGCGCGCCGACCTCGGGCGCTCGCGAGCTCGAGGCGGGGCTGCGCGCGCACAAGAAGGGCCGCCATGCCGAGGCGGTCGCCTGGTATCGGAGCGTCGTCGAGCGCGAGCCGCGCTGTGTCGACGCATGGGCCAACCTCGGCGCCGCGCTCGTCGCGCTGGGCCGCGCGCGCGACGCGGAGCGCGCGTTCTCGTCGGCCGTCGCGGCGGCGAGCCGCGACGCGCGCGTCTTGCGCGACGCCGGGATCGGCCTCGCCTCGCTGGGGCGCTGGGGCGCCGCCCGTGAGCTCCTCGAGGCCGCGGTTGCGTTCGATCCGACGCTCACCGGCGCCGCGCTGCACCTCGTTCGTGTCTGTGCCGAGGCCGGTGACGCGGCTGCGGCGCTCTCGCACGCGCGAGGCGCCGTCGCGCGCGCGCCTCGCGCTGCAGCGGCCCACCTCGAGCTCCACCGCGCGCTCTTTCGGGACGACGCGCCGATGCTCGCCGCGCCCGCGGCAACGACGGCGCTCGAGCTCGACCCGACCTGGGATCTCGCCCGGCTGCAGCTCGGAGGCCTGCTCGGCTTGGCCGGTCGCGAAGACGAGTCGCGCGGGATCCTCGCCGGGCTCCGCGCGTCCGCGGGGCAGCGCGCGGCCCTCGGTTACGCGCTCGAGAGCCGGCGCGCCTCGACCCGTTTCTTCGCGTTCTCGCGACAGGTGCTCGCGTTTGCCCTCGAGTCCTCGCCGCCCGCCGGTCCCGTGCTCGAGTTCGGCGTGCGCCACGGCATCAGCACACGCCTCCTCGCCGAGCTGGGCGGCGCGCACATCCATGCGTTCGACAGCTTCCGGGGCCTGCCCGAGCCCTTCTACGGTCGCGCGCCGGGGGCGTTCACGACCGACGGCGAGCTGCCCGACATCCCGGAGAACGTGACCCTGCATGTGGGCCTCTTCTCGGAGACCCTGCCGCGCTACCTCGAGCTGGGGCTGCCCGCGCCGCGCCTCGTCCACATCGACAGCGATCTCTATTCGAGCGCCCGCGAGGTGCTCGACGCCCTCTCGCCGCTCCTCGGTCCGGGTACCGTCCTCGTCTTCGACGAGTATCTCGGCAACGATCGCTGGCAAGAGGACGAGTTTCGGGCCTTCCAGGAGGTCCGTGTGGCCCACGGCTGGCGCTACGAGTACCTCGCCTTCAACTGGTTCACGGGGCAGGCGGTCGTGCGCATGAGCTGAGGCGCAGGTGGCGGCGATCCGGCCCGGCCGCCTTCTGGCTGAGGGGCCGGCGCACCGATCAGGGCTGCAGCTTTGCCAGGTAGAGCCGGTTCTTCCCGTCGACCCCCGCCACCGAACCCGCGACGGTGATCCGCCCGGCGGGATCGAGGTCGACCGCGCTGAGCCAGGCGCGCGCGCCGTCGGCGATCGTCTTCATCCACGCGACCTCGCCCGATGGGGTGACCTTGATGACGAACCCGTTCGAGCGGCTCCCGAACGCGAGGCGCTCGCCAACTTGCCCGACGACGTAGGTGTTGCCGGCCGCGTCGCCCTTCGCGTCGGAGACGGAGACCGTCGGGCCGGAGAGCAGCTCCTTGGTCCAGAGGACGTGACCTTCGCCGTCGAACGAGGTCACGGTGAGCGACGCCTCGCCGCCGGTCGGCGTTCGCTCCGTATCGCCGAATCGCGTCGTGCCCGGGGACGCGCTGACGAGCCTGACTTGTCCGTCAGGAGAGGCCGCCACGGCGGTCGTGAGGTTGTCGGCTCCGTGCCCGAAGCGTTTGGCGAAGACCTTCTTCCCGTCGCGGTCGAACGCGAAGAGCACCGGCCCGAGGTCGGTCCCCGCGTGGCCGCTCGGCTCGGCGAGGTCGGCGGTCCTGTCCGATCCGGCGCTGACGTAGAGCCGCCCGCTCGGATCGACCGCGCTGTCCGTTCCGGCGTAGTCGAGGCGCCTGCCAAACGACGCGCCGAAGCGGCCTTCGCCGTCCGGGCCGACCCGCGCCACGAAAAAGGCCTTGCTCCACGGCTTCTGGAGAGGCCCTGTCCCGAAGTCGACCTTGCCGTTGTGCCACCCGGTCGCGACAACACCTCCTTCCGGATCGGGCCGGAGACGCAGATCGACCTGGGTGAGCGGGTCGCCGTACCGCTTCGCCCAGAGCACGGCGCCGCTCTCGTCGAGCTTGGTGAGGAACAGATCCTCGATCCCGGCGCAGCGCATCGGCCCCTTGCCGAGATCGATGCTCGGGCTCTCGAAGTTCCCGCTCACGTAGGCGGCCCCACGTGTGTCGATGACGACGCTTTGCGCGCCGTCCGGTCCGGTTCCGCCGAAACGCTTCGCCCAGACGGGCTCCCCGGCGGGGTCGAGCTTCAGGACGAATGCGTCGCTGCCACCCTCGCTGATCAGCGCGGGGAGCCCGCCGAACGTCGCGTGAGCCGTGAAGCTCCCGACGACGAGCATCGCGCCGTCCGCCGCGACGGCGAGGCCACCCGCGTTCAGGCCGGGGCCGAAGAGCTGCTCCCACACGATCGCTCCGCCCGGCGGAGCCGGCCTCTTCGGCGCGGCACGCTGCGGCTGGGGCAGTGAGGGGATGGGCTCGGAGCCACACGGCTTGCCCATCCATCGGCTCCCGTCCGGGCAGGTCATTTCGGAGAGGAGGGGCGGCCGCGGGGCTGTCCCACTGGAGCAGCCGGAGACGAGCACCAGGAAGAGCCGGACGCCTGCCGAGGTGATGCCGGAGCGCACCCCGAGACTCTACCCGGACCGGAGCAGAGAGAACACGCGGCGCTCCGGTGTTGCCGTCAGGCCGTCGCCGTCGGGCCGTCGCTCAGGTCGCCGATGCTCTCCGCCGCGAGGTGCGCTCGATCATCGCAAGCCCGGCACGTGAGCCGCGGCCGACGGAGCTCGCGTTGGAGGCGTCGATCGCTCCACGGTCGCGTCGCTCGCCCGCCGCGAGATCACCCAACCGGCGGCGAGGAGCAACACCCCCGACGCCAGGAAGCCCAGGTCCCACGCGAGCTGGTTCCGGCCTGGGTGGACGTGATGCAGCCCGAGGACCTGATGGTCGATGAGCCCCTCGACGAGGTTGAAGGTCCCCCAGCCCCCGACCGTCGAGCCCACGAACGTGCGGGTGGACCAGGGCGCGCCATGGAGCCCGGCGCGCCACAGGAGCGCGACGCCGAGCGCGGTCGCGATCCAGGTCCCCACGTGGAACAGGCCGTCGAAGACCATGTTGGCCTTCACCGTGACGAGATCGACTGGCGGCATCACGCTCGAGAGCATGTTGTGCCATTGCAGGATCTGATGGAGCAGGATCCCGTCGACGAAGCCTCCCCGTCCGATCCCGACGAGGAGCCCGGCGGTGGCGACCGAACGAGATGACGAAACAGTCATTTTGTGGATCTCCAGGGGCGCAGGTGCGCGAGCCCGACCAACAAGGCGAGCACCACGAACGGCGTGCCGAGCAAGACGAGGCGCTCCGCGAGCGTCCCATCGAAGACCAGGGCGCGCACCGACACGCTCGCTTCGCAGTCGGGGCAACCGAGCGCCAGGACCATCACCACTTCACCACCCGATGGCCCGATTCGATGAGCTCGAACAGCCCGTACGCGACCAGACCCCGGGCCGCGGCGCCGAGCACGAAACACCCCGCCGCCCAGGCGTGAATCGTGGAGATCGCTCCGTTCAGATCGAGCGTCTGCTCCGAGCCTTGGTGGGACGCGGCGAAGATCAGGCTCATGGCCAGGAGCGCGAGGAGCACCCCGCGCGCCGTACGCCCGAACGTTCCGAGGCCGCGGACCAGCGGGCGGAGCCAGGCGCGCATGTCGCGCAGGTCGAGGCGATCGGTGTCGTGGTGGACGTTCGCGCGGACGATCTCGCGCGCGGAGAAGGCGGGGAGCGCCGCGCCGAACGTTCCCACGGCGAGCTCACCGCCGGGGCCCCACGAGAGGAGCCGGGGCAACCAAGCGGACCCTCGAGGGGCGGCGCCTCCGCGCGCGAGGAGCTCCGCGGAGACGAGCGCGATCGCGATGTGGAAGCCCCCGCTCGCGGCGTACGCCATCCGTCTGACCCAGAGGTCGGCGATCGTCGTCCGCGGGACGCGGTCGACGGTCGCGCAGATGAGCTGCCAGGCCGTGTACGCCGCCGCCCCGAAGGCCGCGAGGAGCAAGAGCGCCGCACGGAGCGGTGACGCAACGACCGCCGCGACCGCGTCCTCCGCGGGAGCACGCCCTGCAGCTCGGACGGGGGCCACGGCGAGGAGACCGCCGATGGAGAGGTACAGGATCCCTTTCGCGACGTATCCGATTCGAAACCCGCGCTCGAGCCCCGTGCCGGCTGGACGCCGTTGTTTCTGCTCCCAGGGAGGGGAGGATGACCGTCGCTGATCCACCGATGGACGTACGGCAAGCGACGTGCCCGGCGAGGGATCGAGTCAGCTCTGCCCGTCGGGGGGCACGATTGCGCCAGCGCGGGCCTCACGCGCGATCTCGAGGAGCTCGCGCGCCATACGCAGGGCGAGCGGGCCTATCACGAGCCCGACGGCGCCGAACGCGGCGAGGCCGCCGAACGCGGCGAGGAGCAGCCAGAACGCCGGCAGGTTGAGCTTGCCCCCCCATCTCTGGAAGAGCGGCCTCATGATGTTGTCGATCGTGCCGACGCCGAGCAGGCCGATGGCGACGAGGATGATGGCCTTCGTGGGCTGCCCCTGCATGGCCAAGCCGACGGCGACTGGCGCCCAGACGGCGGCCGTCCCGACCGCGGGGACGAACGCGCAGATGTACGTCACCGCGCCGAGCACCATCGCGCGCGGGACGCCGAGGATCGCGTAGCCGACCGTGGCGACGATCGCCTGCATCAAGGCGGTGAGCCCCGCGCCGACGATGAGGCCGCGCCCCGTCTCGAGGAACGCGCCGGCGAGCCGCGCGCTCGTGGCGCGCGAGACGGGCGCGTGCTCCTCGACCCAGGCCCACATCGCGCGGCCGTCGCGGATGAACTCGAACAACGAGACGAAAAAGACGAGCAACACGACGAGCGCCCACGCGCCGGCGCCCGCCACGCCTCGCGCTGTCTGCCACGCGGTCATCCCGTGGGTCCGCGCGAGATCGAGCCACCGCTGGGCCTGGTCGGTGGGCTCGATGGCGCCGCCGTTGGGGGACACGAGCACCTCGAGCGCGTGCGGGACGGCGCCCGACGCGAAGAGCTGCTGCCCGAACGCCACCACGCTCGAGACCAGCGAGGTGATCAAGAGCCCGACCGGGACGAAGAGCGATAGCAGGAGGACGACACAAACCGCCGCGCCGACCGAGCGACGTCCACCCGCGAGGCGCGAGATACGAGCCGCGAGCGAGTCCAGGATCGCCGCCGACCACGCCGCGAAGAGGAGCGGCGCGAACAGCGGCGCGAGCGCCCAGCCGGCGAGCACGACCACGGCGACGGCAGCGATGCCGACCACGACACGATCGAGGCGACCGGTGAAGGCCTGCGGCGTCTCGTGTGGGTCCACCCGATGTCTCGTAGACGAGGCGGGGCGCCCGCGCAAACCAGCGCTGCGCCCTGCCTCCTACGGCTCTCTCACTTCGTCGGCGCCTTGTCCGGCGGCGGATCACCGGTGTCGCCGGGGCCAGGCGTGGGCGCCGGCTTGGGCTCGGGCATGGGCTTGGGCTCCGCGGGCTTCGGGTCTGCGGGCTTGACCTCCTCCTCGGGCGCCGTGTTGGCCTTTTCGGCGCTGGCGCAGCCGCCCGCGATGTTTGCACCAAGAGCAAATGCAGCGAGCGTGACGAGCCGAACGATCTTCATGAGCTTCTCTCCATCAAGCGCGCCACAGGTGACGCGCGACTGTCACATGGCAACGCGCGTGCCGAGCGAGGCCACCGCCAAATCGCCTGCAACCTCGCCCGCCTCGCCGAGAGGGCTCGCAAGCGCCGCGGAGACGTGTGCATGACCTGCACAGGCGGCACGCAGCGCTTTGGTGTAGAAGCTCTGCGTGGATCCGCTCTCGACCTTTCGTGAGCCGGTACGGGCGTGGTTCCGAGCCTCCCTCGGCGAGCCGACGCGTGCGCAGGCGCTGGCCTGGCCGGCGATCGGCGCAGGCCGCTCCACGCTGCTCCTGGCCCCGACGGGCAGCGGCAAGACGCTCGCCGCGTTCCTCGGCGCGCTCGACAAGATCCTCTTCGCAGACGAGCCGGAGACGCGCCTGCGTGTGGTCTACGTCTCCCCGCTGAAAGCCCTCGCGGTGGACGTCGAGCGCAACCTCCGCGCGCCGCTGGTTGGCATCACTGCGGCCGCCGAGCGCCTCGGAACGCGGGTTCGTTCCCCCGTCGTCGCCGTGCGCTCCGGAGACACGCCGCAGCGGGAGCGGGCGCAGCTCGTGCGCTCCTCCGCCGACATCCTCATCACGACGCCCGAGTCGCTCTACCTCCTGCTCACGTCGGAGGCGCGAAAGCACTTCGCCGGCGTCGAGACGGTCATCCTCGACGAGGTGCACGCCGTCGCGGGCACGAAGCGGGGCGCCCACCTGTTTCTGTCGCTCGAGCGGCTCGAGGCGCTGCGCGATCGCGCGCTGCCCCCTTTGCAGCGCATCGGCCTCTCCGCGACCGCGCGCCCGGCCGAGGTGATCGCGCGGGCTTTCGGCGGCTACGCCGCGCCCGGCGAGCCGCGTCCCGTGGAGATCGTCGACGCCGGCGCGAAGCGCGCCGTCGACGTTCGCGTCGAGCTGCCCATCGAGGACTTTCGCGCGCTCGCCGACCGTGACGACACCGGACCTCGCGCGGCCGAGGGCGGGCGATCGATCTGGCCGTCGATCTATCCGCGGATCGTCGAGCTCATCCGGGCGCACCGCACGACGCTGGTCTTCGTGAACAACCGGCGCACCTCCGAGCGCCTCGCCGCGGCGCTGAACGAGATCGCGGGCGAAGAGATCGCCTTGGCCCACCACGGCTCCGTGGCCCTGGACCGGCGCGTCGTGATCGAGGACCGCCTCAAGTCGGGCTCCATCCCCGCGATCGTCGCCACGAGCTCGCTCGAGCTCGGCATCGACATGGGCAGCGTCGACCTCGTCGTCCTCATCGAGGCTCCGCCCAGCGTCGCGGCCGGCCTGCAGCGAATCGGCCGATCGGGCCATCGCGCGGGGCTCGTCTCGAAGGGCGTGCTCTTCCCCAAGTTCCGCGGCGATCTCCTCGCGTGCGCAGCCTCCTCGAAGGCGATGGGAGACGCCGAGGTCGAGGCCACCGTGATCCCGGAGAACCCGCTCGACGTGCTCGCGCAGCAGATCGTCGCGGCGGTCTCGCTCGGCCCCGTCTCGGAGGGCGCGCTCTTCGATCTCGTGCGCGGCGCGGCGCCTTTCGCGTCCCTCCCGCGCGGCGCCTACGAGGGCGTGCTCGACATGTTGAGCGGACGCTACCCGTCCGACGAGTTCGCGGAGCTGAGGCCTCGCATCGTCTGGGACCGGGTGAGCGGAGAGCTCTCGCCGCGCCACGGCGCGCGCCGCCTCGCCGTGGTCTCGGGCGGCACCATCCCGGATCGAGGGCTCTTCCCGGTCTACTTCGCGGGCGGGGAAGGGAAGAGCGTCCGGGTGGGGGAGCTCGACGAGGAGATGGTGTTCGAGTCTCGGGTGGGTGAGGTCTTCCTCCTCGGCGCCAGCTCCTGGCGCATCGAGGAGATCACCCACGATCGCGTGCTCGTCACCCCCGCGCCCGGCGAGCCCGGCAAGATGCCGTTCTGGAAGGGCGACAAACCCGGCCGTCCGCTGGAGCTCGGGCTCCGGATCGGCGCGCTCTCGAGGACACTCGCCGATCTGGAGGAGCCACGAGCGAGGGCCTTGCTCGAGGAGTCCTACGCGCTCGACGAGCGCGCCGCGCGGAACCTAGCGCGGTACGTGCACGAGCAGAAGGAGGCGACGGGGGAGGTCCCGAGCGATCGCACCGTCGTGGTCGAGCGCTTCCGTGACGAGCTCGGCGATCAGCGCGTGTGTGTGCTCACGCCCGTCGGCTCGCGTGTGCTCGCCGCCTGGGCCACCGCCGTCACGACCAAGCTGCGCGACGAGCGCGGCCTGGAGGTCGACGCCATCTGGACGGATGACGGTATCGTCTTTCGATTGCCGGACGTTGACGCGGCGCCAGAGCTCTCCGCGTTCATCCCCAACCAGGACGAGGTGGAGGAGCTCGTCGTGCGTGGCCTCGACAAGACAGCGCTCTTCGCGTCGCGCTTCCGCGAGAACGCGGCGCGCGCGCTCCTCCTCCCGAGAAAGATGCCCGGCAAGCGCAGCCCACTGTGGGCGCAGCGGAAGCGCGCGGCGGATCTGCTCGGCGTCGCGTCCAGGTACGGCTCCTTCCCGATCGTGCTCGAGACATACCGCGAGTGCCTGCGGGACGTGCTCGACGTCGCCGCGCTCTCGGGCTTGCTCGCGCGCGTCGCCCAGCGCTCCTTGCGGGTGGTCGCGCTCGACGTGCCGCTCCCGTCGCCCTTCGCGAGCGGCATCCTGTTCTCGTACGTCGCGGCGTTCATGTACGAGGGAGACGCGCCGCTCGCCGAGCGCCGCGCGCAGGCGCTGAGCCTCGATCAGGAGCGGCTGCGCGAGCTCCTCGGCGAGGTGGAGCTCCGCGAGCTCCTCGACGAGGAGGCAATCCGTGACACCGAGGCCGCGCTGCAGCACCTCTCCAGCCGCAAGGTGCGTCACGCGGACGGGCTCCACGATCTGCTCCTGGTCCTGGGCGATCTGCGCGAGGACGAGATCCGTGCGCGAACGGAGCCGGACCTCGACGCGTCCGCGCTCCTCGCACAGCTCGTTGCGGCTCGCCGCGTGATCCGCGTCTCGATCGCCAACGAGGAGCGTGCGATCGCGGTGGAGGACACAGGGCGCTTCCGGGACGCGGTGGGCGTCGCGCCACCGCCCGGCGTGCCCCAGGCCTTCCTCGAGCCGGCGCCGCGGGCGCTGGTGGACCTGGCCGCGCGCTACGCGCGTTCACACGGGCCCTTCACGGCCGAGGCGTTCGCGGAGCGCTACGGGCTCGGACGATCGACCGCGAAGACGGCGCTCCTCTCGCTCGTCGCCGCGGGCAAGCTCCTCGCAGGCTCGTTCACGCCGAGCCGTGTCGGGGAGGAGCTCTGCGACCCGGAGGTGCTGCGCACCATCAAGCGCCGCAGCCTCGCGCGGCTGCGGCGCGAGATCGAGCCGGTCTCCACCTCGGCGCTCGCTCGATTCCTCGTCTCGTGGCACGAGCTCGATCGACCGCGATTCGGCCTCGACGGCATCCTGTCGGTGATCGAGCAGCTCGAGGGTCTCGCGCTCCCGGTCAGCGTCTGGCTCGGCGAGATCTTCCCGCGCCGAATCCGCGACTTCCGTCCGTCGGACCTCGACGATCTGTGCGCGGCCGGCGAGGTCCTCTGGCGCGGCGTCGAGCCGATCGGGACGAGCGACGGCCGGATCGCCCTCCACTTGACCGATCGCTACGCGCTCCTCGCCGCTCCTCCGGGAGAGGCGGCACACGAGCGGGCGCCGGAGGTGCTCCGCGCCCTCGAGCGCCGCGGCGCGGTCTTCTTCGGCGAGCTCGCGGCGGAGGTCGGCGGCTTCGCAGGGGACGTGCTCGACGCGCTCTGGAGCCTCGTCTTCGCTGGGCTCGTGACGAACGACACGACCGCGCCGCTCCGGTCGCTGTTCAAGATCGGCGTCGGGCGAGAGCGCGCGGCACCTGCGCGGTTCCGCACGCGGCGGGCGCTGGCGCCGGGTAGCGAAGGTCGCTGGTCGCTCTTGCCTCGGCTCGTGGCCGGCTCGCCCTCCGACACCGACAGGCGAACGGCGCTCGCGACGGTCCTGCTCGAGCGATATGGCGTCGTGAACCGCGAGGTCGCGCAGACCGAGGGCATCAGCGGTGGCTTCAGCGCCGTCTACCCGATCCTCAAGGTGATGGAGGACGCAGGGCGAGTCCGGCGTGGGTACTTCGTCGAGGGGCTCGGCCCGGCGCAGTTCTCCAGGCCCGGCGTGGACGAGCGGCTCCGGGCGCTCCGCGATCCGAGCGGTGACGCGCCGGCCCTCGTGCTCGCGGCGACCGACCCCGCGAACCCCTACGGCGCCGCGGTCGGCTGGCCCGAGGGCGATCCGCGGCCGCAGCGGGCAGCGGGCGCGGAGGTCATCCTCTTCGAGGGCGCGCTCGCCGCGTTCATCGCGCGCGGGGGCGAGGCCGTCGCCACATTCTTGCCTGCCGAGGAGCCCGAGCGAGGGCGCACCATCGAGGCCATCGGCGCCGCCCTCGCGCGCGAGCTCGACCGCGGAGCCAAGAAGGCCATGACGATCGCCCGGATCGACGGCGCCGACGCGGCCGACTCGCCGCTCGCGCCGCTCTGGAAACCTTACGGCTTCGTCATCAGCGGCCGGGGCCTTCTGCTGCGGCGCCGCTGAAGAAGGTCGCTATCTCCGCCGCCGACGGGCTCAGGCTGCCGGCGCGGCCCTTCTTCTCCAGCCCCAGGCGCCGCCTCAAGGTCGCCGGGAGCCGGGACGCTCGTCAACCCGCGCGGATCGCGGCAGAGACCCGATCCAGGAGGTCTTGCACGTGGAAGGGCTTCGCGAGGATCGGGTACCGGCCCCGCGCCGCGTGGGCGCCGACGCCGGTGACGAGCAACACCGCCGTGTTGGTCGTGGCGGTGACACGATCGGCCAGCGCGACGCCGTCGACACCAGGCAAGGAGAGGTCCGCCAGCAGCAGGCGAGGCGCGCGGCTCTCGATCCCCGCGAGGGCCTCCTCCGCCGAGCGGAACGTCTCGACCTCGTAGCCGGCGTGGCGAAGGATCTCCGAGAGCGAGCTCGCGAGGCCCTCGTCGTCCTCCACCAGCACCACGTGGGCGCCCGTCGCGCCGCGGCTCGCCGGTCCCGGGGTGGCCTGGCGCGGCTCGGAAGGGGGCTCCCCGAGATGCCGCGGCAGCCACACCCGGAAGACCGTGCCGGCAGGGGAGGTCTCGAAGTCGACGCGGCCGCCGAGCTCGAGCGCGATGTCACGCACGGTGGAGAGCCCGAGCCCGGTTCCTCGGCCCTCGATCTTCCCGGTCACGAACGGCTCGAAGACTCGAGGCGCGATCGAGTCGGGGATCCCTCGGCCGTCGTCGCTCACCTCGATGAGCACGTAGTCTCCGGGGGCGAGGGTGCCCGTTCGTGTCGAGGTGGCGCTCGTCACCTCTGCCACCGAGGCGCG